>CAYWLG010000004.1:0-279405 GCA_964459385.1 uncultured Anaerolinea sp.
TTAAAACTGCACCCTTTCTGTTGGATTTTGTGTCCAACTTTTGGGGTGCAGTTCATTTGGCTGGCCTCTTTTATATTACCTGTTTTGCGCCTGTAATTTATTGGCCGCTCTGGCCCCCAGAAAACCGCACAAGAGAGCGCCGACGAGCGTGAATACCCCCATAAATGTGAAGGCGTCTGACCATAACTTCTCAGGGAAGAGCCGGATGAGGGTGTCGTTGATGTAAAAGAGCCAGGTGTCGCCTGTGAAGAAGATGGCATGGAAGCCGCGGAAGAGGGCATCGAAATTGAGGGCCACGCCCAGCAGGATGGCAATGATCACGGCGATGGTCAGAAATCCGCCGTTCGAAATGGCCCGCCAGAAGCGCGCGAACCATTTGGCGCGCCAGCTCCATATTCCGATCACAACCAGTGCCGCCAGGGCAATGTACCAACCTAACAGGGCTGCCTGGATGAGGTTTTTCACGTCCAGCATGTGGCTTAATTCGCGCTCATTGTAGATCGGCTCGCCGCTGTCGAACTTCAGGTTGGCCAGAAAGTCGATTCCCTGATCGTTAACCAAATAATCAAGCGAGAGTTTGCCCCAGTGCAGGCGGTCAGCCTTGCTGAAACCAAAATCATCGGAGGGAAAATTGGTCTGATTGTATTCAACATCCAGGAAAACCGGGTTCAGCAAAATTCGGATGGAGGTCATCATCAGTACGAATGGGAGAGCGACGGTAACGAGAACCAGAAGAATGGATCTTATTATTTTCATTCCAGTGTATCTACCTTTCCAGAGAGCAAAAATTTCAAAACCATCGAATTGGTGATCTGTTCCACCGGGGCGAGATCGTCGGTGAATATTATGCCGCCGCTTGCAGGAGGCTGCAGCCCATCGTAGGTATGCGAAAGGATCTGCAACACGAACTGCGGGGTGGCAGGGTCTTGATAGAGCCGGGCATAATTATCGATCAGATTCTGCACGCTGGTGGGTTGTTTGGTGGCAAACAGAACCGAATTGTAAGAATCGGAGAGATCACTGACATAGATCGTAGGGAAGATCGTCTTAACTGTTGCGTATAGCGAATCGATCAGGCGTCGATCTTCCGGTGCGCGCCCGATGTTAATGACCATGACGCCGTTTTCGTTCAAATGATCGTAAACGATCTGAAAAAACTCCTGTGTGGTCAGCGAGTAGGGGATGTAAGGCGGGCGATAGGCGTCGATGCTGATCACGTCGTAACTCTTGTGGCTTTTTTCCAAAGCCCAGCGGCCATCCTGTACGATCACGTTCAGGTGGGCGTTGTTCATGTCAAAATATTCTTTGCCCACCTCAACGATCTTTGGGTCGATCTCGATGCCGTCGATCTGAATATTAGGGAAGGCTGCAAATGCTTCGCGGGCGGTTGTGCCGGCTGCCAGCCCGACAATGGCCATTGATTTTATGCTGTCGCGCGCGATCGGCGCCGGGTTGAAGAAAGGTGCCGTCAGCACCTGCTCCCAGGGGCCATTGAAGTTGTATTGATCGGCCTGATAAATGGAGTGAATGCCCTGGCCCTCATTGAGCCGCAGCATGGTGTAGCCGTCTTGCTGCAGCACTTGAATGTAGTTATAAGCCGATTCAGTTTCGTAAACGACCCCTTGCGAGGTTTTGTCGAGGCCCCTGGCGCCAAATATGAAAAGCAAGGCGATCACAAGGGGCATCCACAGGTGTACCAGCAGGGATTTCAATCCTTTGGCAAGGTAGATGCCGATCAGGGCAACGATAAGCAGCAAACTGGCGATGACGAGGAAGGTGCGGTAGGTGCCGATGGTTGGGATCAACACCAACACAGGCAAAAAAGTGCCGATGAAAGAGCCGATGGTGGAGATGGCGTAGATCTGGCCAGAAATCTTGCCGGCCTTTTGGGTGTCATCCAGAGCAAGCCGCACTGCAAACGGGGAGGCTGTGCCGATCAGCGTGACCGGGATGATAAAAAGAATCATCACGGCTGTGAACGAACCGAACAGGACACCCAGTTGTAATTGATCGAAGGCGTTGGCTGCCAGGCGCAAAATGGGCCGGGAGGCAATGGGGATCAGCCCGATTGCCAGTGCTCCCCAGGCGAGAATTTCATAAAGGGTGGCGTAGTGCGGCGAGCGGTCCGCCCAGGCGCCGCCGATGAAGTAACCGGCAGTCAGGTAGATCAAGATCAGGCCCACGATGCTGGCCCAGACCAGATTGGAGGTGCCAAAGTAGTTCCCCAACAAACGTGAGGCGGCAAACTCTACGGCCAGCGAAGCCAGCCCTGAAAAGAAGACGGTGATGTATAGGTATTTTCGCATAGAAGGAGTTTTATTCGTTTGAGAGTACAGTGCATTGCTGCGGCGCACTGCCGTGCAAAATGCGATCCCAGGAAGCCATCAAGTGCTCGAAGCTCAGGTCGGTCTGAAAGTGAGCCGGGAGGAGCCGGGACCATTGGATGTTGTTAAATTGGGTCATCGCCTGGCCCCCCTGAAGTTGGGCGCAAATGTTTTGCAAAAAATACTGGCTGGCAAGCAAAGTCGTGTGCACATCCTCTTCTGAACTGGGAGGAATGGAACTCACTTGCAGCCCGGAAATACCCAGCCAGCCTGCCAGCCCTTCAAAACCGGTGCTGTCGATAACGATCTGGCCGTTGAGAGAAAAGTTGTATTGCTTACTGATCGTTTCACGCAGGCGGCTCGTCAGCATGCCATTGCTGCCGATGCCAAAGGCAGTTTCAAGGGTTTTGTTTTTCTGACCGTCATAAGTGGGGTAGAGGGGCATGAACATGATCTGCGGCGGGTCTGAATAAGCCGTAAAGACTGCCCAGGCCTCGATCAATTGAGGAGAATCCGAGGAGAGGTCATCCACACGTACGAGCAGAAAGTTTTGCTGGCTGGCTGCCAGCGCGGTGGACAGGGTTTGTGAATCATTTGCGTTGCCGCCCCCCACATTGATCTTGGAGGCAGCCAAATAGCCGCCCACTGCACAGGCAGCAAAAAGAAGCAAGATCAAGATCAAAGCTGGTTTTTTCATGGGTCAAAAAGTGCGAAGGTTTCTCCCGGCTCTTATGATGCCTTCATTTTACCATTTAGTGAATCACGGCAATGCCATTATTCTTGATTAAATCAAAAAGCAGAGAATTTCTCTGCTTTTATCACTCGTTAGCCAAGCAAACTTTTCAGGGTGAAGGCCAGAATCCCGGTGGCGAACCCTGCGCAGGCGATCATGCCCGTCAGCGCTGCCTTTTTAACCAGTTGGTCATTTTGATAGAAAGTGACGGCGGCTTGTACGGTTTTACGTACGAACTGCGATTTTGTCATCAGGGGCAGGATGATATCCCAGAAGCGGAGTTCGATTTTTTGCATTAAAGTGGTTTCCATGCTCTTTTCCTTTATCTGGAGGTGCTGAGTTTGAGGATGCTGCCGGTTTCACTGGCGGTAACGCGCACGGTGCGGGTGAGGTTCTTGCCATCCGCAGTCTTGGCGTGACCGCTGAACACGATCAAATAATTGCTGCCGTTCTGCTTCACACTGGGGCGCGCCCCACGCAGTTCGGGGAACTGCCGGTAAACGGACTGGCAAACACGGTCGAGGGCGGATGAGTCCATTTTTACTCCTTTAGTAAACCCTGCGGCGCATAAAAGCCGGAATGTCCAGGTCAGAGGGGGTGCCCGCCATTTCAAATTGGGGCTGGGCCTCTTTTGTGGGTACATTGACTACAAACGATTGAGCCGTGTCGCTCATTGTCTGAGCTTTTTGCTCAATGGGCTGGCGAACCTGATCAAATTTTTGCGCATTGACTGCAGTACCGCCGATGCCGGTGATCACCAGGGTTACCTGGGTGCGACCCTGCATACGTTTGTCGGTGATCACGCCGGGGACGATCTCGATCTGCGAATTGGTCTTTTGCTGCAAATAGATCATGGCGTCGGTCACTTCGGCAAAAGAGAGGTCATCACCGCCGCTGAAATTGGCAATGATGCCTTTGGCAGTGTCCAGGTTGATGGTTTCGAGCATGGGGTGATGCAGGGCATGTTCGATGGCATCCACGGCCTTATTCTCGCCTTCTGCCGTGCCAATGGCCAGCAGGGAACCGCCGCCCCCTTGCATCAGATTGCGTACATGGGCGAAATCAACGTTGATGAGACCGGGTTGGGTGATCAATTCGGCAATGCCCTGAACACCCTGGCGCAGAATGTCATCGGCCAGGCGAAAGGCCATCTCGATGGGCAGGTCAATGGGAGCCACCTGCAAGAGGCGGTCATTGGGCACGCTGATCAGCGTATCGGTAAAGGGCTGCAGTTTGGCAATGCCTTCGCGGGCGTTGCGGCTGCGGCGACCCATTTCAAAGGTGAACGGGGTGGTAACGATTGCCACTACAACCGCGCCCAGGCTTTTGGCCACGCGGGCGGCAATTGAGATGGCGCCTGTTCCGGTGCCTCCGCCCATGCCGGCGGTGAGAAAGACCATATCGGCGCCGGCCAGCGCCTGGTTGAGCTCTTTGTAGCTCTCTTCGGCAGCGGCTTCACCAATGCTGGGGTTCCCCCCGGCGCCCAGACCCCGGGTGAGTTTGGGTCCAAGCTGAATCCTGGTGGGGGCCAGGCTGGATTGCAGTACCTGAGCATCTGTATTGGCGACGATAAAATCAACCCCTTCCAGGCCAAGTTCGATCATGCGGTTGACGGCATTTTGACCGCCGCCGCCCAGACCGACGACCTTGAGCACGGGGGCTTTGGCTTCGATTGGGGTGTGCTGAATGGTTTTTTCGCTCATTGAAATGCTCATGGTTCACCTCTCTGCTAGTTGTGTTGCAATTGTCGTACCATCTCCGCTGATCCGCTCCACTTGAATGCCCAGGGCGCGCAGTTCGTTCAGCTTTTCTTCGGGAAAGTTCTTTTCGCCACCGATGACGGTCACTTGTTTCGCCAGCGAGGCTTCTTCAAGTGAAAAACCGATGGTGGGGTGGTGTTTCAAGACAAAGGGTTTAATGACTTCCAGATGCCAATCGGCCACTCCCCACTCATAGAGCGGCAAGAGCAAGTAATGGGCGATCTTTTGGCTGGTTTGAACGTCAGCTTTGGCGGCTGCGGGTGCTGCAGATGTGATCTTTCGTTTTGATGCGGCGGGCATCGAGGAAGCCAACAGGCTGCAAAGAGGGGAAGGGCTGCCATCTTCTTTGATCCAGGCCTGCGTCGCGTTCTCATCAGTATCCGCAGCCGAAAGCAGCCAGAAACAACCTGCCTGGATGGATTGCGCTGCAGCGTCCATATCTGTGTTTGAGCGAAGGAAGGTAAGCATCTCTTTCGCCAGGCTGTATTGCTCTTCGCTGCTGAGCGCTTGTGTGGGCTGGCTGCTGCTCTGTCCCAACCCGAGCAAGAAGATGGGGAGTGGGCTGCCCAGCACGCTCTGCGCAGTAGCGTTAAGCCATTCAAAGTTTCTGAAGCCCTTTTGATCCTGGCTTTCGATTGGGGTAATGTAGGGCTTGTTTTCAGGCCAGCCATCCGGCCCGCCCAGACCCCAACTGAGTTCATGTTCGTAAGTGTAGCCATAAGCTGCCAATGCTAGATTAGCCAGCAGGTTCTTCTGGCCGCGCCGTTGTAAAGCCAGCAGAGCAGTGCGCAAGAAGGAGACGTCCCAATAACTGCCGCCCGGCTCCAGAGCCGGAAAGACCGGTGTCAGGCCGGCGTTCATGCATTCATTGGCCAGGGGGATGAAACGGTCGAGGAAGTTTTCTACCAGATTGGCTTGAGACCAGCCCGAAGCGCTCCAGGCAGAGCGGTCATTGGGGCGGTCGAAAAGGATGACGTATTTCGCCCCCCATTTGGCATAAGCGTTCAAAATTGCCTTTAGGTCTGCCGCAGCAGGGGCATCGGGTAAGCGCAAAGGAAAATGGATGATCGGCTGAATGCCCTTGCTGACCAGGCCGCTAATGAAGGTCTCAGGGATGGCTCGTGAGGTCTCAGAAAGCAGTAACAACCAGTTGATGCCCATCTCTTCGAGCAAAGGCAGATAAGTGTTCAAGTCTTTATGGGTGTAATGGGCGGTATCGGCGAAATAGTGAAATCCGATTCGGTTGGTGGTCTGAGAACTCATCGCGGTCATGGCATTTCCCTTTTCTACATGTAACCGATAGATAGCAAGAACTATGCCAAAGGGTGTAATAGGGACTAAAATTCACGCCATTTTTCGCTTGATATAACTGCCAGACTTGATCCTTTTGTATGTGACCGGATTTCTTCTGCTATAATGTGGTGCAGATGATTCTGGTTACAGGTGGTACGGGTTTTATCGGCCGTCATCTGGTTCGCTCTCTGGTTCGTGCTGAGCAACCGGTGCGCATACTTTTACGTCCCTCTGCGAAGTCCCCCAATATCCCGCACGGAATTCCGGTTGAGGTAGCGGTGAGCAGCCTCAACGATTTTAAGGGGCTGCGTGCGGCCATGAAGGATGTGGATGTTGTTTATCATTTGGCCGGCTCAGAACGGCACGGCTCTCAGGCCAATTTGAACTCAGTGGATGTGGAAGGCACTCGCATGGTGGCGCAGGCGGCCGCAGAGGCCGGTGTAAAGCGGGTGATCCTGCTCAGCCATCTGGGAGCCAATCGTTCCTCTGCTTTTCCTGTTTTGAAGGCAAAAGGGATCGCCGAAAAATGGTTGATGGATAGCGGTGTGCCCTATACCATTTTTCGCACCGATGCCATCTTTGGCCCGGGCGATCAGTTCAGCGAACCTATTCTCAGATTATTAAAGCGTTCCCCGGGGATCTTCTTGCTGCCCGGTCAGGGAGATACGGTTTTGCAGCCCTTATGGGTGGAAGACCTGGCCACCTGTCTGACCTTGACGCTGGATCAGCCCGAAACAGCCAACCGCATTTATTCGGTGGGGGGCATCGAGCTGTTAACCTACCGTGAGATCGTGCAGCAGATTGCACAAAAAGCCGGACTGCATCGTTTGTTGATTCCTTATTCGCTGGGGCACATGCGCAATCTGACCCTGTGGGTCGATCAACTGTTTCCCGGCTTCCCGATCTCCATTTTTTGGTTGGATACCCTGGCCGAAAACCGCACCAGTACCATTGATACGATGCCGCGGGATTTTGGCATTTTGCCCGTTCGCTTCAATCTCGCCAACGATTACTTATTACAGGTAAAAGGGAAGTAATTGCCTTTATGACACGCAAAGCGATCTGTGTGCACGGCCACTTTTATCAGCCTTCTCGCGAAGACCCCATCAGTGGACTGATTCCCATTGAAGAAGGCGCCGATCCCTACCGCAACTGGAATGAACGCATCAACGCCGATTGCTATTCTCCCAATGCGGAACAGGGGAATTTCAAGAAAATTAGTTTTAACCTGGGCCCCACCCTGGTGCAGTGGATGCACGGGGAAGCCGGCGCCACCTTGCAGAGGATCGTCAGCGACGAACGTGCCAATCAATTGGATTACGGCATCGGCAATGGCATGGCGCAGCCCTTCCATCATACGATCTTACCGCTGGCTACTTGTCTCGATAAGACCACCCAGGTTCGCTGGGGCATGGCGGCGTTTCGTCACACCTTTGGGCACGACCCCGAGGGCATGTGGCTGCCTGAGACCGCCGTGGACATGGAAACTCTGGATGTGCTGGCAGAGAATGGCATTCGCTATACCATTTTGGCGCCCTGGCAGGCCAAATGCGAGGGTATGGATATAACAAAGCCTTATCGGGTGGAACTGCCCGGCCAGAAGAGCATCGCGGTCTTTTTTTACCATCAGGGCTTGAGCACCAACATCAGTTTTGACCCGAATTCCACCCAAAATGCCGATTCTTTTATCCAGAACCAACTAATCGGACAGTTTTCTTCTCGATCTGCTGACCAGTTTTTGCTGGTGGCTTCAGATGGGGAACTTTACGGGCACCATCAGCCATTTCGGGACAAGTTTTTGAGCTATTTGTTGAACGGCGCTTTGCATCAGGCAGATCTTGAATTTTCCACCCCGGGCCGCTGGCTGCAAGATCACCCGGCTATTGAAGCAATGGAGATTCGTGAGAGCACCTCCTGGAGTTGCGCGCATGGGGTAGAGCGCTGGCGCGGCGAGTGTGGCTGCACCCCCAACGGTGCCTGGAAACAGGTCATGCGCGATTTTCTCGATCTGGTGGCCGAGAAGGTGGATGATCTGTATTTGGAGGAAGCCACCCCTTATCTGCACGATTGTTGGGAAGCACGCCATGCGTATATTCAAGTTTTGCTTCAGCAGCAGGAGTATGGCGAATGGGAAGCCTCTCAGCTTCGCCGATCCATCAGCAGTGAACGGTCGGCAGCCTTGCAGATGCTGCTGCGTGCGCAATACGAACGCCAGCGCATGTTCACCTCTTGTGGTTGGTTCTTTGATGACTTTGACCGGATCGAGCCGCGCAATAACATCCTCTATGCGGCACACGCTGTGGCCCTGACGGAGCAGGCAAGCGGCCTTTCGATGACCGCTGAACTGATTCCGCTTTTGGATGAACTGAAGAGCTGGAAAACCAGCCTGCGTGGGCGAGACGTGTTCTTCGATGCCCTGCGACGTTTCAGACAGCAGGCTTTAACCCACTAACGGGTCATTTTCTCGATCACTTCAATTAATTTATCCACCTGGTACTGCGATTTCTCATCAGCTTTCGTCAGTTGAGCGATGATCTCGGCGCTGCCCAGAATCACTTCGAGGGTCTCGCTTTGCGTGGCGCCGGGCCCAGATTGGCTTTTTACCCCGGCGATGATGAACATCCACCACAAGAAATCCTGGAAGGCTTCACGGTTGTACCAGAGCACATCCTTGAAACGGTTGATCTGCAAGAAAGACTGAATTTCAGGGTTGGAGAACCAGGTTTTGATAATTTGGTCGAGGGGTTCTTTTCCCAATGAGTGATACCAGTCTTGCTGGCTGATGATCAGGCGTAGGGCAAGGGTTTCTCTGTGCGCCTTTTCATTAGGCTGGCCAGATTGACTGAGCACATTTTCAAATGTTTTAAAGAACTGCCATTCCTCTGCCCAGGTGAGGGTATGAATATAATCTGGATCCGCTTTTTGGGCGCTGCCCAATTGACCGATAAAGGCCCAACTGATCAGAGTGTGCAGATCAGAAGGGGCGAATTTGCTGACCGTCTGTTCAATGATCTTTTGTGCCTTTTTCATTCCGCCGTACGACAAGCCATTTTTGAGCTTCGGAATGGAAAGGATGAATTTCAACCCATTGATTGAGTCTGTGATAACGCTTTCTTTTACCGGCATGGGGCCATCCACGAACTCAATGCCTGCCAGTAAATGAGAGAGCTTTTCTTCTGCTTCTACGAAGACTTTTTCGTCGACCGGATCTTGCGCGAAGGCCAGATCCGTGAGGTATTTAAAATAGCCTGGGTTAAGAATTTCTCTGACCGGGCGCATCACCGGTTGGCTGAGCAGCTCAGATAACCCAGCCTGAATATCGGGAATGCCCTGCTCGCCGATGTAATCGCACAGGCGACCATAATCATGCCCGGCATCGGAACTGAGCAGCTCAAAATCGAGGAAGACATGGGTCTCGTAGCCGTTCAGATGAATGTGGAATCCTTCTTTGATGATTTGGCTAACACGGCGGATATATTTGAGACCGCTGATCTGGTCGCGAAAAGTCAAATAGCCTGTGGCTTCTTCAGCCAGCCCCAGCGCATTGGCCAAAGAGCAGGTGGCGGTGTATTTCTCTTTGCCAGTTTTAACCAGCTTGGGCACTGAGTGACGAATCCAGCCATCGGTGGATTGATAATTGTTATTGTAGATTACCAGCGTATGTTCACCATTTAGATGATTGGTGAAGGCAAAGACGTTCTCGTTGTTCACATCCCCCAGGTGGGTGGAGAAATCGAACAACTGAAAATTTTCAACGCCAGAAAACAAGGGGCGTTTGTGCAGCAGGGGGAAGATCTCGCGCTGGTGGCGTTCGACCAAAGTGCCGTCTACTTGTTCATCGAGATAGGCGTGTTTGTATTCCATACCGTACTTTTCGCTGAAGCCTTCCACCTGGCCATGACCCAGCATGGGCAGGCCGGGGAAGGTGGCCATCAGGGTGCAGATGCCAAAATATTTGTCACCCTTGCCGAACTGATCCACTGCGGTACGCTCATCGGGATTGTTCATGAAATTGACGTAGCGTTTAAGAATTTCCGGCTCAAATTCGAGGGTGTTTTTCAAAAGCTGGCGATAGCCAGAATTGTTCTCATCCCGCAGCATGTGCATGAAAGCCGAATTATAGACGCGGTGCATGCCCAGCGTGCGCACGAAATATCCTTCCATCAGCCAGAAGGCTTCGGCCAGCAACAGGGTATCGGGGGCTTCCACGGCGATGCGATCTACCACGTCACGCCAAAACTCAGTGGGCATGGCGGCATTGAACTGCTCGCGGGTCAGGCTGTATTCTGAGCGGGAAGGGATGGCCCCGCCGCTGCCGGGCTCAGGGAACCAGAGGCGTTGCACCTGTTTCTTGGCAAGGGTCATGGCAGCATCAAAACGGATGATGGGAAATTTACGAGCCACTTCGAGGATGGTTTGATACACCGCTTCGCGTACCTCGGCGTTCAGGTAATCGAGCTGGGCGGTGTCGTTCCAGGGCATTGAAGTGCCGTCGTTGCCGTGATAAATAAAACGGGTTTGCCCATTTTGTTTGTCGATGCGCCGGAAGACCACGGCCGCGTCGGTGCGGTCGTAATAATGATCTTCGATCTGAATGGTCACATTTTCATCGTTGGAAAGGTCAGGGCCGTTGAAGGAGTAATTCGGGTAAGGGCTGTGATCGAGCGAGAGAAAGCGCTCCGGGTGATGGATCATCCAATCGGAGTCGATGCCCATGTGGTTGGGCACCATATCGCTGGCCAGTCGAATACCGAAACGTGAAGCGTTGGCGCGCAGCCCCTCATAGGCTTGCGTGCCGCCCAGTTCATTGGCAATGTCGTAAGATTTGAGCGAATAGGCCGAGGCAATGGCATCGGGGTTGCCGCAAAGCTGTTTGATCTTGCCGGAAGCCTGGCTGCGTTCCCACAGGCCAATGAGCCACAGGCCGGTGATGCCGCTCTCGGCCAGGGCGCGCAGCTCTTCAAGTGGAATCTCATCCAGACGGGTGATGGCGCGCTGATATTTGCGGCTGAGCTGATCGAGCCAGACGTAGGTGTTTTTGGCGATCAACACCAGACCGGGCATCCAGTCGCGATCCTGACTGAAGGCCTCGTAATCGGCCAGACTGCCCATAGCGGCGCGCATGGCCTCTAGATCATATACCGGCACAGGCATGGGTCCTGGGCCTGCAGGAGCCCATTTGTTCTCCTCTTTGAGCAAATCCAGACTGGAAAGGATGCGATAAAGATATTCCCCTAAAAAGGCTGCCCAGTGCAGACGAATGTATTCCAACTGGCCGGTGATCGAGTGTGGCACATGGCGCGCGGGGCTGAGCAGCAGTTCGACCAACGGCAAGTTTTCGGGGCCGTAGCCCGGCTGGCTGCTAAAGTATGCATCCAGAGCAGCAAATAATTGGTGGAAAACACGGTTTTCGCTTAAACCGGGGCTGTCATAGAGATCGGCATAATTTTCAAGCGCCGGGTTATGTGTTGTTACCCAGTAAAGGATCATCTCTTCGAGCACAAGCTGACGATTGGGAATATCTTTGCTGTTCCCGTTGAGATAATCTAGTGCCGAGATCGTTTTGTTGAAGACGAAACGAGGCGGGAATTCTTTGATGTAAGATTCGAGGATGCCGTCCAGTTGCTGGGCTGAAAGGGAGGCTTGCAGGTGTTGAATCACATCGCTGAATAATTCGGGTTTTTTCTGCTGCCGGTAGAAGTAGATCACATAGTGAAAGATCTCATCCATTAATCCCAGGGCATTGACCTCTCCGGTCTTGACTGCGTGCTCGGGGTAATGGATCAGATCGCGTTTTTGGTTGACCTTGTTAACGAAAACCCGCACCGATAAGAGATCACTAAAAAAGATGTTCCCCTCTGGAGAGAACAGGGATTCGTCAATCTGATATTTTTCTCTGGCTTGACGTGATATGCGAAATTCCATTTTTTCTCCCTGCGCAACGCTTTGATAGGGCTATTATAGCGTTTTTGAGAAAAGAATTCTGAAAGATCTATAAAGTTTTGAGGAATTTTGAATAAAAAAGGGGGTCTTTTTCATTCGGAAGCGGCTCAGCTTGAAAGAGCTCTTGCTGAGCGAGCAGTGCGTTTAAGGTTCGCTGTGTCAGCTCAGGAGTCCATTGGAAGAGGCGGGCCATCTCTTTGCCCGTAGCAGCCCCCACGGATTTCAGATATGTGGACATCAGTTTCTGCCTGGCGCTGCTCTCACTGATGGGACGGGATTTTTCGATCAGATCGGGGTAATAGCGATGGGTAAGGTCATAAACGAAGGCGTAGCCCCAGCGGCCGGCATTGCTCACGGCCACTGGCAGCACCTTCAATTGATTTTGCAGGGTGTCCAGCGCGCGGGCAAAGCTGGAGTTGGCATTTTTGCTGGTCTGATGGGAGGCTTTGCGCAGCGAAATCGTATCGAGCGGGCCCTCTTTGAGCAATGCCTCAAAGACCAGTTTGGTCTCCAGGGTCATCTGACCCTGTTGATATTGATCCTGAAAATCGGCTTCGGGGTCCCCGTAATTTGGCGAGAGCGCGTAAAAATAGGGGATCAGATCATAAGAAATAAAAGTGTTGCGGTTTTTCAGAATGCGGGCATAATACCAGACTCGTTTGTCGAGCAGGTCATCTTTCCAGCCCCAGGTAATGTGGCCGGGGTCGTCGTGTTCATCTGCCACCGGGCGGTCGCCGGCCACGGCAGTCCATAAACTGGGCAGTTGAATCCCTTTGATCGGCCACAGGTAAACAAACCCGCGCTCGTTAACAAACTGGATGGCCTCTTTGGGCCCGGGCAGTCGGCTGCCCGGGTTCATGTGATAGGTCTGTTGGCGATAATGGCCGATCTGTTCGGGTGTAATCTGCATCGTCTGTCCGCAAAACGAAGAATATCTGTTCTATTGTACTCCAAAACAAGTAAGAAAAAAGGTTCGCGATTTTTCTCACGAACCTTTTCCAATTCACTTAGGCGATTTGCAAAATATGCGTGATGATGTTCGAGCCACTGCCGCCGATGTTTTGCGCCATGCCGATGCGGGCATTTTCAACCTGCGTACCGGTGGCTTCACCGCGTAATTGCTGTACCACTTCTACGATCTGATACATGCCGGTGGCGCCCACCGGGTGTCCGCGGGCTTTCAACCCGCCACGGGTGGCAATGGGAATCTTGCCGCCGGGCAGAATTTCACCGTCGTTGGCCAGGCGTGGGCCCTGTCCGCGTTCGGCAAAGCCGTTTGCTTCCAGCGAGAGGGCGGCCATGATCGAAAAAGCATCGTGAAGTTCAAAAACATCAATCTCTTCGGGGGTGAGCCCTGCCTGGGCATAGGCTTTTTTGCTGGAAAGTTCGGCTGCTTTCAACCATAACGGATCCTTGCGCTGATCGACCGCAATGCTGTCGGTGGCCGCGGCAGAAGCAGCGACTTTTACCAGTGGCAAAGCGCTGTTGCGCTGTACGTATTCAAGGGGAACCACAATGGTCGCCGCCGCGCCATCGCCGATGGCTGAGGCATCCATCAGGTTGATGGGGTCCGCCACCATACCAGCTTTTGTGTAACGTTCCAGGGTGATTGGCTCGTGAAAACGGGCGAAAGGATTGTGAACCGCATTGGCATGGGCGTTGATCGAGAAAGCGGCAAAATCTTCTTTCTTCCAGCCATATTCGTGCATGTAGCGGCGCATGATAAGCGCGTTGAGGGCCACAAACGAGAGACCCTGCGCGGCTTCCCAATCGGCGTCTGCGGCGGTGGCCAGCTCGCTGGTGATCTCATCAGAGGGCGAGTCGGTCATTTTTTCAACGCCTACTGCCAGCACACTATCTACCTGACCGGATGCGACGGCCATGACGGCACTGCGAAAGGCGGCCGCCCCCGAACTGCAGGCCGCTTCAATGCGCAGCCCCTCTGCATAGCGCATGCCGATCCAGTCAGCGATATAGGCGCCCAGATGCTGCTGGCGATTGGCTGAGCCGGACATCATATTCCCGACATAGACCGCTTCTACGCGCTCCAGACCGGAGCTTTGCAGGGCAGCCAGAGCGGCATCGCCGGCCAGTTCTCGCAGTGATTTATCCCATTGTTCATCCACTCGGGTTTGCCCGATTCCAACGATAGCAACTTCGCGCATAGATCATCCTTTCAAATGACTTAAAGGGAATTATATCGGCAAACCCTATCAGGAACTATCAAGATATCCCCGCGGAGGAGGATTATAATTCCAGCCAGAAAAGGCATCGGAGGCGTTTTGTTGAACAAGAAATTATTGCCTGTGATCACAGGTTTAATGGTCGTTTTATTTCTTTTGGAAGCGTGTGCGCCGACAATTTCTGCCAGCCCAAACGTAACTGCCACATTGGAAGTTTCCACCCCAACCGCAGTCCCTGAAACTGCCAAATTGTGGTTGGATCCGGCTTTACCTACCACGCTGGTGGGCGCAGTAAATAAGGTGACCGGCGTTGAGCTCACGCCCGATAAAAGCAGTGCCAGTGTGTTGTTTACTGTTTTTCCTGCCCAAGAAGAGCCGAACGAAAAAGTGAACAAGGTCCAATGGGTCTACGCACTGGAAGCACCCTTCCCGACGATAACGGATGAGTTGTCGTCGGATGCGCTTAAGCGCGTCTGGCTGGGAAATGCAGCAGAAAATGATCCGTTGGGGATGCTCTCTGTCAGCCAGGAAACCAAGGCGGTTTTCGATGAATTGTGGGGGCAGGCCTCTGCACAGACCGTGCAAGTGGTGAGCGAAGAGAGCCTGACGAGCAATGACTTCACCCAGATGAAGACCTGGGCCATCGTGCCTTTTGACCAGATCGCGCCGCGCTGGAAGGTGATTCGCGTGGATGGCTTGAGCCCGCTTGATAAGCCTCTGGATGCAGATAAATACGCTCTATCCGTGGATTTTGTTTTGGAAACGGTCAAAGATTCAACTTCCGCTCAAGAACTGCAATCGAGCATGATGGCCGCCTTGCCCGCCACCAACCGCGATGAATCGAAGATGACGGTTTTAATGATGACCGGCACAACGGCGATCACGCGCGCCATTGCCTACAAGATGGAGATCAAAGGACTTGATTACCCCATTTTGGCGGTCAAACCCTGGTTCGAGAATGCCGATCTGGTCCATGTCAGCAATGAAATCTCTTTCAACCCTGATTGCCCCTTCCCGGATGCCTACCAGCATGGACTGCAATTTTGTGCCGACCCCAGATACATTCAACCCCTGAAAGACCTGGGGGTCAATGTGGTGGAGGTTACCGGCAATCATGAGAACGATTATGGCCCCGAATATTTTGTCAGCACCCTGCAAACCTATCACGATCTTGGCTGGGCGGTTTTCGGCGGTGGCACCACCCCTGAAGAAGCCCGCCAGCCGGTCAAATTGGAGGCCAATGGCAACAAGATCGCTTTCATCGGCTGCAATGTTGCCGGGCCGACCAGCGATTGGGTCACTGAAAACAGGGCCGGCACAGCCACCTGTGACATGGACTATATTCACGAGCAGATCAAGCAACTAAAAGAGCAGGGCTACGTGGTGGTCACCACCTTCCAGCACTACGAGGTGTATGTCTATATGTATGGTGAGCTTTACGCCAAAGATTTTCAAGATGCCGCAGCGGCCGGTGCGGATATCGTCAGCGGATCGCAAGCCCACTATGCAATGGGCATGCAATTTGTCAACAACAGTCTCATCCATTACGGGTTGGGAAACTTCCTGTTTGATCAGATGAGCTATGATGTGGTGGGCGAAGACATCCGGCGCGAGTTCATTGACCGCCACATCATATATAATGGGAAATATATCAATACCGAGCTGATGACGGCCTGGTTGACCGATTGGGCACAGCCTGTGCCCATGACCACCGAGCAGCGCGACAGTTTTTTGACGGATGTTTTTGACGGTAGTAAATGGAAATGAGGAAAAAATGAAAGTAATTGATATTTCTGTGACGATCACCCCAGGCATGCCCGTCTGGCCGGGTGATGAGCAGGTAGATGTGCATCGCCGTGCCAAGATCGAAGAGGGGGCTCACGCCAATGTATCTCTCATCGCTGCCAGTGCCCATACGGGCACGCACGTGGATGCACCCTACCACTTTATCGCTGACGGTTACACGGTGGAATCTTTGCCGATGGATGCTCTGGTTGGCCCGGTGCAGGTGGTGCAAATTCCCAGCAATGTGGAAGTGATCACCGCTGAGGTGCTGCAGGAATTGAAGTTGGAACCGGTCATCGAACGAATCTTGTTCAAGACCGCCAATTCCAAATTATGGGAAACCCCCGATGCCCCCTTCAACACCAGTTTTGTGGGCATCGATGAAAGCGGCGCCGAATGGCTGGTGAACCGCGGCGTCAAGCTGGTGGGCATTGATTATCTCTCGATTGCCCCCTACAAGCGCAGCAAGCCCACCCACGACGTGCTGTTGGGCGCGAAAGTGGTCATTATTGAAGGGCTGGATCTTCGTGAAGCCAGTGCCGGCAAATATACGCTGGTGTGCCTGCCGCTCAAACTCAAAGGCGCCGACGGTGCCCCGGCACGGGCGATCTTGATCGAAGGCTAGTTAATCAGGTTCAACTAATTCCACTTGTGGAAAGGCCGGCAAATCGTAATGCAGTGAAGGCGATTGCTGAGCCCTTTCCACAAATTGTTTTAAAGCTTCGGCATCAGCCAGCAAACGGCTCACATTGACCCCCACCGGCTGCTGTGTAAACCCTTTGAGCAAGTTAATCCCACGGCTAAAGAGATGTTCCGCGCCGCTCAGGTTGCCCCTCTGTAAGTGGTAGCAGCCCACGCCCACCTGCAAAATTCCCTGATAGAGAGAACGAATTTCCCCCGCTTCGGCCCGCCAGGCGTTCTCGAGGGCTTCATGCGCGGCAAAGAAATCCCCCTGGTTAAATAAACGAATTCCGATCAGAACTTCATCAGGTAGCAGGCTGCCCACCGTTACTCCTCCGCTTACGCAATATATAGAATTATATGATAGGATAGTACGCAGAATGGACGATTCATTTTGAGGTGAATATGATCGATCTGCCCGATTCTGAGATCTTACCCCTTTCGCTGGAACACAATTTTTGGACCTGGTCGGCTCAGTCTCACGTTTCTCCGATCCCCATTAAGAAAGCCAAGGGGGTATATTTTTGGGACGTCAACGGTAAACGTTACCTCGACATGAACTCGATGGTGATGTGTGTCAATATCGGGCATGGGGACGAACGGGTCATCGAGGCAATGGTAGATCAGGCACGTGAGTTGCCCTTTGCCGGGCCGGGCATGGCCACCAAGCCGCGAGCCATGCTGGGCAAGCTGCTTTCAGAGATTGTGCCTGAAGGGTTGAGCAAATTCCTGTACACCCTGGGCGGGGCTGATGCCAATGAGAACGCCATCAAGTTCGCCCGCGCCTACACCGGCAAACACAAGATTCTGACGCGTTATCGCTCCTATCACGGTGCTTCTTACGGTGCCATCGCGGCCACAGGTGACCCGCGCCGCTTGGCCTGGGAACCCACGGTCATGCCTGGGGTGGTGCATTTTTTGGATCCTTATCGCTACCGCTCCACCTTTCATCATAACAGGCCTGACATCAGCGAAGCCGAGTTTACCCAGGACTATCTCAACCATTTGGAAGAGATCATCCAATATGAAGGCCCCGATACCATCGCTGCGGTGATGCTCGAATCGGTTACGGGTACGAATGGCATCATTATTCCCCCCAATGGGTATATGCAGGGCGTGCGCGCTTTGTGCGATAAGTACCACCTACTCATGATCGCCGACGAGGTGATGAGCGGATTTGGCCGCACCGGCACCTGGTTTGCCGTGGATCACTGGCACGTCAAGCCGGATATCATGACGATGGCCAAGGGGCTGACCTCCGGCTACGCACCGCTGGGTTGTGTGGCCATGCGGCCTGAGATCGCTGCTGCGTTCAACGAAAAAGTGTTTGAGGGCGGGCTGACCTATAACGGGCATCCCATCTCACTGGCCGCCGCCATTGCCACCATTCAGGTGATGCAGCAAGACCGTCTGGTCGAAAAAGCCAGTGAGACCGGCAAGGTCATGGCTGAAATGCTGGCAGAGTTGGTCGAGCGGCACCCGTCTGTTGGAGAAGTGCGTTCGATTGGGCTTTTTGGCGTCATTGAGGTGGTAAAAGACCGCCAGACGCACGAGGCTGCCACGCCGTTTGGCAAGTCCAGCCCTGAAATGAATGCCTTGAAAAAATATTGTCTTGACCACGGGGTGTATTTATATACCCACTGGCATACCATTTTATTGATCCCGCCCCTGACGATCAGTGCCGAACAGCTTGCAGAAGCTTTTGCCGTCATCGATCAGGCGCTGGAAATTACTGATAAGATCGCAAACAAGTGATAGGAACAAACATGACTGAAAATACTCAACAACACGAAGAACTGATCATTCTGGGCGCCGGCCCGGCCGGGCTGTCGGCGGCGCTTTACGCTGCCCGCGGGGAAATGAACCCCCTGGTACTCACCGGCATGGAGTTGGGAGGCCAGGCCTCTTTGACGAATACCATCGAAAACTATCCCGGCTTTTTAGAGGGCGTGGGTGGTTCGGAGCTAGGGGAGTTGCTGCAGAAGCACGCCGAGAAGTTTGGCGCGCGCATGGAATTTGACACGGTTACCAGCGTGGATTTCAGCGCGCGGCCGTTTAAGATCAACACGTACAGCAAAGAATTTCTGGCCAAGGCGGTCATTCTTGCCACAGGCGCCAGCCCGGTGCACCTGAATATTCCGGGCGAGGAACTGCTCACCGGCAAGGGTGTTTCTTACTGCGCCACCTGTGATGGCTGGTTCTTTAAGGGCAAGGAAGTAGCTGTGGTGGGCGGTGGCGACAGCGCGCTCGAAGAAGCGCTCTTTCTAACGCGTTATGCGACCAAAGTGACCGTCATTCACCGCCGCGATGAGTTCCGTGCCGGAGCGATCTTGCAGACACGTCTGCACAACAATGAGAAGATCGCCACGATCATGGACACGGTGGCAGAACAGGTGCTGGGGGAAGAGAAAGTTACCGGGCTCAAGCTGCGCAACGTCAAGACCGGCCAGGTCAGTGATTTCGCCTGTGATGGGGCTTTTGTCTTCATCGGCCATTCGCCCAATACCGAGCTTTACAAAGGCCAGTTGGATATGGACGAACGCGGATATTTGAAGATCGATATGACCATGCAGACCAGTGTGCCGGGTGTCTTTGCTGCGGGTGAGGCAGCCGATTCCACCTACAAGCAGGTGGTTACCTCGGCGGGCATGGGGGCAGCCGCCGCCATTCAGGCAATTCATTTTCTGGAAGAATAAGCAAAAGGCCGTGGCTTTTCATCAGTCACGGCCTTATTTATCAAAGATTTATCTTACTGTGCCGGGGTGGAACTTCCGGTGTTGGTACCGGCCCAGCCAAAGACGCGCATCTCACTGGTAGCACCGTTGGTCTCGTAGATGGGCGTGCCATCTGAATTCGTGCCGGATTGTCGGGCAGCAATGACCCACCAGCGGAAAATGTGGCTGGTGTTATCCAATGGGCGCAGACTGGCCGGAACGGTGAGCTTGGTGTCGGTCACGTACTGAACCGTGCGGGTGGCGCCGCCTGAGGTCACATCTTCAATGGTGACCTGATAGGCCTCGTTGTCACGCAAGGTGCCCACCGATGACCACTGCAGGGTGATGGTATCCGTGATGTTGGAGTAGACAATGCCATCTACCGGCAAGAGCAGGCTGGGAGCCTGATAGGGCGGCGGGGTGGTGGGGGTCGGTGTGGGACCTGCGGTTGGCAGTCGCTGGCATAAAGGCAAATTGAGGTACATCCCCTGCCAGACGATGTCTGAAGTCATGTTGTTGAATGTTTTGATGGAATCAACGCTGATGCTGTAATTGGCAGAAATGCTGCTTAAGGTATCGTTTTCAGCAACCTGATATTGCAAGACCCCGCAGGCCGATTCGGTGGCCTCAGCGGGACTGAGGGTGGAGGTGGGCAGGGACGTGGCGGTGGGGGTTGGCTGTGGAATGAGGATCTTTTGATTTTCGTTAAGCACACAATCAGAAGAAAGATTGTTTAGCTGTTCAATACTGGTGATCGAAACGTTATAAATAGCCGCCAGAGAACTGCAAAGATCACCGGCTTTTACGACATATTCGATCGGAGGAAGCGGTGTAAAGGTTGGTGCAATAGTCGGCTCTTCGGTCGGTTGTGGGGTAACGGTGTTGGTGGGTGTCGGTGAGACGGTAGGTGTGGCGGTCGGCGCGGCCATACGGCCGGTGCCCTGTAGGATGAAGAAGACAATCGCAGCCCCCAGAACAAGAATGGCCACGATCAGCCCAAGCGCCAACGGCAGGCTGAGCTTCAGCTCGGGCAGGCGCGGACTTTCGACAGGATTTGATTGGGCCGGTTTGGCGGTGGGGGTAAAGTTGCGACCGCATACCAGACAACGTGTTGCATTTTCACTTAATCGAGTCCCACAGGTGGGACAAACTTTTGTTGGTGAAGTGTTAGATTTTTCTGGTGTCATATTTTATTTTTCTCACTTGAAAAGCGCATTATACCACAGTGGTTAATGCTAGATTTTCCTTTGCGCGAAGAAATGGATTGTGTTATTCTACAATCCTGATGGTCGAAACCGGTCTTTACGTACACATTCCATTTTGCCGCCAGAGATGCGGATATTGTGATTTTAACACATTTACCGGCCTCTCCAAGCTGATGCCGGCTTATGTAAATGCCCTGTGTCAAGAGATGGCAATCGTGGGCAAAAGGCATGAAGGCGCCGTGATCGATACCATTTTCTTTGGCGGCGGCACCCCCTCATTGCTGACGCTCGACCAGTTTGCGCAAATTTTTTCTCAACTAAGAACAACTTTTAATTTGCTGCCAAACGCTGAAATCACTATTGAAGCCAACCCGGGTACGGTGGACAAAGCCTACTTGCAGGGGTTGGCCGGGTTGGGCGTTAATCGCCTCAGTTTTGGCATGCAGTCGGCAAACGTGCAGGACCTGGTCATTCTGAACCGCCGCCACCAATTTGAAGATGTTGTCAATGCGGTTTCGTGGGCCAATCAGGCCGGCATCCGGCACATTAACCTGGACCTCATCTTTGGCATCCCCGGTCAGACGGTAGCCAGTTGGCGGCAGACGCTGCAGTTGGCCAGTCAATTTCAGATTGATCACCTCTCATTGTATTCGTTGATCATTGAGGACGGTACCCCTTTTAAGCGTTGGTACGAACGTGGGTTGCTGCCGGAGATCGATGAAGAAGCGGTGGCGCAGATGTACGAGTGGGCGATGGATTTTCTGAATTCCCGCGGCTTTGACCAATATGAGATCTCCAATTGGGCGCTGCGACGGGAGGACGGTTTGGATGCACGCTGCCAGCATAATTTGCACACCTGGCAATATCATCCTTATTTCGGTTTTGGCACCGGCGCCAGCGGATTCATCGCAGGTGTACGTACCCGCAATGTGCCATCCATTCCAGCTTATATTCGACGCATACAGGAAGGGCAACCTGATTGGCCGGCAGCCGAAACGGTGCAGCCACTTGAGCGCTGGGAGCAGATGGAAGAGGCGATGATGATCGGTTTGCGTCTGACCGATGAAGGCGTTTCAGAGGTAAATTACCTGTCCCAGTTTGGCGTTTCGTATTTTGCTGTTTTTGGCAAGCAGATTCATTCTTTGCTGAACAAAGGGCTGATCGAAATTGTGGGAGGGGATTTAAGACACCTGAGGCTGACCCAGCAGGGTCGCTTGCTGGGCAATCAGGTTTTTATGGAATTTATTGGCAACCGACGGCCAACCGGAATCGACTAGTAAACGGTCACCTGAGTGCCATAGCCGATGTTGCTCATCTTGTCCGTCTCGGCAGCGGGGGTGAGCCAGCGGAAGAGCCACTTCGCTTCTTCAGTTTTCATATTCACACAACCGTGACTCATGGGCACACCAAAGTTGTGATGCCAGTAAGTGCCGTGAAAGGCCACCCCGTTCACCGGTTCAAAGAAAGACACCCACGAAACACCGGGGAGGATATAAGCCTCAAGATCGGTTGAAAGTTCCCCTCCGCCCATGTGCTTGGAGAACATTTTGTTTTGCACAAAAAAGGTGCCGGTGGGCGTCAGCCAACTGATCTCACCCGGTGGTTGGTAGTTTAACCCTGAGGAGATCTTGGTCTTTAACACCACGCGTGAGTTCTCGTAGGCGGTGAGTTCCTGCTGATCGAGCGATACCTCCACCTTCTTTTGTCCGACCGGAACCTCAGGCGAGATGGGGGTCATCTCATCATCTGGAACCAGGCGCACGTGGCTGGCGGGCACATAATAATCGAGAGAATCGATCATAAGCATTTCATCTTTGATGCGATACCAGGGTTCGCCGTCTGGGCCTTCCACCACCTGGGTGACCCAGTGATTGGTGGAATAGTAAAGCCGGTAAAGCGGTGTCCACTCCCCCTGGCGGCGATTGAGGTAGCTGAGCGAGTAGGGTACGGTGATCTCGGCGGCGTGCAGCCCTTCAGAGAGATTCTCTGCCACCGGGTTGAGCTTGGCTTGCACGCGCTGTGTGTGGGCAGAATGAATATAACCGCCCCAAACTTTGTACCAGAGCGGGTTATAGGTGGGCTTTTTGTCGGAGATCACTTCTGAGTAAATATGAAAGATCTCATCCCGGTAACGTTGGAATTTAATGGCGCTTTCTTCATCCGGCTGGCTGTAAACGCTGACCGATTCAACGGTGACCCGGGCCAGATTTTCGCCATCCAGCAGTTCGCCGAAATTATAGGTAGGTCTGAAGGCAAGACCAGCCAGGCTCAAAGCGCCGAGCTTGAGAAAATCTCGCCGTGAAATTTGATTGCTCATAATAGGGCAATTATACCAATATGTATTATTTGTTCCCTAATCGGACAAAAGATGTAGAATTTACCCGGCGTGTTTCCCAAGCCAGAAGGTTTTCCAATCTCCCTGAGACGAAAAAGTGAGCGTAAACATATAAAGGCTTCCTGTGAAGAACCCCAGAGTAAGCATAAAGAATACCCATATTAAAGCCGTGACCAATGACTTCTCGCGATAAATGATCCAGATGGAAAAGAGGGAAAAACCAACATACAAGTCCACCAGCGAAACGATTCCCCAGGGCAGTGAGAGCAACTTTGATCCATCCGAAAAGAAATCGCCCCGGGTAAAAGCGAAAATCAAAATGGCCGTTATACAAAGCAAGCCTACAAGCGAAAGGATGCGAATGGTTTTCATGCTCGATCCTTTTTGTGGGTCTGTTTGGGGAACCAGGGAATAAAGGCGCTTGTGCTGGCTACATACTCTGCATAGCCGGGTTTTGTGTGGGCGAGCGTTTTTTCAAGCAGTGCCACCCCAGAGACTTTTACCAAAAAGAGGGTCATGAGCAGCGGGCTGAAAACCGTCCATCCACCGCCGGCTGCCAGAGCCAGCAAATAGAAACCCCACCATTGGGCGGCGTCGCCAAAGTAATTGGGGTGCCGGGTGTAGCGCCAGACGCCGCTGTTGAGCAATTGCCCTTTGTTGGCAGGGTTTTTGCGAAAACGGGCCAGTTGTGCATCACCGGCCGTTTCAAAGAAGAAACCAACCGCCCAAAAGAGCACGCCAAGCAGGTCCAACAGGGTGAGCGAAACGCTTTTTGCATAAAATTGAGCGGCCAGCAGCGGAGCTGAGATCAGCCACATGAGCAAGCCCTGCAAGAGAAACACTTTGAACAGACTTATCCACCACCAGTTTTGACCGGTTTGCTGGCGCATTGCTTGATAGCGAAAATCTTCCCCTTTTCTCCAATTGCGAAACAAGATGTGCAGAGAGAGGCGTGCCCCCCAAATGCTCACAATACCCATCAGAAGCAGTTCACGGACGAAAACTTCGCCGGGGGTTAAGACAAAATAAAGCCAACCGGCCAGCACAAAGCCGAGCCCCCAAAAAATATCGACAATGCTCGAATTTTTGAGCATCAGGCTAACCAGCCAAAGCAAGAACATGAGCGCAAAGATGAACCCTGCGCCGCTGAGATAGAGTTGAATGAAACTCATTTGTTTCTCCCTTGAAAATTACTCTTGTTTCACCGCGACAAAACCCAACACTCCGGGGCCGACATGAGCACCTAAAACCGGGGTGATATCCACTGTGTAAGGCTCTTGATCGGTCGGGAAAAACTCTTTGGCCGCCTCATACAGCATTTGAGCCCGTTCCGGGGCGTTGGAGTGAACCAGGCAAAGCCGTTCAACATGCCCGAGTTCTTTAAGGATGTGCAGAAGCTGGGTCACGGAACCTTTGATGGTGCGAGAGACAGACATTTTTACCTGCCCCTGCCTCATTTGCAGGATGGGTTTCATTTGCAGCAGGCTGCCCAATGAAGAAGTGATGTTTGAAACACGGCCACTGCGCTGCAAATACTTTAAACCGTCAACGGCAGCAAAGGTATAGGTGCGGGCAGCGAGGTCTTTGATCAGATCCATGATCTCCTCCAGGCTTTTCCCCGCTTGAGCTGCTTTGGCAGCAGCCTCGACCACCAGACCGGTGCCGATGCTAAGCTGCCCGGTATCGAACGTCTTTACCACAGCATTTTGGATGGATTCCGCTGCCAGGCTGGCAACGTTAACCGTGCCGCTTAAAACCGAAGCGATATGGATGGAGAGAATGGTATCGGCGCCTTTTTCGATCAGTTCCTGGTATTTCCTGGCAAAAGAACCGATGGCGGGGGCGGAGGTGGTTGGGGGTGGCAGCGTTTCAGGCAGCCTTTCGTAAAAAGTCTTCCGGCTGATCTCTACGCCATCCAGATAACTCTGATCAGGAAAATTGATGTACAGCGGCACCACGCTGATGTCATATTGATCGATCACAGACTGTGGCAGGTCGCAGGAACTGTCCGTAACAATTTTTAGGGTCATTTTCTCCCTCCATAATTAATACTTTTATTGTCTTAATTATACATATCCGGGCAAGGCGGCGCACTATTTGTATAAGGTTAAACAAAAACGCGAAATTCATTTTGAATTTCGCGTTTATCGCTGAGCAATTCAGAAAGTTATTCTTGTGATTCGGATTTTTCTTTGGGCATACTTGGCCCACTATCGATGGTCATGATGCCGTTCTTTACCTGGCGCAGCAGTGCATCCAACTCGGCCTGAAAAGAGAGAAGTGACTGCTTGACGTACTCATCGGCATCGCGTTTCATCTGATCGCACTCCTGGCGTGTCTGTGCGATGATCTGATCGGCACGGGTCTGGGCGGCTTCGGTGATGGGGTCTTTCTCGACCATCTTATCGACTTTTTCACGCGCCAGGGCCACCGTGCGATTGGCCTCTTCCTGGGCCTGCGCCAGAATGCGGTCTTTCTGAGCCATTAATTGCTGCGATTTTTTGATCTCATCAGGGATGGAAACGCGCATCTGATCGATCAAATCAAGTAAGCGGTCTTCATCCATCACAACGCTGTGTGTGAACCAGATGGGGCGGCTTTCGTTGAATAATTCTTCCAGACGGTCAACCAGATGCAAAATGTCCATAATCGATGCTCTCCTGCAAACAAATTATACAATTAATTCGTGTATTTTTTTGTTGCAATCTTTGAGCCTGAAAATGGCGGCTCTCAGGGATCAATTAACATGCCTCATACTAAAATTGGCATACAAGTAGGACATTTGTCGGAGGGATCTACTCATTATAACAAAGTGTTAAAGTCCATACAGATACGGTTAACTCCTTCGTCTCTGTGCCGCAGCAATCCATTGTGTAAGTGTAGGTTCCTTGCGCGGCTTGCATTTCGCGAGTTTCCCCTGGTTGCACATTTTTGTACTTGAGATAGGTCGGGCCCTGAAAGAGAACGGTCTGCGGTGTATCACAATTGTTAAAGACCTTGATCGTGATATCCAACTTTGCATTTGGGTTGGATGTGGGTATTTCGGTCGGAATGTACTGTACAACAGCCGTGGTGGGAGTTGCTTCAGGGATGGAAGGCAGGTAAGCACTGGACTCATCATATTCATAAACGGCTAGATTATCAAAGGCAAATTCCGCTGGGCTGGTAACTCCTTGATCCAGTGAGACTGCCAGGCCGATTTTGCCCAAACGAAAAGCGGAATCGTCCATGCTGTTGACGAACTGATCGTTGACAAAGAAATAAGCTTTTTCGCCGTTAAATGCGATCTTGATGTTATTGATTTCCCTTTTTGGCTTAAAAGCCTTGCTGTAGGCGTTTTGTATCACCGGAGTCCAGGTATCTTTCTGAAATTTGTAAACAAAATAGTTTCCATTGTTGTAAAACCCAAAAAGGTAGAAGGAATTATTATCCGCAAGAGACGAAAACCGCCAAAGAATATTTGCGCTTGCACCGCTTTGCCCACCTGACAATGACTGAACATCAATGCTTAGAATTCCACTGGCGAATGATTTGTTGCCGATTGACCAATGCAACAGCCTGTCATCGTTGGCTCTGATGGCAAACGCGCCATTTTTGAACGAGCGACCGCTATCAGCTTCTGAATAAGGTTGCCATTCGCTGTCGGGTCTTGCGAAATCCTGGAAGTAGAGCACGCCTACAGGCGTAGGCGTGCGCGTTGGCACTGCGGCAGTTTGGGTGGCGCTCAAATTGACAGCGCGCTTTGTCTGGGTAGCGGCAAAATCTACCGTTTCGGTAGGTGTCGCGGTAGGTTCAGGGGTCGGCGTTGCTAGGATTGAACAAGAAGCAATTAGAGTGCACAGTAAGCAAACTGTGACCAATATGACAAGCCCTCGTTTCATTTTTCCCCTCCTGAGAGTTTTGATAATTTATTCTACTCAAAAATTTGAGCGCTATGGGTGATTTAGGGTCACCGTTTTAGATAAATGTTCAAATCCCTTTAATCTCGCATCGATTGCGAAGGCACCACCGGGTGATCATCCCCAAGTTCTAAAAAGCGTTTTTTTAGCCCTTTTTCCACATTGAGCGGCACCATAGACGAAACATCTCCACCCAGCGAGGCGATCTCACGCACCGTTGAGGAGGAAAGGAAGGTGGTTTCTTCACTGGTGATCAAGGCCAGCACTTCTACATCGGGTACAAGGCGATGATTGGCCAGGGCCATGCGAAACTCATATTCAAAGTCCGAAAAAACACGCAACCCACGTACGATCACCTGGGCATCAATGCTCTTGCAGAAATTAACCGTCAACCCCGAATAGCCGGTCACTTTGATCTTGGGGTGATCTTTGAACACTTCTTTGACGAAGTTCAATCGTTCTTCAGGCGAAAAGAGAAAATTCTTTAATGGTTTGTCGTAAACTGCGATCACTAACTCATCCACGAGCTTGACAGCACGATTGGCGATGTCAATATGCCCATTGTGGATCGGATCGAACGAACCGGGAAACACAGCACGTATCATCAGTTATTTTCCTCAACTTAAGTCTGTAGAAGTAGATTGCCAAAACTTGTTAACCTGGAATTTAAGCGCGGCATTTTCTGCTTTGCTTAATTCCGGATCGTTTTCCAGCAATGTAGATGCCAGGGCGCGCGATTTTTCAATCGTTTTCAGATCGGTGATGCTTGCCAGTTGAATCTGGCCAAAGCCTGACTGGCGCGAGCCGATGAAATCGCCGGGGCCGCGCTGCTGCAAATCTTTTTCTGCCAGCACAAACCCATCGTTGGTTTCTGTCATCACCACCAGACGTTCATTTTCGAGTGCGTCTTCAGTATCCGGGATGAGCAGACAGTAAGATTGGTTCCCGCCGCGCCCAACGCGCCCTCGTAATTGATGTAACTGGGCCAGTCCAAAGCGGTTGGCTGCTTCGATGAGCATGACAGTGGCATTGGGCACATCCACGCCTACCTCGACCACCGTGGTGGAAATGAGGATGTCAAACTCTTTGTTGCGGAACTGCTTCATGACAGCTTCTTTTTCGTCCGGTTTCATGCGGCCGTGCAGCAGGCCAAGCTTGAGGTCGGGAAAAACGTTTTTTTGCAGCAGATCGTGCTCGTCAACGGCCGCTTTAACCTCTTCACTGCTGTTTTCATTCTTCTCAATCAGGGGGTAAACGATGAAGGCCTGATGTCCCTGTTTGATCTGGGCGCGGATCATCTCATAGGCTCTTTCGCGCTCAAGTGGATGCAGCACATGGGTTTCAATTGGCTGCCGTCCGGCGGGCAGTTCATCAATTACTGAGACATCCAGGTCGCCATTGATGGTAAGAGAAAGCGAACGTGGAATGGGGGTAGCCGTCATGACCAGCAGGTGGGGAGTATTGCCCTTTTGGCGCAAGGCGGCGCGCTGTGCCACGCCAAAACGATGCTGTTCATCAATAACGACGAATTGCAAGTTCTTGAACTGCACCGGGTCTTCGATCAAGGCGTGGGTGCCCACCAGCAGTTTCAGCGAACCATCCAACAATCCGGCCGCGATCGCCTCACGGTCGCTCTTGGAGGTATCTCCGGTCAGCAGGCGAACTTCATCTGGTTGGATGGGGCTGTTTTCTCCCATACCGGTGGTGAGTGCCACAAGGGTTTGGTAGTGTTGCTCGGCCAGAATGCTGGTTGGGGCCATGATGGCGCTCTGCGCATCAGCCGCAGCCACAATAGAGGCTGCCAGGGCAGCCACCACCGTCTTGCCGGAGCCAACATCACCTTGCAGCAGCCGGTTCATGGGTTTGCCAGAAGCCAAGTCGTCGCGAATTTCTTGCAGGGTGCGTTTTTGGGCATTGGTGAGCGAGTAGGGCAGATGCGAGGTGAGCGCCTCAAATTCCTCATCGCTCAGCGAATATTTCGTAGCTTCATCGGCTTGCCAGTTGCGTTTTTGCTGCAGCAAACCAATTTGCAGCAGGAAAAGCTCGTCGAAGGCGAGGCGTTCACGTGCCGAGGCCAGCAGATCGTGATTGGAAGGGTAATGAATTTGGTGCAGGGCCACCGGCAGATCAATCAGGTTGGCAGCACGCTTGGTTTCAAGCGGCATGAAATCAGCCACTTTGTTGGCATAGAAATTAATGACCTGGTGAATATCTTTGCGAAGTTCATTTTGGCTTAGCCCGGCCGTCAGCGGATAGACGGGGATGATGCCGTTGGTGTTCAGATGTACCCGCTCGAGAAGTTCCCAGTCGGGGTTGCGCATCTGTAAGCGCCCCAGATACATTTCCACTTTGCCAGAGATCACCAACTGCACGCCGTGTTTGAACTGGTTTTCGTAATATCGGGCCACATCCTGCCCAAAGCGGAAGAAGACCAAACGCAAAAAGCCGGTGCCATCGCTGACCACAACTTCGATGCGTGACTGGTTCTTGTTTTTGATGTTTACGCTCGAAGCGCTTTGCACGGTGGCGATGATGGTCAATTCGTCGCCATACTGCAGGCGGTTGATGGTCTTAAGTTGACTGTAATCGTCGTAGCGGCGTGGAAAGTAATAAAGCAGGTCGCCCAGGGTTTTTACCCCCAGGTTCAGATATTTTTTTGCAGTTTCTTTGCCTACACCGTTAATCACCGTGATCGGTGCATCCAAACCCAATCCCGGGCCACTGGGCAGTGTCTGCACGGGCCTGGCTGGGGGTTGAACGGCCTCTTCATGCGTTGGGTTTGTTGCCGGGCGGGGTTCTTCTGCGTTGACGGCCGCCGGAGAGCTAACGCCTTCTTTGGCAAAAGTTTTGGCCAGGATCGCTTCTGACCTGGCAATTTTGGGGTCATCAGGGTATTTGGCTTTCAAGAAACCGGCCAAAGCCGTGACCTTTTGATGCCGTTCAGTTGGGGTCAATCCAGCATAGCTGCCCAGCGCTTCAGTGATGTGATTTTTTACTTCATCGGAAAGATCGTCACTGGAAGCTTCCTGAAACCAGGTAGGCAGCAGCTTTTCAAGGCCGCCAATGATGGCGCGGTCGGTGTAATTAAATTGGTTACCTTCAAGTTGAAGGATCTTGAGGAGTTTGTCGATAGATGCAGGCATAGGTCTATTTTACCGCAAGAAATCGAACATTATTTCTTTACTAGGGCAGGTTTTCCATCACCGCCATGCCAAAACCACGCGGTCCCAGCAGGGAGGCAATGAAAGCATTCAGTGAGTGTTCTGTATAGGCCGTGCTTTCAAAGAATTCGTTTACATGCTGATGAAGCTGTTTGGTTTCGTTTTGCATGGGGGTAACTGGCTGGATAAAGGCGATCTGGGCCAGGTCATCAAACTCATCCACAAATTCGATGAAATACTCAATGGCACTGCGCACGTTCTTAACCTTTTGCAGCGGGTTGACCTTTCCATCCTCAAGAACGAACAAGGGGTAAAGGCCAAGCATTTCGCCCACGGTAGATTGACCGATATCCAGAATGCCGGCATTATGCAAATAGGAAAGGGAGGGAGTGCAAAAGAGGGTGTAAATGTGGGGCACCATCAAGCGCAAAGATTTTTCAACTTCATCGGCCGTCAAGCCGCTTGAGATCAATGTAGCTGCGTACTGCACCAAAAGCCCCAACCCAACTGAGGTATTCTGAGAGTCGATCAAGTGCAAATTGGCCCGTCCATGCAGGGTAGTGGTCAAATGCTCCACTCGTTGATACAGCGGGCTGATCTCTTTTGAAAGGAGCAGTACAAAGATCTCGTCAAACTGCGGCAAAGAGGTTGAGATCAGGTCAAAAATCTCTTCTTCGCCAGGACAAAAAATTTGAGGGTGAAAATCCTCAGAGATACTTCTGGGAAATTCACCCACTTTGGGTAAAGCAGTGCGCTCTCCTGCCACGTTCCACAATTCGTGCTGGAAAACTTTCAAGCACTGTTTACCCGGCAAACCGGGTTGGGTAAATTGTGCCGAGCTGTCCGTAATGACGCAGGTTAAGGTCATTTTTTATTCAACGCTTAAGATCATATAGTAATGCGGTTGTCCGCCTTCGTGCACTTCAAATTCAATGGCCGGGAAGCTTTTTTCCAGATTCTCTACGATCTTGTCCACTTCATCGGGGCTGATATTGTCGCCGTAGAAAACGGTCACATGTTCGCGGTCGTTGACGTTCATTTTGTTGAGCAGATCGATGACAGTCGCTTCAGTATTATCCCCAGAAACGACCAGTTTGCCGTTGAAGAGGCCAATGGTCTTGCCTTCTTCAACATGGACACCCTCGATCTCAACGGTGCGTGTGGCAATGGTGACTTCGCCGCAATCCACCTCGGTGATGGCTTCTTTCATTTCCTCAAAAACCTCATCCAGATTGCCTTCGGGGTCAAGGCGCAGGAGCGCAGACAGGCCCTGGGCAATGTTGCGGCTGGGAACCACCTGAACTTCTTTGACGCTCAGGGTTTTCGCAGTATCAGCAGCCAGGATGATGTTTTTGTTATTTGGCAAGATCACAATGCGATCGGTGGGGAGATCTTCAAAGGATTTCAGAATCTCTTCGGTGCTCGGGTTCATGGTCTGGCCGCCGGTGATAATGGCAGCCACCCCCAGGCTGGCGAAGATTTTGGAGATACCCTCACCGGGTGAAACGGCCACCACAGCGATCTGGCCGGGCTCGACCGGGTGCAGTTCAAAGGCGGGTTTGCTGTTTTTTTCTTTATCCACCTGGGCACGCAGGTTTTCCATGGCGATCTTGGTCCAGGTGCCGAGTGTGCCGATGTACTGAATCGGCTCGTTCTGGCGCCCCTCTTCGACGTGGATGTGCATGCGATACATGCCATCGCCTTCGCCCACCTGGATGGAGGTGCCCATTTTGGAAAGTTCCTGATAAAACAATTCCAGATTCAGTTCTTTTTCAGGTTGGAAGTCAACCACCACTTCCACATCCTGGCCTTCTTCCACTTCTTCGAGCGTTTCTTCAAGGTTCATCGCCGAAATGTTCTGCACGGTGGCTGCCACACCTTCGAGGGGGAGCCCTTTTACGCGGCGCAGCATGCCTTCAAGCAAATAGAACAAGCCCTTGCCGCCCGAATCAACGACGCCGGCTGTTTTGAGGATGGGCAGCAGTTCAGGGGTGTTTTTCACTGAAACATCGGCCGCATTGACAGCTACTTCAAGCAGTGCCACCAAATTTTGTGTATTTGCACTGGCTGCTTCAACGGCCAGTGAGACATCTTTAATAACGGTGAGGATGGTGCCTTCTACAGGGCGCACAACCCCTTTGTAGGCGGTGTTGCGGCTCTCAACAATGGCTTTTACAAAGGTAGCGGCATCCATCTCAGGAAGCGTATCCAGCCCGCGGGCAAAACCACGCCAAATTTGTGAGAGAATGACGCCTGAATTTCCACGCGCGCCCATGAGGGCCCCCTGCGCAACGTCTTTGGCCATTTTGCCGATATTGGTTTCATTTGAATTAACGATTTCGTTATAAGCTGCCTGCATGGTGAGAAGCATGTTGGTGCCGGTATCACCATCCGGGACAGGAAAGACGTTTAATGAATTGACGACCTGTTGATTGTTTTTAAGCCATGCAAGAGCTGATTCAACCAGCTTCTTTAAGTCTTGACCGTTAATAGATGTCCTATCCGGTAAAGTGCCGATGTCAGATACAACACCGGTTAAGGTGGATTCATTGCTCATAGCGCTCCAAATTTTTCGTGATTTTCAATCAGAATTACTGATGCGTAATCCACGGATGTGAACATCCACACGGTCTACGGTTAGCCCGGCGTCTTTTTCAATCCGATATTTGACGTTTTCTGAGATGCTTGTAGCAACTGATGTGATGCGAACACCGTATTCAACGATTACATACAGGTCAATAGCAACGGCCGATTCTTTGAATTCTACGTCCACGCCCATCTGGGGGTCTTTGGTGAGAACCTGGGTCAGGCCTTCATAGATATTTTTCGCGGCCAGACCCACCACGCCGTAAGATTCCAGAGTGGTGTGGTAGGCGATCGAAGCCAGGGCTCGATGTGAGATGAAAATATTGCCAAGAGGATTGTTCACTGTGCTCATGTTTTTTATCCTTCTGTTTATAACAGCAATTCTTGAAAAAAGATACGGTTTGTGATACAATCGCAGCTTGCTTGTATGGGTTGCAGACACCCACTATTTTACTCAATTTTGCAATAATTGTAAGGAAAGGATTCCGAAAAATGGCAAAGTGCGATTCCTGTGGCAAAACGACAACCTTCGGACATAACCGCAGCTTTTCTTTGAGAGCGACCAACCGTGCTTTCAAACCCAATCTGCAAAAGGTCACTGTGGTTGAAAATGGACGCAAGGTTCAGAAAGTTCTCTGTGCCAAGTGCATCCGTACGATGGTAAAGAGCAGCAAATAATTTTTTTACTTGAATATCAACAAATAATACGGCTCAAAGCCGTATTTTTGTTTAACCAGCGGCCGTGCGCATTGTTTGAATGCCGGCCTCAATTCCCTGTGGATACTTGAAGATAGAGGTAGCAGCCACGAACACACTGGCGCCCGCCTGGCGGCAGATCTGAATATTTTCTGTGTTGATGCCGCCGTCTACTTCAATGTCGATATCGCAGTTCTTGCGTTTGGCCAAGTCGGCCAGCTCAGTGATGCGCTCCACGGCCTGCGGCATGAATTTCTGCCCTGAAAAACCGGGGTTAACCGACAGGATCATGGCCATATCCACAAAGGGCAGCACGGCGTCCAAAGCACTGACCGGCGTGCCCGGGTTGATGGCTACGGAGGGGTGAACCCCCTGGCTGCGAATGTAGTCGATGGTTCGCATTACATTTTGGTTGTTTTCAGGGTGAATCGAAATATAAGTGGCACCGGCGTCGATGAACTGCTGAACGATCAGCTCAGGGCGTTCGATCATGAGGTGAACATCGAGTGGCAGTGAAGTGATGCGCCGGCAGGTTTCAACCACGAATGGCCCCATAGTGATGTTGGGGGCAAAGTGGCCGTCGATCACATCTATATGGATATAATCCACGCCACCACTTTCGGCATGGCGAATATCTTCTTCAAGGTGGGCAAAATTTGCCGATAGGATAGAGCCGGAGAATTTGACGGGTTTCATTGTAAGCTCCTTAATGAAAGAACGGGCGGATCGTAAACCACACGAACAGCCAAAAGGGAATCAGCCCACCGACCATGAGAATGGCCAGCAGTTCGAGGCCGATGGTTTTCCAATCCACGGGGGTGGGCATGGGGTTCGGCTCATCTTCGCTGCTGGGAAGATTGACCGCTGGCGCCGCCTGGGTGGTTTGTTCGGAAAGGTTGTTCACCTTTGAAATTGGCGGCGGGGTCAAGAAATAACTATCGGGGCGTTCCCCAAAGGTGAGTAAAACGCGTCCCAATTGGTCGGCGGTGCGATAGCGGCGAGCAGGTTCGCGTGAGAGCACCTTAAGGATGATCTCTTGCAAGGGTTCAGTAATGACCGGGTTGAACTGACGGGGAGGAATCGGGTCGGTAGTGAGCCGCATGGCAGCCAGTTCATCCACGTCATCTGTGTCGAAAGGCAGGCGCCCGGTGAACATTTCATAGATCACAACGCCTAAAGAGTAGACATCAGAAGCGGGGGTGGGGGCCGAGCCGCTGGCTTGTTCGGGCGAAAGATACTGTGGAGATCCCCACACAACCTCAGATTTTTCCTGTGAGTCGATGGAAGCGAGCGCGCGTGCAATGCCAAAATCGGTGATCTTCAAGCGGTTATCACGGGTGACCAGCATATTATGCGGCTTGACATCGCAGTGGACGATTCCAGCCCTGTGCGCGTAGCCTAGTGCGGCGCAGGCTTGCAAAATGAGCGGAATACCCTCTTCAATGCTGAAGAGCCCCTTTTCTTTGATCTTTTCTTTCAGGTTTGTCCCCTGAATGTATTCCATCACGATGAAAAGGCCCTGTTCGGTAATGCCAAAATCATGCACGGTAACGATATTGGGGTGGGTCAGGTTGGCGGCGGCGCGGGCCTCCTGCCGAAAACGCTGGCGAAAGCCTTCGTCTTCTGAAAAGTCTTGCCTGAGCAATTTAATGGCCACGGGACGTTCAAGTGTTTGGTCGTAGGCTTCATAGACCAGCGCCATCCCGCCCTTGCCCACCTGGTGTATCAGGCGGTAGCGGTTGTTCAGCACAAGTTCGGCAGCGGTTTCTGAAGTCATATTGGGCATTATAACACAGGCAGGATAGGGGCATATCGCTTATAATCGGGGCTATGGTCATCAATAAAAAGGTGCTGATCGGCGCCGCAATTTTATTCATCATCATTGTGCTTTATGGATTTCTGACACTGAGCGGGGTCAGCTATCAAAACGCGGTCAATGGGCCGGCCACTGCGTATATCACGGTGGTGGCGCCGGAAACGATTCCAACACAGGATTTCTCATTTCTTTATATCACGCCAACACCAACGACCGATCCGGCTCTGGGAGATTTGAAGGGAATCGCCATTGGCAAATATGTGCAGATCAGCGGCACAAATGGAGCGGGGTTGAAGATCAGGGCGCAAGCCGGCACCGGCAGCGATGTCAATTTCATCGCCAGTGATTCAGAGGCTTTTCAAGTGGTAGATGGCCCCGTGCTGCAGGATGATATTGTCTGGTGGAATTTGGTGACACCTTATGATGATTCCCGCAGTGGTTGGGCTTCGGCCGATTACCTGGTTCTCATTGAACAGCAATAAAAATCCGGCCATTGGCCGGATTTTTTTCTGCTAAAAGTCGAAATACCTTTCCATCTCATAAGGATGGGGGCGCTTGCGCAGATCGTCAATCTCGGCGCGTTTGGCTTTTGTCCAATCTCGGATCAATTCTTCAGTGAACACGTCTTCGACGAGCAAGAAATCATGATCTTCTGCAAGCGCATTGAGCGCTTCATCCAATGAGGTGGGCAGGCTCTTGATCGTTGCCCGTTTTTCAGGTGTCCACGAGAAGATATCTTCGTCAAATGGCCCAAAGCCTTCGACGGTTGGGTCGATCTGCTTGCGCATGCCGTCAATTCCGGCCATGAGCATGGCGGCCATGGCCAGGTAAGGGTTACAGGTGGCATCTGGCGGGCGAAACTCAAAGCGCACTTTATCCGGCTGGGTGGCATATTTGGGCACGCGAATGGCTGCGCTACGGTTGCCGGTGGAGTAAAAGGCATTTACCGGGGCTTCAAAACCCGGTACCAGGCGTCGATAAGAGATGGTCGTGGGATTGGTAAAGGCCAGAATCGCCGGGGCATGTTTCAAAAGGCCACCAATATAAAACAGGGCAGCTTGGCTGAGCAGATTGCTGCTGCCGGCATCGTAAAAAAGGTTCTTCTCTTCTTTGAAAAGCTGCTGGTGAAAGTGCATGCCGGAGCCTGATTCGCCATAAAGGGGCTTGGGCAGAAAAGTAACGGTCTTTCCCACCTCAGATGCGATCATTTTGGTGAAATATTTGATCATCAGCGCCGAGTCGGCCGACTTAAGCAGCCCGAGCAGGGGCGTTTCGATCTCACACTGACCGGCACTGCCAACTTCGTGGTGATGATATTTGATGGGCACGCCGGCATCTTCCAGCGCGAGGGTCATTCGGCTGCGCAGCGTGAACAACTTGTCTTTGGGTGGAATAGCATGATAGCCGCCATGCTGTGGAATGTAATCGCCCGAACCGGCAACAAATTGGTCGTTGGGGCTGCTTTCACCCGATTCGAGGTGATAGGCGGCGGTGCTCATTGAATTTTCGAATGAGGCGGAATCAAAAATGTAGAACTCAAACTCTGGCCCCCAAACACTTTTATCGGCCAGACCGAATTTCTTCAACGTCGCCTCTGCGCGCTGGGCGATCTGGCGGGGATCTTTAAAGAAAGGCTTTTTTGTATCTGCTTCCACCGTATCACAGATAAAACTCAGGGTAGGCGATTCATAGAAAGGATCGAGGAACCCGGTGGACAGATCAGGGATCAGGCTCATATCGCCAGATTTAACCGATTTCAGCCCCACAGAAGAACCATCAAAGCCGACCCCGGCTTGCATGAGCGAAGGGATGAATTCTGTGACCGAAATTGTTACGTGGTGCCACCGACCCCAAAGATCGGTAAACTTTAGATCAACCATACGTACTGAATGCTCTTTGATGAATTTATCAGCTTCAGCGAAGGTTTTAAACATATCCTCTCCCAAAAATGGAATATTTCGAGCCAATAAATTCTACTTGAATGCTGGGTGGCCGTCTACTGAGTTTATTCTTAACCTTATGTTTCAGTTGCATGTCGTTCCAATGAAGTTTATAATTTTAAACATTACAACAGCAATTGAGGGTTTATGTCGAACATCCAATCAACACCGGGAACAAGAAAGATCACACAAGAGCTTGAAGGCAGTACCGGGGCTTTCAATCAATTGGTCACCGGCTCTGTACTGGTAGAGCGATACCAAATTCAGGATGTGGTGGGCGTGGGGGGCATGGGGTCCGTTTATCGTGCCCGCGATCTTCACTTTCCAAATGTTGTAAAGCTTGTGGCTGTCAAAGAAATGATCAATCAAGCGCCCGATCCATTGGTGCGCCAAACGATTGTGAATAACTTTGAGCGTGAAGCCAATATCCTGGTCACGCTGAATCATCCTTCCATTCCAAAGATCTACGATTTCTTCACCCAAGAAGAGAAATCTTACCTGGTGCTGGAATTTGTGAACGGACGCGATCTTGAAGCCATCCTGAAAACTTCAGTAGAACCCATGCGCGAAGATCAGGTGATCTTATGGGCGATCGAGATTTGTGATGTGCTGGAATATTTGCACACCCATAAACCCGAACCGATCATCTTCCGCGATATCAAGCCCTCCAATATTATGATCAATCAGTCGAACCATGTCATATTGGTCGATTTTGGCATTGCCAAGATGTTCAAGACCGGGCAAAAAGGCACCATGATCGGAACGGAGGGGTATTCTCCCCCGGAGCAATATCGCGGTGAGGCAACTTTGCAAACAGATATTTATGCGCTGGGAGCCACGATGCATCACTTGTTGACGCATTCCGATCCCAGGCTGGAAGCACCGTTCTCGTTTGCGGAACGTCCCATCCATAAAAAGAACCCGATGGTCTCGGCAGAGTTGGAGACCATCATCAACACGGCTTTGCAGTACAACCCGGCCGATCGTTTCGCCACCGCTTCTGAGATGAAATTGGCCTTGCTGGCATTGGCGCGCCGCACCGGTGCGCTGCCGCGCAATGTTTCGGGTGCTTTGACTTTATCTGAGCAAGATGTAAAGCCTTTGTGGAGCTTTCAATGCGAAGATGAGATCCGCAGCACTCCCACCGTGGAAAACGGCATCTTGTATGTTGGGGCTTACGACAACAACCTCTATGCCATTGATGCCGCCAAAGGTCAGTTCTTATGGAAGTACGCCACTGGCGGCGGCATTGTGTCGAAACCGATCATTTCAGAAAATGCCCTGTTCTTTGGCAGTGAAGACAGCAAACTCTATGCCTTGCACGCAAAATCAGGCAAGTATCTTTGGAGCGCACAAACGAATGGGCCCATCCGCTGTTCCCCCAAAGTGGCTGAAGGGCATGTTTTCATTGGCTCTGATGATGGCGGTTTCTATGCTATCAATATTTCCACTTATCAGAAAAGCTGGGTCATTCACACTGAAGGCCCGGTTCGTTCTACGCCATTTTTGAACAACGACCTGATCTATTTTGGCTGCGAGGCCAACGAATTCTTTTGCGCCGATTATCGCGGCACGGTCAAATGGCGTTATCTCACCAAGCGTCCGGTCTCAGCCGGGTCGATCGTAGTAGATGGAATTGTGTATTTCTCCTCACAAGATTCCAATTTTTATGCTTTGGATGCCAAATCGGGCTGGGTGATCTGGCGTTTCCGCATGGGCAAGGGGTCAGTTTCGGCGCCGGCAGTGATGGGAAACCAGTTATTCTTTGGTTCGGCCGATAACTATTTGTATTGTGTCGATAAATCGAATGCAAAAGAGATCTGGCGTTTCAAGTGTGATCATCAAGTGAGCGGTTCGCCGATGGTCTACCAAGACGCCGTTTATTGTGGAACCGGGAATGGTACTTTTTACAGCATTGAAACGAAGACCGGCCGCCAACGCTGGAAATTCCAATCTGGGGGTATGATTACTGGAGCAGCAGTTGTTAGCAATGACATTATCTATTTTGGATCAACCGATCATAACGTTTACGCGTTTATGGCGTAACCATCTTGCTGGAGGCGATTGAGAATGCGATTTTTTGATAAATTGTTCAAAAAGAAAGAATCAAAACCGTCTGATAATACAAAGCCAGTGGTGGAGATGATCCAAACGACCCCGCTCACAGAAGACCAGCTCAAGGCGGTTTCTTTCGAAGCGATTCGACTTCGTCCGCCCCAGTTTCTCATTGGTTGCAGCCAATCGGCGGGTTTGCAGCGTGATCATAACGAAGACACCCTTTTCTATTTGAGTTCGATCCTTGCCAATGGCGTGAATGATATTCCATTTGCCATCTGTGTGGTCGCCGATGGCATGGGTGGGCATAAGAATGGCGAGATTGCCTCTGATGTGGCCGCCCGGACTTTTGCACGGTCGTTGATGGTCAGGGTTTATGCCCATTTGCTCGAGGTGAACCCGGATCCTATGGAAGAAAGCCTACAAGAGACGATTGAAAAGGCTTTTAACGAGGTTCAAAAGAATGTGGTTCGTAACGCCCCGGGTGGTGGCACCACTTTGACGATCGCTCTTCTTCTGGGGGAGCAGGTAATCATCGCGCATGTGGGCGACAGCCGTGCATATTTTATTTACCCCGATGGACGCATCCAAAAGCTCACCAAAGATCACTCGCTGGTACAGCGGATGGTGGATCTCGAAGAGATCACCGAAGCAGAAGCACAGACCCACCCCCATCGCAATGTGCTGCTGAAAGCGATTGGCCAAACCGACCCGGTGCAGCCCGATATTCAAACTCACCAGATCCCCAAAGCCGGGCACTTGATGCTCTGCTCAGACGGTCTTTGGGGAGTGATCTCTGAATCAGAGATCTACCGCATTGTGTCTTCAGAAGCTGACCCGGTCATGGCCAGCCACCGCATGATCGAAGCCGCTAATAACAGTGGAGGCCCCGATAATATTAGCGTTGTATTGGTGAAATTTCTCGGATAGGTTTTTATGAATGAGTCTTATTACGATGTACTAGGGGTGTCAGAAAACGCATCGTTTGAGGAGATCAAGCGGGCTTATCATACCAAGGCCCGCCAATTTCACCCTGACCTGAACCCGGAAGAAACCACTTCGGATGTTTTCTTGGCAATCCAGAAAGCTTACGAGGTCTTAAAAGAGGAAGATCTTCGCATTGCTTACAACCAGAAATTGGAAGAAGAGAAAAAATACTCGGTTCCTATTGTGCGTTACAAGTTCAGGGCCAGCGCGGATAGGGTTTCTCGGTTGAAAGAGGATCAGTTATTCTACGCGCTTTTAGAAGTGGAGTGTCTGAAACAACCTGAGGAAGCGAAGGAAACTCAGGCACACATTTGCCTGGTGATCGATCAATCCACCTCCATGAAGGGCAAGCGCATTGATATGGTGAAGGCCAACGTGATTCGCTTGCTGGACAGGCTTAATCCACGCGACCTGATCTCGATCGTGGTGTTCAGTGATGATGCGCAGGTGATTTTGCCACCCACCCATCCAACCAACAAAGAGTTTATTGAGTCAAAGATCAATACCATTTCTGTTTCAGGCGCTACTGAGATACGCAAAGGCTTAAGCACCGCGATTGATCTCTTATGGGGTGGGCTGGAGCATACCTTCTCTCAGCAGTTGATCTTGCTCACCGATGGCCACACCTATGGGGATGAAGAAGCCTGTCTGCTTTTGGCTAGAAAAGCCGCAGATCGCGGTATTGTCATCAGCGGGCTGGGCATCGGCAGTGCGTGGAACGATCTATTTTTAGAGAGATTGACCGCCGCCACCGGAGGGGCCACCGCTTATATCTCAACAAAAGAAGACCTGGCGCGTTATTTGGAGCGCATTTTTAGTTCTATTAATATGGTCTATGCGCGTAAAATGAGCATACAGTTGGCTCATTCCTCCCGCTATGAGGTCAGAACCTTTTTCAGGCTGGAGCCTTCGGTAGTTCAATATTCCTCCACTGAGAGGCTAATACCCATCGGCGACCTCTATTATGGAAAGAAATCGGTCTTTCTGTTTGAGTTTTTGATTCACCCATTGATCCGCAGCGACCATTCAATTGATCTGGTGGATAGTGTGGTGCAAATGGAACTATCGAAGGATGAGTCGCAAAAGGCTCGTATGTACCCGAAATTGGAATTACCGGTTACCGACGACGAGGCCCTGAGAAAGCCACCTGACGAAATTGTAAGGGCAATTTCACGTCTTAACATGTTTTTTATGCAGGAAAGATCACGAGAAGATGTTAAAATTGGTAATTATATAAAGGCTACACAAAGACTAAATTATTTAGGCACCAAACTGATCACCGAGGGTGAAGTTCAGTTGGCGCACAGGGTTTTTTCTGAATCAGAAGTGATTCAAAAGACACACAGTTTTAGCTTGGATGGCGAAAAAGAAATCAAGTACGGAACAAAGATGCTGCTTGCTCCCAAAAATCCGTAGCAAAGGAAATCGATTATGATCATCTGCCCGAATTGCCAACACAAAGAATTGCCCGGTGCGTTATTTTGCAGCGAGTGTGGAGCCCAGCTGGTGAACGTTGATATTTTGAACACCCGCAGTATTCAAAGAACCGCTACCGACCAGCTAGACCTGCGAACGGAAATCCCGGATACTTTGGAAAAAACGGCTACGGTTAAAAGCGCTGAACCCAACGTTTCTTTGCACATCATCGAAAGTGGCCAGGTGTTACATCTGAAAGATCGCAAAGAATTTACCCTTGGCAGAACCGTTGAAGGACAGCCGATCTTGCCGGATGTGGACCTTTCTCCATTTGATGCGTTTTCGCTGGGGGTGTCGAGGCTTCATGCGGCCATACGTATCGTAAACAGAGAGGTGGTCGTGACCGATCTTGGTTCTTCAAACGGTACACGTGTCAATGGGCAGAAGATCGTGCCGCATGTAGATTACCCCATCAATCATGGTGATATCATTGCAGTTGGAAAGCTAAAAATTCAAGTGATCATCTCTTAGGTGAAGAAGTATGCCTACCGTTATCGTGCATTTGCTAAATGAAGATTCGGTGCTCGGAGAGGTGGACGAGTTGCCGCAAAAGGGCGATTCGCTTTTGCATTTAAAGAACCCGCGCCGCAAAGATGGAAAAGACGTCAGTTACCTGGAGCCCAATGTTACCCAGGTTTACTGGCCATTACATAAGGTTACCTTGATCGAAATCATGCCCGGTGCCGATGATGAAGAGATCATCAGCCCAGTGAGAGAATAAGATGCCAGAAGATATTTTTAGGAATAAAAAAATATTGGTGGTGGATGACGAAGAGCGTATGGCACGCTTCATCCGCCTCAATTTGGAACACGACGGCTTTCAGGTTGTCGAAGCTTACAAAGGGATGCAGGCCATTCAAGCGCTACGCGATCAAATGCCCGATGTCGTGCTGCTGGACGTAATGCTGCCCGATATTGACGGGTTTGAGGTGCTCAAATTGATCCGTGAGATCAGCACTGTGCCTGTGATCATGCTCACGGCCAAAGGGGAAGAAGATGACCGCGTAAAGGGGTTAGAACTTGGCGCAGATGACTATGTGACCAAGCCCTTCAGCCCGCGCGAACTGGTCAGCCGCGTGAAGGCCGTTTTGCGCCGTACAGAGACGGCCAGCGTCAGCGGCAATGAATTGATCGAAGTGGATGAGCATTTGAAGATCGATTTTGGCCGGCGTGAGGTTTGGCTGGATGGCGAATTGGTCAAGCTGCGCCCCACCGAATATCGTCTTTTGTACCATTTAGTGCAGAATGCCGGCTGGGTGCTGACTTACGATCAGATCCTCTCGAAAGTATGGGGGTATGAATATCGGGATGAACCGCATTATGTACGGCTTTATGTGAATTATTTGCGCCAGAAACTGGAAAAAGATCCCGCCAACCCGGTCTATATTTTGACCGAACGTGGGGTGGGGTACCGTTTCGTCGATTTTCACCGGAATGCAGAAAAATAGTTTTGCCTACAAAATGTTAATAAATTTCAGGTAAGATTGTTCTGATAACGAATTCCTCAGGAGAAAAAAATGATTAGTGAACCTGTGCATGTTACTGATGCCGCTTTCGAAAAAACCGTTTTGCAATCTCCGATCCCCGTGATCGTTGATTTTTGGGCCCCGTGGTGCGGTCCCTGCCGGGCAGTGGCCCCAATTCTCGACAAGGTTGCCAAAGAGTACGCCGGCAAATTGATCGTTGCCAAAGTGAACACTGATGAAGATGCCCAATATGCGCAGCAGTATGGTGTGCAGGGCATTCCCACCATGCTTTTTGTTGCCAATGGCAAAGTGGTGCACCGTCAGGTAGGCTCGGCACCCGAACCCACCATTCGCATGGCGGTGGATGAGTTTCTGGCAGCAGCAGGAACAAAATAGCAAAAGTGGCGGCTCGACACCGCCACTTTCTTTTTAATCAGGGGATAAATTTAAGCGCAGCCAAATTCACCGATCACCCGCAAAATATCGAAGCCTTCGGCATAAGGCCTTTCGGCCAGTGCCCCGTTGCGGATCAGGGTGGCGCGGGTGATTTCTGGGTTAAAGTAGTATTTCGATTCGTAGGTTTTGTAACAGGCCAGCGCATCGGTCTTTTTCTTCACATCGACTTCGTTCACTTCGACCAAAAAGTTGGGGAAAAAGCCGTAGCTGCTGCGAATGACATCGAAGCCCAAAACGGTGATGCCGCGAAAAGCACGCAGACTTTCTTGGGTGATCGTACCGTGGTCCTGATGCACATCCGATTTGGTATGCACAAAAACGATATCGGGGTGGAAATTGCGGTTGATATCGATCATGTATTCCAAAATTTCCTGGCGCTGCTGTGGGAAGCGCCGGGTTTCAAATTGCCCGACCACCACATGGTCTTTCGGCACCCCCAGGGTTTCCATGCTGGCGTAATGCTCTGAGATCAAATTCGTCAGCAAGGGGTTTTTCTGGTTGTCGCTTAAAGTGTAACAACGCACATCGGTCTGTTCTGCAATATGCGCTATCAAAGCTCCGCAGCCCAGTTCAATGTCGTCGGGGTGGGCGCCAATGAAACAAACCCGCTTGCCGAAAAAGGTCATGTCATGGCTCATACAGCACCTATTTGGTGGCTAAAAAGCCGCCAACTACTTTGGTCATTACCAGCTTGCCTTCTTTAGCCAACCGCTTCTTGGCAACTTCGCTGATCTGGCCCATGATCTTTTCAAAGTCGTCTTTGCTCTCAAAAAAGCTCTTCCAGAGGCGGCGGTCTTCTGACATCGAAGCACGCGTATAAGCGATGTAGGGCTCAACGGCTTCGAAGGTCAGTGGGTTCTCGAATACGTGAACTTCCACCTTTGAATAAAGAGATTGGATGGTGGACAGGAATTCGCTGGAATAGCGTGAACTGCCGGGCATGGGAGGAATCTCTTTGCCGGTGGCTTCACGAATGATGTCATAGAAGATCTGTTTGTTCTGCGGCATGGGGCCGGTGGTAAAGAGCCGTCCGCCCGGAGCGGTGACGCGGTGCATTTCACTGATGGTAAAGGGCACGTTTTCAGCGTAATAGATGGCAAAGCAGCAGGAAACAAAGTCGAATTTGTCGGCTTCAAAAGGGAATTTTTTGTTGAAATCAAGATAAACGAATTTCATGCCGGTATTTCGGCGTGCATCTTCGTCGCGAGCTTGCTGCAGCAGGTCTTCAGAAACATCGCCACCGGTGATCTCAGCCTGACCCTTGAGGTTATCGTGATACGAAAAGCATTGTTTACCTGAGCCGCAGCCGACATCCAAAATTTTGTTGCCGGGCTGCAATTTGATGAGGTCGATCATCCAGGCATCAATATCGCGGGCGCCAAATTTGCTGTGAATATCAATACGGGTGGCTAAATCTTTGGTCGTTTCTTGAAAATCGATTTTCATAGATCCTCGCTATTTGTTTTTTGTAAGTATAAATGCGCTTCTAGCTCTGTCAAGGCAATCAGCAGATACGCGGCAGCATTTCGCCTGAAAGCACGTCCAGAATACGGGAGCTGCCGATGCGGTTCTTGAGCAAAACACGCTCTTTGGGGGCATCCAAAACCTTACCGATGCGGGTAGCGTTCTGTCCGTATTCCTGTTGTTGTAAGATCGCCAGCGCTTTCTCTGCATCGGCCTCTGGCAAAATGATGATCACTTTGCCTTCATTGGCCACATAAAGAGGGTCAAAACCCAGCATCTCGCAGGCCGACTGCACTTCGGGCTTGATGGGCACCAATCCTTCTTCAATGGTAATGTTCACGTGGCTTTGCACGGCGATTTCGTTCAGCGTGGTTGCCAGGCCGCCACGGGTGGGATCGCGCAGCACGTGAACTTGAGGAATCTCTGCAAGCAGGGCCTCGATCAGACCATTTAAGGGGGCAACGTCCGATTCAAGGGCTGTCTCAAAACCGAGGTCGCCGCGGGCTGTCAGCACTGCAATGCCGTGATCTCCCATTGAGCCGGAAAGGAGCACCGCATCACCGGGTTGAGCGTATTGACCGCCAATCGTAAGCCCGGCCGGTACCCAGCCAAACCCGGCAGTATTGATGAAAAGCCCATCGGCTTTGCCCTTTTCAACCACTTTGGTGTCGCCGGCCACGATGGGCACACCGCAGGCCGCGGCGGTTTCTGCCATTGAAGCCACGACTCTTTCGAGCACTTCGATGGGCAAACCCTCTTCGAGAATGAACCCGGCAGTCAGCCCCAGAGGACGGGCACCGGACATGGCGACATCATTTACCGTGCCGCAGACGGCCAGTTTGCCAATATCTCCCCCCGGGAAGAAGAGCGGGGCAACAATATGCGAATCGGTGCTCACGGCCAGATGCCCGCCTGCACGGATTTCTTCTGGTACCAGCAGGTTGGCAAAGTCATTGCCTTCCAAAAGGGCAGGGTTTGAGAAATGGGGCACAAAGACCTTTTCGATGAGTTCCTGCGTCATGCGGCCGCCGGAGCCATGCCCCATCACGATATGGGTTTGATGCCGCAGCGGAACAGGGCAAACGGGACCTTCCATGTGAACCGGTTCGGATGAAGTCATCTTATTTGTTCTCGATTCTGGCGTAGCGATAGTAAGCAGCGCAGGCGCCCTCAGAAGAAACCATGGTTGCACCGAGTGGGTTCTCAGGCGTACATTCTTTTCCAAAAGCGGGGCATTCCGAGGGTTTTTTACGGCCCTGCAAGACCTGTCCGGCAATGCAAAGCTCGGATTCATGGGTGTGAATCTGTCCGACATCGAATTTGGTCTCGGCGTCAAATTCCACCAATTCGGGTCTCAAACACCAGCCGCTGGCCGGGATCATGCCGATGCCGCGCCAGTTTCGGTCGCAGACCTGAAAGGTCTTGTTGATGATGGCCTGGGCGGGTTTGTTGCCCTCAAAAGAAACCACTCTTGAATAGGCGTTTTCTACCTCATGGCTGCCTTTTTCGAGCTGGCGCACGGTCATGAGAATGCCGTTGAGCAGATCAATGGGTTCAAAGCCGGTGACGACAATGGGAATTTTATATTTTTCAGCGATGGGCGGATATTCCCAATAGCCCATCACGGAACAAACATGGCCGGCGGCGAGAAAACCCTGCACGCGGTTTTGCGGCGAACCTAAGATGGCGTGCATGGCGGGCGGCACCGTCACCTGTGAGACCAGCACTGAGTAGTTTTTCACCCCCAGCGCCTTGGCCTGTAAAACGCTCATGGCATTGGCCGGCGCCGTGGTTTCAAAGCCAATGGCGAAGAAGACCACTTCTTTATCCGGGTTGGCCTGGGCGATCTTGACCGCATCCATTGGCGAATAGACCACTTTTACCTGAGCCCCTTCGGCACGCACTGAGAAGAGATCTCTGCCTGAACCGGGCACGCGCAACATATCCCCAAAAGAACAGAAGATCACATTGGGTTTGGCGGCGATCGCCAGGGCACGATCGATCAATTCAAGCGAAGTGACACAGACCGGGCAGCCGGGGCCATGTACCAATTCGATCTCGGGCGGCAAAAGTTGATCGATGCCATTTTGCATGATCGAATGCGTTTGCCCGCCGCAGATTTCCATGATCACCCAGTGACGGGTGGTGATGCGTTTGATCTCATCGAGGAGATTGCGCGTGATCTTTGAGTCGCGGAATTCATCCACGTAGCGCATGAGTGGTTACACCTCTTCTTCGCCGGCGGCCAGTTCGGCTTCAACATCACCCAGTTCGCGCAGGGCGGCCAGAGTTTCTTCGGCTTCTTCTTCGCTTAAGATACTGAGGGCAAAACCGGCATGCACGATCACATAGTTGCCCAGTTTGGCCTCCGGGACGGCTTCCAGGCAGACTTCGCGAATCACCCCGCCGAAATCGACCTTGCCCATCAGTACGGCGGCAGTTGGGATGATCTCAATGATTTTTCCAGGAACGGCTAAGCACATATTTACCTCTAATTTTTCTGAATTTGATTGGCGACCATTACCTGACCCAGACAGATACCGCCATCATTGGTGGGTACCTGCCGGTGGAGCAGCAACTCAAAACCAGCCTGTCGAAGCAAGTGAGTGGTTTTGAGCAACAACGTTTTATTTTGCCACACCCCCCCAGAGAATGCAACCGTATTTATGGAGCTTTCGGAGCGGATTTGTTGGCATACTTGCGCAGTCATCTGCGCCAGCCCATTGTGGAAGCGAGCAGATAGAACAGATGGTGAGATGCCAGCGTAGAGATCGGCAACGATCTGTTCAAAGAGCGGTTTAAGTTGCATCTCTTGACCGGAGAAGGGAATTTGATAGGCACTTGTTTCATTTTGATCGCAGGCAGATTCCAGTTCGATGGCCGCCTGGCCTTCATAGGTGGCCGTTTGGCGAATGCCGATCAGGGCCGATACCGCATCAAACAGGCGCCCCATGCTGGTGGTCAAAGGCGTGTTAATGTGATTATCAAGCAGGGAACGCAAAACCGTGCGATCCTGGGCGCACAATGTTTCAACCGGAGAGAAGTCCGGGTCCCAGTCGAGGCCAAAGGCCGAAAGATAAGCCAGCGCGATGCGGGACGGGTGCCGAATGGCCGCCTCACCGCCGGGCAGGGGCGCTTCTGAAAGGTGAAAGCGCCGCTCATAGCCTGCGTATCCGCCGACCAGCACTTCACCGCCCCAGATCACGCCATCCGTGCCCAGACCGGTGCCGTCAAAGGTGAGGCCGATCACCGGGTCATTGCTGGCCCAGCCGTTATCGGCCAGACAACTGGCCAAATGAGCATGATGGTGCTGCACCTGCACGAGGGGCAGTTTTTCTCTTTGGCTGAGCGCTAGTGCATATTTTGTCGAAAGATAATCTGGGTGCAGATCAGCCGCGATCAACTGTGGTTCGATCCTGAAGAGGGTTTTGAAATGCTCGATCCCGCTTTCGAATGAGGAAAGGGTCTCGTAATTTTCAAGATCTCCGATGTGATGGCTGAGAAAGGCATACTCGTCACGTGTCAGGCAAAAGGTGTTTTTCAGCTCGGCACCGCAGGCCAGGGAGGGTTTGCCAGGCAGGGGGAGCTTTACCGCATCGGGGGCGTAACCGCGGGATCGCCGGATGGGATAGGGCTTTTCTTCAATTACGCGGTAGACAGAATCATCCACCCGCATGTGAATGGGGCGGTCGTTCATCAAAAAGCCGTCTGCGATTTTAGTGAGGTGGTTGAACGCGTCTTGGTCTTCAAAGGCCACCGGTTCCTCGCTGCTGTTGCCGCTGGTCATCACAAAGACTTCGGGAAAGTCTGGTGCCGGTTCGAGCAGCAGCAAATGCAGGGGGGTGTAGGGCAGCATAAATCCCAGTGAGGTCTGCCCGGGGGCAACTGTCCTAGAAACGGATGTGCCAGGCTTTCTTTCGAGCAAAACAATGGGGTGTTGTGGAGACTCCAACAACGCCATTTCGGCAGCGGTGACTTCACAGTATCTGGCAATGATCTCTGGCGAGAAGGACATCAGGGCAAAGGCTTTATCACTGCGTTTTTTGCGGCTGCGCAGGGCGGCCACGGCTTTATCATTGCGAGCGTCGCAGGCCAGATGAAAGCCGCCAATTCCTTTGATGGCCAGTATCTTTCCTTCGCGCAGCCATTGCCTGGCAAGCTGCAGTGCAGCTTCTTTTTCGGCCAGCCGCTGGCCGCCTGATTCAAACCAGATCTGCGGGCCACAATCATCACAGGCAATTGGTTGGGCGTGAAAGCGCCGGTCGAGGGGATCGTGATATTCTTTTTCGCAGGTCGGGCACATTTTGAACCCGGCCATGGTGGTTTTGGGGCGGTCATAGGGAATATCACGGATGATCGAAAAACGCGGCCCACAGTTGGTGCAGTTGATGAAGGGATAGCGGTAGCGGTGGTTACTGGGGTCAAACAGCTCGCGCTGACAGTCCGGGCAAATGCTCATGTCGGGTGAAATGGGCACAAATTGCCCTTCTTCGGCCAGCGAGGGCAGAATCGTAAACTCAGTGAAGTTTTCCGGTTGAACAGAAGTGGAAAGAACTTGATCGATCTTCGCCAAAGCCGGCGGATGTGCCTTTAGTTGCTCCAGAAAGGCCTGTAAGCCCTCTTCTGTGCCATTAAGTACAATATCCACCCCGCTGGATGAATTTCGCACCCAGCCCGTCAGGTGGTATTGTTTTGCCAGGCCAAAGACGAAGGGGCGAAAACCCACCCCCTGCACGATTCCTTTGACCTTGATCTGTAAGCCAGACTGGCTGCTTGTCATTTTTCCTGCTTATACTGCTTGACCTGTTCTTTCAACCAGGCGATCCAACTATCTACCCCTTCGCCCGTGCGGCAGGATACCGGGAAGGTGGTCAGGCCGGGATTCAACAGTTCGACCCCTTTTTGAAAATAATCCATGTCATATTCGACATAGGGGATCAGATCGGTCTTGTTGATGATCAAAACGTCCAGCCCACGATAGATGTTGGGATATTTATAGGGCTTGTCATCCCCTTCAGGCACGCTGGAGACCAGCAGATTCATGTGCGAGCCCAAATACCAGGCTGCCGGGCAAATGAGGTTGCCGACGTTCTCGATGATCAGCACGTCGATCTCTGCGAGTGGAATCTGTTTGAGACCATCTGAGAGCATGGCAGCTTCAAGGTGGCAATCGCCGCCGGTATTGATCTGAATGGCGGGCATGCCGGCTTTGATGATCTTGTCAGCATCGATGGTCACGGGGGCCGTATCGCCTTCGATGACGCCGATGCGCAGGTCGTTCGCCAGATGCTTGATGGTTTGCAGAATGAAACTGGTCTTTCCGGCGCCAGGGGAGGCCATCAGATTGATGGAAAAGACTTTGTGCTGATCGAGGAGTGCACGGTTCTCGTTGGCAACGCGGTCGTTGGCACTCAATATTTTTTCTACTACCGGAACTCGAATTGCGCTCATTGGTCTGATTCCTTTTCTATTTCAATGCTATCCAGGTAGAACTCTTCGCCCTGAATAATTCGGGTATTGAAACTGCCGCAACTGGGACAGGCGATCAGTTTTTCGTCAATGGGGTATTCCGTCTGGCAATCCTGGCACTTTAAGACGGCCGGTTTGCGGTCAAAATTCAGTTGAGCGCCTTCACAAATGGTGCCTTCACTGATCGTATCCCAATAGAATTGCACCGAATCATCCACAATACTGGATAATCGGCCAATGACGAGATTGATCGAGGTTACTTTCGTTGCCTGGGCTTTTTGGGCATGTTCCAATGCCAATTGAAAAATACTCTCAGTTACCGATAATTCGTGCATAGTGAACTAATTATAAGACGAAAAAGTCAGAAATGCGACCCGATTACTCGATGATCGCCGAGTGGGTGGGCTTGGTTACCGTTTGTGACTCTTGCACGATCAAATTCATCAACTGCAGCCGGGTGGTCAGAAACGTGCGTGCGGCTACGTTGGCCAGACGCTTGTAAACGAAATAGCCGATATCGTGGTCTTCTTCACACATCGGGATCAGCAGGCGGCTGTCCAGCTTAAGCAGGCGGCATTTGCTGGTCGTGGTGACCGTGCCGGTTCGCTGCCGTACCACCGGGGTCATGGCTGACCAGCCACACATGTCGAGCGGGCCCAGATGGGAGGTCATCACTTTGCCATGCGAAGGCACGTAGACCTCAACGGTCATATCGCCTTCGAGCAGGATGTAGGTGAAATCCAACGGATCTCCCTCTGTGATCAATTCGTACCCAGGTTCCAGATCGATAACTGCCGAAGCAGTGGCAAGACGCGCCACTTGAAAGGGTTTCAGGTCTAAAAAGATCGGAATGGTTTTTAGTGTTTCGATGATCTCGTTTTTCTTTGTCATTTAAATCCTGATATCTTGTCTAGTCATCTTTATTCAAAGATAACAAAAATTACACAGGGCGAAAAGTGCTGTCCTTCCTGTCACTTTAGCGGGTTGTCATATTAATCAGATTTTAATCTTTCTTCTTTATTGGGTAGGCAATCGCATAGAAAACGCCTACCAGACCGGCACCGCCAAGAATATTCCCCAGGGTCACCGGCAGCAAATTCTTCAGCAAAAAATTTGCCCAGGTGAGGGTGGAAGTATCTATTTGAAGGGTGGAAATAAAACTGGCATCGAACCCCTTGAGCAGAATTGCCACCGGCAGAATATACATGTTGGCAACGCTGTGTTCAAACCCCGCGGCGATAAAGGCTGTGATCGGGAAGAGAATCGCAAGAATTTTACCACCAGTGGAGGGAGAGCTATAGGTCATCCACACAGCCAGACAAACAAGAATGTTGCACAAAACGGCCAGTGTGAGTGCAGTCGGGAAGGAGTAGGTCAGTTTGTGAAGCGCGGTGGAAACCATTAATTTGCCCAGTTCGCCGTTGGAGGCCGTGTACAGCTTGCCAAAAAGCACCAGGCAGGCGATCAAAAGTGAACCGAGAAAATTCCCAATGTAGACGATCAGCCAGTTACGCAGCATGGCGGAGAGAGAAATTCGTTTATGGATGAGCGCGATCACCATCAGGTTATTGCCGGTGAACAGTTCTGCACCGGCCACCACCACCAGGATCAGGCCCAGGCAAAAGGTGAGCCCTGAAACGGTACGGACGACCCCGTAAGGCCATACCCCGCCCATTCCCGTGGCAGAGACCGCAGAAAAGACAGCACCAAAAGCGATATAAGCGCCGGCCAAAATGGCGAGCACAAGAAGACGCAATGTGCCTGCCTGCGCTTTTTTAACGGCTGCGTCAACGGCTTTTTCGGCCATCTCGGCCGGGGCCAAACCCACTTGAAACAAATTTGCCTGTGACATGATCCCTCCTTCAGTTAATCTAGCGGAGATTTCAACCACTCTAAGATCTGTTCTGCTGCCGGTTCGACCAATTCTTTTGTCGCGCTCGATAAACTGCGGGTAAATTTGAACTCATACCCTCTCACAGAAACCAACCTGGCCTGCGGGCAGTGACCATGCAGCACCTGGCAGATGGAAAGCAGGGTATAGGCCGTCATGTGATGGGTGAATGGGGAGGATTGGTAAATGGGGGTCACGGTTTCGATATTGATCTCATTGGGTACATTGCCGGTGTGGGCGTCGATAAAGCAAACCCGCTCGTATTGGTCTAAGGTATCTGCCAACTCTGGGGTCAATTGCAGATGAAAATCAAACTCAAAATCTTTAAATTTGAGAGGGTATTCGTCATCCATTGTCGGTTCTGTTGGAAAGCCTAGTTTTTGCATAAGCCGGCTCATCACGAACCAGGCCACGCCATCATCCTGGCGGTCAATGTTGCCGTAAGAGAGAACGAGTGATTTCAATGCCTGTCCTTTGTAAAAAGCGATGCCAGTATTAGTCTACCGGCATCGCTCTTTTTGGTCAATTACAACGGTTGCTAATCTCGGGTGAGGGTTTTCACAACCTCGTCGTCGGCGTCGCGGATTTCGACGATCATGGGCATTTGTCCCACTGCGTGAGTGGAGCAGGACAGGCAGGGATCGTGAGCGCGAATGGCGGCTTCAACGCGATTCAGCATGCCTTCACTAACCTCGGGGCCGGTAATGTAGGTTTTAGCTACACTGTCGACGGCTTCGCTCATGGCCCAGTTATTATGGCCGGTCGAAACGATCAGGTTCACTTTCTGGATCTTGCCGGTCTCATCCGCCCAATAATCATGGATGAGCGTACCGCGCGGGGCTTCGATCACACCCACGCCATGCGGTTGCGGATCGTGGCAGGTGTTGAGGATGTCGGTGCTCAAAATATCGGGGTCTTCCAGCAGGTCTTTGACGTGCTCGGCCGCGTAGAGGGTCTCGATCAGGCGGGCATAGTGATAGTAGAGGGTGTTCTCCACCGGTTTGCCGCCATTGATGGCTTTGAAGGCCATTAACTCTTCGTTGGCCATCGGGGTGGTCATCTTTACCGAGTTATTGCAGCGACCAAGCGGACCTACACGATAGACGCCTTGCGGGTAACCGAGTTTCTTGTAGTAGGGGAATTTCAGATAAGACCAGTTCTCTACATGTTCGGCAATGTAATCGAGGTAGTTGGCCGGTTCAAATTTTTCAAGCTGCTTGCCGGTGGAATCGATCAGGCGGATTTTGCCATTATAAAGTTCCAGAGCGTCTTCGTCGTTGACCAGGCCGAAATAGCCGGTGGGGAAGACGGCGAACTTGGCAATGTCTTCCATATTGGCGGCGGCCCATTCTTTCATGATGGAAAGGCCGACTTTGATGGTGGCGATGGCGGCGTCATAGCCAGCCAGGATGTACTCGCGCTCAGATTTCTTGAGCGACTTATTGACACCACCGGGCACGGCAAACACGGGGTGAATGCGGCGACCACCCAGAGTGGCGATGATCTCCTGGCCCCATTTGCGCAGTTCAACGGCTTTCACGGTCAGATCGGGGTTGGCGGCCAGCAAACCGGCCACGTTGCGGGTGGCGGGGTCACTGTCGAAGCCCAATAATAGATCAGGGCCGGCCAGTTCAAAGAAGTGCATCCCGTGGGACTGCACGATCTGGCCCATGTGCATCAACTCGCGCAGCAGTGAAGCTGGGCGGGGCGGTTTGGCGCCCAAAAGGGCGTCGCCAGCCTTGGCTGAAGCCAGATGGTGGCTGACGGGGCAAATGCCGCAGATGCGCGGGGTAATGTAGGGCATTTCAAAGAACATACGCCCTTCGCAGAATTTTTCAAAACCGCGAAATTCGTTTACGTGCAGATAAGCATGATCCACTTTACCGGCATCGTTCAGGCGGATGGTAACTTTCGCATGACCTTCGATACGGGTAACGGGTTCAATGGTGATTTTTTGAGCAACCATTATTTCATCCTCCTAAAAATTAATGCCAGTGAAGCTTGTCACCCTTCATCTCAGGAACACGTCCCTGAGCGAGTTCGCTCAATACGTAGAAGATGGTGTCAGCATCGGGTGGGCAGCCGGGTACAAAAACATCCACCGGAACCACCTCTTGCAGGGCACGCACTTTGGTGGGCACGGCCAATTCGGGGTCGTTGGGGATATGTCCGCTTTCGTCGGTGCTTTCAGTTTCGACATAGGCACGTTTCAATGATTCTTCGATGGTGAAGAAATTGCGCATGGCAGGCACGCCACCGAAAACAGCGCAGTCACCCAAAGCAACCAGTATTTTACAGTGCTTGCGCATATTCAAAGCGACTTCTTCGTTGGCCGTATTGTTGATGCCGCCTTCGAGCACGCCGACATCCACACCGGATTCATCGGGGTGTTTGAGGTCGGTGATCGGGGTGGAACGCAACTCGGCCAGTTCGAGCACCTTCGCAATTCGTTCGTCCATATCCAATAAAGACATGTGGCAGCCTGCGCAGCCGGCCATCCAATCTGATGAGACTTTTGGTTTTCCCATTTGTTCTCCTTCAATTCCTCAATTGCTGGTTAATCTTCAATGGCAACGATGGAGACGCGCTTGTGCAGGTCTTTCATCCATTCGTCATCCAGTTTGGTGTCCATTTTGGCAGCCAGGGCGGCCAGGGTCTCGTCAACCGGTTTCACGTCTTCGGCCGGGGTGAGGGCGCGGGCAGCCTTCTGCAAGCGGCCATCCAGGCTGAGGTAATGGCCTTCCTGTTCCAGCCAGGTGGCGGCCGGGAAGACGACATCGGCAGCGGCGGTGAGGGCTGAAGCATAGCTGGCGATGACCACTTTGAAAGCTACTTTCTCGAGGTCTTTGACGGCTTTTTGTGAAAGCTCATCGTCACCCAGAGCGATAACGGCGGCTTTGGCAGCATCGGCTTTGACCGATTTTTCCAAACCCAACTGGGCGGCAGCCAGGCTGTTGGCTTCACCCTTGACACTGATCAGGGTGGCATTGATCAATTCTGCGAAGGCTTTCAGAGCAGCAGGTGAAACACCCTTTTCGTAAACGATGACGGGTTTTTCAGCAGCAGCGATCACAAAAGCGGCATCGAGATATTCTTCAGATTTCAAACCGGTCTTGTCGGCGAAGGTATCCAGTTCGTCCGCTTTGACGCTGGTTTTGCCTTTGGCAAGGCCCAATTTCACCACGGCGGCAGATAAGGCATGGAGCACGTCTTCTGCACTGCCTTTGGCGTTCTTAAGGGCTTTGTTGGCCAGGCAATCGAGTTCATTTTCTTTGCTGTCAACCACCAGCAAGCGCGGGCCGTTACCCAGAACACGTTTGATGAAGAAACCGGCCACCTGGTGTTCTTTCACCAGATCGGTGCCGATCACCATGAATCCATCGCCCTTGAGCATATCGGCGAGCTTGCCTTCAAAGGAGCTGCCCAGTTCTTCAGCGAACTTGGCGGCAGATTCGGTGTAGGCGCCTTCTTCGGTGGTGGTGACCATCGCGCTGCCCATGCCATCGGCAAAGAGCTTCTTGAAGTGGTAAAGGGTCTCAACCGGCTGGCGGGTCGAAACAACGGCTTCGAGGGCATCCGCTTTGCCTTTGTAGGTAGTTAATTGAGAGGCGGCAGCATCCAGTGCTTCGGCCCAGGTGGCGGCCTTGAGGGCGCCGTTCTTGCGCACCATGGGGGTAACGATGCGGTCGCACTTTTCGGTCATGGGTTCGAAGCGGCCTTTTTCACAGACAACCCCTTCGGTGATTGGGGCATCCCAATTGCCTTCGATGCGGATGAGGCCGTTGTCACGGCTGTAAACTTTGAGCCCGCAGCCCACAGAGCAGCCAGCGCAGACGGTTTCGGTGACGTCCACCTGCTCATCATGGCCACGATAAGCGCTCCAGCGATCGATCAGAGCACCGGTTGGGCAGACCTGAACGCACATACCACAGGAAATGCAGGTGCTTTCGCCCAATGAGACGCCGGTATCAGCTACCAAAATGGAGCGTGCACCGCGTTCTTCAAAACCGAGCGTGTAATTGCCCACGAGTTCACCGCAGGCACGCACGCAGCGGCGGCACAGAATGCAGCGGTTGTTTTCAAGGATGATGTAGGGATGGGAAGCATCCATAGGATAAGGCTGCCAGTTTGGCTGCAAAGGCCAGTGGGTCATGCCTTCGTTGTAAGCGGAATTTTGCAGTTCACAATCGCCGCCGCTGACCTGGCAGTAGGGGCAGAAGTGGTTGCGTTCGCTGAAGATGAGGGTCAGCACGAATTTGCGCGCTTCTTTCACTTTGGCGGTGTCGGTGTGAATGACCATATTGGGGCTGACCGGCATGGTGCAGGAAGGCTGTAATGTGCGGGCGCCTTCCACCTCCACCAGGCACAGACGACAGCCGCCGTAGGGGGTCAGGTGGGGATGATCGCATAAGGTTGGAATTTCAATTCCGGCTGATTGTGCGGCTCGTAATACTGTGGTACCTTCTGGAACTTCCAGTTGTTTGCCATCGATCGTAACGGTGACCATTAGTGAACCTCTCCTATCAAAAAATCTCTAGATTAATGCTAAATTCTTTTGCCGCTCATCGGGCAAACACCCGAGGGACAAACTTTTAGACGGATATGAGCTTCTACTTCGGCTCTGAAATAGTTCAGAATGTCGCGGATGGGTGCGCCGGCGGTCTGACCGAGACCGCAGTTGGAAAGCTGGTAAAGGTTGTCACTCAACTTGATGAGGTCAAGAATATCGGCCTGAGTTCCGGTACCTTCAGAAATATTGGTCAATATCTCATAAGCGCGCTGGTTGCCCACGCGGCAGGGAGTGCATTTGCCGCAGCTTTCCACGCGGAAGAAGTTGAGAAGCACGCGGGCCAGATCGACCACGCAGGTATCTTCATCGCAGATGAGCAGGGCGCCAGAACCGAGGGCAACACCGGCTTTGTTGAACGAATCAAAGTCCATGGGGGTGTCTTGCAGGCTGGATGGGATGATCGAGCCGGAAGAGCCACCCGTCTGGGCCAGTTTGAACGATTTGCCGTTTTTCATGCCTTTGGCATAGATGGCGATCACTTCACGCAGGGTGATGCCCATCGGCACTTCGATCAGACCGGTGACATTCACGTTGCCCAGAATGGTATAGACCTTGGTGCCCGGGCTGGAGGGGGTGCCGATCTTGTGGTACCACTCAGCACCGTGGCGCAAAATGGCGGGCACATTGGCCAGCGTTTCGACGTTGTTCACCAGGGTCGGTTTGTTCCACAGGCCGTTGGTGGTCGGGTAAGGAGGTCGAGCACGCGGTTCACCGCGTTTGCCTTCAATAGATTCGATCAAAGCGGTCTCTTCGCCGCAGATGTAGGCGCCGGCGCCGCTGTGAACGTGCAGATCAAAACTAAAATCGGTGCCAAAGAGGCGTTCGCCCAGCAAGCCCATTTCTCTGGCTTGTTCGATGGCTTTGTGCAGGCGCTGCTGCGCCAGGGTGTATTCACCGCGAATGTAAACGTAGCCTTCATCGGCGCCCACAGCGTAAGCAGCAATGGCCAACGCTTCGATGATCGAGTGGGGGTCGCCTTCGAGGATCAAGCGGTCTTTGAAGGTGCCGGGCTCGCTTTCATCGGCGTTGCAGATCACATACTTTTTATCGCTTTCGGTTTTGGCAACAAAGCCCCACTTGGAGCCCGTCGGGAAACCCGCGCCGCCGCGTCCACGCAGACCAGATTTACCGAGTTCTTCAATAATTTGGGCGGGGGTCATCTCGGTGATGGCTTTGGCCAGGGCCTGATAACCATCATGGATGATGTAATCGTCGATGGATTCGGGGTCAATGATACCGGCCCGTTCCAAAACGATGCGCTGCTCGGCGGGCAGGGTGCCTTTGCGGGCAGAGACCCAGGCGATCTTGCCGGTCAATTCGCGGGCAGGGGCCTGTAAACCGGCTGCGATGCGACCCTTATAAAGATGTTCTTCCACCAGGAAGTGAACGTCTTTTTGCTGTACCGGGCCGTAGATCACCGCTTCGGGGTACACGATCACCAGCGGTGAGGATTCATGTCGGCCGACATCGCCGACCATTGAAAGAGAGACTTCATTCTCCAGTCCAAAGGTCTTGATCTCGTCTTGCAGAGATTCAAAGACTTCTTTAGCGCCGTGTTCGAGGCTGACAGGATCACTGGAGACCAAAACCATTGAGCGGATTGCTTTCATGTATGCCTCCTTTAGTGATACTTGGCCAGAATAGAGGGGATCTCTTTGGGGTCAACATTCCCGTAAATGTCATCGTCGATGACCATCACGGGGCCGACGCCGCAAATCCCAAGACAACTGGTGGTCAATAGTGACCACTTACCGTCAGGGCTGGTTTCTTCATTTTTGAGGTGAAGTTCGTCCATCAGCACCTGCCAGACTTCTCTTCCCCCGGCAACATGGCAGGGGGCGTTCTCGCAAAACTGGATCACATGGCGACCACGCGGTTTTGTCGAGAGCATCCGATAAAAACTGGCTACCGAAAAGAGTTGGCTTTTCGGCAAGTGTAATTGGCAACTGATCTCATCCAGGGCTTCGGCGGGTAAATACCCGATTGCCCGATTGACATCCGTAAGGATCGGAATCAGTTCGTCTTGTTTCGCACCATAACGGTCGATGGCGGCTGCCACGCTTTCGCGGATCAATTTGCCATCTATTGCTTCAATTGTCATTTCTCTTCCTCCTAGCTGCGTTGATCGGACGTGCCTGGAACGACGGGGTCTGAAAATGCGCCCCGATTAATTGATGACAATGGCGTTAAAGTTACAAACCTGCATACAAATGCCGCAGCGGATGCAGACATCCGGGTCGATGACGTGGGTCTGGCGACGTTCGCCAGTAATGGCTGATACCGGGCAATTGCGGGCGCAAACGGTACAACCGGTGCAAACACCCTCCACGATCTCGTAGCGGATCAAGGATTTGCAAACTTTTGCCGGACAACGTTTTTCGTAGATATGGGCTTCGTACTCATCGCGGAAATGCTTGAGGGTGCTTTCCACGGGGTTCGGTGCTCCCTGACCCAGACCGCACAAACTGGTCGATTTGATCTCGGTGCAGAGCATTTCGAGCGTTTCGATGTCGCCATCTTGACCCTTGCCGTCGCAGATGCGCTGCAAGATCTCAAGGATGCGACGGGTACCCACGCGGCAGGGCGTGCATTTGCCGCAGCTCTCATCCTGGGTGAATTCCATGAAGAAGCGGGCGATATCGACCATGCAGGTGCCTTCGTCCATCACGACGAGGCCGCCTGAGCCCATGATCGAACCGGCTTTACTGAGTTCTTCATAGTCCATGTGCAGGTCTAAGAATTCTTTTGGCAAGCAGCCGCCCATAGGGCCGCCGGTTTGAATGGCTTTGAACTCTTTGTCGTCTTTAATACCACCGCCGACATCGAAAATGATCTCACGCAGGGTCAACCCAAAAGGAACTTCGATGAGGCCGGAGTGTTTTACGTCGCCGGCCAGGGCGAAGGTCTTGGTTCCCTTCGATTTTTCGGTGCCCATGCTGGCGTACCATTCGGGCCCCTGCAGGATGATCTGCGGAATGTTGGAGAAGGTCTCAACATTGTTGATGTTGGAGGGTTTCATGAAAAGGCCTTTGACAGCCGGGAAGGGCGGACGCGGACGTGGTTCGCCGCGGCGGCCTTCGATGGAGGACATCAAAGCGGTCTCTTCACCACAAACAAAGGCACCGGCGCCCATGCGAACTTCGAGGTCGAAGTCAAAGCCAGAGCCCATGATATCTTTGCCCAGCAAGCCCATCGCGCGGGCCTGTTTAATGGCGATGTTGAGGGTGCGCACAGCAATCGGGTATTCGGCACGGCAGTAAATGTACCCCTGGTTGGCACCAATGGCGTAAGCGCCGATGATCATGCCTTCGAGCACCGAATGAGGATCACCTTCGAGCACGCGGCGGTTCATAAACGCACCAGGATCGCCCTCATCGGCGTTGCAGATGATGTATTTGGGGGTCTCAGCCGAAGCCCGGGCAAATTGCCACTTCTTGCCGGTGGGGAACCCAGCGCCACCACGTCCGCGCAGGCCAGAGGCCAGCACGATATCGATTACCTGCTCGGGTGTGTCTTCACTTAATACCTTGCCAAGTGCCTGATAGCCATCTTCGGCCAGATAATCTTCGATGTTCTCCGGGTCGATCTTGCCGCAGTTGCGCAAGACAACACGGACTTCTTTGGCTGTTGGGGCGCTTAATTCTTCGTCAGAAACTTTTTTGTCTTCGGAGACAAATTTTTCGGCTGTTCGTCCTTTTAAGAAATGCTCTTCGACGAGATAAGCCATATCGTCGGGTGAAAAACCGGAATAATGGACCCCTTCGGGATACACCATCATTTCGGGTCCATCAGCGCATCCACCGATGCGGGAAGTTTCGAGTACCTGAACTTCATCGATCAGCCCCTGAGCGACGAGCTCGTCCTGGAAGGCATCCATTGACTCATGCGCGCCGCGTTTCAGGCATTCTGGATCGACACAAAATAAAACATGCGAACGATAATACTTCATTTGAACAACCTTATTTGCTGTGATTGATTAGGTCTCAACCGGCCTAATTACATTTGAATGACGTGATCTGCAACCGGTTTCCCGTTTACGACATGCTCTTTGAGGATCTTTTTGGCGATATCTGAATTGACTTTGCCGTAGGTCACTTTGGGCTGATCGCCAATCACTACCTGCACAATGGGCTCTTTTTCGCACAGGCCAATGCAGCCGGTCTGGGTGACGATAATGCCGTTCAGGGATTCACTTTCGATGGTATCCAAAATAGCTTTCATGGTCTCGCGTGCACCGGCAGCGATGCCGCAGGTGCCCATGCCCACGATAACCTGGGCGGTGCCTTCAGCAGTTTTCATTTCGCGTTTCTTTAATGCTTCTTCACGTGCTTTCTTTAAGTCTTCGAGGCTCTTAATTGTCGACATTTTTACTCCAGCAGACTTGAAAATATGGTTTTTTTTATCCGGCCATTACTTCATGGATGCCGGTATCAATCGTTTCACGCAGGTAATTGAGAATTGAAGGTTCACTGAGCGACACGCCGTCCAACACTTCTTTGACGGGCTGATCATCGAAAACGAATTCCTGGTCGTCTTTTCGATAGATGAACACCCAGTGGATCTGTGGATTGGCGATGAGCAACTCGCGATAGGTGGCGGCAAGGTCTCCCAATGGCATGCGGTCAATGTGGCTGCGCTGAAATTGAACGCTTAATTTGGTCCCTTTTACCAGTTCAGAGTCGATTTTCAAGAATCCATTGCAGGCTTCGGCTGCTTCTTTGAGCAGCGGAATGCCCAGCCCGACCTTGCGTGTGGTGCGGGAAGTGACGAAGGGATCGATCACTTTGGCGACCATTTCGGCGTCCATGCCTTTGCCGTTGTCTTCAACACTCATTTGTAAAAGATCTGAGCGAGTATCTTCCACCACTGTGATCGTAATATCGCTTGCATTGGCAGCAACGCTGTTCTCAGCAATATCGAGTAGATGGAGGGATAGCTCGCGCAAGGAATAACTCTCTATTCGCCTTCTGTGACCGACTTCAATAACTGGGGCAGTTTGTTCGGCTTGACCCGACCGGTCACATCTTCATCGATCACGATCACCGGGGCCTGAGAGCAGGCGCCAACGCAGCGGCAAACTTCCAGCGTGATGTTGCCGTCAGGGGAGGTCTGGCCGGGTTCAATGCCGATGATCTGCTTGGCTTTTTCGATCAGGGCCGGGGTGCCGCCTACGTAGCAGGCAGTGCCCATGCAGAATTTGATGGTGTGCTTTCCGCGTGGGGTGGTGGTGAAGAAGGAATAGAAGGAGATCACGCCGTGTACGCGAGACATCGGCACGCGCAAACGGTCGGCGGTATATTCCTGCATTGCCTCGGAAACAAAGCCGATATTGGCCTGCAATTCATTAAGCACCACCATGGTGGCACCGGGTCGGTCTTTGTTCTCATCGATGATCTGATCGATTAAGGCTTTTTGTTTAGGGTCGTTGAGGGGATCGTTCAAAGCAATCTTGCCTGTTACAACTTCATTTACCATAAAATGCTCCGAAGATAATTTGATAAAAAGCGCCTGAGCGCACTTCTTCCAATAAACTTAGTCTATCCGTCGCTTGAGCGCAGTTCAACCAATAAATGTCACCCAAACTCTGGATTGTTTTCCGTTTTTCAAACCTTTAAAAAGACATTCCCAAGAAATGATTTTACACTAATTTGTGAAAAAAGGAACGAGTTTTCAACCTTTTTGATTAATCATTTTGAATAATAGAGCGCATTTTGGATGAGCTTTTAGTCCCAAATGAAAAATAGCTCACTTGATTATTGGTGAGTTTAATTGAAAAGAAAAATTGATTGGAGGGATTATCTTGTTATTTCGCCGCCGCCAAGGCTCACGGCTGGGGTGAAAACACGGCTGGAAAGCCCGGCATCGGAAAAGGCGGCTTGCATCGCTGCGCTGACGGGGGCCGAGTCTGTTGGGCGCTTCAAAATGGCCAACAAACTTGAACCGGCACCAGAAATGGCGGCCGCAGCCGCACCTGCTGTCAGGGCTGCCTGAAGGGCGCTTGCGGCGCCGGGGATGAGCGGCAGCCGGTAGGGTTGGTGCAAGCGGTCTTGCATAGCTTTGGCCAGCAGATCATAATCTCCGCGCGCGAGTGCCTCAACCAGAAAAACAGTATGGCTGAGATTGAACACCGCGTCGGCATGGGGCACCTGCAGCGGCAGGGCCGCACGCGCTTTGCTGGTAGGGAAGGCAAAATCAGGGCTGACGACCACGAGCGATAAGGCGGTTATGGGCAAAGAAATGGAGAGAAAATGCCCCTCATGGGTCATGGAAGCTGTCAGCCCGCCAAAGATGCAGGGGGCCACGTTATCGGGGTGACCTTCCAATTGGGCTGAAATCTCGAGAACATCTTCTTTATTTGGGGGAACACCCAATAGTTCGTAGGCTGCCAGTACCCCCGCCACGATGGCCGCCGAACTGGACCCCAGCCCCGAGCCCAGCGGAATTCGATTTGTGCAGTTAAGATTGAGTCCGATTGGCAGCGGTTTGCCCAGGTGCTTTGCCGTCGCCTGCATGACCTGGTAAATGGAGTTGTGGGCGTTTTTTGGCAGCGACGCCTGACCTTCTCCTGTGACGCTGATATTCAGCGAGGTTCCTGAAACGGAGACTTCAAGCTCGTTCCACAGGTTCAACGCCAGACCCAGGCAATCAAAGCCCGGGCCTAAATTGGCGCTGGTGGCAGGAACTCTCACCGTGAAGGTCATGCCTGTGCCCCTCCGGCCAGGTAGTCCTCGAGGGCATTCATTTCAGCCGGCAAAATCTGCGGTTTTAGCATGGATTTGGTGATGATATCGGGGTCTTTCATTCCGTGGCCGGTGCAAACGGCAGCCACACGCTTGCCTTTTACATCAATTGTGCCCTGTTCCAGTTCATGGGCCAATCCGGCCAGACCGGCGGCCGAGGCGGGTTCCACCCAGACGCCACTGGCGGCCAACAGCCTTTGCATGCGCAGAATTTCATCGTCACTTACAGCGATGATGCGCCCATTCGATTGTTCGGCGGCTTCAAGCGCCTGCTCCCCACGTGCAGGTCTGCCGATGCGGATGGCAGTGGCCACCGTTTCGGGATGCTCCACGGGGTGGCCCAGTACCAACGGCGCCGAGCCGGCCGCCTGCACGCCCAATATCTGCGGCAGGCCCGAGTTTTCACGCTGATCGAGCTGGGTAAATCCCATCCAGTAAGCACTGATGTTGCCTGCATTGCCCACGGGCAGGGCCAGCCAGTCCGGGGCAGCACCCAGGGTCTGGCAAATTTCAAAGGCGGCGGTTTTTTGCCCTTCCAGACGATAAGGATTGAGCGAATTGACCAATGCGATGGGGTGTTTTTCAGAGATCGCCACCACCAGGTTGAGCGCATCATCAAAAGAGCCGTCGATTTGAATGACTTCAGCACCGTAGGCGACTGCACCGGCCAGTTTGCCTGTGGCAACCTTCCCGGCCGGGATGATGACGATGGCGCGCATGCCGGCGCGGGCGGCATAGGCGGCGGCTGAGGCAGCCGTATTGCCGGTGGAGGCGCAGATCACCGATTTGGCCCCCTTGCCATAAGCCTCGCTGATAGCCACGGTCATGCCGCGGTCTTTGAAAGAGCCGGTGGGGTTCAGCCCTTCAAATTTGACGAATAATTCAAACCCGCCGCCGAGCGTTTCGGCCAACTTTGGCACAGGAATGAGCGGCGTATTGCCTTCGAGCAGGGTCACTGTGCGGGTATGGGCTGGAATATCCAGATAGGGACGATATTTTTCGAGAACACCAGTGTAAGCTGTCATGAGGCTCCTTATTTTGTGACGTAGCCGGTTTTCACCAGCAGTTCTGCGTTATAGATTGAGCCGCCAGCAGCACCACGGATGGTGTTGTGCGAGAGTACCACCATCTTGAGATCGAACAACGGGTCTTTGCGTACTCGGCCCACCACTGTGGACATGCCTTTGCCGGTCATGCGATCAAGGCGGGGTTGGGGCCGGTCAACTTCTTCGCGCACAACGATCACAGGTTCAGGGGCTGATGGCAGGTCACGACTGATCTCTGGCGCCTGATAAGCTCGCAGGGCGGCAATGGCATCGTCGGGGGTGGCTTTCTTTTCGAGTTCCACTGAAATGCACACGATGTGCCCGTCCACGACCGCTACTCGATTGGTGTGGGCTGAGACGACAAAGTCGGCCGGGAGGATGGCTTCACCCTGAATTTTGCCCAACATTTTGCGCGGCTCGCTTTCGACTTTTTCTTCTTCACCTTTGATCACCGGAATGACGTTGTCGATGATGTCAATGGAAGCCACGCCCGGGTAGCCGGCCCCTGAGAGGGCCTGCAAAGAAACAGCAAAAACCTTTTTCAGCCCAAAGGCCTCTTGCAGTGCCTTTAAAGCGACCGTAACGCCGGTGCTGGTGCAGTTGGAGTTGGTGATGATGCCGCCGCTCCAGCCGCGCAGGCGGCGTTGGATAGGCAGAATATCGATCTGATCGGGGTTGACTTCTGGCAGCAAAATGGAAACATCCGGGGCCATGCGGTAGGCAGAGGCGTTTGAGCAGACCATGCAGCCGGCTCTGGCAAACGCGGGCTCTACCTCGACAGCCGCATCGGCCGGCAGGGCTGAAAAAACTAGGGGCTGCGCAGCCGCTTCTGGGGTGGTGGGTTGAATGACCATGTCACGCGCCCATACAGGCATTTCACCGGGCAAGATCCAGTGGCAGGCCTCGCCATAGGTTTTACCAACGGTGCGGTCAGAGGCGGTCAGTGTGGCCACTTTGAAATAGGGATGGCAATCGAGCAATTGGATAAATCGTTGACCAACACTGCCCGTGGCGGCCAAAACAGCGACAGGAATACGGTTTGACATGATGAGGAACCTCAATAAAAGTAGCCGGTCTTATGAGACCGATTCGTGGCTTTGAATAAGCCGGTGTAGTACCTGCAAGGCCTGCTTCAGGTCAGAAGCGAACACGACCAAGCTGATGGCCACCTCAGAAGAGCCTTGCGCAATGGCAACGATGTTTACCTGGTTATCCCCCAGCGCAGTACAGATTCGCCCGGCCACCCCGGGGGTAGATTTGATGCCTTCTCCCACCACGGTGATGATGCCGACCTCTTCAGTGGCCCAGACACGGTCGATATCGCGGCTTTCGATCTCACGTGAAAATGCTTTGGAGAGTTCTTCCACCACCTGTTTGACCGATTCAGAGGGAACGGCAAAACAAATGCTCTGTTCCGATGAGGCCTGGGTGATAAGAGGCACACTGGTGCCGAGTTTGGCCACTGTTTCAAAAGTACGCGCTGCCACACCGGGAACGCCCAACATGCCGCGCCCTTCCAGCGTGACCAACTGCAGCCCACGCACGGTGGTGATGGCCTTGACCACACCGTCTTGTGCCTCCAACTCGGAGACCAGGCGGGTGCCGGGGTGGGAGGGGTTAAAGGTATTGCAAACGCGCAAACCGATACCGGCTTCGATAACGGGTCGAATGGTCTTGGGGTGCAACACCCGGGCACCGTAATATGCCAGTTCTGCGATCTCACGATAAGAACAAACCGGCACGGTGGTGGCATCCGGCACCAGGCGCGGATCGGCGGTCATCACCCCATCCACATCGGTATAGATCCACACGTCGTCGGCCGGCAGGGCTGCCCCGATCAGGGCGGCCGAGTAGTCGCTGCCGCCGCGGCCCAGCGTGGTGAGGTTGCCCTCTTTTGTGGCAGCAATGAATCCGGTGATGATAGGCACGACACCCTTTTCGAGCAGAGGGTTGAGCACCTCACGGGTGAGCTGTCTGGATTTTGCGATGTCAGGGTGGGCATCGGTGTAATGATCATCCGTTAAGATCAACTGGGTGGCTTCAACAGTCTGTGCTTGCAGACCGGCAGACTGGCTGGCAGCCGTAAGCACGCGCACGCACATGCGCTCGCCGGCGGAGGCAATCACATCCATTACCCGCGGGGTGGCCTCGCCCAGCACGGCGATGGCTTTGCTAAAATTGACGATCTGGGTGAGGATCTCATCGATCTCTGCCATGGCCGCTTTACGCATTTTCGCATCATCCACCAGGGCATCTGCAATCTCTTGGTGCCGCTTGTGAATGGTCACGGCCGCTTCTTCGAGAAAGAGCGGTTGGTTGCTGGTAGCGCTGGAAGCCATTTTCAAAAGAAGGTCGGTGACCCCGCTTAATGCAGAAGTGACCACCACCACATTTTTCCAGTGCTTCTTTTCAGTTTTTACGATCTCGACCACCTGACGCATTGCCTCTGGAGTACCCACAGAAGTACCGCCAAACTTCATCACTAAAGTTTTCTGTTCGGGTATTGATGCTGTTGTCATTAATAAACCTCCATTCGCTGCAGAAATTGGACTTCTGAGCGCAAAAATAGATTTTCGGCTATGCAATTAAGGTGGATCGAATATTGGATTGTACCGCGAGTGATACGAAGACCCAACGGTGAATTAATAGTTAAATTATACAACAGGCTGCGAATTTGCAAGCTGGCAATTTAAAAAATCAATCACTTTCTTGATCTTTGCCGGGCAGATCGAGAAGTTTTTCAAGGTCGGCAAACAGCCTGGCTACTTCTTCCGGGATAATTTCATGCTGCATGATGCGACCCTCCTGGCGTGACCGGATCAGCCCTGCTTTGCGCAGGATACCGGCGTGGATGCTGACAGTCGGGCGGGATATGCCCAGATAGTTCGCCATATCGGTGTTGGTCATGCCAAAGTTGCGAATCAGCCGCAAGATCAACAAACGGGTGGGATCCGCCAAGGACTGGATGCGTGTGGCCAGATCGGCCGTGAAGTGAATAAAATTATCCACCAGTTGGCCCGGCTCCGAACAGGCCACCGTTACCTGCCCGGTTTCGAGCAGCCAGTTGTCGTGCAGCCCAAAGGGTTCTATCCAAAAGAAGACGCGTAGTTGACCCTTTAAAACGGCCTCGCGCAGTTCAGGAACGGCTCTGAGTGCATTTTTTTCGCTTAACCAGTCCAGGCTGGCGTGTTTTTCTGCGTTGGTTTTCTCCCCCAAGGCCATGAGGACGCGTTTTTCTTGCGCTTCGAGGAGGGGGATTTTTTCTTTTCGCCAGGGTTCATAAATTTGATAATAGAAACGATCCAGCCACTGCCAAAATTGTTCGTGCAGATCGCCTCCTTGCAGTGTGCGCACTGCCCGTTTGAGTTCCTCTAGTCTATCAGCGCTGCGCTTTTCAGGTGCCGAAAGCAGAAATCCGAAAGAGTCATACAAATGAAAATTTCTGCGATTCAGCCAATCGGCCAAACGGTCCACCGGAGGAAGCTTTTCATCCTGGGGGAGAACGAATGGGTCTGCATGGCTGGCTGCTTCCATTAAGGCTTGCTTCACTGAGAGGGTGCGAATTTTTAATGAGGCATGTTGGTAATCGTCCTCCAATAAAGCACCGCTGAGGATGCCCAACTGTTCGAGGGCAGAAAAATCGCCTGCTTTCTTGCCCATTAATTGAATGTACTCACGACGCCATTCGGACGGCAGCGCATCAAATAAACTGGCCAGGTCTGGCGGCAGAGTGCCGCTGATCGCTCCATAACAACTAAATGTGATGGCGGTATCCAGTTCAAGTAATATGGAGCGGCCAATCACCCAGCCAGTGGAAGAAGGAGGCAGTATCTTTGTCATAAGCACCTCACGCGGGCAAGCTAAATTTTTCAGGCGAGCGAACCAGTTGCAGGATCAACACTATTACCAGCAGTCCCAAAGCAAGAAAAGAGATCAAACAAAACAGCGCCGTGCTCAATATGCCCGGCACCAGAATGGGGGTCAGAATCGTGCCGAGTAGTTGGCCGGTGACCATAGTGCTTTGCAAGAAGCCACTGGTTTTGCCCAAAAAGCCTGACGGAGTAAAGGATTGCAATAACGTGCTCACCTGCACGTTTAAAAAGCCATTGCCGATGCCGCCCACAAAACAGGCGCCCAATGTCACGACTCTGGACAGCATGATATTACTCAACGAACTGATAATACTCAGCGAGAGGGGAATCAAAGATAACAAAGCAATTCCAAGGGCCACCTCCCACCAGGCTTTGTGAGACTTCTTTTTGAGCATTAATAAAATGGTGGAGAGTAATGAGCCAACGCCTACCAGCCCGATTGCCAAGCCGTAAAAACTTTCATTTTCTTGCAGCACATCTCTAAAAAATACCGCGGCTAATACATCAAAGCCGACGATCACAAAAACACTAAAAAAACCCGCGATGAACAATAGCTTTAGCGATGCTGAGTCACGGAGGATGCGCCAAGCGGAACCTGTCAGCAGCTTTCCGTGCAGCATTTGACGAATCTTGGATCGTTCTTTGGGCTCAGGTTTGTTTTCTTCTGTCTTATTGGGCGGCAAGGATTGCAAACGTGTCAGTAATAAGGCGGAGAGCGCAAATGAAATGACATCCAGAATGATCGCAGTGTGCGGAGAGACCAACGTTAAGATCAAGCCGGCCAGCATGGGAGCGAAAATCTTTACCAGGCTGGAAAGCTGCTGCAAAAAGGCGTTGGCAGAGGTCAACTCTTCCGGCTGAACAAGCTGGGGGATGGAAGATTGACGCGCGGGGGTCATGATCGACATCGAGGTCGCCTGTAATGCGAGTAGCGCGTAAATGAGGATCAGGTTATCCGTAAAGATCAAGCCCGAGACGACCAATCCCGAGAGAACCTGGCTGAGGATCATCAGTTTTTTGCGATCAAATCGATCACACAAGGATCCAGCCAGCGGGCTGAAGATCAGGGTGGGGACGAGACCGCACAAAAAGACGGCACTTGTTTGTCCAACATTTCCGCCGCCGCGAAAGACGAGCAGCGAGAAGACCGCCAGCATGGTGATCCAATCGCCGATCCCGCTGACGGATTCAGCCACCCCGATATTTACCAGAGACTTATTCTTGAAAACAACTTTAAAGTTAGACATTTATATATCCAATAATACGTAGTTATTTGACTACGTATTATTATAATAAAAACGAACTAGTTTTTCAAGCCCTAAGATCATTCAGCTAAATTGTGAATTGATGAAATTTGACCGGCACCCCGCCATTGATAAGCGATAGTGAGTCACCTGGCTGACCGAGCTCCAGCGCATGGATTAACTGTGAGTCGTTACACAAAATGCCCACTTTCCAGCCGGTGTAGTGTTCTCGCAGCAGTTTGCCAAAGCTGGCATAAAGATTACGCAGGTCTTTGTTGGCGCTGACACGAATGCCGTAGGGCGGGTTGGTGATGAACTGCCCCGGCCCGTCCAGTGTGGGCAGGTCAGAAATGGCATGGCAGGCAAAGCGAATGTCTGTGAGCACACCGGTGCGCGCTGCATTGGCCGACGCCATCTCGATGGCGCCCTGGTCACGGTCTGAGCCATAAATAGCAGCCGCTGAGGGCAAGATCGCCTGGTGTGCCTGATCGAGAAGTTCCATGAATGCTTCTGGCTCGTAAATCGGCCAGTTTGAAAAGGCAAAAGAGCGGTTGATCCCCGGGGCGATATGGCGCGAGATCAGCGCTGCCTCAATGGGCAGGGTACCCGAACCACAATACGGATCGACAAAAGGTGTTTGGCCGTCCCAGCCCGATGCCAGGATCAGGCCAGCGGCCAGTGTTTCGCGCAGGGGGGCCTTTGCCACGGCTTGCCGGTATCCGCGCCGGTGCAGCAGTTCGCCTGAACTATCCACACTAACAGTACACACGTCGTTTACCAGCCGCACGAGGATCAGTTGTTTGCTTTTGGCACCAGACTCTTTTTTTGCGGGCTGCTTAAAGTGATCTTCAATGGCGCCGGCCACACGCTCGGCCACGGCGTCTGAATGATACAGCTTGGATTTGTGGCAGGTGACCTTCACTTCCACCGCATCGCCAGGCTTGAGGAAGATATCCCAATCCAGGCGGGCCGCCTTCTTGCGCAGTTCGGCAAACGAGACAGCACGAAACTCGCCCAGCCGCACGATGACCCGGCTGGCCGTGCGCAAATGCAGATTGCAGGCCATCACTTGCGCCAATGAGCCACTGAATTCAAGGCCGCCTTTTTCTTCGCCTGCCTGGGTAGCCTGCGATGCGCGCTGCTCTTTTTTCGGCGGCAGGGTGATGCCCAGTGCAGAGCATTCCTGCGTTAGCAGGGGTTCAAGCCCGGGGGCACAGGAGATATAAATACGCAGGTCTTGATCAGGTTTCATGAGGCTCTCTTTTTAGGGGAATATTTTGTTCTAGTTGGGGTGGCCCGGCGTGGAGACATCCCTTGGCCGGTGACGAGATCTTTTTGTTTTTGCTTCTGGCTGAGATTCTTTTCCACGAAGATCGGCTGCCCGGTGAAGGGGTCTTGCTCAGTGTAGTACATCACGCTGGCATAGGTGGAAGGGGTGGGGGTGAACACCTGCACCTGTTCAGGGTTGAGATGCAGCGCCTGTGAGGTGTAGTCGTGCAGTTTTTTCATCTCCCGCTCACTGCAGCCGGGGTAAGCCGCAATAAAGTAATAGGTGAGAAACTGATTTTTACCCGCTTCTTTTGAAAGCTTGTCAAAAGCTTCTTTGAACTGGAGCAGCGATTTCACCGCCGGTTTTCCCATCAAGGCCAGCACTTTGGCGTCAGCATGCTCGGGGGCGATCTTCATTTGGCCGGAGGTGTGGTGCTGCACCACCTCTTGCAGGTAATTAAAACCGTGCTGTTTATCGGCCAGCACCATATCGTAGCGAACACCCGATCCCACAAAAACGCGTTTGATGCCGGGAATCTGGCGCACTTTTTTGAGCAACTGGGTCTGGCGGTTGTGGTCGATCTTTAAAACCGGGCAAATATCAGGAAAGAGGCAGCGTTTATCTGCACAGGCGCCCAGTTTTTGCTTTTTAACACATTCGATGGCGTACATGTTGGCCGTCGGTCCGCCCAGGTCTTGAATGATGCCCTTGAAACCGGGAAACCGGGTTAATTGGCTGGCTTCATCGAGAATGGAAGTTTCGCTGCGTGAAGAGACGGTGCGCCCCTCATGGACGGCAATAGCGCAGAAATTACACTCGCCGTAACAACCGCGGTGGGTTGGGATGGAGAACTGGATGGTTTCCAGCGCTTTGACCGGCCCCTGCGCCTCATAATAAGGATGCTGGTGTCGCTCGAACTGCAGCGCATAGACACGATCCATCTCTTCTTGCGAGAGCGGCATCTGTGGCGGGTTCTGAATATAGTAGCGGTCTGCTTTGGCCTGCGCCAGCCGTTTGGCTGTGATGGCATCATTGTTGTCGTAGAAAAGACGAAACATGCGGGTAAAAGCTTCTTTATCGGCCTGACATTCTTCAAAGGAAGGCAGGGGCAGGGCGTCCTCTGGCAGGTCATGGGCTAAATAGCTCAGGCCACGGATCTCGCGCGGGTCGCTACCCTGAGCTAGGGCTTGGGCAAGTTCTACCACGCTGCGTTCCCCCATGCCATAAAGCAGATAATCGGCTTTGGCATCAAAAAGAATGGGTGCGCGTAGTTTATCTGTCCAGTAATCGTAATGGGTGATGCGCCGCAGGCTGGCCTCGATGCCACCCAGCACAATGGGTGCCGTGTTCTTGAAGTAGCGCCGGATCAGGTTGGCATAGACCAGCACGGCGCGGTCGGGACGTCGGTTGTTGATACCACCGGGGGTGAAATCATCGGAGTGGCGTTTGCGCAGGGTGGCGGTGTAATTTGCCACCATCGAATCTACCGTGCCGCTGCTTACCCCCCAAAAGAGGGCTGGCTCTCCCAGTCGGCGAATATCCGCATCGCTTTGGGTATCCGGCTGTGCGATCACGGCCACCTTAAAACCGGCGTTAAGCAGCACCTTGCCGATCATGGCAATGCCCGAATAGGGCGAATCAATATAGGTGTCCCCAGTGATCAGGATGACATCCAGCTTTGACCAGCCCAAGGCCGTTACTTCTTGTTGTGTGGTGGGAAGAAACAAGAGCACTCCTATCGCATTTGCCGATGAGAGTATACCATGCCTGGTTGAAGATCAACGCGCCGGTTTATAGGCGTCAGGCAGCAGGTCCGCCACTGCTGCCGTCTTTTGATAAAGTGCCCGGTAGGCCGTCACCTCGCGGTGCAAAGCGGCCAGTTCTGTTTGGATTACCTGCAAACGCTGCGGCATTGGAGCAAGTTGTTCCGAACGGATTTCTATCTGGTCGGTTTCAGGAACCTGTGCAAAAGAGAATTGCCCCTGTGCCTGCAGTCCCTGCAAGGCGAGCAGCGCGATGCGCGGTGTGGTGGCCAAAGCGCCGGCAAGTTCGTTCAAAGGGAGCTGGATTTGCGCTTGATCGGATAACTTCTTCTTCACGAGCAGAAAACATTCTTTGATCAGCGTTTTCAGATCGTTCTCGGCCGGGAGCACAGCGAACCAGTAAATTTTCTGCGGCCTTACCTTGTCCAATACCTGCAAAAGGGTTTGTGAGGAAGCGGGAGTCGCCCAGATGACCAGCACGGATGCTTCTGTCAGATCGCTGCGTAGGTGACTGGCAATGGGGCAGTTTGCGCTTCCTTCCGACCAGATCTGGGCTTCTTGTTCAGCCACGATCTGCTGCAGGTCCTCTAGCGGGTCGTTTGAAGTGCGCAAGTCAATGTGTTGTAGATTCTTTCTGTGTTTTTGACGTCTGGTCGCGGTGCTTTCTTCAGGGCGTTCGCGATAATCGACCCACTCAAATTGAACCTCTGTCTTGCCGCGGAAGGTGTTGACCCGTGCCTTATAAGCCAGATCGAAACGGTTTTCAGGGCGCGGCAACTCTACCCCCTGCCACCAAATCACGCGGTGCTGGGTGCCATTCTGCGCCTGGACGATCATTTGCAGGTGTTCTTTGGTCTTGCCAAACGGCATGGCTTCAGCCAGTTCCAGCGCTTGAGAGGCAAATTGCAGCGGCGGATTGCCGGGGCCGAAGGGGGCCAGCAGGTTGAGCGCGCTCAGCAGGTCAAGATCGATGTTTTCCAACTCCATCACCGCATCCACTTCGAGGCTGGGCTGCACGTCTGCTTCTTGCATCATGCGTTCTACCGAGCGGGACAGACCGCGCCGCAGCATGTCTACATTCTCTTCGGCTGTAGCCATGCCTGCCGCCATGGGGTGCCCGCCGAAGGTCTTCAGCAAGGCTTTGTTTTCGACCAGCGCCTGGGTGATGTTCACCCCTTCGATGGAGCGGGCCGAACCGCGCGCCATGCCGCCGCCCGTGTTCATAAGAATGGCAGGGCGATGATAGAGTTCCACCAGACGGCTGGCCACGATGCCAACCACGCCCCCCGGCCAGCCGGGATGGGCAAGCAAAAGCAGCGCAGCATCAAGCAATTTGGGGTTTTGTTCGATCTGCGCCAGAGCGCCGCGAAAGACCTGGTCGCAGAGCAATTTGCGCTGACTGTTCAGCCCTTCGATGCTGTTGGTGGTGGTGGCGATCAGCACCGGGTCATCGCTGAGAAGATATTCCACCATCGGGTTGGCGTCGCTGAGACGCCCCACGGCGTTCATGCGTGGGGCCAGCACAAAAGAGATGGTCTCTTCGTTCACCTGATCGGGCACAATGTGGTTGTCGCTGAAAATTCGTGCGAAGGCCACACGTGGCTGGCTGCGCATGTGCTGCAAGCCACGCTGTACCAGGTAGCGTGCATCTCCGGTTAAGGTGGCAATATCCGCGACCAGACCAAAAGCCGCCAGATCCACCAGTTCTTCAGCCTCTGCTCCGCGACCGGCTTCCAGCAGCAATTGTTCGATCACTTTATAAGCCACCCCAGAACCCGAGAGCGTGCGCAGGGGGTGATTTTCTGCGCTTAACAATTGCGGATCTACGATGGCGTAAGCGGCAGGCAGTGTTTCAGGCAGGCTGTGGTGATCGGTCACGATCACATCCACGCCGGTTTGCATGGCATAGGCAATCGACTTGTTGGCCGAAATACCGGTGTCGCAGGTGACGATCAGGGAAATACCACTTTGCAGGAAAGTTTTAAGCGGTTCCAGCAAAATGCCGTGCGATTCCATCTCGCGGATGGGGATGTGATAGCTCACCTCTGCGCCCAGTTTGCGAAAGCCAGCCACCAAAATTGAGGTGGAGGTTTGCCCGTCCACATCAAAATCCCCCCATACGCCGATCTTCTCTTTGTTATTGATAGCAGTCTGGATGCGTGCAACGGATCTTGCCATGCCGAGCAATTCAGTCGCCGGGGTGGGAACGTATTCATCCGGGTAGAGGAAGGCTCGCGCTTTTTGCGGGTCGCTCAAACCGCGTCTGACCAGGGTTTGCAGCAGCAACTCCGGGCCGTCAATGGCCTGGCGAAGAGCATCGGGAATCTTGGCTGGTTTGGGCTCCACCCACTGCGGGGTAAAGTGGGCTTGCGGGCTCATTCAGCCGCCAACTGGTCAAAATCGAGGTCAAAGAGACCCTCAGCGTCGTCCTCTTCGGCTTCGCTCAGGTTTCCGGCAAGCGTGCCGCGTTCACACAGGCTGCGATAACGGCAGAACCGGCACTTGCGTTCATCGCTGGTCTTCACAAAAGCCTCTTGCGGCAAAGCAGTGATCTCTTCGATGAGTTGGGCCAGCACTTGTTCATCTTCTGAATACTGCTCCTCTGAATACGGGAACTCAAAGGGAGGAATTGCCGGGTTGGGGTACCAGTAGATCATCTTGATTTGATCCGCCTGGATATTTTTGAATGTTTTTGTCGTTTTTGCCAGACGCGCCAGCAGAAACCGGTAAACACGGGTCTGCATTCGTTTCTGCAGGGTGGCCCGCTTTGGAGCGTGTTGCGAAGTCTTCCAGTCATAGAGGATCGCGCTGCCATTCTCTGGCACGATCAGCAGATCCATTTTGGCTACCAGACGATGCCCGGCAAAGGGGATGGAGTAGAATGCCTCACAATATTTTTCTCCGTTTATGTCATAGGGAGCCAGGAGGGTAAATTCTGCCCACCAGGCCAGCAGTTCTTTGTCGCGGCTGGATTGGGCGATGATCTCATCCGCTACGCCCGAAAACTTCTGCTGTACCATGAGGTGAAACTGTCTTCCCAGTTCCATCAGGCGTTCCTGTTCCAGCACGGGTTCTGATTCAATGGCCGGCCATTCCAGCTTTTGGATGTGGCGCAAATAGAAGCGACGCTGGCAGTCAACGTAATCTTGCAGGTTGTTTTGGCTAAAAGAGAAGGGTTCAGGCAGCAGCATTTTCCACCTCCTGCAGGGCAGCCAGTGCTTCGAGGGCGATGGCCATGCGGCTGTCTCCACGGCGGCCGCTGTTCCAGGTGATGATCAGTTCTTCGCGGGCGCGGGTGATGCCCACATAAAGCAGACGTAGCCGCTCGGCTGAATAGCCGTTGCGGGCTTCACGGGTGGCGACGCCGGATTCAAGCTCCAGACCGGCCGCATCCCCTTTAACGAGGCATTCCAACCGGGCCAGCACTTCAGCTTCAAGATTGAGACGATCTTTGACGTACCATTTTTCGCCAATGAACTGGTCGCTCGGGTCGGCAGAAGGGAAGTCATAACTGTTGACCGAGAGCAGATAAACCCTGTCCCATTCCAACCCTTTGGCTTTGTGGTAGGTGGAGACGAAGACTTCCCCTTTGTGGTCTTCCGGGTTAAAGCCGGTATCGTCATCGGAGAACCCAATAAACCTGCGCCGGTTGGCGGCGATATCGCCCAGTTCTTCGGCAAACTGACTGAGCTGGTTTTCAGGGTGAATGCGCGCGTTGAACTCGAGCAGCAATGCCAGTTTGTGGGCAAGCGCCAGATCAGCGGGCTGGGTGAAAAGTTCCTGTGCCAGGGTGAGCAGCATCTGGTCGATGGGCAGCAGGGTAGCCTGATGCCAGCGGTGCACCGTATCACGAAAAGCGGCCAGAATTTGAATGCCTTCTTCGTTCAAAAAGCTGCGGGCATCGCTTTCAAGCCAATCGCTGCCGGGCTGGGGGTAAAGATAATCTTCCAGTTTGCTGCACGCCTTGAGCGCCGATTGCAGTTTTTCGTAAAAGGCTTTTTCTTCGGCCGCGGTTAACTGGCTGCGATAGATTTCGCCGAAGGCAGCCGCCAACTTGACCTGCTTGGACGGGTCGGCCAGGTAAAGGAGGATCTTTTCAAAGATGCGCGCGGTGCTGCGGGTGGACTCGCTGCTTTTGAGCATCTCCACTACGGGAATTTCGGCTTTTTGCAGTTCTTCAACGATCTTTTCACCATGTGCGCCGATGGGGGCCAGCACGGCCACAGTCTTTTCAGGGTTCTCCGGCAGCCATTTTTTCAGCGATTGCACCACTTTGGCAATTTCCTGTTCTGAGGTCAGTTTGGATCTGTAGATATAGATCGAATTGGGTCGGTCCGGCGGGTTGGGCTGCGGGTCATCGGGGTCGGTCGGCAGAATATGCGGCAGGGTCAGCGCAGTACGCAGGTTGCCATTGGGATGATCGTGCATGGTCCAGTCGATCAGATCATTGGCCATGCGAATGATGCTGCGGCTGGAACGGCCAGAATTGGCCAGATCGCGGTGCAGCACACCGGGCTCGTGCAGGAAGTCGATCAGGTGCTGAGGCGAAGCGGTGGTGAAGGTCTCATAAATGGCCTGGTTCGGGTCGCCTACCCGTACCCAGTTGCCGCTGCTGCCCACCAGGGCACGCAGAATATCCTCCTGAATTTGCGAAGAATCCTGTGCTTCGTCTTCAAGGATGTAAGGCCAGCGATAGCGCAGTTGATTCAAATAGTCGGGGTCGCTGTTAAGCACACGATAGGCCAGGCGCACGAGATCGGCGAAATCGACCGCGTTACGGTAATTCAGGCCGCGCTGGTAATCGGTGTAAACCTGTAAAGCCATTTCAAAGAGGGGGTCGTGAAAATTGAATTTTTGCTGCAATCCGAGCAGCGATTCGGGGTCTTGCTGCCAGTCTTTGGCCTGGCTGATGAAGTGCATATTGAGCCCTACCATCATGTCTTCCCAGTTGCGCCGGGTATCGCGGTTTAGCGGCAAATGATCGGCCGCGATGGTTTCACTTTCCATCTCAGGGTGCGTGCGCAGATAAATGGCCGTGCTTTCTTCGATCATGCGGGTGGTCTCGGATTCATCCACGATGGTAAAGCGTTCGCTGACGCCGGCCTTTTCAGGGTTCTCTTTGACGATGTCATGGGCCAGTCCGTGCAGGGTGCGCACGCGGTAGCCGATATCGGGCAGCAAGCCCCTTTCTTTGATAAAGCCGGCGATGCGGGTGGAAAAATTATCCACGGCCGAATTAACCAGGGTAACGATCAATATTTCCTGATCGTCTTTGAGATTGGCATTCATGATGAGCTGCGAAGCCAGGTAAGAGAGCGTGTGCGTTTTACCGCTGCCCGGCACCGCCGATACGCCCATCCAACCGGAGCGATATTTGAGGATCTCTGCCTGCATGGGGCGCGGCTTAAACATGGCTCACCTCGGCTGCGGGCAGTCCGCGCAGAACGGATTGAATGGCGATGAGCAACTTGCCACGCTCTTCGTTGCCGGATTCGTTGAGACTGACGCTTACCAGCGACACATGCTCCGAACAGCGGCGCAGCAAACCAGTGCAGACACGTTCCAGCGTATCCTGGCTGGTGTTGAGTTCATCCGCGGCCGTCCATTTTTTGCCGGCCGGCCAGTTGCGGCTCAGTACATAGGGCTGGGTCAGAGGTTGATCCAGCCGCGCCCACCAGCCCGAAGAGCCGACATCCAGCCAGAATTGATGGCGAACCGGCCGGTTGCTCATCAAATAGGTGAAAGCCGGCGCAATCAAAACGCTTTGGCTTTGCAGTTGATCTTCCCAGTTGCTGAGATATTGGGCCGAGATCACCCCTTCTTCCACCGTGCGGACGTATTCCTGGCTGAGCGATACGCCCGCGGGCAGTTCGGTGGGCAGCACCGTTTGCCGGAATTTGCGTGCCGACTCGATGAGACGATTCACCACTGAGGCGGCCTGGTAATTTTGGTGGAAGTTGAATTCGCTGCTGCTGAGCAGCTCGCCAAACAAACGGCTGAAAAAGACGTCCAGTTCGTCAGGGCTGTTGGCGTTCTCTTCGAGCCAGGCACGCAGGGTTTCGAACCGGTTGCCGATATTGAAGGTGATGCGCTGCTGCATTTCGTTGGCGATCTGGGCAAAGTTGTTGAATTTGTTCTCGTCACGATTGGGCGAATAGAGAATTTGCGAAAGTAGATCGGCCCGGATCAGATCCAGGTCGGGAATGACCTGCATGAGCATGTAGCGCAGATCATGTCGGGTGGGGGCCAGCTTCCAGGCTGGGTGGGCCAGTTTGGCCAGGGTGAGCAGAGCGTTGACCACCGGCTCATCTTCGAGGCTGCGCGATGGCCTGAATGTGGAAAAAGGCAGCGACTTTTCATCAAAACGCTGTGCCAGCGCAAAACGCAGCGAATCGCTCAAGAAAGGCGTCAGTACCACGATCTCTTGTGGGGCAACACCTTTTTCGGTGATCAAAGCGGTGATTTCATCAACGATCCAATCCATCGCTTGCGGGTAGAAGCGGAAGGAATGAACCGAAAAAGCCTCTGCAGCGCTTGAATCAGCAGCTTTCTTGCCGCTGTGTTCGATGATGGCCGTTGAGAGTAGATCAGAAAAGTGCTTCAAGGGCTCAGATTGGATGAACGATTCGCTAAAGTCCACCGCCTGGCAAGCATCACGCAGTTTTTCTGCCGAAGCTGCATCCGCCCCCAAAAAGGTACGGAAACCGGCACGGGTATCCTGCACGATCAAGGCGGAATCCAGCTCAGGCAGCCAGTCGTGGACGATCTCATGGGCGATGGGAACATCTTCTTCTGCGTTGTCGTAGATCAGGTGGCGATAGGTGTGGGTCAGATAATTGCGGCACAGGGTGGACTTCCACAGATGTTTGGCGAAGACCTCAAATTGCAGGGAGAAATCGAGCAGATTGTTTTGCAGGCAGTATTCTCTGAAACGGATGCCGCACTCCTGCACCTGATCGTAGGCCAGTAACTGTTTGGCCCGTCCCGTCCAGGCAGATTTGAGGCGTTCACCGATTTCACTGATCTCAAACCCCACGACGGCTGCTTTGTTCAGGTTGTCCAAAATCTGGCTGTAGGCGCGATTGGGGTCAATTGTGACGCTGTCAAAGTAGCCATTCTGGATCAAGGGCTCCACCAGATGGGCCATGTAATACTGGGCGGTTTCAAGCGTTAAAAAATGGGGCGGCTGATCAGGGTGTTTAAACCCGGCCAACGGAGCTACCATTGGCCAAAAGAGACTGACCATACGTTGGGCCAGACCGCCCAGCGTGACGATGGTAAGGGCGCCACCGGCAGGAAAGTCGGCAGCCTGGGCAACTTCGCGATAAGGCTGTGCCAGACTGCGCTGCGGGGTTAAGACCAAAATGGATTCAGCCGGGATCTCTGCCTGGAGCAAGCGTTCGAGCACCAGGCTTGCCGTGGTCGATTTGCCACTGCCGGCCGGCCCGGAAAGGAAGACCTTGCCCTTGCCGGCCAGTTCGATCACAGCCAGTTGTTGATCGGTCAGCTCCATAAACTTCCCCTTGGGATGAATGCTCAATAGCTTTCGCCTGCAATACAGTGCAAGACGGCACGCAGCAGCAGAGTATCTGCCTCGGCGCGGTGCTCATTCAGCAAAGGAATCTGAAAGAAAGCGCCCGCTTCTTCCAATTTAAAGTATTTCATCGAACGGCGTGCCGGGTCCCAGACACCGCGAAAATCGGAGTAGATCGGCAGTACATCCACCATTTGCAGGTTATCCCGCCAAGGCAGGCGATAGCGCGCATGCGATTGCTGCATCATGCGGTAATCGAAAGGCGCATTATAGGCAGCGATGCTGCGTCCGTACAAAAAAGTGCGAATCTTGGGCCAGGCGATCGGCCAGGCCGGTGCACCGGCCACGTCTTTATCCGAGATGTGATGCACGCGCTGTGCATCTGCCGGCATGGGTTTCGTGGGTTTGATGAGGGTATTGAGCAGCAGTTTGCCATCAAAATCGATGATGGAAATCTCCACAATCTCATCCTCTTTGCCAATGCCGGTGGTTTCTGTGTCGATATAAACCGGTTTTTGGGCGATGATCTGGCGTGCCACTTGAATGGCGTGTTCTTTCGTGTTGTTGGGTGTATTGAACATGTGACCTCTTTCAGGGTTGGTTCCACTCGTCAATGTCATTGACCATGACGGTGAAATTGGTGGTCTCAACGGCGGAAATAAAGACACCAAAATGTCCGTCCTCGGTGTATTTTGAGTCTGAGAAATCTTTGACCAGTTTGCCATTGATGTACAGGCTGAAGTGGTCCTCTTTCACCATCACGCCCAGGCGGTTGGTCTGATTGGCGCCGCTCAAAATGGCCGGGTCGGATGCCCAGGAGACCAGATAGTTGCGATCTGAAGAGCCGTCCCAGCTAAAGAAGGCATACTGTCCGCCGCAGGTCAGCCCGTAATAATACCCTTTGCCGTCCGTGTAGGAGGGCGATTTCAAGACCAGCCCGTAATTATCACTGCCGGAGCAATTGCCAGTTGTGAAGGTGCCTTCAAGATAAAAATTGCCCGGTGTCGGGTAAGTGAGGCGCCAGCGAATGCCGCCTTGTGCCCGCGAAGATTCCATGACCAGATCGCCGTTGCTGACGCTCATCGTTACGGCATCGTCACTGTAGGGCGATTGCAGGCCGAATGAACTTTTTGTGTTAAAGGTTTCGGCAAACGAGGGCAGCCCCAGGCTTAATTTTGGGTCATCCGGCAGGGGAGTGACCGTCGGGTCCACCGTTGCAGTAGGTGTCAGGCTGGGGGTTGTGCTGGCTTCGGGTGTGGCAGTGACGACGATCACGTTTTCAGGTGTGGCGGTAGCTGAATCCATCACCTGCATCGTCAGCGCAACACGGGTGGATACGGCGTCAGTGGTTTGCTTGTCTTTGGACAAGGGAAAGTTGCATGATGTAAGTACCAGTAAAAATAAGGGAATTACCCAAAGTGTCTTTTTCATTTCTCCTCAACTTTCATGAGGGTATTATATCTATTTTGCGCTTTCTTCGCACATCGGCAAATTGCCGTGCTTGTATAAGTGGTCAATGCCATATTTGTAGGGATGTGCTATTATATGTTTACCCGCAACTCGACAATTAAATTTCTGTGGCATGTTCTCTTTGTGACAAAAACTCGTGGAGGGAAAGATGAAGAAAGCACGCATTTTCATTGGGATGATTCTGGTGTTGGTTCTACTTGCTTCCTGTCAGCCTCAGCAAACTGTAGCTCCATCAGAAACGGACGCCTTGGCTTCATCTGGGGCAGATTCTGTGAGCTTGACCCCCTCGCTGGATTCGAATGGTGAACCACAGGTGGCAGACAGTGCCAATACAGACAGCATCGATTTCTATCAACCTGTGGGAAGCAGTGAAGATACGCCGCAATATTCGTTATTGATCGAGCCCAATGAAACTGAGACGAATCCACCCGTGATGGTCGAATGCCAGGGAGAACAATCTAACGTATACGCCCCTACTTCCGGCATTGCCATGAATAACCATTGCATAATCGATACCGGCGAGACAGTTGTTCATGTAGCCTTGCCTGACGGCAGCTTATTGAGCTTTAGCAACGGCTCGATTTTTCAAATAAATCTGAGCAATACTCTTACCCAGATCATTTTGAAGCAAGGGGAGGCCTACGTGCGCCTGGTTCCACAACCTGAGGGAAAGAAATTCGTTGTAGATACCGTTGACGCAAAAGTAGAAGCTGAAGGGACCATCTTTGTTGTTGGTTTAAACGAGACACTATTGAACGTGACCGTCATCAATGGGAAAGTGTACGCGTTACGCTGCAGAGACTGGGATAAGCTTGAGTGTCTGATATGGAATGAAGTCGGTGTTGACATGGAGTCCATTAAGCTTTACACGAGCTCACTGGGTTCTTCCGATTGGGCCACGAGTGAGTCTGGCGACCCAGATGGCTGGTGGTACGATATGAACTTTGGCTCTGAATTTGCGCGTGATAATTCAAGTTGGGATTATTTGTATGATCCTGCCAGCGGCTTTGACCAAAACTCCACCCAAGACGATGCACTGTTTACCGCAAAAATGATGGTTCAGTTAACAATTGCTGTAGATAATTGGGACGAAGACACTTTCAATTCTCTGGCTAACACATTGAATCAGCAATCTAGCTATTGCAGTAATTTCCCATCAAACTGTCTGGCAGCGGTCGTGACGAATGCCGATGATACGGTTCAGATTCAGGGTCCAAATATGACGACGGGCGGAAGTCCTTCGGGGCAATTCCCTTCCTTTGATAGGAGTACCTGCTTTACTCGCGATGGACATCTTTGGTGCTACCCGGTTGAGGGGAGCGTGGATGCGTTTTATTCAGGCGAGTGGGATTTGACTGAAATATGCAATTCTTATCCGGGCGAGAGTTTCTGCGCCTGGTTGCAGTGATACGAGATAGCACCAAAACAGAAATAACTGGACAGCGCGTGAAAACAGAAAAGCTGTCCAGTTTTTTAACTTTTCAGCAATTCCACTTGAATACGGCTGCGCTTCGATCCAATGTGGATGTTTAGGCCGCATTCTTGCGAAAACCCGTTCGGTAACATTTACCTTTGTGACATTACAATCGGTAAATTGTTAGTACAATGATCCCATGTCTGCCAAACCCACTCTGTTGTTTTACAAACCCGATCAGGTGCTTTCGACCTTTACGGATGAGGCTGGTCGGGAGACTTTGAAAACGTATATTCCTTTTGAAGGGATCTATTCCGCCGGTCGTCTGGATTATGACAGCGAAGGGTTGCTCGTAGTCACCGCGGATGGCAGCCTGATCAGCCGCCTGACCGACCCGAAAAATCACGTTGTGAAAACCTATCTCGCTCAGGTGGAAGGTCCCTGTGAGGTCGACAAACTCCGCGAGTTGGAGGCGGGTATTTTGCTGGCAGGGGTTCGCACGTTGCCGTGCAAGGTAATGCAAGTGGACGAACCCGATCTGGCGCCCAAACGAAAACCTTTGACCCCACATGCGCCTCTTAGCTGGCTGCGCATTCAGATCCGTGAGGGCAAAAAGCATCAGGTGCGCAAAATGACGGCCGCGCTGGGGTATCCGTGTTTGCGGCTGGTGCGTGTGGCGATCGGCCAAATCGGTGTGGGTGACCTTCAACCCGGCCAGTGGCGTGAACTAAACCCAGATGAAATTGCGCTTTTAAAGCGAACAAAATAAGCCCCGTTGTATAATTCCTTTTGAATGAAAACGACCGTACTTCAACTCGAAAGTTTTGATTCACGCCAGTCCATTTTGGATAAGATGGCGCGTGCCAGCGCAGGGCGTGTCCTGCTCGTTTGGCCAAAACGCAACCGTCTTAGCCTGTCTGAAGTGGATCTGATGGTGATCGCGCGCAAAGCCAGCCAGGCTTCGCTGCAGTTGGGTCTGGTGAGTCACAGCGCTCAGATCACTGAGCTGGCCGCTGCGCACGGCATCAATTGCTTTCCCTCGATTCCGCTGGCTGAGAGAGCCCGTTGGTCGAAAAACGATCCTTCAGCCGAGATACCTGTGTTGGACTATTCCGTAGTTTGGAACGATCAACGTCCTCACCTGGATGCAAAGAAAGGGACGGGCAAAAAAGCTTCCCTTTGGGTTCGCGTTCTTTCGGCTGGTCTGGGCGGGTTCGCGCTGCTGGCACTGCTTGTTTTCGTGGTGCCCTCTGCGAAGGTGACCCTGTCGCCGCAGACACATGAAAAGACGCTGAATATAGAAGTTTGGGCGTCTCAAAAGGTTGGCGCGCTAAACGTCAACGGCAGTTTACCCCTGTATGAACATACCGTTGAGTTAAGTGGCACAAAGACTGCAGCGGCCACCGGCCAGGTAGATATTCCCAGCGAGTATGCCACTGCAGAAGTGGTATTTACCAACTTGACCGATCAGATTTTGACGATCCCTACCGGCACGGTGGTGAGCACAGCCGATGAAGACCCCATCCGCTTTGTAACCGAATCTGAAGTTACCCTGCCGGTCAGTGCACACGATTCGCAGTCTGTTATTGTGAAGGCGCTCTTGCCTGGCAGCAGTGGCAACGTTGCGGCGGGTCAAATTCAACTGGTAGAGGGCAATCTGGGTGGATTGATCGAGGTAAACAACCCTACTGACGGCAGCGGCGGCACGGACTCACGGGCTGCTTCGCCAACAGAAGAGGATTACGAGGGGTTAAAGACTGAATTAACCGCCGAGTTGTTGGCACAGGCCAGCGCCTCCTTTGGGTTGGACGCAGATTTTCAGGTGATTGACCGTTCGATTGCCGTTGTGAAAGAAATTTCGCAATCTCGTACGATCGAGCCGGGCCAGCCCGGCGAAGAGGCTGGTCTTGCACTGACCCTCGAGATTCGCGGCTTGGGATATTCCAAAAAGGAGATGCAGCAGCTTGCCATGGAGTCGCTGGCGGCCAGCCTGGCAAAGAATGAGGCCATTTATGCTGATGCGGCTGTTGTATGTAACACAACCAACCCGAGCGGCGATGCCGAAAGTGGTTATCGCTGGGAGGTCGCTGCCTCGACCCAGGTGGGTCCGCTGGTGGATGCTGCGGCGGTGGCGAGCCTTATCGCAGCAAAACCCTATGAGCAGGCAAGCAGCGAACTGAGCCAGACCATTGAATTGGCTGCACCCCCAAGGTATGATCCTTTCCTGTCCCCGTTCGCTCTGCCCTGGGCAGAATTCCGCATTCAGGTGGAGGTGCAGCAATGAGCGCTGACAAAGGACGTGTTTTGGCCGTTGACCCGGGCGAGAAGAATATTGGCCTGGCGATCAGCGATGAAACGGCCACCCTGGCCCGTTCGCTGGCCGTGGTCAGACACGTTTCAAAATTGCTCGATGCGGCCACGATTGCCAGCATCGCGCTTGAGAATCAGGCTGTGAAAATACTGGTCGGCATGCCTACCGGGCCGAACGGCGAAGACATTGCGCAGACCCGCCATGCGCGCAGTTTGGCGCAGGCCATTCAATCCCAATCCAATTTGCCCGTTGTGTTGTGGGACGAGTATGGCACGACCAATGCTGCACAGGCCACCCTGTTGGAGCTGGGTGTGACGCGCGAACGGCGTGGTGGGCATCAGGATGCCCTGGCGGCTTCACTGATTTTAAAGAATTACCTTGAGTCGAGCGGAGAGTTTAATGGCGAATAGAAGGAAAAACAAGCAAGCCGGTTTTGCACCCTTTTTGTTGTTAATTCTGCTTCTCATCATTGCGGCCGGCATTATTAAGGTGGGGGTTCCCTGGCTGGGGGCACAGATGTTTGGCGAAGCCAGCCCTTATCTGACGGCGGGGCAAACCTGGAGTTATAGCGGTCAACTGCTCCTTCACCGCGAGGCATTATTGCACGGTAATTGTGCTCAATCAAAAACAATCCCATTCACTATTAACCCCGGAGATTCGGTGACGACCATCGCCGGAAATCTTGCCGCTCAGGGGGTGATTCGGGATGGAGCGGCTTTGCGTGCTTATCTGATCTACACCGGCCTGGATACGCAGATTCGCGCCGATGAGTACCAACTGGACTGTGCTTTACCCGCTGTTGAGATTGCCCGCCAGATCAAGAACCCCTACCTGGAAGAAGTCGTTTTCAGTATTTTACCGGGTTGGCGCGCCGAGGAGATCGCCGCGGCTTTGCCAACCTCTGGCATCGAAGTATCCCCGGAGGCATTTCTGGCAGTAGTACATGACCCACAGGGACTGGAACTGCCGGGATATATTCCCGCCGGGAGTTCGCTGGAGGGATTTCTATTTCCGGATGAGTATCAGGTCAAACGGGATATTTCAGCAGAACAATTGGCGCAAATGTTCGTAGATCGTTTCAATTCAAATATCGATCAGGGAATATACAGTGAACTGACTGCACATGGGCTTGATTTTTATCAGGCCATCACCCTGGCTTCGATCGTGCAGCGTGAAACCTATGATGACGGTGAGCGCCCCATGATCGCTTCTGTGTTTTACAACCGTCTGGCATTGGGCATGAACCTCGAAACAGATCCGACCGTGCAATATGCACTTGGCTATTCCGATCAATTCGGCTGGTGGAAGAGCCCGCTCAGTGCTTCTGATCTACAGATTGATTCGCCATTCAACACTTATCTCAACGGCGGTTTACCACCGGCGCCGATTGCCAACCCTGATCTGGCTGCTATTCTGGCAGTGGCTCGGCCTGAAAGCTCTGACTATTTATATTTCCGGGCGGCCTGCGACGGCAGCGGCACACATCTTTTTGCCCGTACATTTGACGAACATTTGGCCAACGCCTGTAAATAAAAAGAAGCCTCCGCAAGGAGGCTTCTTTAAGGGTAACCGAACTATTTGGCGTTATATCCGGGGCCAGATTTGAAGAAATCGGCATCGGTGGCAACGGCGGGGGTGAGGTCTACCACTTCGCCGGCGCTCAGAGTGCGGGTGCCTTCCAGATGCACAGGTTCACCGTCATGGTTCTTGCCATCATAGACTTCACCAAAACCGGCAGTGCCCTTGGGGGCAGAAACGCGCTCGCCGCCTTTGGCGGAATAAGCAGAGGGAACCTCATCTTCGGGGAAGATGGCTTCAAACGGGCATTCGGGAACGCAGGCGCCGCAGTCGATGCAGGTATCGGCATCGATGTAATACCACGGCCACTGGTCTTCGGGTTTGCCGGCAACGATACATTCGACGGGGCAGACGGTTGCGCAGCCGCCATCACGCAAACACAAACTGGTAATTACATGAGTCATTTATATCCTCCAAAACACAATAAAATGGGGTTAGACGATAGCTGAATACCTATTTTCAGCTTCTTGCCAATCGACCAGTTTCCAAAATGCAGAAAGGTAATCGGCACGACGATTTTGATAGTTCAGGTAATAAGCATGTTCCCAAACATCGACTACCAGAACAGGAGCGAGATTCTCCTGTAAAGGACAATCCTGGTTGGCAGTGGAGTGGATCACCAGCTTATTGTGTGGATTGACACACAACCAGGCGTATCCGCTGCCAAAGCGCGTTAAACCGGCTTTTTCGAACTCGGCCTTGAAATTGTCAAAGCTGGAAAAAGTCTCCTCAATGGCGATGGCCAGTTTGCCGGTTGGCCCTTCAGAACCGCCGGGCTTGAGCGCAGCCCAGTAGAGGTTGTGATTATAAACACCGCCACCGTTGTTCTTGACAGCTACCCGAATCTCTTCGGGAATCTGGTTCAGGTTGGCAAGGATCTTCTCAAGCGGCCAATTGAAGAAATCGGGAGCTTTTTCCAAAGCTGTGTTAAGGTTCTTTAAATAGGTGGCGTGATGCTTTCCGTAGTGGATTTCGACGGTGCGGGCATCGATTACAGGTTCGAGTGCATCCATACTGTATTTAAGCGGGGGCAATTCGAATGGCATGGTTTTCTCCTTTTCAATGATAGAATAGCGTGACGTTCCATTACCAGTAATCGAATTAATTAATTTGATTCTAGCTATTCGCAGAATGTTTGTCAAGACGAAAAAGAGAAAGTTTACTCATTAAGGAAGAATTATTTCGCTATGGCATCGCTTTCTAGCACACAATTGGATCGAAAGACCTCGCCTTTGATGGTCCTTTTTGTTGGCATTCTGGCAGTTTCTTCTGCCTCTTTGTTGATCCGTTTTGCACAAAGAGAAGCGCCCTCGCTGGTGATCGCTGCTTTTCGCATGACCATCGCTGCCTTGTTGGTGACCCCTTTCTGTCTGGGTAGATTTCTCAAAGAGATCAAGAAGGCGAATTGGCAGACGCGGCTGCTCCTGGCTTTATCCGGATTGTTTCTGGCTTTTCACTTTGCATCTTGGATCACTTCGCTGGAATATACGAGCGTGGCCAGTTCGGTCGTGCTGGTGACGACAGCCCCCCTGTGGGTGGCGCTGCTTTCGCCGCTTTTCTTGAAAGAGAAGATCACGCGCTGGATTTTGACCGGGTTGGCTGTCTCGTTGTTGGGGAGCGTGGTGGTTGGCATCAGCAGCTCCTGTGCGTTGCAGGCTGGCAGGCTGAGCTGTGCCGACCTGCAAAATTCATTTCATGCCCGTTCGCTGATCGGCAATGGGCTGGCGCTCCTGGGCGCCTTCCTTTCCGCCGGGTACTTGATGGTGGGGCGCAAGGTGCGTGAGCACATTTCGCTATCCAGTTATATTTTTGCTGTTTACGGCGTTTCAGCGCTGGTCTTGATTCTGCTGGTAGCGATCACCGGTCAGCGGGTGAGTGGCTATTCTGGGGAGACCTATCTGTGGCTGATCGCGCTGGCACTCATTCCACAGATCGTGGGGCATTCCTCCTTCAACTGGGCATTGAAATATCTTTCGGCAGCTTATGTTTCGATCGCCTTATTGGGGGAGCCAATCGGCACGGTAATTCTGACCATGATCTTTTTGCGCGAGTCTCCGTCCATATTGGAACTGGTCGGGGGAGTTTTGATTTTGGTGGGCATCATCGTGGCGACCCGTTCACAGAAAATACCCAAGACTGAACCATTGGCATAAAAGAAGACCTCCCGATTGGGAGGTCTTGTAAGACTATTCACGGCTGTAGAGGTAGTTCAGCTCTTTGAGGCGATCTGCGATCCAGGGCTGCAGTTGTTCGGGCAGCACGCGCCAGCTCCAGTTGCCGGCCGGGCGACCGGGGTAGTTCATGCGCGCTTCCGTATCCAGGTTGAGCAGATCCTGGGTGGGGCAAATGCTGAACATGGCCGTGGAACTCCACACGGCACGGATCATATCCCAGGTGATGTCCTCCCCGGAGCGGGCCAGGTAGCGGCGGCAGAAATCCTTCTCGTTTTCGGGCGCCGAACGGTACCAGCCCAGAGTGGTGTCGTTATCGTGCGTGCCGGTATAGGCCACGCAATTCTGGGTGTAGTTGTGCAGCAGGAATGGATCCGCCGGGGTGGTTTGGAAGGCGAATTGGAAGATCTTCATACCGGGGAAGTTGAAAGCGTCACGCATCTCTACTACATCCGGGGTGATCTCTCCCAGGTCTTCGGCGATGATGGGCAGTTCTTTGAACTCTTCGAGCAGGGCTTTAAAGAAAGGAATGCCGGGGCCTTTGACCCATTTACCAAATTCGGCGGTGGGGTTCCCGGCTGGAATCTCCCAATAGCCGGCAAATCCTCTAAAGTGGTCAAGGCGGATAACATCCACTACGCCCAGTACGGCCTTGAAGCGTTTGATCCACCAGGCGTAACCTTCTTTTTTGTGTGCGTCCCAGCGATAGAGTGGGTTGCCCCATAACTGGCCGGTCGGCGAAAAATAATCGGGCGGAACGCCCGCAACCACTGTCGGTTTGCCTGCTTTATCCAGGTAGAACAATTCCGGATGTGACCAGGCATCGGCCGAATCATAGGCGATGAAAATGGGAATATCGCCAATAACCTGAATGTCTTTGGAGTGTGCATACTCCAACACCTTCGCCCACTGGTCAAAGAAGAAGAACTGGCGCACTTTATGTTTTTCAATCGACTCTGCATTGGATTTGGCGAAAGCTTCCAGCGCTTGCGGGTCGCGGCTGCGCAGTTCTTTGGGCCAGTTATCCCAGGAAACTCCCCCCTGTGATTCTTTGATGGCCATAAAGAGGGCAAAATCATCCAGCCATTCAGCATTCTGTTCACAGAACTTTTTGTAGGCTTTTTTGATCGCGGCAGGGGCGCCCTCTTTGAAATGGGCATAAGCACGGTCGAGCAGCGTCAGCTTCCACTCGATCACGGGGCCGTAGTCCACCTTAACGGCCGGGAAAGAAGGCCGGTCTGCAAGGTCTGAACGGGTGAGCAGGTCGCTGTCGAGCAGCATGGCGGAACTGACCAAATAGGGGTTGCCCGCAAAGGCGGAAAAACACTGATAGGGCGAATCTCCATAGCCGGTGGGGCCAAGCGGCAGCACCTGCCAGAGATGACAATTGGCCTGTGCGAGAAAATCGATCCAGCGATAGGCTTCGGGGCCGAGATCACCAATGCCATCTGGCCCTGGAAAACTGGTGGGGTGCATCAACACCCCTGACGCTCTTTTGGCTAACATAAACAACCTCCAACAAGTACAAATTTACTTTACTAATTCAATATACGTTTTTAAATAATCTCTGGCCGAGTTTTGCCAGGAGAAATCGGTATGCATGGCATTAAGCTGTAGTTTGCGCCAATCTTCCTTTTTTAGGAATAGCTTGAGTGCTTGTTTGAGCACCTTCGCCAACGCTTTCCCGTCATTGCCTTCAAAGAGAAATCCGGTAGCTTCGTTTGGTTGGGATGTGTAATTAGTGATCGTATCGATCAGCCCGCCTGTGGCACGTGCCACGGGGATGCAGCCGTAGCGCATGGCGATCATCTGAGCCAGACCACAGGGTTCATAGCGGGAGGGCATCAATAAAATATCTGCGCCGGCGTAGATTCGGTGAGAAAGAGCGGCGTCAAAGCGCAACGCCAATCTTATTTGATCTGGGAAGTGCAATTGCAGTGCGAGCAGATCGGCCTCGATCTGCGGGTTCCCGGTGCCCAGAAAGATCATTTGCCAGGGCGGGGTCTTCAAATTCTTGAGCGCTTCCATTGCCAGATCAATGCCTTTTTGGTGGTCCATGCGGCCAATGAAGGCCAGCAGTGGGATATCTTCACTTTCAGGCAGGTTGAGCTCTTTTTGCAGGGCGCGTTTATTGGCTGCGCGTTTATCCAGAGACTGGGCAGAAAAGGGGCTGTGCAGCCGCTCGTCTGTCTGTGGGTTCCAAATCCCCGGGTCAATGCCGTTGATGATGCCTGAGATGCGTGCTTTTCGGGTGATCAAAAAATTTTGCAGGTCGCAGCCGTATTCTGGGGTCATGATCTCTTGCGCATAGCTTGGAGAAACGGCGATGATGTGTTCGGCGGCGTTCAAGCCCATTGGCAGCGGCAAAGAACGTGCCCACTTAGGCATACGTGGATTTCGGGCAGGGGGCACCATGAAATAGGCCAAACCATTCTCACTGCCGGTTCCCATAAAAGGGAGGTTATGCACAGACAAAACACTATGGATGGAGCGCAGCGCAGGCTCTGCTTTGGTTCTTAGTTTGAGCTGGTGCAGCGAGACTGCCGTATGCCAATCGTTGGCATGCAAAATATCGATCTGCCAGTTCAAGAGTCCGGGCAGTTTCAGGCAGGCTAGCGAAAAAAAGATGAACTTCTTGGCGTCAGCGGCAAAATCGCTGCCATAAACCGGGGCGGCAGGATCGATCAGCTCGCTGTCGATCAGGTAGAGCGGCAGCCCCTGCAAAGAGGTTTCATAAACCTGAACGGGTAAGGGGTCGCCTGTGGTGGAAAGAGAAAACTCCCCGATCTTTTGGACAGGGAGGCCTTGTTTTTTCAATTGCCCGTAATAGGGCAGCGCCAAACGAATGTCGAGGCGAGGCAGCGTTGCGTCGGCCTCAGTGAGCCTTTTCATGGCCAGAGGCAGCGAACCGGCCACATCCCCCAGCCCGCCGATCTTGACCAGCGGGTCGGCTTCTGAGGCGATAAAGAGCACGTTCAGAGCAGGTCGATCAGTTGTCGAACCAGCGATCTTCACAGAGTTCACTATCGAACCATCTCGATATAATCTTCTGAGGTTGTTTCTTCGATATCTGCGCCCAGGAAGTGGATCAACTTGGTGATAAGCTGAGACTTGTTCTCGGCGTCCTGGCGGCTCCAGGTGCGGCTCTTGACTTCCAGGAAGCAGCCGATCTGCGGATTGCTGATCGCGTCCAGGTTGATGAAGAATTCGGTGTCTTCAAAGCGAACCAGGAAGCGCAAACGGTCTTTTTCGATCTCTTTTTCCAAATGCGGTTTGAAGTATTCACGATAGAAACGCAGACTCTGGGTGGCGGGCGCCAGATAGCGGCTGCGCGAGAGCAGCACTTCCTGCTCAAACTGGCCTTCGTTGGTCGGGCCGATCAGGGTAAGACGGCCGCGCACGTTTTCCACTTTGCCGTCGTCGCCAATGAAATCATCTTCACGGTAACGCAAAATGCCCTGATCCACATCGTTGAAGAAGAAGTAAACATCGTATTCTTTGTAGTGGCGGCGTTTGAGAATTTCGACCTCAGGCGTCGAGAGTTTTTCGATGATCGGCTGCAAGTCTTTGACGCGCACCTTGGCCTGAATCTCGAAACTTTCCTCTTCAGAGGCACCGCCGATTGCCAGCAGTTTGGAGAGCAGGGAGGTTTCACGGGTAGACAGGAAGGAGTCGATCTTGGTGGCATATTCCTGGCTGGCACGGACGATCTGTTCTTCGTCCAGGGTGAGCAGTTTTTGGGCACGCATCAGCCATTTGCCGTTCACCATCACATCGGTGACGTCAGAGGCTTTGGAGGCGTAAACGATCTGTGCGTAGGTGCTCTGTGGGTCATGGTGAAAGCGGGGTGAGTTATGCAGGGGGGTCATGTTGACCAGAATCAGGTCAGCGCGTTTGCCCACCTCAATGGAACCGGTCAGGTGGCCCATGTGTAGGGCATTGGCGCCCATGCGGGTAGCCATCAAGAGGGTTTCTCTGGCGGGTAGGGCGGTAGGGTCGCCAGTAGCCCCTTTTTGCACAAACGAGGTGAGGCGAATCTCTTCGAACATATCGAGGTCGTTGTTCGAGGCAGGGCCATCTGTGCCAATGCCTACGTTGACGCCGATCTCGAGCATCTTTTTCACGGGGGCAAACCCTGAAGCCAGTTTGAGGTTGGAAGAGGGGTTATGTGATACCCCGGCATTGTAATGACGCAGGGTGTGGATTTCGCCCTCGTCAATATGAACGCAGTGAGCTGCGATCACTTTGGCGTCGAACAGGCCTTGTTTTTTCACGTAGGGCACCACAGGCATGCCTTGCTCGCGGCGCATGTTTTCGACCTCGAAGGCCGTCTCGGCAATGTGGGTGTGCAGGGGCACGTCGAATTCGACCGCCAGTGCGGCGCAGGCTTTGAGGATCTCTGGGGTGCAGGTGTAGGGGGCATGGGGGGCGATGCCCGGCACGATCAGCTCATGGCCCTTCCAGCGTTTGATGTAATCGCGTGACATTTCCAGCGATTCTTCAAAGAACTGGGCATCGGGGGTGGGGAATTTCAAGACAGACTGGGCACAGATGGCGCGCATGCCGGCCTCGGCGGTGGCCTTGGCGATATCTTCTTCAAAATAGTACATATCGTTAAAGGTCGTCACGCCCGAACGGATCATTTCGGCACAGGCAAGCTGTGTGCCCAATTTAACAAAATCGGGCGAGACGAATTCTCGCTCGACCGGCATCATGTATCCCATCAGCCACACGTCCAGGCGCAGGTCATCTGCCAGGCCGCGCAGCAGGGTCATCGGCACGTGGGTGTGCGCGTTGATCAGACCCGGCATGAGCACTTTACCGCCGCAATCAATTTTCTGGGAGGAAGAATATTCGCTTTCAAGGGAGGCTTGGGAACCAACAGCAACAATCGAATTTCCGCTGACTGCAACGGCGCCGGGGTTGTATTGATGAAATTGTTCATCCATACTTAAGACGTTTGCATTTACGAGAAGAAAATCTACGTTTGTCAATTGAATCCTCTATTCTTTTTCAGGTTGGAGTAGGTAGCGACGAATAAATTCAAGGGTGCGGTTGACAGCCCAGATGGGGCCGTGGGCGGGTGGCCCATTGTAGATGCTATTATCTTGTAAACCGGAAGCCGAGTCGATCAAATTGATTTCGAGATGGCATTCCTGTTCAACTTGATAATACTTTACCAAAACTTGAAGTGAATTGCTACTCGTTGCGGTTTCTTGGGGGTGAGCGTTTTCATGCAGGGTAATGAAAGAATCGGGCAGAGAATGGATCTCTGCTGGCCAAAGCCCCTGCAGGTCAGAGCAAAAGATCTCGACCTTTTTATTTTTGGCTATGGCAGTTTGATTCAGTGCCTGAAGCTGGGTGGTTTCATCGGCACCATAGATGGCCTGCGGAAACAGACTGAGTATCCTGGCCTCGACCGGGGCGATCATTTGATCGGCTTCTGCGATGGAATTGGCCTTGGCCGTGATACGGGCATCCACCACACCTGGATGTGCCAGCAGCCCAACTGTGGGGTTGGTCAGTTTTTCGAGGTCACCGATGGCTTCATCGACGACAGATTCGCCCATGCCGGCGATATGCAGTACACGTGCCTTGATAATACCGTGCAGGTTGTATTTGCCTTTGAGATAAGGCAGCACGGCCGTTTCGGTGAGGGTTTCCATCTCACGGGGAACCCCGGGCAGGCTGATCAAGACTTTGTTATCCACTTCAAAATAGAAGGCCGGAGCGGTGCCAACCGGGTTTTGGATCACCTGCGCCCCGTGGGGCAGGTAGGCCTGGCGGCGATTGTTGGGCGAGGCAACCACATTCCGTTTTATGAAGCGTGCTTCGATGACTTCCCAGAGTTCTGGGTGAAAGTCTGAAGCCACGTTGAAGGCCAGCGCAACCGCATCACGGGTGGGGTCATCCACGGTGGGGCCGAGACCGCCGGTGGTGATGACGATATCGGCGCGATTAAAAGATTCCTGGATGATCCTGGCGATTCTTTCGGCGTTATCACCGACGGTTGTGGTGCGAAAGATTTCCACCCCAATATCGCGCAGTTGCCGGGTGAGATAGCGGGTATTGGTGTCTTGAATCTCACCCAAAAGTAATTCGGTACCGATGGTAATGATCTCAGCAGAAGGCATTTCTTCGCTCTCCGAGCAGGACAATTTGCGACATATTAAATTTTGATTTTAACATGAAACAAGAAAATAACAAGTTGAGGTAGAATCTGCTCAGGAGTTTTTCATGGCCAAGATCGAAAAGAGCAAGTATCGGCAGATACTAGGTGCCTGGGGTGAATCCAGGGCGGCTGATTTTTTGCAGCAACAGGGACTAACCCTTCTCGGAAAAAACTTTCGCACCGCTGCTGGCGAAATTGATCTGATCGCGCAGGATGGTGATGAACTGGTTTTTGTAGAGGTGAAGACCCGCTCCAGTGCAGATTTTGGCTACCCTGAAGAAGCAGTAACCGAAACAAAGATCGAGCACTTGCTTGAAGTCAGTGAGTCTTATTTGCTTGAGCATCTTGAGGTACAGAGCTGGCGTCTGGACGTGGTCGCCATTCAGGGGAAGCCCGGTGAGGATGCCCCTGAGATCGAGTGGTTTAAAGATGTCAGATAAACCCTGGGTGATCGTGATCGTTGGTCCGACCGCGGTAGGTAAAACGGAACTGGCCATTCATCTGGCGCAGCGTGTGGGTGGGGAGATTCTTTCGGCGGATTCGCGCCTCTTTTATCGCGGCATGGATATTGGCACGGCCAAACCCAGCATCGCGGAACAGAAGATCGTGCCGCATCATCTGATTGATGTTGCTGACCCCAGCGAAGTTTGGTCACTTTCTACGTTCCAAAAAGAGGCTTACCGTTTGATCGACGAGATCGTAGCTCGGGCAAAAACACCTTTTTTGGTGGGGGGAACCGGCCAGTATGTGCGTTCAATTGTGGAGGGATGGGAAATTCCGCATAAAGAGCCCGACCACAGCGTCCGTGATGTTCTTGAAAAAATTGGCAGCGAGATCGGCGCCGAAGGTCTTTACCAGAAGCTGCAAATTCTCGACTCTGAGGCGGCCGCCTCGATCGAGTATCAAAACATGCGCCGCACGATTCGCGCGCTTGAGGTGATCTTGACCACTGGCGAGAAGTTCTCTGCTCAAAGGCGGAAAGGGGAGCCCAAATACCGTTTTTGGCTGGTGGGGTTGACGCGTCCACGCCCGGAGTTGTACCAGCGCATTGATGAGCGCATTGATGCGATGTTTGCCTCTGGTCTGGTGGCAGAAATCGAGGCCCTGCTAAAAGCAGGTATTTCCATCAATAACCCGAACCTGTCTGCCATTGGATACCGTGAAGTTTGCCAGTATTTGCGGGGGGAGATCAGCCTGGGCGAGGCCAAGGTGCTCATGAAGCGCAAAACAAGAGAGTTCGTGCGCCGTCAGGCCAACTGGTTCAAGCCGGATGACTCCTCGATTCACTGGTATTCAATGGACGATCAGGCCGAAAATCGAATATTTGAAGATTTGCGCATAGCCAGGATAATCTAATTACTCAATTGGGGTTAAGAAAAACGAGAGAGCCAATTTTTGACTCTCTCGTTTAAGTTAATTCGCATTAAGTTCCGGCGTTGGCGGGCGATGCGGCACTGGGGGCGGGAAGATGGCTTCGAAATCCTCACGAGAGAGGGTTTCCACTTCCAGCAGTTTCTGGGCCACAGCATCCAATCTGTCACGATATTGGCGCAGAATGGCACGAGCCGAATCGTAGGCACTGGTGATGAGGGCGCGTACTTCGCGGTCAATAGTTTCGGCGACTTCTTCAGAATAATCGCGTTGTTCTGAGATCTCGCGACCCAGGAAGATCAATTCTTCTTTTTGACCGTAGACCATCGGGCCGAGTTCTGTGCTCATACCCAGACGGGTGACCATAGTGCGTGCCAGTTTGGTGACACGTTCGATGTCGTTGGATGCGCCTGAGGTGATATCGTCAAAGACGATCTCTTCGGCAGCGCGGCCGCCCAACAACCCCACCATGTCAGCCACCAGCTTCTTGCGCGGCATCAGGGTCATGTCTTCCACGGGCAGGGCCAGGGTGTAGCCACCGGCCATTCCACGTGCGATGATGGAAACTTTGTGCACGGGGTCGGATTCAGCCAGAGCGTTCATTACCACAGCGTGACCGGCTTCGTGGTAAGCCACGATGCGTTTTTCTTCGGCAGTAATCAGGCGGCTTTTACGCTCAGGGCCGGCGATGACACGTTCGATGGATTCTTCAAATTCAGATTGACCGATGCTGGTTTTGTTGCGGCGGGCGGCCAGAATGGCAGCTTCGTTGACCAGGTTTTCGAGATCGGCTCCCACAAATCCGGGGGTGGATTTGGCCACCACGGCGAGATCTACTTCGGGAGCAATGGGTTTGCCTTTGATATGTACTTTGAGAATGGCCTCGCGTCCCTTTACATCGGGGCGATCCAACACTACACGGCGGTCAAAACGACCGGGGCGCAGCAAAGCTGGGTCGAGAATGTCAGGACGGTTGGTCGCTGCCATAATGATGATGTTGGTATCGGTATCGAAACCGTCCATTTCAACCAGCATCTGGTTCAAGGTTTGCTCACGCTCGTCATGGCTGCCGCCAAGACCGGCGCCGCGCTGGCGTCCCACTGCATCGATTTCATCCACGAAGATGATACAGGGGCTGTTGCGCTTGGCCTGATCGAACAGATCACGCACACGGCTGGCGCCTACGCCGACGAACATTTCTACGAACTCAGAGCCTGAGATCGAGAAGAAGGGTACCCCGGCTTCACCTGAAACGGCTTTTGCCAGCAGGGTCTTGCCTGTTCCAGGAGGGCCAACCAACAGAACGCCTTTAGGAATGCGGGCACCCAGGGCGATGAACTTTTGCGGTTCACGCAAAAATTCCACTACTTCTTTGAGCTCTTCTTTTGATTCGTCCACACCGGCAACATCAGCAAACGTCACGGTGGGGTGATCGCCAGAGAACATGCGGGCACGCGATTTTCCGAAGGCCATGGCGGCGTTGTTGCTGCCCTGTGCCTGACGGAAGATAAAGAAGAAGGCAATGCCAAGAATCAAGAACGGCAGGAAATAGAAGAGGGCATTGAGAATGCTGACCCACTGGCTGGGGGGTTTGACCTCAATACTAATGCCGTTATCCGGGGATAACTCAGTAGGGGTGACACCCAGCGCGACTAATTGATCTACCAATGTGCTGTTTGATTCTTTGGTGGAAGTTTTTTCAGTCAGGCCATCTTTTAAGAGGATGGTCAACTTATCTTCTTCAACAGTAATTTTTGATACATTCCCTTTTTCAACTTCGCTGGCAACCTGGTTGATGGTCAAAACAGTATCTGAGCCGTTTGCGTTGTTCAGCCCAAATACGATCATCGCAATAATTGCCACGAAAAGCAGGAAATATACGATATAAGATTGTGTACGGGAATTCACTTATAATCCTCCACACTGGGTCAAAATTTCTAACCCTGTTCTCAAAATTATACCAATCTATACAGCCCTATACCAGCAATTGCAAGAGTTTGGCGGGAAGATTAACAAATTTCTTATAGGTTTTATCTAAATTATTCAATTTAGCCAGTTTTTGAGAGCAACTGCAAATTCTTCTTGATCTGGCGAATGTGATTTTGGTCGTGGATCAGAATAAATTTCACAAGTTCTCCCAATCGGGTCGGCCCAAAAACGGAATGGTTCACTGTGCGCTCCAGATCGGCTTTTTTAAGGGATGTGATCAATTGGATCAGAGATTTTCTGGCTGTAAAATACTTTTCCAGGGCCTCTTCCAACCGATCATTGCGGTAATTGCGTTGTTCCGCCCAGGCATCTGTATCAATAGCCGGGATGAACTTTACTGTATTACTTAAAATAGACTCGAATCTGGGCAAATTTACTTCAGCATCTACATCGCGTAAGTGGCTGATCACTTCTTGAATGCTCCACTCATTTTTTTGCGGTCGCAGCGACACCAGTTTTGGATCGCATTGTTTGAGGATGGTATCGAGGGCCGCCGGGGTGGCACGTAACATCGCCAGCAAAGAATCTACCTCAGAAAAGTTGAGCGAAAATTCTTGCCGGCTCACGTCGTTATCGATCCAGGCCAAACAATCTTCAAAGCTGCCAAATGGAATTGAGTTATCTTCAGCCGCTTTTTCTGACAAATAGAAGGTTTTTATTCCCAAAGCCGCTGCGGGGGCTATATCATCAGAAAAACTATTGCCGATCATCACCACAGGGCCTTCGGACCAGCCCAATTGAGCCAGAATTTCGGCAAAGTAGGCCGGGTTGGGTTTGGCAAAGTGAAAAGACTCATAGGCGGTGATCAATGCGAACGGGTATCGATTTAGCTCGCCCCATTCCAGCCGCGAAAGCATGGCGCTTTTGGGGAAAAGTGGGTTTGTGGCCACTGCAAGCGTATAGCCTTTATCCAGACAGGCTTTCACAAAGGAAATCGCCTCTGGTCGGGCGCCCGTGATCGATTTCAAAGATTGAAAATCAGTGTCATAAAACCGGTTCAGGGTAGTTAAAGTTTCTTCCTGGTTCAACCCTAATTCAGAGTAAAAATGCTTGGCAAAGCTCATCTCCAGCGTGGAGCGGAAATCGTTATTCTTGATCATGTCATCGGTGGATTTCATCAACTGACCAAGCATTTGTTTCGGGTTCACTTTGTCGGCCAGCGTGGCGCCAAGCAGCTTGAAGTAAGCGGGCATAAATTGATCGAATGGATTCGACAGCAGCGTGTCATCCATATCAATGAGGACGGTAATGTTCACTTGTTCAATTCTCCAAAAATTTCAGAAAGGGGGTGACAAATTCCACAGCCAATTTTGGGTTCTTTAACCGTTTGTTGTGCTTTGGTGCAAAAGGCAGTGACGGTCACCTGGCGTTTACCCACCAAAAAAGGCTTTTTTACCACCGGGGTTAGCTCGATGTGCGGGCAGGCATTGGCCAGTTTGATGCCCGGAACCGGGCAGGTGGCGCACAGATCTGGCGTCCACTTTTGTGAGCCGCTCTGATTACCGAGCAAGCGGCATTCTTCATGGTTTTTACCGCGATAGTAATCGCCATAAAAGTAAGGGCATTCTTTTCCTGCAGGTGTTTTCATAATTTTTTATCCATATAACAAACTGTCCCCGTGAGGGGACAGGGTTGAAGCGTTAGGAGTGGTTTTATACTCGAGTAACGTATTCCCCAGTACGGGTATCCACGCGAATTTTATCACCAGTGACAACGAAATAGGGGACGTTCACTTCGAGCCCGGTTTCGGTCTGTACCTTTTTGGTCACGCCGGTCGCCGTATCGCCTTTGACGGCAGGTTCGGCATAGGTGACGTCCAGATCAACGGTAGTGGGGAGTTCAATGTCAAGCGGTTCACTTTCGAAAAAGGTTAGCTTTACTTCCATTTCGCCTTTCAAGAACCCGGCGTATTCACCGATGATCGAGGCGGGGATGGCAGGTTGCTCATAAGTTTCAACATCCATAAAGTAAAAAAGTTCGCCATCGCTGTACAGGTACTGAGCATTATGGAAGTCGAGGCGCACATCCTTGACACGCTCGCCAGAGGTGAAGGTTTTTTCGAGGGTCGCCCCACGGCGCAGATCGCGTGCTTTGATCTTGATCGTGGCATTGCCGCGTCCGGGTTTATTGAAGGAATACTCCAAAACGCGGAAGAGGTTCCCGTCGAGTTCAAAAATCACACCTTTGCGAAGGTCATTAACGTCAATCATATGAATACCTTTCTGAGTTCACAATTTAACCGGATGAATTATAGCCCAGTGATTGCGGACTGACAAGGAAGGTTTTTTAACGAAAAATACTAGTTGATCTTCTTTTTATCGCGGTATTTTAGCAAAATTGGGCCGACCAGATCAATTGCCCATGAAAAGAGCGGTTCGAGAAAGACAGAAAGAGCCACGTAAAAAGGGATATACAGGTACCTGCGTGGGCGCTGAATCAACGACCAAACCCCTTTGCCGACCAAATCGGAGCTCACAGCCATCTTCTCAGCTGGTATGCGCCCGCCGTTTTCATATTCTTCTGAGCGGTCAAAGAACTCTGTTTTTACCGGGCCGGGCCGCACCACAGAGATGGATACCTGTGTGCCGCGCAGTTCTCGATAGACGCTCTTGGTAAAATTGTCGATATAGACTTTGGAAGCGGAGTAAAGCGTAACGCCCTGCTCGGGCAGCTTGCCGATGATTGAACCAATATTGATGATCCGTGCTTTGGGCTTTTGCAGCATCATGGGCAATAAAAGCAAGGTCAGGTGAGTAACGCTTTCAATGTTCAGTTGGATCATTTCTTTGGCCAGCCCCCAGGGCATTTGGTTGAAAAAGCCATACCAGCCGATGCCGGCGTTATTCACCAAAATATCTGGCACTCCAACTTGCTCCACAACCGTTTGAACCAATCTGGCTCGCTCTGTTTCGTTTGAGAGATCGGCGGTAAAAACAAAGGCTTTCCCGCCTGCATGACGAATCGATTCAGCAACCTTTTCCAACTTTTCAAGGCGTCTGGCCACGAGCACAACTGTGATGCTATGACCGGATAACACTTTTGCCGTGCTGGCACCGATGCCACTGGATGCCCCAGTGATCAATGCAACTTTGTTGTTCCAATAATTTTCCATATTTATTTTTTAAGGGTCTTTTTTTCTTGCCACCAGACGATGGTATCGTGCAAGGTATCACGTAAAGAGCGGGGATGATACCCAAGCACAGTTTGCGCTTTTTGATTGTCAATTACCGCGTTTGAATGCAGCGTTTCAATGCTGTAGGTTGTGAAGCGGGGTTTTTCATGTACCAGGTTGTAATAGAGTTGAGTAATATGAGCGGTAAACATGGCGATGCGGGTAGGAATTTGAATGAAAGAGGATTTCAAGTTCATCAATTCTTTTACCATGCGCCAAATATCGACTACCCTTACCAGTTCGCCCGAAAGAATGTAGATCTGACCGATCTGGCCGCGATCACGGGCAGAGATCATGCCCTGAACTACATCACGAACGTCAACAAAATCATAATTGCCTTCGATCAAGAAATCTACCTTGTGAACCATCCACTCCTGGATCAAGATGCCCAGTTCAGAATTTTTATAATCGTAAGGTCCGATCACACCGGTGGGGCAAACGATCACGGCCGGCAATCCCAGCTTGGATTCAGCCAGAACGGCCAGGGTGGCCTCGGCTTTGGAGCGATCGTAAGCAGCGATGGCCGATTCGGGGTCAATGGGGATATCTTCGTTGATCACAATACCATGCGGAACCCGTTTGAAGGCGTGAATTGAACTGGTATAGACAAACCGTTTGATATTCGCCTGGCGGGCTGCTTTGACGATATTTTTTGTGCCGTCCACGTTGACATGATGAACCATTTCATCTTTTCCGGGCATGATCGAGATGATCCCTGCCAAATGAAAGACGTTTTCAATCCCATTCATGGCGTTGGTAATGGAATCGAGGTCAAGGATGTTGCCCTCGAAGATCTCTACATCCAGCCCTTCCAGCGGCGACAGGTCTTCACCTGTGAGCACAAAAGCCCTGACTTTTTCGCCTCTTTTTAACAATTCTTTCACGAGCACATTGCCGATATGACCCGTTGCACCAGTCACCAGGTTCATTTTTTACTCCTCTGTATCGCAGATAAGATCGAATTTAAATTGGATTCAGTGATCATTTGCCAGTCTTTTTCAGGTTCAAGCATGCTTTGCAAGATCGAACCCATCGCGAAAGACATCAGCAGCCTGGACGTTTCTTTAGAATTGGTTGATTCATCAAAACTGCCTTCCTGAACCCCTTTTTCTATCAGGTGTTGAAAATAGTTTAAAAAGTGAAAATAGGGTGCGAGCGTGCGTTTCGAAACACTCTCATCGCGCATGGATTGCATCCAGAATTCAAGGAAAAGGGGGATTTTTTCGGATTCTGAAAAAATATCTTTCAGTGAGGCAGCCATTTGTTGAATTTGCTGGGGAACGCTTAACTCTGAATCCTCAATCAAACGAAACCGTGACTCAAGGGCCTCAATCCACTCGTCCAAAATTGTCAGAAAGACGTCGTGTTTGCTGGGGAAATGGTGATAAAAAGCGCCTTTGCTTATGCTTGCTTCTTCACAGATTTGGGCAACACCTGTGGTGTCATATCCGTTCTGCAAAAATAGATGGAAAGAAGTGTTCAGTATTTTTGATCTTGTTTGCTGACTGCGATCTTGCATAAACCTCTCCAAATAAAACCGACCGATCAGTCTGATATTACGCGCTAGAGGATATATGCGGATGTGTCTTTAGATAGATTGAAGGTCACAAAAAAATAGCCGGGCGTCATGCCCGGCTACGAGAGAGCTGCAAAAAATTATCCGATCTTTGGTTCGATCAAGCCGTAATCGCCGTCGTGCCGTTTATAAAGCACATTGATCGAGCTTGTGTTCACATTGTAAAAAATGAAGAAATCCTCATGCCCCAGCAAAGCCATCTGTTCGATTGCTTCCATTTCGTCCATTGGCACAAGGGTAAAGGATTTGCGCCGCACGATAGCTGTCTTGGTCTCTGTTTCAATGGTTTCTGGTTCAGAGGTGGCCTCAGAAATTGATACTCCGGTGCTGCGACCGCGATTTCGTTTGCCTTTGAAGCGCTCGATCTGGCGCTGCATCTTATCGGCAGCTTTGTCGATCGCGGTCATCATATCGGCGTCTCGCTCTTCGGTGCGCAAAATAAAGCCCTTGCCAACAAGTGTTAATTGCGCAACTTCACGATCTTGCTTGTTGCGCAGCATTTTGGCGGTTGCCAAGTCTACTTGAATTTCTTCAACCTCAGGGAGAATTCTTTCCAGACGATCTGCTTTTTTGTTCACATACTCTTCAATTTGTTCACCCAGGTGCATGTTCTTTACTGTGATTTCAACTTTTTGAGCCATTGTTTCCTCCTCGATATTAGGTTGGATGAATTGGAAAGGAGCTTAAAAGTCTACTGGTGATATTTGGGCGTTTTTGCTACGGTGATGCAGTATATCCTTTCACAGCCAGATTGTCGTAGCGCTGTCGAACATGAATTAATTGTCGCGCCCGTCGTCGTTACATCGTCCACCAATAATACTTTCTTATGATTAAGTGTAGCAGAATTTCCTTGGAATGCATTATGCAAATTCTTAAATCTTTCTGGCGCAGAGAGATCCACTTGCGATTTTGTTTCTCTGGTACGTTGCAAGTGCTTGTCTGAGTACTCTTTTTGCATGGCTAGCGCGACCGGATAAGCGATCAGCCCTGCTTGGTTATATCCTCTATCATGCAGGTGCTGCTGACTGATGGGCACGGGCAGCACCAGATCAAACTCCCAGTTCAGTTCCTTTAGCATCGTGATCAAAAATTCCGCCAGAGTGTCAGCCAGCAAAAGGTCATTATTGTATTTTAAATGATGGATTGCCTCGCGCACCGGCCCGGCATACTCACAGTATGAACGCAAGGCTGTGTAGGGCGGGGGCGACTCCTGACATGTATCACAAGGCGCCTCTCTTTGCGAGGGATTGCCGCAAATTGGACAAATATTTTTACCGATCTTTTGTATCTGATCCCGGCAAGTGTCGCATAAACGAACACCTCCCTGGCCGCAGCCGGCACAGGAAGGTGGGTAAATAATATCGAGCGTTTTCCAGATGGAATGATATAGGCGGTAACTCAGCAGAGAGCCCATTAAAACATCTTCTAAAAACCCAAGATTCCTGCACTCATCACTTGTAACACGGCTGGGGTAAATAGAATGAGCATTAAAGACGGAAAAATGAGCAAAACCATTGGAATTAACATTTTAATTGGCGCCTTATGGGCTTCTTCTTCGGCTAATTGCCGTCGCTTGACGCGCATCTGATCAGCCTGGATCCGAAGTACTTTTGCCATACTAACACCAAGCATTTCACTTTGAATAACAACGGCAACAAAACTGGTCATTTCAGAAATGTCAATATTTTGAGCCATGTCACGCAGTGCCTCACGACGCAACTTGCCAAGTTGGATCTCTTGAATCACCCTACCAAAAGCAGCCGATAAAGGCGATTCCCATTTTTGAGCGACTTTAACCATTGCTTGATCGAAACCTAACCCTGCCTCAACACAAATTGTTAACAAGTCAAGCGCATCTGGTAATGATTTTCGAATACTTTTTTGTCTAGCTGTAATTTTTGTTGATAAGTTCAATTGAGGTAGATAAAAGCCAAGAGCAACAGCAACCAAGGTTAATAAAAACTTTTGTCCAATGGGAGTGGTTTTCATAACAAAAACATCAAGAAGAATGACTACTAGGCCAAAGCCAACAGCCATCATAAACTGTGAAGACAAAAAAGTGGAAGGATCCATTCGAGAAGGGCTACCGGCCAGTTCCAGTTTACGTGCAATGGAATTTAGCCAGTTTTGGGGTGTAAACCGAAGGGCAATTTCACCTAATTTTCTTGCTATTGGCAGAATGACACGCTCTGTAAAGGGTTGAGACATCTCAAGCTTTTCAAGATCCACCAATTCTGATGACTGTGAAAAAGCTTCAAGACGTTCCGCAATCATTTGATCAGATTCGGCCTGAGGGTTTCGAATACCAACTACGACCAAGATAGTCGCGATACTGACAATTACACCAATTGCAATTAGTATTGCAGCCATATTATCTCCACTAAACTTCGATGGTTGCCATTTTCTGCATCACGAAATAGCCGACAACGATTAACAGTACGGCACCACCAATGGCAATATACCCACATGGAATATTTGCATTCGCTTCTGGGTCCACCAGAGTCATGATATATGTTTTGTTCAGGACATAAAGGAGAAGAGAAACGCCGATTGGCATAACTGAAAGGAATTTTCCTGAATACATCATCTGGGAAGTGAGCACTCGAATTTCACCCTTTAATTTCACGCGATCACGAATTGTGTGAGAAATCGTTTCAAGGATTTCGGCGAGATTACCACCAACTTCTCTTTGCACGTTCATGGCAGTGATAACCAAATCAAGGTCATCACTAGGAATGCGCCTCAATAAGTTATCCAAAGCTTTTTCAGTTGGAACCCCTAATTGAATTTCTTGTACCACACGTCTGAACTCGTCACTGATCGGGGCGGGCAGCTCTTTACTGACCGCTTCCATAGCCTGCAAGGTCGAGAAGCCGGCGCGGAGGCCATTGACCATTAAGCTTAACATATCGGCTAACTGATCATTAAACTTTATTAGCCGTCGTGTTTGCTGGTTTCTTACATACATTCCAGGTAAAAATGTCCCAAAAACGAGTCCTGCAGCACCAAGTAGAAGGGAATTTTGTCCAAGAAAATATCCAAGCACGGCGACCAAAAATGAACTGATCGCCATTAGTCCTACATATTCCCCTGGCTTAAATTTAAGGTCCGCTCTGGCAAGATCTCTGGCAATTCTGTCGCCGTATGAAGATTTTTCAACCCTCTTGGTTAACCAATCGGTTACCGGTGATTGTGCGACTTTCTTTTGATCAACAGGAGCTATCTCCGGTTCAATATAATCACCAATGCGTTCTTCTTCTTCAGACCTTTGCCCGGAAATGGTAAAGTAAATTCCGACACCGATCAAAATCAGAATGAAAACGCCGCCTAACCAGAGTATCAGAGTGGGATTCATGAAAAGCTCTCTATCTCTTCACGCCAATTCCAAAAACAGATTGCGGAAGGTGAATGCCGGCCGCTTCGATCTTGGGCATAAATTTTGGACGAAGGCCTGTGGCTCTCATGCGGCCCACCACTTTGTTATTTTCGTAACCAACTTGTTCAAACACGAAGAGATCCGTCATTGTGATGACATCTCCTTCCATGCCAGAAACTTCAGTGATGTAAGTGACTTTACGTGTACCATCGCGCATACGTTCTTGATGAACTACGAGCTGAATTGCCGAACTGACCTGTTCACGGATGGCACGAACGGGCATGTCCATACCCGCCATCAGGGTCATCGTTTCCAAACGGGCCAGGGTATCGCGCGGACTGTTCGAGTGCAATGTGGTCATGGAGCCATCATGGCCGGTGTTCATAGCCTGTAACATGTCAAGCGCAGCAGCGTCACGAATTTCGCCGACGATAATACGATCAGGGCGCATACGCAAGGCATTGACCACAAGGTCTCGAATGGTAATTTCACCTTTTCCTTCAATATTGGAAGGCCGTGATTCAAGCGTAACCACATGGTCTTGTCGAAGTTGAAGTTCTGCAGCGTTTTCGATTGTGACGATACGCTCATCAGAAGGGATAAAGCTTGAAAGGACGTTTAATAGAGTGGTTTTACCAGAACCGGTACCACCTGAAATGACAATGTTCAATCGGGCTTTTACGCAGGCGTCCAGAAAAGTCAACGCTTCTGGCGTAATGGAGCCAAACTGAATGAGTTGATCCACCGAAATAGGGGTTTTTGAGAATTTACGGATGGTCAGCACTGGTCCAACAAGCGATATTGGTGGGATGATTGCGTTGACACGAGAACCGTCTGGCAAACGGGCATCCACATAGGGGCTTGACTCATCAATACGGCGCCCCAGTGGGGCCACGATTCTTTCGATGATACGCATCACATGTTCATTATTCTCGAAGGAAAGAGGAACTTTTTGCAGCTTGCCTCTTCTTTCAACATAAAGATTTTTTGCCCCATTGACCATGATCTCGGTGACGGTGTCGTCTTCAAGTAGAGGCTGAAGCGGGCCAAATCCTAAAATTTCTGCGGCAATTTGTTCAAACAGGCGGGATTTTTCGGAGCGTGACAGAATGAAATTCTCTTCGATCAATATTTGGTCAAAGAGGTCCTGAATTGTCTTACGAACTTCAGCCACCTGGGTGACATCCACACTGGGGTCAAGTTCCGACAGCAGCTTGGTTTGTACTCGGGTTTTTAGATCTTGATAGGTGTCCTGGCTGGCCTGTCCGGGGTTTGAAATGATCCTTCGCTGGGATTGTAAAGGATTGGTGGGGTTTCCGCCGCTATACTGCTGTTGAAAGGGTGAATTTCCATTCGTAGTGTTTGGGGCAGGTGGTTGCTGGCTGTTTTGGGAATTCCCTTGGTCGCCAGATTGTATTCTTCTTAAAATCGACATTAGTATCGTTCCAGTCTAGAAAAGTTCGTCTTATTCTGTTTCGTTCAATTTCTTGATTTTTTCGCGCAGGTGGTCCGCCAGGGCAACGACCGACTTGGCAGCAGGAATGCCTTTGTTATCTATCATAAAGGGAATGCCACGGTTGACAGAGTAGCTGACGGCTCGATCTTCGTAAGGAATCGCAACGATGACTGGTTGTTTCAGGCTTTCTCCTACACGCTCGGGTGAAATGGAAATGCGTTTATCATATCGATTCATCACAAACACGATACGGTCTCGGCCAATGCCAGAGGCGTCGGCCAGAGAAAGAAATTGATTGGTGTTCTTGATGGCGGGGATGTCCTGAATGGTGATTAAGACAATGAAATCCGCAATATCCAGACAGTTTTGCGCGACTTCGGTCAGGTAAGCAGAGGTATCTACGATCACGTAGTCATAGAGGTTTTGCAGAAATTGCAAGATTTTTGCAAAAGGTTCCCCGATGCCGGCGTCAACAAATTGGCTGCTGTTGGGGGCGCCAAGGATATCAATGCCGGTAGCTTTATTCTTGATCATTACGTCATCAATGATTTCGGGATCCAGTTCTGATATCCGATCAATTAAATCCAATGCGCTGTTTTTGCCATGTTCGTTAAAAAAAACAGACACGTCGCCAAACATGAGGTTGGAATCTACCAGTGCCACTTTGTGAGAGGCATCTTTCAGGCTGACGGCCAAGTTGGTGGCGATGGTGGTTGTGCCGCTTCCACCTTTGGGGCTGTAGGTCACAATGATCTTGCCGTTAACCTGGGAGATGTATCCGGGAATAGCCGGATTGAGCGGGCCGGTGGCGTTGTAGACAGCAGTAAGTTTATTCTTTTCGTCTTTTGCCATTGTGCCGGCACGACGAATGGCAGAGGTCAATTCGTCGATCATCGGAGGCTTGGTCAAAAAGTCACGCGCACCCGCCAGCATCGCGCGCCGCATATAATTGGCATCGCTCTGAACCGAGAGAATGACCACTTGAATGTAGGGAATCTTTTTGCGGATATTTTCAGTTGCCGTGATGCCATCCATATCCGGCATATTGATGTCCATGACGATAACATCTGGCTTCAGTTTTTGTGCCAGATCAATCGCTTCGAGGCCGGTTTTTGCGGTTCCCACTACCTCGATATTGGAATCAAATTGAAGCATTCGCAGGATCATCTCACGCGATTCATCGGTATCGTCTACGACTGCAACTAGTATTTTTTCCTGCGGCACGTTGTTTTCTCCGGCGGTTAAAAGTTCTTTGAACGGCTCAGCTTAAGGCTGAACAACGTAATCATTAAAAGTAGGGAAGAGAAGAGAATCAACCCTGGGTTCGGTGGCGTAAGGCAATTTCACTGGTGTAGGGATATTCTTGGCGTCCATCACATACTGCAGGGTGACCGGGTCAGTGGTGATTACACTCGTATCTCCCGCGCCACGCAGCGCCATTGAAAGCGTAGTGCCAGACAGCGCCAGATAGTTCAAGATCACTGTGTCTTGGGGTGAGACGATCAGGGTAGCAGAACCCGGATAGGTGATTTGGGAGGCTCCACTATCTTGTACCGTTGCCATAACAACCGGTGTGGCCTGAGCACTTTCAGCAGTGCTGGTAAGCGGGAAGTAGCCGATATTCAATACCTCAGCATCCTGAATGATCGTTTGGCAGACCAGGCGGCTGCGCTGGGCTTCAGAGGGAAGCACGTAAAGTGGATCATTGGTCGTGGTTTCAAGTTCGTAACGCCCTTTAGAGGACTCCGTGCCATTGACTACCATTGAATTGGTTGGAGCCCCATCTTTTTCGATCGGGTAACCATCTGTAAAAGTGATCCCGGTCCGGTTTGGCAAGATTGTCTGGAAGTTGGTATCGATATCTACCATTAACATACATCCCACCACCATGACATGATCCCCTTTTTGGGGCGCATACGATACGGCGGTCTCCGGGCTAATAGCGATGGAATAGGCGGTCATCCCACTGGGCACATCAAACGAAGCCAGTGAACCTTCGCCAGAGTGAACGACCATGCTTGTGGTAAGCGGAACGCCGGCATCAATTGTGTATTTGGCTTTTGTGCCCACCGCATCTTCAATGCTTTCAAAGAAGGTGCCCTCAGGCATTTGATTTTTTGGGTATTCGATCGTAGTCAGATAATCATTGGTGATCACAGTGCCTCTTTGAATTGTTTGTGAGGCAACCACGATTTCTACGAGTTGAACATTTGGGGTCTCTGTAGGTGCAGGAGCAGCATTATTTTGTGTGTTTCGTTGCGAATTGCCAGTGAGCAGCATGTAAACAAGCACTACACCGACAATAGCGATGAGGGCGATGATAATGATGATCCGTCCGCTTCTCTTTTTTCCAGCAGCCATATTTTCCTCCTGCTTAACCTTTTCTTAAAAATAAGACAAATTTATTATACGGCAACAAAAACCAATTCAAGCACGTTTCAGCCTTACAAATAAGAAAGGCGTCAGCCAAGGATAAGATAAAAAAAGAAGACTCGTTTGAGTCTTCTTTTTTTGTTTGCATGGCGAATCGACTAGACACCGCTCAATTGAGAGCTAATGTTGCTGAAGATGCCACCGATCTGGGGTCCAAGGATCTGAAGAACAACGATTACAACAACCGCAATCAAAACAAGAATCAATGCGTATTCAATTAAACCTTGGCCTTTTTCTTTAGGTGCGAATAACATGGTTTTTTCTCCTCTCTTATGAATTGTGTTTCTTGAAAATATTATACGTCATTGCAAATTCAATTCAAGTAATTTTGGGGCTAACGAGACTTACAAATTCGTTAGCCGTTAGTAAGCTTTATATATATGAATTAAGACGAGAGTTAATGTCACTAAACACAGAGCCGAGCCGTGGGCCAAGTATTTGAAGAACAACAATCACAACAAGTGCAATAAAAACTAAAATTAATGCATATTCAATTAAACCCTGGCCCTTTTCTTTAGCTGTGAAGAGCATGATGACCTCCTTTCCTTAAAATCGGGCTTCATTTCATTATATGAATTTGAGATGTTGAATACAAGTAAAATTTGAATAAATCGGGCTACATTACTGCGTCTTTTTTTAAATGTTTTCGTATATAAATAGTGAAAAACAAATAAAGTTCGCTATAATTTAGTAAAGAAAAATGGATGGAGGAAAGCCATGAGTGATTTGTATGACCGCGTTGTATCGCAACAGGATGCGTTAAAGAAGTTGATTGCCAAATTGCCCGGCTTCAAAGGGTATTTTGCAATGGTGGATCGTCGCCAGGCAGATAAGGTGTTGCGCGAAGTGATCGCTGATCGCTTTCAAGCGCAATGGGCCCGTCTGTCTGCGATTCAGCGGGATATGGTCAAAGCCGGCAAGATCGAACTGGTCGATGACATTGAAGAGGCCTCGATCAAGCTGCGCACTTTCGTTGACCGGGTGAAAACTGCTTCTTACGGGTATACTGGTTTCTTCGATGCAGTGAAGATCAACGAGGCTGAATTAACCCAATTGTATAACTACGACTTGACCCTGATGGAATTGGGGGATGCTGTGACCTCAGCGATTGATAACCTTGAAGCTTCAATGGATACCGATGGTTTCCCGGCCGCACTGCGCAATACCGTGCAGAAGGCACAAGACAGCATTGACGCTTTCAACAAGCGCAGCGAACTCATGAAAATGGGTCAGTAAGAACTACAAGAGCAATAATTCATAATTGGAGAATGCGATGGCTAGAATTTTTGATGTAATTGAATACCCCAATGAGATGACCGACGAATTGGTTCACCGGTTCCCTGAAACGGGCATTGCCGATCTGCGCATCGGTTCACAGGTGATCGTACGTGAATCTCAAAAGGTCGTTTTTATGCGCGATGGGCAGGCTTTGGATGTCTTTGGCCCGGGTCGTCACACGATCACAACTGCCAACGTCCCGTTGCTCATCGACTGGATCGGCAAAGCCTTCAATGACCGTACGCCGTTTACGGCCGAGGTGTATTACATTTCGGTGAAGGAGTTTCCTGATCGCAAATGGGGTACGGCGCAGCCGATCATCGTCAGCAACAAGGGTGTGGGTCTTGGTCTGGCTTTGCTGCAAGGCTATGGCACTTACAGCTTCCAGATCAGCGATCCGCAGCAGTTCTTGACCCAGATCGTGGGCGCCAAGGCCAGCTTCCGTCTTTCAGATATTGAGGATCGCTTCCGTGGCATTTTGCTCTCAAAGCTGCAGGATATCTTGGCGGAAACCGGTGCCACCAAGAACGTTCTGGAAGTGATCGCACTGACCGAAGAGCTTGGCTCAGCCATTCGCGCTAAAGGGCAGGATGATTTTGGTGCCGTCGGCTGCATGCTCAAATCTTTCTATATCACCAGCCTGAAACCCTCCGAAAAGTCGGCTGAAGAGCTGCGCTCAATGGGTATGCTCGACATGCAGACCTACGCTCAATTGCAGGCCGCGGATGCCATGCGCGATGCTGCCAACAACCCCAATGGCGGGGCTGGCTTGACTGCCGGTATCGGTGCTGGCTTGGGCATTGGCAATGTGTTGCAGCAGTCCTTGCAAGGGATTGGGCAGAATCAGCCTAATCAGGGGCAGGCCCAGAATAATAATGCAGCGGCGGCTGTACCTGCAATTATGACCCCTGCAGAGGCAGCCTCGGTGTTGAGGGTGACCGAAGCGGATGTGATGGCCGCCATCACTGCCGGTGAACTGAAGGCGAAAAAGATCGGCGAGTCATACCGCATCAGCAAAGAATCGCTCGATGCTTACCTGAAAGGGTAAAAAAGCACATGACTTTCTAACGACCTGGTTGTAAAACCGGGTCGTTTTTATGTGTGCCGTTGTATAATCTTATGGGTAAGATACACATCCTAATTCTTTAAGGGAGTGTCAATGAAACTTCACGAATACCAGTCCAAGCAGTTGTTTGAAAGGTTTGGTATCCCGATTCCAAAAGGTAGAATAGCAGGCACATCTGACGAAGCAAAACAAATTAGCGAAGAATTAGGCGGAAAAGTCGTCATCAAATCACAGGTATTGGTAGGGGGAAGAGGAAAAGCAGGCGGAATTCGTTTGGCCAAAAGCCCGGAAGAAGCCCATGATCTGGCTACAAAAATTTTGGGAATGGAAATTAAAGGGCTGCCCGTACGAAAAGTGCTGGTAGATGAAGCCATTTCTATTGAGCGCGAATTCTACATCGGCATCGTAAATGATCGCCAATCGCAGCAACCGGTCTTGATGGCCTCGGCTGCAGGGGGCATGGAGATCGAAGAAGTCGCCCAGCGTAATCCCGAAAAGATCATTAAGGTCTATATTGATCCGTTGTTGGGGTTGTGTGACTATCAGCTCCGCGGTGCTGCGATTGCCATTGACCTCCCTAAAGTCCTCTGGAAAACGTTCACTGAGATCGTTCAGGGCCTGTGGAAGGTCTACCAATCCAGTGATGCCACTCTGGCCGAGATCAACCCGTTGGTGTTGTCCGCCGAAAATCGTTTGGTGGCTCTAGACGCCAAAGTAGTGATTGACGACAATGCGCTCTTTAGACACCCCGATCTGGCAGACCTGCGCGATCTGGATGCTGAAGCAGCCTCCGAGATCGAGGCCCGCAAATATGGGGTCACCTTCATCAAAATGGAGGGAAACGTCGGCTGCATGGTCAATGGCGCTGGGCTGGCTATGGCCACAATGGACATCCTGGCTCTTTGTGGCGGGGAGGCGGCCAATTTTTTGGATATTGGCGGCGGTGCTTCTGCCGATAAGGTAACCGCCTCTTTACGTGTCATCCTGGCCGATAAGAACGTGAGATCAATCTTGGTCAATGTTTTTGGCGGCATCACCCGCTGTGATGAGGTGGCCAAAGGGATTCTGGCTGCTTCAAAAGAGGTGGGGGTAAATGTGCCGATGGTGGTCAGGTTGGTGGGAACCAATGAGGAAGAAGGGCGAAAGCTCTTGAAGGAAGCGAAATTTAACCCGACCGAAACCTTGTTACAGGCAGCGCAAATGGCGGTGGATCTTGCCAAAGGAGCCGAGTCATGAGCATTTTAGCGGATCACAACACCAAAATTTTGGTTCAGGGCATCACCGGCACGGAAGGGCTTTTTCATACAAAACAGATGCTGAGTTTTCATGCCAACGTGGTGGCAGGTGTTTCACCCGGCAAGGGTGGCGACTGGGTGCTGGATGGCAAAGTGCCGGTCTTTGATTCGGTTAAATCAGCCATTGAGATCACCGGAGCGGATGCCTCTGTCATCTTTGTGCCGGCAAAACATTGCGCGGATGCCATTTTTGAGGCTGCCGATGCCGATATCCCCTTGCTGGTTTGCATCACGGAGGGGGTGCCCGTGCAAGACATGATGCGGGTCAAACACTATCTGCAAAATAAGAAAACCTGCCTGATCGGCCCAAACTGCCCGGGGTTGCTTTCACCTGGAGAAACCAAGATCGGTATTATCCCCGGCAATATCGCCAAGCCGGGGAACGTGGGCGTCATTTCAAAGAGTGGCACTCTCACCTATGAAGTGCTTTATGCCCTGAATCAATCTGGAAGGGGTGTTTCCACCTGCGTAGGCATCGGCGGTGACCCCATCAAGGGTATGGGATATGTGGATTTGTTGGAGTTGTTTGAGGAAGATGCCAAGACCGATCAGGTGGTCATCATTGGCGAGATCGGCGGCAACGAAGAAGAACTGGCCGCTGAATACGTCTCCAGGCACATGACCAAACCGGTGGTGGCTTTTGTGGCCGGGGTGACCGCGCCTCCCGGCAAACGCATGGGGCATGCTGGCGCCATTATTGAAGGGAAAAGCGGAACCGCCCAGGAGAAGATCAAAATCCTCGAAGCGGCGGGCATTCGGGTGGCACAGCACCCAGAGCAATTGCCCTCTCTGCTCGCTTAAATAGAAAGAGGTGTAAGTGGTTGAACCATTTACACCTCTTTATTTCGCTTATTTTTTGTGGCTGTCGATGTATTTGACAGCGTCAGAAACAGTTTTGATGTTGCGGGCATCTTCATCGTTGATGTTGATGTCGAATTTCTCGCAGAAGCCATCGATCAGGAAGAACTGATCCATTGAATCGGCTTTCAGATCTTCAACAAAGCGGGTCTCTTCTTTGATCTCTTTCTCATCGACCTTTAATACATCAACAATAACTGCTTTGACCTTATCATACGTATCGCTCATTTAGTCCTCCTGGCCATTTCTTCTTAGTCGAGATTTAATTTGTATTGTAACTTTTGTAACTGATCTGTCAAGGAAAAAACGTTCCCAACACTTACCAACCTTTATAACACCAAAATTCCAAAATAGGTCTGGTATACTTTGAATTAATATGATGTCAGAGAACCCTGATATTTTCTCCCGCAAGAATGATCATCTTCGCATTAACCTGCATGAAGATGTTCAGTCTGGCATACACACCGGTTTTGATGATTTTATCCTCGAACACTGCGCCTTGCCTGAACTTTCGTTGCGCGACGTTGACCTTTCCACTACTTTCTTGGGTTTTGCGCTTAAATTCCCGTTGTTGATTTCCTCCATGACTGGCGGAACAAAAGAAGGCGCCATCATCAATGTGCACTTGGCCGAAGCCGCCCAGGCAAAGAAGATTGCCATGGGGCTGGGGTCGCAGCGGGCTGCCCTTGAAGACAAATCAGTGGCTGACTCTTTTAATTTGCGCAGCTATGCTGCGGATATTCCGTTATTCGCCAATATTGGCGCTGTTCAGTTGAATTATGGTGTCAGTGTGGACGATTGTCTGAAGCTGATGGAAATTGCCCATGCCGACGGTTTGATCCTGCATTTGAATCCACTGCAAGAAGCATTGCAACCCGAGGGCGACACAGATTTTTCCAATTTGCTGTCTAAAATTGAAGCGGTCTGCAAAGGCACCCAGAAACCACTGATCGTCAAAGAGGTGGGCTGGGGCATCTCACCCAAAGTAGCCGAACAGTTGATCTCTGTGGGTGTTCGGGCCATTGACGTGGCCGGGGCCGGCGGCACCTCCTGGTCGCAGGTGGAAATGTATCGCAGCAAAGACGAAGTGCAGCGCCGCATCGCCGCCGATTTTCGCAATTGGGGGCTGCCCACGGCTTACGCGTTGAAGGCCCTGCGTGACTCTCAACCAGATTTGCCTTTGATCTCGTCCGGTGGGGTGCAGAACGGCATCGAGATCGCAAAGTCTTTGGCGTTGGGCGCGGATCTGTGTGGCATGGCAGGCCGGTTGTTATTGGCTGCCACCGTCTCCACAGAAAAGGTGATCGAGGTAATGGACGAAATTGAACTGGAAACTAAGATCGCCCTATTTGCCTGTGGCGCTCGTACTGTAGAAGCAATGAAACGAACAAAGATCACGCCAGCCTGAAAAGCAGAACAGGAACGATTCTAGTGAGCGAAACAAACGTATATCAACAAGCGGTCGATGAAGAATTACGATCTTGCTTGATGCAAAATGAAGACAAGAACCTGAATTCGTATTTTGATATTTTCGCCTACCAATTCGGCTGGTCAGAAGCGGATCATCTGAGCAAAGGCAAGCGGGTGCGCCCCTTGCTGGTGTTGCTGTCTGCCCAGGCAGTGGGGGGCGATTGGCAAAAAGCTTTGCCGGCGGCCGCCGCCATCGAAATGATGCACAACTTCTCCTTGATCCATGACGACATCCAAGATAAAAGCCTGCTGCGCCGCGGCAAAGAAACGGTTTGGGTCAAGTGGGGAGAGGCACTGGCGATCAATGCCGGGGATGCCCTGCTGGCCTATTCTCTACAGGCGCCGCAACGTTTATTACCCTCTTTCCCAGCCGAAGCGGTCGTCCAAGTGCAAACCTGGCTGAGCGCCGCCTGCGTGGAATTGACCCAGGGACAGTTTCTTGACATGCAGTTTGAAAGCACTGAAACGGTCTCGCTTGAGTTGTACTTTAAAATGATCGGCGGCAAAACCTGTGCTTTGCTGCAAACTGCGCTCAAATTGGGAGCGCTTTTAGGCGGGGCAGAAGCACAGCAAATTGGGCAGTTCGAGAAAACGGGTTTATTGCTTGGGCAGGCCTTTCAAGTACAGGACGATTGGCTGGGAATTTGGGGGAACGATCAATTGACGGGAAAGTCGAACGACAGTGATCTGATCGCACGCAAAAAATCTTTCCCGATTCTGGCCGGGTTGGCAAAGAGGGGAGAATTCTATCGGCTCTGGGCAGATATGCCCCTCATTACTGCTTCACACGTCCCTGCGCTTGTTAGGGCATTGGAAAAAGAGGGAGTAAAAGAAGAGACGGAAAGACAAATGGCTTTGCTTTATCAGCAAACATTTGCGTCTTTTTCTGCCGTTGGATGTTCCTCAGATAGTGCAGAACCTTTGGAAGCGCTGATGCAGGGGCTGATCGCACGCAAGATGTGATCAGAGCTTGAATTTACCGCATTTGCAGGCCGATGTGTGCGTCAAGCGCTCATCGGCGATTTCTTTTAAAGTGGGCGAGCTTTCATCCTGCCGCAGGGCAGGGATTAGCTCAGCAAGTGGTAAGATCAAATGGTCCAACTTGAAAACAGAAACATCTAGAATTTCCTGATTGAAAAGCAGGATGTCGAGATCAATGGTACGCGGCGCGTTTTTGTTGGCGGTGCGAACCCGTCCCATCTCTGCTTCGATGGAGCAAAGGTATTCTTCTTTCAGGGTGTGTGCGTCGAAGTCGGTGGTGACACAGACAATGGCATTCAGAAAATCCGGCCCCGCATAGCCCACAGAGGGAGTTTTCCAGATAGACGAGGTGCCGCAAACTTCCGCGATCTGCGAAAGTCTTCTCAATGCTTCGGGAAGGTTCTTTTCGGGGTCAATATTCGAGCCGATACTCAAATAGGCCGTGTTCATCTTACCTTCTTCTTTCAATCTCCACACCTACCGATTTTGAAAAACGGACGGCGCCGGGTTTTTCCACCCTGACGCGCACACTGTCTACGTGGGGTTCGTCCAGCACCAGGGCGGCGATATCTGTGGCGAGTGCTTCCACAGTGTAACGTTGAACTTTTTCCACGTGCGCCAGAATTTTCTTGGCCACCGTGCGGTAGTTCACGCTGTCTTCTACATTGTCTGTTTCACCGGCATGGTGGATGTCAGAAAAAATGACCACATTCACCAGAATATCTTGCGGTTGTTCACGCTCCCGTTCTGAAATGCCGATCACGCCGCGAATTAACAGATCTTTGATAAATATCTGGTCCATGAAGTCTCCTAAAAGCTAAACGAGATGCCGGCCGCCATCCAGGTGGATGATCTCCCCGGTGATGTAAGCCGGGCCGGTGAGCAAGAATATCACAGTTTCTTCCAATTCGCTCAAGTTTGCCCAACGTTTGGCCGGCACAGGCTGAATGATCTTTTCGTCATTTTCTTGACCTGAAGGCGGCAAGATCGCTCCCAGCGCAATCGCGTTGACAGAGATATCTGGCGCAGCAGCCAGTGCGGTGGAACGTGTCATCGCTGCCAGGCCGGCTTTCGCGATTGTATAGGCAAAATGGTCCCGCCCGGGCCGCAGTGCCCGCCAGTCGAGCAGGTTGATGATCCGGCCGGGTTCGCCGCTTTTGTGCTGCTTGACAAACTCCTGGCTGAGCACAAACGGGGCGGTCAGGTTAATGTTCATGTTTTTCTGCCAGGTGGGCAGCGACGTTTCAAGAAAGCTGCCGGGTGTAAAAATGGAGGCGTTATTGATCAGGCCATATAGCGGAGAGATTTCATGCGCTTTTTGGATCAATTTAGCGGTTTCATCAGGATCATTCAAGTCAGCCTGCAAGATCCATACATCGCGCTGCAGGGCCCGAATTTCGGCCGCGGTTTGTTCAGCCTCAGTGGGGGAGTGTCCGTGGTGCAGCAGGATGTTCGCGCCCGCCCGTGCCGCAGCCAGGGCCATGACCTTGCCGAGACGGTAGGCGGCACCTGTGATCAAAAGGGTTTTACCAGAAAGGGGATTCATAAATTTTCCTGCTTAAATAGTAAAAACATTTACTGCTTCCGTCAAGTAGATGTTTATACTTGACAAAAACACTCCACAATACTATACTCGACTTAACCACCCCCCCCTGGGGAGGGGGTAAAAAGAGGGCAGCATGAAGAATCAAAATGCATTGGATCGTCTGCGAACGATCGAAGGCCACATCCGTGGGATAGAGCGAATGATCGATAACGGCGAGTATTGCATCGACATCATTCGGCAAATTCAGGCAGTGCAGGCGGCCTTGAATAAGGTAACCTCAACTGTGCTGGACAGCCATCTGAATTCCTGTGTGGTTACAGCCATTCAGGGGGAGGATGTGTCTGAGCGTGAACGAGTTCTGCAAGAAATCGCCGAGATCTACGAAGCGGCAACTAAAGTCTAAAGGAGATAGAAATGAAAACTGTAAATTATGATGTACCCTCCATTCACTGCATGCATTGTGTGCACACCATCAAAATGGAACTTTCCGATCTGGAAGGCGTGAAATCAGTCGAAGCCGACGCCGATACAAAAAAGGTGGTGGTTTCTTTTGAGGAACCGGCCAATGAAGAAAAGATCGAAAAATTAATGGAAGAGATCAATTATCCGGTAGCAAAGTAACCTGATTCGAGGATTCTATGTCAGAAAATAAACAGGTCGTGCTTCCCGTCACGGGGATGACTTGTGCAAATTGCGTTGCCACAATTGAGCGAAACGTAAAGAAATTGGATGGCGTTGACACCGTCAACGTGAATCTTGCCTCTGAACGCGCCACGGTCTCGTTTGACCCTCAAAAGCTCAGCCTGGAGAACATTCTGGCCAAGGTGGAACGGGCCGGGTATGGCATTGCCAAGGGCGAAGCTGTGTTCAAACTCAAGCACCTGGGCGATTCGAATGATGGCAGGCGGCTTGAAACGGCCCTGCTGAAAAAAGAAGGGGTTGTAGCTGCGCTGGCAAACATTTCTGCGGAGGATGTTCAGGTAGATTACATTCCTACCATTGTCTCGCAGAATGAACTGCGTCAGATCGTTGCTGGTGCCGGGTTTGACCTGTTGGAAAGCGAAGGCACGGGTGAGGACGCAGAGGCGATTGCCCGCCAAAAAGAAATTCACCATCAGGCACATTTGCTTACGGTGGGGTTGATCTTTACCGTTCCGTTGTTTCTCCTCTCGATGTTGGGTGATTTTGGCGTTTTGCCTCATTCGATTCAACATGCCTGGTGGATGAACTGGCTAAAGCTGGCGCTGGCATTGCCCGTCCAGTTTTATGTGGGCTGGCAGTATTACGTAGGCGCCTATAAGGCGCTAAAGAATGGCTCTGCCAACATGGACGTGCTGATTGCGATGGGCTCGTCAGCAGCTTTCCTTTATTCTCTGCCTGTCGTGTTCGGCTGGATCAGCGGCCACGTCTTTTTTGAGACCGCTGCTGTAATTATTACGCTTGTGCGTGTAGGCAAATTCCTGGAATCAAAAGCCAAGGGCGGCACCTCTGAAGCCATCAAGAAGCTGATGGCGTTGCAGGTAAAGACGGCCAGAGTCTTGAAAGACGGCCAGGAAACGGATATTGCAGTAGAAGAAGTTCAAAAAGGGGATGTGCTGGTCATTCGTCCCGGCGAGAAGATCCCGGTGGATGGTGTGGTGATTGAAGGAAACTCTTCTGTGGATGAGTCGATGATCACCGGTGAGTCCATCCCGGCTGAAAAGAGCACCGGCAGTGCAGTGACCGGCGCTACCCTGAATAAACAGGGGCTGCTGAAAATAGAAGCCCTGCGGGTAGGCAAAGAGTCCACCCTGGCGCAGATCATCAAACTGGTCGAAAGCGCACAGGGCAGCAAGGCGCCCATTCAAAAGCTGGCCGATCAGGTCTCTGCATACTTTGTACCGGGCGTGATTGCTGTTGCACTGATCACTTTCTTGGTGTGGATGTTTCTCGTGCCTGCACCGGCGCCTGGCTCGGATGTCTCGGCTTTTACCAGGGCGTTGATCAATGCCATTGCGGTGTTGGTGGTGGCCTGTCCATGCGCAATGGGTCTGGCAACTCCGACAGCAATCATGGTAGGTACAGGCAAAGGCGCTCAAAACGGTATCCTTTTCCGTTCCGGCGAAGCGCTGGAACGCGCTGGCAATATTAGCACCGTGGTGTTGGATAAGACCGGCACCGTTACCAAAGGCCAGCCTGTTTTAACGGATATTTCTTTGGGGAAGAATGACCTTTCTGAAGACAAATTCCTTCAACTGGCGGCCAGCGTGGAGCGTGGCAGCGAGCACCCGATTGGTGAAGCACTGATCGCCGAGGCCGGGAATCGCAGCTTGGCGCTTTCTGAACCTGAAGGCTTTGTTTCTTATCCGGGGGAGGGCGTCAGTGCTACGGTAGAAGGAAAAGCGGTATGGGTGGGCAATGCCAAATTGATGGCGCGCCTGAACGTGCCAGCCTCCACCTTTGATGCGGCCGTAGCCAAGTTCCAAGCGGATGGAAAGACGACTTTGATCGTTGCCATTGAAGGCCATTTTGCCGGTGTGCTGGCAGTGGCGGATGTGATCAAAGAAAGCTCTCCGGCAGCGATCCATACTTTACGCGAACTGGGTTTGAATGTGATCATGCTGACCGGAGACAATGAGAAGACAGCTCAGGCCATCGCCAAACAGGTGGGTATCGAGCAGATCGTCGCCAATGTCTTGCCGGATGGGAAAGTGAACGAGGTTGTACGGCTGCAAGAGCAGAAAAACGCCGTGGCTATGGTGGGGGATGGCGTCAACGATGCTCCGGCACTGGCTCAGGCTGATCTGGGCATGGCCATCGGCACTGGCACAGATATCGCTATGGCGGCCGCACCGGTCACTCTGATCAGCGGCGATCTGATGTCAGTTGTAAAAGCCTTGAAGCTTTCACGGCGCACGCTGGCCACGATCAAACAGAATCTCTTTTGGGCCTTTATCTACAATGTGATTCTCATTCCGGCGGCTGCGATTGGTTTTCTGAACCCGATGATCTCCGCAGGGGCGATGGCGTTTAGCAGCATTTTTGTGGTCACCAACAGCCTGCGGCTTAAGAGGGTAAAGCTCTAAAAAAACAATTTTGAAGGAAGAGGTTGTGTCTAGACAACCTCTTTTTTGTCGGAATAATTCGGGCTGGTGGTAAAATTGTAAAAAAATTCGAATTAAGGTAGCCAAAATGAAAGACATTGAGCTGAAATCTATAAATACGATCCGGTTTTTGGCTGCGGATGCTGTACAGCAGGCAAATTCTGGTCACCCTGGGTTACCCATGGGTACTGCGGCAATCGCTTTTACGATCTGGTCGCGCCATTTAAAGTTCAACGCCAAAGACCCTGACTGGGCAGATCGTGACCGTTTCGTTTTATCTGGCGGTCATGGCTCGATGCTTTTATACAGCTTGCTACACTTATATGGTTTTGGTCTGACCATTGAGGATCTCAAACAGTTCCGCCAATGGGGCAGCCTTACGCCCGGACACCCCGAATATGGCCTGACCAAGGGAGTAGAAACGACCACCGGCCCACTTGGACAGGGTTTTGCAAACGGTGTGGGCATGGCCATTGCCGAAGCCCATCTGGCTGCCGAGTTTAACAAACCCGGCCACAAGGTGGTGGATCATTATGTCTACGCTATCGTGACAGATGGTGACTTGATGGAAGGGGTGGCCTCTGAAGCCGCCTCTCTGGCAGGACATCTGAAACTGGGCAAACTGATCTACCTTTATGATGACAATCGCATCAGCATTGATGGTTCCACCGACATGGCTTTTACTGAAGATCGAGCCAGGCGCTTTGAAGCTTACGGGTGGCAGGTGCTTCATGTGGCCGACGGGAACGATGTGGATGAAATTGATCGTGCAATCATCGCCGCCAAAAAAGACGAGCGACCCTCGATCATTGTTTGCCGCACCCATATTGGCTTTGGCCTGCCCACCCGTCAGGATACCTCAAAAGCACACGGGGAGCCCCCCGGCGATGAGGAACTCAACGGCGCCAAAGTAAAACTGGGCTGGCCCATCGAACCGCGTTTCTTGGTACCGGAAGATGTAGCAGCCTATTTCAAAACGCAATCAGCCGAGGGCGAGAAAAAAGCCCTGGCCTGGCAGGAAGAGTTTGCTGCTTACGCAAAAGCATTCCCGGCGGAAGCGCAAGAATTCAAACGTCGCGTGAGCGGCCAACTGCCCGCTGGCTGGGAAAAAGCCTTGCCGGTATTTGAACCTGACCCCAAAGGGATCGCCACACGCGTTGCCTCTGGTCAGACGATCAATGCCATTGCGGCTGTGCTGCCCGAATTGATGGGCGGCTCGGCTGACCTGACCCCCTCAAACAACACCTGGATCAAAGAAAGTACTGCCTTCCAGCCCGGCAACGAGAGCGGCCGTTACCTGCATTTCGGTGTGCGTGAACACGGCATGGGCGCCATTGTGAACGGCATGGCCTATCACAAAGGCTTAATCCCATTTGGGGCCACCTTCCTGGTGTTCACCGATTACATGCGCGGTGCCATACGCGTTGGGGCGCTTTCTCACCTGCAGTCCATTTGGGTGATGACCCACGACAGCATTGGCCTGGGTGAAGACGGTCCCACTCATCAGCCGGTGGAACATCTGGCTGCCCTGCGCGCCATCCCCAATTTGATCGTTTTGCGCCCTGCCGATGCCAATGAGACCAGCATGGCCTGGCGTGCCGCGATTGAGCATCGCCATTCGCCGTCTGTGCTGGCTTTGACCCGTCAGGCAGTGCCCACTTTGGATCGTAGTGAAGTGGCTTCTGCCGAAGGCCTTTTAAAGGGCGCTTATGTGTTGAAAGATTTTGGCAGCCAGACCCCTGAGATGATCTTGATGGCTTCCGGCTCTGAAGTTGCTTTGATCTATGAAGCGGCCAAAGCCCTGGCGAGCGAGGGTCATTCCGTACGTGTCGTTTCCTTCCCGTCGTGGGAATTGTTCGATGAAAATGATGCCGCTTATCAGGAAAGTGTGCTGCCTAAAAAAGTTACCAAACGCCTTGCAGTTGAAATGGGCATTGCGCAGGGCTGGGAACGCTGGGTTGGCACAGACGGTAAGATCGTTTGCATGCACGGGTATGGTGCTTCTGCACCGGCCAAGGTGCTCTTTGAGAAATTTGGTTTCACCGTGCAGGCTGTGTTGGATGCAGCGCACGAGATGTTGAAGTAAGGCGATTAACCATGAAAATAGCTGTAGCTTGCGACCATGCTGGGTATCCATTGAAGGATGAGGTGATTGCCTCCATTGAAAAAAGCGGCCATGAAGTGATCGATCTGGGCACTTACAGTCAGGAACCGGTCGATTACCCCGATTACGCCGAAAAAGCCGGTCGGGCTGTGGTTCAGGGCCAGGCAGATCGAGCCGTGATCATTTGCGGTTCGGGCGTGGGGGCCACAATTGCTGCCAATAAGATCAAAGGCATTTATGCCTGTTTGTGCCACGATACTTACTCCGCCCATCAGGGTGTGGAGCACGACAAGATGAACGCCCTCTGCCTGGGGGCCCGCATTATTGGCGGCGAGTTGGCGAAAGAGATCGTCAAATCGTTTCTGAGCGCTGAATTTTGTGCAGAAGACCGTCACATTCGCCGTACCGATAAGATTCGGGCGATTGAAAACGGTACGTACAGCAGTGGAAAATAAACTTCTCCCGGTGGTACCCCCGCCGGGAGCTACATTATCCGACAAGGTGTATCAATGAAATCATTTGAGAAAGTCCATCAATTGGGCCAATCCCTCTGGTACGATAACATTCAAAGACGAATGCTGCGTAACGGTGAAATGGCCGAGATGATCAAAAAGGGCGAGATTTTTGGTGTTACCTCGAACCCCAGCATTTTTCAAAATGCCATTGCAAAATCGAACGATTATGACGCGGCCCTCAAGCCAATGGCCTGGGCAGGTTGGTCAAGCAGCGATATCTTTTGGGAACTGGCGATCGAAGATATTCGCGCCACCGCCGATCTTTTTCAGGAGCTATACCACGAAACGGATGGCGGCGATGGCTACGTGAGCCTGGAGGTCAACCCCAACCTGGCACATGACGCCGAAGCGACCTATGCCGAAGCGCTCAAGCTGTGGAATCGCGTGAACCGCGAGAACTTAATGATCAAGATCCCGGCTACCAAAGAAGGGGTGGTAGCCATCAAAAAGGCCATCGCGGCCGGCATTAATGTCAATGTCACGCTCATTTTCTCCCTGCAGCGTTATCAAGAGGTGATGGAAGCCTATCTTGCTGGTCTGGAAGAACGCCATTCTCAAAAGAAGCCGGTCGAACACATTGCTTCGGTGGCTTCGTTCTTCGTCTCGCGCGTGGATTCAAAGGTGGACGCGGCCTTGCAAAAATTGCTGGATGCTGGCACAGCGAATGCCAAAGAACTGCAAGGGAAGATCGCCATCGCCAATGGCAAACTGGCTTATGAACTTTTCAAGCAAAATTTCACCAGCAAGCGTTTTGCAGTCTTGCAGGAATCCGGCGCCCGGGTGCAGCGCCCGCTCTGGGCCTCTACCAGCACCAAAAACCCGGCCTACCGCGATGTTCTTTATGTGGAAGAACTGATCGGCCCGGATTCGGTCAACACCGTGCCCCCACAAACATTGAAAGCCTTTATTGACCACGGCAATGCTGCGTTGACCATCGAAGATGGGTTGGAGGATGCCAAAGCGCAGATGGCCTCTCTTAGCGCACTTGGCATCAGCATTGACCAGGTGACCCAGGAACTGGAAGATGAAGGGGTAAAAGCGTTCAGCGATGCCTTCGCCGCGCTATTAGCTGCCATCGACGTAAAAGCTGAAAACGCCATCGGCGAACTAGGAACTCTGCAAAAACCACTTCTGGACGAAGTAAAACACCTCGAAGAGATCAATACTGTTAAACGCCTTTTTGATGTGGATCCCACTTTGTGGACTTCCGACCCGGCCGGTCAGGCCGAGATAAAGAAACGCTGCAATTGGCTCAATGCGCCCTGGTCAAGTGTGGATGAACTGGATGAGATCGCCAAATTGCGCAAGCACTGTCAGGCATCCGGGATCACCCATGTGCTGCTGTTGGGCATGGGCGGCTCTTCACTGGCGCCAGAGGTAATGCGTCTGGTGCACGGCATGACCGATCTGGAGGGTTTGCCTGGACTGGATCTGGCCATTCTCGATTCCACGGACCCAGGTCAGGTGAAAGCGGCTTACGATCGTTCCCCGGTTGAAAAGACGCTTTATGTGGTTTCGAGCAAATCAGGCGGAACGGCCGAGGTCAATGCCTATGCCGATTTCTTCTGGGCAAAATGCGAAGAGAAATTCGGCAAAAAAGCCGGCGAGCATTTTATCGCCATTACCGATCCCGGTACCAAACTGGAAGCCTCTGCCACCGAAAAGGGATTCTGGCACGTGTTCAAAGCTGACCCGATGGTGGGCGGGCGCAATTCTGCGTTGACCTTGTTTGGACTGGTGCCTGCTGCTTTGATCGGCATGGATGTGAATTTGCTAGTGGCGAACGCCCGCGCCATGGCCGAGCAATGTGTGCCTGAGGTGCCTTTTGGGGCCAACCCCGGTGCCATGTTAGGGGCCATTCTGGGCACAGCCTGGAAGGCGGGTAAGGACAAACTGACTATCCTTACCGATCCTGCCTGGGACTCCTTTGGCTCCTGGATGGAGCAGCTTGTGGCAGAAAGCAGCGGCAAAAATGGCAAGGGCATCGTGCCGCTGGCGAAAGAACCTGCTGTAAAGGTGGATACTTATAGCCAGGACCGCCTGTTTGTCTATCTGCGTTCAGACGGCAAGCAGGATGAATTTGTCAAAGAATTGCGCGCAAGCGGGCAGCCGGTGATCGAGTTCGCCCTTAATTCTTCATACGACCTGGGCGGCCAGTTCTACCTTTGGGAGGTTGCCACTGCCATTGCCTGTATCGTTCTGGGCGTGAATTCGTTCGATCAGCCCGACGTGCAGGATAACAAGACCCGTACCGTCAACAAGATCGCTGAGTACCAGCAGTCTGGGAAGCTGTCTGAGAAAGACCCTGCTTTCAAAGTCGGCCCGGTTCAATTCTATCTCGCAAACGGCGTTGCTCTCTCCGCAGCCAGCACCGTGGCTGAGGCGGTAAAACAGTTTCTTTCAACGGTTGTAAAACCCGGCGATTATGTGGCTATCAATGCCTATGTGCCGCGTAACGAGGCGAATGAAGCTGCTCTCACTGAATTCCGCCAGCAGGTTCTCATGCAAACAGGTGCAGCGACCACATTAGGGTTTGGTCCGCGCTTCCTGCACTCCACCGGTCAGCTCCATAAGGGCGGCGCCAACAACGGTGTGTTCGTGCAGATCACTGCCGACCCGACGGAAGATTTTGAGATTCCCACTGAAGGGATTCGCTTTGGAACACTGGAACGTGCTCAGGCCATCGGTGATTTTGAAGCCCTCGAAGCGCGTGGACGGCGCTTGCTGAGAGTGCATTTCTCAGTACCCGATCTTGAACTGCTGTTGAAATAAAGTCAACCACTCAGCCAGAACAGATGCGCGTAAAACCGCGTTCTTTCTGGCTGAGCTATTTAACCTGACAGGAAGAACATGACCCGACTGGATGAGTTTGAAAACTACCGCACCAAAATGAACGACCGCATTGCACAGATAGACCACTTGGGCATCAAGCGGTTTTACAATCTGGATACAAATGCCTATCACGATGGCGCTCTGGATGCCAAAACCAAAGAGTTGCTGGGTCTGGTGGCTTCCATGGTGCTGCGCTGCAATGATTGCATCGATTATCATATCTTGCAGTGCGTACATGCCGGTTGGAGCGATGAAGAACTTTATGACGCTTTCAATGTTGCACTGGTAGTGGGCGGCAGTATTGTGGTTCCGCACCTGCGCCACGCGGTAGAATCGCTGGACCTGGCCAGGACTCGCTAAAAATCACCGGCTTCCAGAAAATGGAGGCCGGTTTTTTGTTAATCCCTTTTTCTAAAGATCTGTTTGAGCAGGAGGAACACTCCCGCTATTTCCAGTGGGTGTGAAGCTGCCCATAACCCGGCCTGGAGTCCTTTGCGCGCCAGAGTGACTTTGCGTCCAGATGAAACAGGAAGTTCGATCACGGCGTTCCAGTCGAAATCGAGCAAACGATCCAGGTAACCGTTGGCTACGCAGCCTTCCAGGCTGAATAGGTAGATGTGCTGGCAAAAGCGGCGTGCAATTAGCAGGTCGCGGCGCAGATCGATCCAGCGCAGGGAGCGCAACTCATTCTCGCCGTCCACTTCGACCCCGCCGCCGGTGCTGCCCAGGCCCACACTGGGGCTGTTCTGGGCATAGCTCCATAACACTGCTTCTCCGCCCGATTCAAAAAAGCTCGAATACAGCATGAGCACTTCTCGGTCGGCGTTGAGCGGCGGCGTGCCCAGCAAACGGGTAAGCAGGCGGGTGTTGCTGCGCTCTTCGTCCACGACAAAGGGGAAATTGTAGGTTTCTACTGCATAACCATCCTTGCGGATGAGGTTGGCCACCCCGCGCAGGTCATTTTCCAGCCGCGCATATTTTTCCCGTTCAAATAGACGCCGACCAAGATCGGGCAGGAGTTTTTTCCACTGTTTCGGGAAAAGCAACATGCGCTGGTAATGAGGCTCAATATCCAGTCCGATGGCCGCCCACTGGAGTTTGTGCTTTTCGCTCCAGATTTTAAATTCGGCATACGCCTGCACGGTTGCCTCTACTGTGTCCAGGCTGGTCCAGTAACCTTTTTCTTTGGGCAGCAGCAGCCAGGCGGTGACGGGAATGCCCGCGCGCGTGAGTTTGTGCACAACCTCGGCTCTTTCGGGCGTAAGATCGCGCATGCCCATGCTGATGTTGGCATTAAGCGCGCGCAGCTTTTTGATCAGGCTGGCATCAGAAAACAGGGTTTTCAGTGCTGTGTGATCGAGTTCGCAAAAGAAGGTTAAACTGGGTAAAGCATTCATGTCGGGTCCTAAATTTCAATTTCCAGATAGTTCACCGAACTGGGGGCCAGTTTCAGGGCTCCACCCACGCGCCGGCTTTTGATGCCTACCTGATGCGGATGGGCAAAATCGTTGTAAGCCAGCGCGGAGCTCGCCCGGACGGATTCAAAACGGGTGATCTTGAAGTGATTCTGCGAAGCAAGCTTGAGCGAAAGGGCCATGGCATTTTCGGGGTGGCGGTTGAGCACCATCAGCGTGAGAGTATGATCGTCTTTGCGGGCGGCTACGGCATCCAAATAGGGAACGTGGCTGTGGGCCAGAATATTTTTGCTGATCTCCGGGCTGTCAAAACTCGGCGAATTTTGCTCCGTCTTTAAAATTGTGCTGCCCATCTCGGCTGCCAATTGGAAGGGATAGTAGATGGCCGTGGCAATGGCACTCTTCTCATTGGTTTTTACCAGCGGCAATACATTCACCAGTTGAGCCAGGTTGGCAATGCCTACCTCCTGACAGTTGCGCCACATCACGTTGAGGATGCCGGCCACATAAAGTGCATCGCGCAGGGTGTAGGTGACCTGGTGCATTGAAGAGGCGTCTTCACGCGGGGGCAGCCAGACGTTCCATTCGTCAATAGATTGGGTGATCTTTCCTTTATGCCCGCTGGCTTCGATTTCTGCGGCCACGCGTTTTACAATAGCTTCAAAATCCAGCGGGGCGGCACAAACGGCATGGTGCAATGCGAGCGGATCGTAACTTTCTTTCCAGTCCATTTGATCCGGCTGGTAGATGTGCCAGGAAAGATAGTCAAAATCCTGTCCATTTTCTTGCAGCACCACCTGGTTCCATTCTGCGGCTGGGTCATCCGGGGCGTCGCTGAGCGGATTGTTGCCCACTGCGATGAGCTTGATGGATGGGTCGGCTTTCTTCATGGTGGCGCTGAATCGTGTCAGGCGGCGTGCATACTCTTTGGCGCTGGTGGTGCCGATTTGCCAGGGTCCCCATACCTCGTTGCCGATACCCCAATATTTCACGCTGTAGGGCTGCGGGTGTCCGTTGGCAGCGCGCCGTTTGCCCTGCTCGGTCTCGGGGCCGTCATTGCAGTAGGCCACCCAGCGCGCGGCTTCTTCCGGGGTGCCCGATCCGTCATTGACTACCAGATAGGGTTCAATATGGGTAAGTTCGCAGAAGCTCAAAAATTCATCACTGCCTACCTGATTGCTGTCTTCGGCGTGCCAGGCAAGGTCGTGACGTACGGGGCGTTTTTCACGCGGGCCGATGCCGTCTTCCCAGTGGTATCCACTGGCGAAATTACCGCCCGGGTAGCGGATCATGGGAATTTTCAACGCTTCGATCAGTTTAAGCGTGTCTTGGCGCAGAGAAAGACCATCTTTCGTCCAGAGGCCGTCATAAACACAGCGCTCCAGATGTTCTACAAATTGCCCCAAAATGAAGGGGGAGGCTTCACCGATCACCTGATCAGGATAAAGGGTCAATTCCGATTCGAGTGCCGGGCGTAAAAAGGCCGTCCAGGTGGGCTTGATTTTCTTATACTTTTCTTTTTTCTGGCTGCCAGCCAGAACGAATTCAAATTCACCGATCTCTTTGGTGTTGACAAACAATTTCACCGGCCCGTTTAGTGGATGATCGCTGATCTCAAAGTGAATGCCAACGCCAATGGGGGTTGCCATGGGGTGATCGAGGTTTATCTTTGCCGGACTGGTCGTTTCAAAAGCCTCGGAACTGATCTTGACTTTCTCAGCCGGGAGGCTGACGCCTGCCACTTTGATCGCAAAGGCGGTGATGGTCGCTGGTGCGAAGGTGTTGAGGAGCACAAATTCAAAGCCGTTGGCAGTGGATTTCAAACTGCCGGGCACGATTAGTTTTCGTAAGACAAATTCTGGAAGGGCCATGAGATCAATTCTCCGCGCTGAGGGTTTGAGTATCTTGCTTTTTCTTGCGATTCATGAAGAAGATCGGCAGGGCGGCCAGCAGTGTAGCCAGTGCGGATACCTGGAAGATGAGCGAGGAAGGGATGAAGGCTTCCTGCCCATCCAAAATGGTATGAACGCCATAGGCGGTGGTCAGCCAACTGCCGATCAACGGGCCGGGCACCATGGTGAAGGCGACTGAAAACAGAATAACGTAGCCGCCGAACTGTCCGCGCTTGTCTTCCGGGAAGAGGTCTTTTGTCCAGGCTGAAGTGGCGATGGTCCAGGCGCTGATGGGCGCCAGCCAGAGAATACCGGTTGCTATCAGGGCGGGTGTGCTGCGGGCCAGCGAAAAGGCGAACAGGCCAATTCCTTCGGCCACCACGGCCAGCAGCGCTACCAGCCGGCGGCCCCACTTATCCACCAGCATCCCCAGTGGATAGGCGGCACCAATGCCGCCGATCAAGATGGCAAAGAAAATGATCAGTGAAGAATCGGTGTTGGAAATTTTCAGGTAGTGGTTAATGTAAATGAGCAGATAGGGGAAAAAGATGTTTTGGGCAACGCCCCATAAGGTGATGGCCACCAGCAGGTAGATGAAGTTCTTCTGCAGCTTCAACTCAGAAGGACGGAACGTGCTGAAAACCTGTTTGAAGTAATTTTCCTTCACAACCGGGGCTTCGCTCTTCTCTTCCTGAACCAGCAGCCCTGAGATCATACCCAGCACAAGTACCATGCCACCTACGATGTAGAAAAAGGCAAAATAGCCCAGTTGATCAATAACGATGCCGGCGCCCCCGTAGACAAAAAGCAGGGCCACCCACGAAAGAATTTCCAGCACCCCCATGACTTTGCCGCGGTTGGCAGTGGTGGTGATGTCTGCCACATAGGCATGAAAGACCGAATCGTTCGCCGTGGAGCCTAAAAAGGTCATCACGCAGTCAAAGGTGATGGCCATAAAAATGGCTAGGCCAATCGGGTGAAAGAAAGCTGCGGTGGGGAACAGGGCCGTGGTGACGCCCCACAGGATGTAACCCAACAGCAAAAAGGGTTTGCGGCCCCAGCGATGGCGCATACGGTCAGAAAGCGCCCCCATGAAGATCGAGGCCAGTGTGGCGGTGATGGCGCTGGCAGCCACCATCCAGGAAATCGGGCGCGGATCGGGCGTAACGTTGTTATAGAGGAAGGTGTTAAAATATTGATTTTCAATCCCCCAGGCGAGGGAGCCGAGAAATCCCAAAATGATGATGGCTGTCCAGCTTCGTTTATTCAACATGGTGGCTCCTGTGAATCATAAAATGGATAGTGCCAGCGCGATCGATCCGAGGGTTCCGGCGCGGTCGGCCAAAGCTGGCAATTGCAGAAAAACGTTCGAGTGGTGGAGCAGAATATCATTTTGAACGTAACCATTCAGGTTAAGGATCGTTTTTGAACGAACTTTTTCAATCAAGCCGGGAATTTTCATTACCCCGCCGCCTAAAATGATCCGTTCCGGTGAATAAGCCAGCACCAGATTGGCAATGGCGTAGGCGAGATAATCCGATTCCAGTTCCCAGGCCGGGTGGTCGGCTGGCAGGGTCTCGGCGGGTTGTCCCCAGCGGGCTTTAATGGACGGGCCACTGACGAGCCCTTCAAGGCAATCTTTATGGGAGGGGCAAAATCCCTCATAGGGGTCTTTGTTTTTGTCGTGCGGGATGAACATGTGCCCGACTTCGGGGTGGATCTGCCCGTGCAAAGGTCGCCCTTCGTTGATGATGCCGCCGCCGACGCCGGTGCCAACGGTCAGGTAAACGTAGTTTTTGCAGCCCTGTGCGGCTCCCCATTTGCCCTCGCCCAGCGCGGCTGCCGCAACATCGGTATCGAATGCGACAGGAAGACCGGTATTCTCTTTGAAGTAAGAGACGATCGGAGTGTTGCGCCAGGGCAGTTTGGGCGTGGAAGTGATGGAGCCATAGTCGCGGGCAGATTTGTCCAGGCTGATCGGGCCAAAAAAGCCTAACCCAATTGCTTCGAGTTGGATGTCGTTTTGGGCTTGCACGTTGCTAAAAAAAGACAGCACCTGCGGTAACGTTTCAGCAGGGGTTGTCGTAGGAATGCGCAGCTCAGCCAGAATGTTTGCAGGGTCGCTGGCTACAATGCAATTGAATTTTGTTCCGCCTGCTTCAACACCGCCAAACCATTTCATAGTGATCACCTGGAGTTGGATTGATATAGGGTTAATGATAGCACATGCGAATGAATAACGAAAAGCCAGAGGAACATTGTATAATTTGAACGAGGAATTTTATCCGTTGTAAGATCAAATTGTTATTAACGGAAGGCAAAAGGGTCCCGGCTTTCATTTTTTATTTCCGTGATTATTTTGCCTGCCGATTTTATTTTTATTCGAGGGAACAATGGATCTTTTTGAAAAGTGCAGGAATTACACTGCAGCTCGTGATGCGATTGAAAGGGGCATCTACCCCTATTTCATTCCGCTCAACGAGAATGAAGGCACAGAGGTTGTTTACAAGGGCCACCGCCTCATCATGTGTGGCTCGAACAACTATCTGGGCCTGACCACTCATCCCAAGGTGCGCGAGGCGGCCATTGAGGCCACCCAACGCTATGGGACGAGTTGTACCGGTTCCAGGTTCTTGAATGGCACACTGGCCATGCATGAGCAATTGGAACATGAACTGGCGGAATGGGTTGGCAAAGAAGCCACGCTGGTTTTCTCAACCGGCATGCAGACCAACCTGGGTACCGTCAGCGCGCTGATCGGCCGTGACGATGTGGTGATCTTGGATAAAGAAGATCATGCCAGCATCGTGGACGGCGCCAGATTGGGGTATGGCAAAATCGAACGCTATCGCCATAATGATCTGGAACACCTGGAGAAGGTGTTCAAATCCATCCCAGAGACTTCTGGTGCTTTGCTGGTGGTGGATGGGCTGTACAGCATGGAAGGCGATCTCGCGCCTGTGCCTGAGCTGGCCAAATTGGCCAAACAATACGGCGTGCGTTTCATGGTGGATGATGCTCACGGCATGGGGGTTCTGGGCAAAGGGCACGGCACGGTGGCTCATTTTAACGCCACCAATGAAGTGGATTTGATCATGTCCACTTTCAGCAAGTCCTTTGCATCTCTGGGCGGGTTTATTGCCGGGGATGAACTGACGGTGGATTACATCAAGCATAATGCGCGTTCTTTGATCTTCAGCGCCAGCATTCCACCTGCCAATGCCGCTGCCGCTCTGGCCGCTTTGCATGTGATGCGCGATGAGCCCGAAAGAAGCCAGCGCGTACTTGACGTAGCCGAATACATGCGCAAGGGGTACAAGGCCCTGGGCTTTGACATCGGTAAGTCAGTAACGCCTGTTGTGCCGATCATCATCGGGGACGATGAGTTGACCTTTAAATTCTGGAAACTGCTTTTTGACAACGGCGTTTTTGTGAACCCAGTGGTCAGCCCGGCCGTCAGCCAGGGGCACCAATTGCTGCGCACCAGCTACATGGCCACCCACACCAACGAACAGATGGACGAGGTGCTTTCCGTCTTTGAAAAAGTCGGCAAGCAGATCGGCATCATCTAAAAACTGGATCAGAAAAGAGCGCAAAGCCCAAGCTTTGCGCTCTTGCATTTTAAAGCAAAGAGTTATTTGGTGAAGAAGAGAATACCGATGCAGTCTGGCCCGCAGTGGCTGGAAATGGTTGCGCCGGCGTAGGTAATGCACACTTCTTCGATGGGGGCCAGCTTGAGCAGTTCTTCTTTGAGATACTGGGCGTCTTTATCGCAGTAGGCGTGTGTGACGAAAACACGGTGCAGATCTACATTGGGTAGTTTTGCCTTGAAATCGAGCAGCATCGAATCCAGCGATTTTTTGCGCACGCCGCTGATCTTTTCTTTGACCCCCAGTGTGCCGTCTGGCTTGACCTCGATCACCGGCCTGATTTTCAGCATGCTGCCGAAGATCATTTCAAGTGCGGTGCAGCGTCCGCCCATGTAGAGGTAGTCAAGGGTATCGACCACAAAGGAAGTATTGGTCTTATCACGCTGGGCGATCAATTCGGCGACGATCTCGTCTGAGCTGTGACCGGCGTCACGCATCTCTGCCGCTTTAAGCACCAGCAGGCCGATCCCGGTTGAAAGATTCAAAGAATCCACTACTTGGATCTTTTTGCCGCTCAGCGCTTCGGCCGCGATCAGACTGTTCTGGTTGCTGGCCGAAAGCTTTGAACTGATGCTGATGTAGACGATATCGTCGTAGGGTTTGAATGCCTCATAATAAGCGCCCTGCGCCGGGGCTGAGGTATTGGGCAGTTTACCAGTCTTCTTAACCAAGTTAAAAAGTTCAGGGGAGGTGATGTTCACCCCATCCAGATACGATTCGCCGGCAATAAATACCCCCAGCGGGACGACATGAATATTGTAGTTCTTGATCTGATCTGGACTCAGATCACAACAACTATCTGCGAAGATTTCCATGATTGACCTCTTGTTGCAATAAAGATGATTTGGTGAAGCGGGATGAAAATAAATTTAAAACCACTTGCGAACTTTAAGAAAAAGGATCATTCCAACAAAGATAAACAAAAAGACCGCATTGACCAAAACAAAACCGAGAGGAGAGTCAATCCATGGCATAAAATGAAAATTCATTCCAAATACTCCCGCCACAAAGGAGAGGGGCAGGAAGATGGTTGACACGATGGTTAAAGCTTTCATTACCTCATTCAATCGTAGTGAAGTGGAGTTTAGATAAATATCGAGCGCCCCCGAGACGATGTCACGAATCGTATCAGAAATATCGAGCACCCAGATCACGTGGTCGTAAATATCGCGAAAATAAAGCCGGGTCTGTGCCTGAATTTGCGGGTATTCATCCCGTGCCAGTTTGTTGATGACCTCGCGCAAAGGGGTGATCACCCGCCGCAGCGAAACGATGCTGTGTTTAAGGTTGAGCAGTTGCGCCAGTGTTTCGGGCTTGGGCTTTTCGAGCACGCTGTCCTCAAGCCACTCGATCTCATCTTCCATCTTGTCAATGACGGGTAGATATTCATCCACGATGCTGTCGATCAGCGCGTGGCAAATAAAATCGGGCCCGTGCGTGAAAACGCGCGAGTCACGCTGTAGTTTGCTGATCACTTTTTCGACCGGTGGCAGATTCTGGGCAGAAAAACAGGAAACAACGAAATTCTGGCCCAAGAAAAGGTCCACTTCCTGTGTGCTCAGATCGTGAAAATCATTTTCAGGCTTGAGCGCATTGACGATGATGAAGATGTAATCTTTATAGTCATCCACTTTGGCAATTTGGTAATCGTTGCTCAGACAGTCTTCAATTGCCAGTGGGTGAAAGTGAAATTTTTGATCCAACGCTAGATTGATCTCTGTGTCGCTGGTAGATTCCAGGCTGACCCATACGACTTTGTCAGCATCTTGTTGGGCCAGATTGATTTCAGCGAGATCAACCTCTGAAATCGTCTTGGCAGAAATTGAAAATTGAAAACAGCGAATCATTCAATCATTTTAATCCTAAATGAAAAAAATTTACCCCATGTTGTGTTTAAAATTATTTCGGTTAGAATTGTCAAAAAGAGAGCCCAAAATGCCGGAAATCAATTTTGAAGAATTAGCTTCCCGATTAGAAAAAAGCTTCTTACCCGAGCAGGCCGCTGGGATCAACGGCGCCGTTCAGTTGGAGATACTGGCCGAGGAAGTCGAATTTTGGACGTTGACGATCCAAGATCAGACTTGCCAGATCGCCAGGGGAAAAGCGGAATCTCCCCGTGTTTCTTTAAGGGTCTCTCAACAAGATTTGTTGGCCCTTTTGAATAAAGAACTTGATCCTATGGCGGCTTTCTTCACCGGCAAGATCCATTTGCAGGGTGAGAAAAGCTTTTTGTTGAAATTGCCGTCTTTGTTTGCTTTGTAGCAAACCCTGAAATCTTTTCGATATCTACGTTAAATCTGGAGGTGTCATGAGTGAATTTCATCGTTTCATTGGCGCGGAGAACGATTTTAATTGGGAAGGAGTTGATCTGACCGTTTATGGCGATTCTGAGGTTCCCAACAGCCCCAAACATGCTTCACGCCGGCTGTTGATCACCGAAGAACGCGAAGGCGCCAAATATTTCGTTTTTCGCTATTTTCACATTCTGCCTGGCGGCAATTCCACTATGTTCGATAAACACATTCACGATCACGGGGTACTTATTTTGCACGGACACTGCCGGGTAACCATCAATGGTCAGGAGTACCACGCCGGGCCGATGGATGTGATCTATGTTTCCCCCAATGATGTTCACGATTTTGTGGTTGAGGGTGATGAAGCGTTGGGCTTTTTATGTGTTATTCCCAACAAAAAGCTGCTCGCGTCTAGGTAGTTGCATAGCTGCAGGATTTGTTAACAAAAAAAGAGCCGTTCGGCTCTTTTTTTATCTCTAGAAAATTCCCCAGTCGTCGCCGAGGCCTTCTTCCATCATCGAGAAATCCCAGACTTCCATGCCCAGGTCTATTCCCACCGGCCGTTCGAGCAGTTCTTCTGCCTTTTGACGAATTTGTTCCAGCATGGCCGGCCCATAAGGGCAAAATGGGGTAGTGAGAATTACCTTTACAATGGCGCCTTCTGGGTCAAGTTTAACGTTGCGGATCAGCCCTAATTGGATGATATTCAAGCCCAACTCAGGATCTGAAATTTCACAAAAGCCCTTTTTGAGTTTATTGCTTAATTCAGGATCGCTTTCTTCGGCTTCCCAAACGGGGCGATTGGTCCCTGGTGTTCCATTTTGCATTTATTTCTCCTTGGCGAGAGCTCTTTGTTTGACGATGTAGGAACAGTGTGTATCTCCATCCAGCACACATTCGATCTTTTCGGTCGGGATGGAAAGAATGGACGAGATCAGCGCCTGATCCATGGTGCAAACCTCTGGATGCACCTGGCCGACGTGGTAAAAGGGGCAGGCAACTTCGTTAATGCGGTAATCGTCGCCGACTTTTTCCCACTCGATGGCAAAACCTTGCTCATCCAAAACGGTCTTGATGAAGTCAAGCTTTTTCTCAAAGCTCATGCCCTTAATGACATCGGCCTGTTCTTCGACGATGCTTTTACCGATCTGAGTAAAAATAGCCTGGATCTGGTTTTCGGGCAGGATTTGCTTTAACTGTGAAAGCAAGCGGTTGGTGAGCTGCAGGTAGCGGGTAGGGAACTTTTCCAGGCCTTCATCGGTAAGTGAATAAACCAATCTGGGCCGGCCCACGCCATGCCGTTCTTCTTCAGCTTTGACATAGCCATCCACTTGCAGGTTGGTGAGGTGATGCCGTACCGAAATCGAATTGATGTTGACAGCTTCGGCAAGGTCGTTGATGGTAGATTGTGGATGTGTGAGAAGGGTTTGTAGAATTTTGTCTCTCGTGCTTTTCATATCACCTCTTTATATTAACCAATAAACAAAAGCATCTTACCATAATCGAATAATATTTGTCAATAATCATATACTTATCCTAAAAAATATGCTTTATTAGAATAATATAGATAAAAATGGTAAATATTGACCCTGAAAAATCGCTGTGTTATAATACCCCTGTTGTGGTAATAAAGTAGAAAATTATTAAAAAAATAATATTAATTATGGAGTCGCTTTCCATGTCAGAATTAAAAATTCAAAACCTGCATGTCGCAATTGAAGACAAACCGATCCTCAAGGGTGTTGATCTCGTCGTCCCACAGGGGGAGGTGCATGCCATTATGGGTCCGAACGGAACCGGCAAATCCACCCTGGCCAATACCTTGATGGGGCATCCCTCCTACACGGTGACTGAAGGGGAGGTCTGGTTCAAAGGGCAAAATATCGTTGATATGGCTACCGACGAGCGCTCTCGCCTGGGCCTTTTCCTGGCCTTTCAGTACCCGGTGGCGATTCCGGGGGTGACGGTGGCGAACTTTTTGCGTACCGCCATGAACGCGCGTCGTCGTGCCATTAACCCGGAAGATAAGGGCATCTCCGTGCCCGATTTTCGCAAGATTCTCAAAGAAAAAATGGAAATTCTCAAGGTCGATCCGGCCTTTGCTGGTCGCTATTTGAACGATGGCTTCTCCGGTGGCGAAAAGAAACGAGCCGAAGTGCTTCAGATGGCCGTTTTGCAGCCCGAGATCGCCATTTTGGATGAAACCGATTCGGGTTTGGATATTGATGCCCTGCGCATCGTTTCTGAGGGCGTCAATACCCTGCGTGAAACTTTGCATATCGGTGTTTTATTGATCACGCACTATCAGCGTATGCTCAACTACATCAAGCCGGATGTCGTCCATGTGATGATGGGCGGCAAGATCGTCCGCTCCGGCGGCCCTGAGCTGGCTTTGCAGTTGGAAGAGCTTGGCTACGATTGGGTGCGTGAAGAGGTAGAAGAAACAACCAATCGTTGATTCTTTCTGAATTTTTAGAGGTGATCATGAGCGCAGAGCAGAATCAAAGCTTTTTGAACGAGATGGATGAATATAAATATGGTTTCAAAGATCCTGAAACCTTTGTCTTTAAATCCCAAAAGGGCTTGAATGAGGAAGTCGTTCGCCAGATTTCGGCCAAAAAAGGCGAGCCTGAGTGGATGTTGGAATTTCGCTTGAAGGCTCTGGCGCATTTTAAGCAGCGTCCCATGCCTACTTGGGGGGCCGATATTTCTGGCCTTGACTTGGAGGACATTTTCTATTATGTTCGCCCGACAGAAGCGGCCGGAACCAGTTGGGAAGATGTGCCCGATACGATTAAGAACACGTTCGATCGTCTGGGCATCCCGGAAGCAGAACGCAAATTCCTGGCTGGGGTGGGTGCCCAATATGAATCTGAGATGGTGTATCACTCCATTCAAGAACACCTGGCCCAACAGGGCGTGATCTTTTTGAGCATCGAAGAGGGCTTGCGTCAGCACCCCGATCTGTTCAAGGAATACTTCGGCACGGTGGTGCCTATCGAAGACAATAAATTTGCCGCTTTGAATTCGGCGGTTTGGTCGGGTGGGTCATTCGTTTATGTGCCCAAGGGCATCAAAGTGGATCTGCCTTTGCAGGCATATTTCCGCCTCAATGTGGCCAACATTGGTCAATTTGAGCGTTCTCTGATCATCGTGGATGAAGATGCGCAGGTTCACTATGTTGAAGGCTGCACGGCACCCCAGTACACCACCAACTCCTTCCACTCCGGTGTGATCGAGATCGTGGTGAAAAAAGGCGCACGCATGCGCTATACCACCATCCAAAACTGGTCTACCAACGTGTATAACCTGGTCACCCAGCGCGCCATTGTAGAAGAAAAGGGCACGATGGAGTGGGTGGACTGTAACCTGGGCTCAAAAGTGACCATGAAGTATCCCTCCTGCTATTTGATGGGCCCAGGGGCTCATGGAGAGGTGCTTTCGGTGGCCTTTGCCAGCGAAGGTCAGCAGCAAGATGCCGGTAGCAAGATTCTGCATTTTGCTCCCAACACCAGTTCAAAGGTGACTTCGAAATCGATCAGCAAAAACGGCGGGCGTTCCTCCTATCGCGGCCTGATCAAAGTTTACAAGGGTGCCAAAGAGGTGAAATCGAACGTTGTCTGTGACGCGCTGATCCTCGACCCGATTTCACGCTCAGATACTTACCCTACCATTGAGATCAACGAAGAAGATGTGACCATCGGTCACGAGGCTTCTGTTTCCAAGGTTGGGGAAGAGCAGCTCTTTTATCTGATGAGCCGTGGACTGTCCGAAGAAGAAGCGACGACAATGGTGGTCTCCGGCTTTATTGAGCCGTTTGTAAAAGAGCTGCCGATGGAATACGCGGTTGAAATGAACCGCCTGATCCAACTTCAAATGGAAGGTTCGGTCGGCTAAACTATGAAGGAAAACGTGAACATGACTGCTGCTCCAGTGATCGTTGCCCGATCCAGACGTGAATTTACCCCTTCTGAAAAGAAGTTTTCTTTTGAACCTGATTTTACAGAGTCCTCAGACGCTGAGCTTGCCTTTCGCAAAAACGCTTGGCTGGAATATGGTAAGTTGCCTTTTCCGACTACGAAAGACGAACCCTGGCGCCGCACGGATTTGCGCGCCCTTAACGTTGAAAAGTTGCGACTTTTCAGCACGCAAAGCGATAAAGTAGCCGCTATCCCAGAAGCACTGCTGCTCCCGGTCACAGATGCCGAGCATGGTGGTGAGCTGATCCTCACACCGGAGAGCGTCAAAAGCTCTCTCGAAGGCGGTCTGGCTCAAAAAGGGGTGATCTTCACGGATTTTAAGTCCGCCTGGGCAAAGCACAGCGCCTTGCTCGAAGAGTTGGCCGGCCAATTGGTTAAACCTGCTGAAGACAAATTTGCTGCACTGGCAGCCGCGATGTCACAATCGGGCGTGCTGCTCTACGTGCCCAAAAATGTAAAAGTGGAAGCCCCACTGCATAGCCTTCTCTGGGCTTCAGGCTCTGATATCGCCAGTTTTTCGCACATTCTGGTTTATCTGGAACCAGGCGCTGAAGTGACCTACGTGCACGAATCCGCTTCACCTGATGGCGAAGGCGGCCAGTCAATGCATTCCGGCTTGATGGAGATCTATGTGGGTGAAGGCGCCGCTTTACGCTTTGTTGAATTGCAATCCTGGGGCGACAATATCTGGAACTTCACCCATGAGCGCGTCAAAGTAGAGCGCGACGGCAATGTGGAATGGATTTTTGGCGCATTGGGCAGTCACCTGACCAAGAATTTCTCTGATCTCACTTTGCAAGGCGAAGGCAGCACAGGCAAGATGTCGGGCTTTTATTTTACCGATAACGACCAACATCTTGATCATGCTACCCAGCAAAACCATCTGGCGCCGCACACTACCAGCGACCTGTTGTTCAAGGGCGCTTTGGTAGGCGAAAGTCACTCGGTTTGGCAGGGCATGATCTACGTGGCAGGCAACGCCAGCAAAACAGATGGCTATCAGGCCAATCGCAATCTGGTGCTCGATCGCCGCGCCCGTGCCGATTCTCTGCCCGGACTGGAGATTCTGACCGATGATGTGCGCTGCACGCACGGTGCTACCGTGGGCAAGATCGATCCAGAAGAGATTTTCTATCTTGAGAGCCGTGGTATGCCTCGCTCTGACGCCGAGCGTTTGATCGTGGAAGGGTTCTTTGACCCTATCATGCAGCGCATCCCCTTTGAAGGGGTTAAGAAACGCTTCCAAAGTGCAATTGTGGAGAAAATGAAAAACTATCACTCAGAAGCCGTGAACTTGTGAGAAATATGCTAAAATTTATGGATTAAATTTTACGGAGAAAAAACTATGGCACAAGTTCCATTTATGCGTCCCCCTGAGCATGAGTTCTCGTTTGAAGTAGGCGATATTGCCGAAGTGTATTGCGACCACGAAAAAGGTGGCGAACGCGTGCGTGGATGGCTGAAAGGCATCGTAGTGCAGGTTGACCCCAAGATGGTTGCCGTGCAGTTTCGCACGAATGTTTACTTGACCGATGGATGGATGGTGCCGGATCATATTCTCTGGTACCCGCAAAATTCCCCCCACATCCGCGAGCCGCAGAAAAAGACATCGAAACCGGATGTCTCGAAGATAGGTGAACTTTAAAGGCTTAAATGAATTTAACAACGAAGCTTTTTAATATCGATAAAGTTCGATCCGATTTTCCAATTTTAGAGCGTGAAACGAAACCGGGCACAAAGCTGGTTTATCTCGATTCAGCGGCTACCTCGCAAAAGCCGGCCAGCGTGATCGAGGCAATGGATCGATATTATCGCATGACCAACGCCAATATCCACCGCGGGGTGCACACCCTGGCCGAAGAGGCCACTGCCGAATATGAGACGGCCCGTCTAAAGATTGCCAAGTTTATTGGTGCACCTGCCGGTAACGAAGTGGTTTTCACCCGCAATACCACTGAGTCGATCAATCTTGTGGCATTGACCTGGGGAAGATCCAATCTTCGCGAAGGCGATCTGGTAATCCTTACCGAAATGGAGCACCATTCCAATCTTGTGCCTTGGCAGATTCTTGCCGCTGAAAGGAACCTGCGCCTGGAATTTATTCCGGTCACCGAAGAGGGCGAACTCGATCAAGAAGTTTATAAAACACTATTGGAGCAGCACCCCAAGCTGGTGTCTTTCACTCATGTTTCCAACGTATTGGGCACCATTAATCCGGTCAAAGAAATGACCGCTCTGGCCCACCAAGCCGGGGCGCTTGTATTGGTGGATGGGGCCCAATCGGTGCCGCATTTGCCCGTTTCTGTAGCGGATCTCGGCGTGGATTTTTACGCCTTTTCTGCACACAAGATGGCGGGTCCGACCGGTATTGGCGCGCTGTGGGCTCGTGCTTCACTTTTGCAGGCCATGCCGCCTTTTTTGGGCGGTGGTGACATGATCAAGCGCGTTTATTTGCGTTCTTTCACTGCCAACGAGATTCCTCATAAGTTTGAAGCCGGCACTCCGGCCATTGCTGAAGGCATCGGTTTTGGCGCGGCCGTAGATTATTTGACCATGGTTGGCATGGAAGCCATTCTGGAGCACGAAAAAGAGATCACCGCCTACGCGATGGAGCGTTTGAGCGAAGTTTCCGGTCTGACCATGATCGGCCCGGATGAAACCAAACGGGGCGGTGTGGTTTCTTTCGTGATGGACGGAATTCACCCTCACGATGTAGCACAAATTTTGGACAGCGAGGGCGTTGCCGTCCGCGCAGGTCATCACTGTGCCATGCCTTTGCATGATAGATATAAATTGCAGGCTACTACCCGTGCCAGCTTTTACCTTTACACCACACCCGCCGAGATTGACAAACTGATCGTTGGCATTGACAAGGTAAAGAAAGTTTTTGCGTAATCGAGATAAAAATGGATGATCTGTATCGTGAAGTAATTGTTGAACATTATAAAAACCCTTCTTATCGGGGCAGCTTGGACCCAAACGATATCACCTTTGAAGATGAGAATCCACTTTGTGGCGACCATATTCGCATTGACTTGCGTGTAGACGAAAACGGTATCGTCAAAGAGGCCGCTTTTGATGGGCACGGCTGTGCCATTTCGCAGGCTTCGGCGGATTTGCTGCTTGAATCCATCATCGGAAAGTCCGTTGAAGAAGTAAAGCAGTTAAACAAAGATGACGTTCTCGAACTGCTGGGCATTGAACTTGGCCCGGTGCGCTTGAAATGTGCGCTCTTGCCGCTTAAAATCTTAAAAGCAGGGGTTTATGGGCTGGGTGAGTCGAGCGACGATCTCGTAGAATAATGGGAGGGGTACATGAGCGAAGCAGAAAATGGTAATTTCGAATTTTTCAAGATCACGGCAAAAGAAGAACTGCCCGATGGCGAACGACTTTTTGTGGAGATTGGTTCAAAGCAAATTGTGATCTTTGCCCTGAACGGGGAATATTTCGCCACCAGTGATGAATGCAGCCATGATGGCGGCCCGATCGGTGACGGCAAGATCGAGGGCTTTGAGATCATTTGCCCGCGCCACGGCGCCCGCTTTGACATCCGCACCGGCAAAGCGACTCGTTTCCCGGCCGTAGAAGATATTGAGAATTTCCCAGTGCGTGTCGTGGATGGCTATATCGAGGTAGGCGTGCCAGCCTGATTATTTATTTTCCTAATTGATAGATCACAATGCTTCCCTGATTGTAAATTTCAGTCAGGGAATTTTTGTCATAATAAAACTTCAGCGTCGAATATTGGTATTTGGCTGAACCATCGCTGCTGTCGCTGAAAGCTGGGTTGTGCACATAAATGTAATCGATCTGTTTTTGGTTTTTATCTAGCCAGGTTGTAATGCAAGCGAAATCTCCAGAAAAGCATTTTTGGGCGTTTGAGGATTCATAACGTATCGCGTTAAAATCGTAAGCTGAAAGCCATTCATATCCCTGAATGGTAGCAACGCTATTTCGCTCTGATAAAGCTGGAAACCATTCAGATATTTGATCGATCAAAGGAGATTTATTACTTAATATCAAAAAACTACTTTGGGGTGGGGTGTTCTCCTTAATCCAGGCAAATGCGGTACGATCTTCCTGAGAAAGCAAAGTGTTTTCTTTCACAGTTTGTGAAGTAGAAAAAGAGGAGTAAATCCACTGGGTACATAAGATAATAAATAGGGCTCCGACAACCAATCCATTTAGGTATTTGTTTGGATCATCGTTTTCGTCTGCATCTACGGATGTCTGATTACCTATAAACGCCACAAAGATATTTTGCAACGCGAAAGAGGCTAAAAGTGCCATACTGGCAGTCAAATACAGAGTGGCACTACGTGGTTCTATTAGGAAATTGAAAACAACCCAAACCGGAATGAAATATTTTTTCTTTTGGATATACCAAAAAAGCCCGATCAAGCTGAGTGCGCCGCTGATTTTTACCCCATACTCTGCTGTGAAATCAAAGTGGAACAGCCGGGGAATTTGATTTAATGAATAAAGACCTGTTTTTGCGGCTGAAAAGACAGGTGAGAGACCAAAGTTCTTTACCACATGTAACCACCAGGGGCTGGTGAAAATGAGGATCAAACCGACTACAAATAGTGAACGGAGAAAGTTCTTTTTACTACGGCCGAGAAATAAAAAGAACACCAGAGCGCCGGCGGCAGTATGGATGGCAGACTCTGGGTGTGAGAGGATTACCAGAGAAGAAAATAGAGCAACCCAAAGGGTATTCATGGGTTTTTGAGTCGTAAATAGCAGATAAATGAAATATAGGTCAAGGAGTGAAAAAAAGAACGCCATTGCTCTGCTAATACCGCCGCCCATGATGATCCAGTCAAAACTGGCGGGCATGAAAGCAAAAATTAATAATGCTAGAATCAGTTGAAATTTATTGCGGGTGAGTTTATTCGCAAGCAAGAAAAAGGCGAATATAGACAAAGTGGCGAATATGGCTGGGACAATGCGAAGCACATCCAGCAGGTTGATCTTAAAAAAGTAATTGAGACCTGCCGCCAAATAGAATCCTAAAGGCGGGTAAGCGTAGGGGATGTTCAGGTGGTTGTAGGTTGTAAAGAGCGGCAGGTGAAAGTGGTTGGCGAGCAGATCCTGAATCATCACATAGAACATGCCGCCGTCATTAAGTGGAAAATTTACTGAAAGAACAGGTGCAAGACGGATATACCCACCGAACAATAGAGCAATCAGCAAGAATAGATAAACCAGATTGGTGCTTGAGGACAGCCTCTTTTTTTGCAAATTTTGTTTTGCTTCCATTTTTCCCGGCCTTATGGAGTGTTTAAAAACTCTACTCTGGATGAAAACGACACGCCAAATAATTTTGGCGTGTCGTATTGTGTATTCGCTTAATCTTCTTTCATGCGTTCGATTTTTGCACCAAGCGCGCGTAGTTTTTCATCCACCCGTTCATAGCCGCGATCGATCTGTCCGACATTGCGGATGACTGAGCGGCCCGGGGCAGAAAGTGATGCCAGCACCAGTGACATACCGGCGCGAATATCGGGGCTTTCCATTTTTTCGTTGATCAGGTTGGTAGGACCTTGCACGATACAGCGATGCGGATCGCAAAGTACGATCTGTGCGCCCATCCCCACCAGTTTGTCGGTGAAGTACATGCGTGAAGGGTACATCCAGTCATGGAAGAGCACCGTGCCCTTCGATTGGGTCGCCAGCACAATGGCAATGCTCATTAAGTCGGTGGGAAAGGCCGGCCAGGTATTGACGTTGATGGTGGGAATGGCGCCGCCCAGATCCATCTCGACCGTGAGCTCCTGATCAGATGGCACGAAAATGTCGTTACCTTGCACTTCCCAGCGTACGCCCAATCTGCCCAACACCAGCCGCACCATGTCGAGGTATTGAACCCCGGCGTCTTTGATGGTGATGGAGCCTTTGGTCACTACGGCTGCGCCAATGAAACTGACCACTTCCAGATAATCCGGTCCGATGGTGAACTCTCCGCCGTGCAATTTGTCCACCCCTTCGATCTTGAGGGTATTGGAGCCAATATGACGGATCTTGGCGCCAAGCAGATTGAGAAATTGGCACAGTTCCTGAATATGGGGCTCAGAGGCCGCGTTACGGATGACAGATTCCCCTTGGGCCAGCACGCAGGCCATGATGGCGTTTTCGGTGGCGGTAACGCTGGCTTCATCCAGCAAAATATCGGCGCCTTTCAACCCATTGGCTTTGAATTGAAAAGCCCTGTCATATTGAATATCGGCGCCCAGCTTTTTCAGGGCCAGCATGTGGGTATCCACGCGCCTGCGCCCGATCACATCACCGCCGGGAGGCGGTAAAACCAGCTCACCGGCCCGTGCGACCATTGGCCCGGCCAGCAAAATAGAGGCGCGTATTCTGCGGCACAGATCGGGGTCAAGATCGGTGGGGCGAATGGTCTTGGCTTGGATCTTCCAGGTATTGGGTTCCAGTTCAACAGCGTCCACGCCCAAACTCATGATGAGTTTGCGCATGTTCTGCACGTCTTGAATGTCGGGCACATTGTGAAGAATGACCGGTTCGTCGGTCAGTAAACAGGCTGCCAGAAGAGGAAGCGCCGCGTTTTTATTACCTGAAGGCACCATTGTTCCCGAAAGGGGAACGCCCCCATCAATAATAAACTTTTCCATCGTATCCTCCGCTCAATTGTCGTGTAAAATCGGATAAGGTACTCAAGTGAATGATAAAGTTTATCCGATAATGTGTCAATCATATCGATAAAAGTGACCCTATGCCCAAACTTTATGTTGATGACCCCGCCCCACAAAATAAAAACATTATCCTCTTGATCCACGGCCTTGGCTCGGATTCCACCTCCTGGGAATTTCAGGTTCCGCCTTTGATTGAGGCTGGCTACCGGCCGATCTCAATTGATGTACCCGGGTTCGGAAAATCATCGTTTGCCGGTTACCCCTGGACGGTACGCAAAGCCAGCCGTATTGTCATTCGTGAGTTGGTGGATCAATTGCCATCTCCTTTTGTTTTGGTGGGGCTTTCCATGGGCGGCACACTTGCTCAGACCATTTACCATTTACGCCCGGACAAGGTGAAGAAAATGGTACTGGTCAGCACCTTTTCCCGTTTGCGCCCAGCCCCTGGCAAAAACCTGCCTTATCTTTTGAGACGCCTGGCGCAGGTTTCAGTTGGCAACATTCAAAAGCAGGCGAAAACGGTGGCGGATCGTTTATTCCCAGGACAAGATCAGAAGTTTTTGCACGATTACCTCATGCAGCAGATTGCCACTGCCAACCCAAAGGTGTACCGCCAGTGCATGGTTTCACTGGGGTTGTTCAATGGCCGCGCCTGGATGCGAAAATGTCACATCCCGGTACTGGTGATCAGCGGCGCAGCAGACACCACTGTGACCTTGAAAAATCAGACCAGATTGGCCAGGGGAATTCCCGGTTGTGAGCATATAATTATTCATGGCGGTGGTCACGCCGTGAGCGTGGACCATGTGGCCGAATTTAATCATTTTTTGCTTGATTTTGTTTCAAAATAGTTCTTTGTTCCACCTTTTATATTCATTTCGCACCACGAAAGGATTAATTTATGATCAGGATTGAACAGGTAGACACCAGCAGTGCGAAGCAAGTGAGTGACTTTGTGCAGTTCCAGTACGATCTCTATAAGGGGGTGCCCCAGTATTGTCCGCCGTTTTTCACGGACATCAAATTGATGCTGAATCGCAAGAAGCACCCGTTTTACGAGCATTCCACCGCTGATTTCTTTGTTGCCAAAGATGACGCCGGCAAGATGCTTGGACGCATCGCAGTGATGGAAAATCGCCCCTTCAATGAATATCACAAGGTTAAAAAGGCTCAATTCTACCTGTTTGACTGCGTAGATGAGCAAGCAGTGGCTGCTGCACTCTTTGACAGGGCAGCCGAATGGGCCCAGAGCCGAGGCTTGAACGAGATCGTTGGCCCCAAAGGGTTTTCGGCTTTTGACGGTTACGGCATCCTCGTTGAAGGCTTTGAGCATCATCAGATGATGACGATGATGAATTACAACTTCCCCTATTATCCAACCCTGTTGGAGGGCGCCGGCTATGCAAAGGAAGTGGATTTTGTCTCCTGCTATATGGCCAGCGAGAATTTCAAGATTCCTGAAAAAGCAAAAGAGATCTCTCAGATCGTGCAAAAACGCGGTACCTTCAAAGTGTTGAAATTCAAAAATAAACGCGAACTCATGAAACGTGCCTGGGATCTTGGCTTGGCTTACAACGACACGTTTGTCAATAACTGGGAATACTATCCGCTCACCAAAGGTGAAGTGCAGCTGCTGCTCGATAACCTGCTGGTCGTGGCAGATCCAAAGCTGATCAAGCTGATTGAGCACGAAGGCAAGATCGTGGGCTTTCTGCTGGCTTTCCCAGATATCACCGAAGCCTTGCAGCGCCACGGCGGCAAGATCAACCCGCTGGGCATGCTTGATATGCTGCGTGAATTAAAGAAAACCAAGTGGGTCTCGGTCAATGGGGCGGGTGTTCTCCCCGAATATCACGGCCGCGGCGGCAACGCGCTGCTCTATGATGAAATGGAAAAGACGATCCGCGAATTCGGCTTTGACCATGCCGAATTTACACAGGTGGCCGAAACCGCTGTGCAGATGCGCAAAGATCTCATCAATCTGGGCGGTCAGCCTTACAAGAACCACCGCATTTATCACAAAAAACTCGATTAACAGTTACATCCCCGCTGCATGCAGCGGGGATGTTCTTTATCAATGTCCTCTATACAATTTGAAGACATTGATTTGATTTCAAAGGCTTTTGCTTGCTAGCTAGATAATTGCTTGACGGCCGGCGTATAATAAAAATAGAATAATATTTCTATTTAAAATTTGGATTTGTTTTATTCGTTGTTGATATTTTTAAAAAACGAATCGATGCGCCAAAGGTAGTCTCTTGAATATACGGGGTGATGATAGTTTAATTCTGGCAGAGTCTGTCTTTTGTTCAGGTAGCTGAACAGAATTAGTTATAATAGTTGAGTGTTTCATTCAACAGGAGTGCTCAATTGCTGAAATCTTTTCAAAAAAATCGCTGGCTCTATGTTGTTTTGTTCGTATTGTTGTTTTTTGCATTGCTGACGCTGGCAAATTATCAATTTTCTGCGGCCAATCCAGGCGGCAATGATTTTTTGGTGCATTGGATGGGCACGCGAAACTTCATCACGGAGGGCACCAGCCCTTATTCGGATGAGACTGCGCTCAAGATTCAAACCATGATCTACGGTCGGGCTGCCCGGCTGGGAGAGAATGAGATGCGGGTGGCTTATCCGCTTTACTCGATCTTTCTGTTCATGCCCTTTGCTTTTTTCAAAGATTACACGCTGGCCCGCGCTCTTTGGATGAGCGTTTTGGAGATCAGTTTGATCTTGATCGTGGTCTTAAGCCTGCGCTTAACATTTTGGAAGGTTCGTCCGCTTTGGTTGGCTGGCTTTCTGTTGTTTGCCCTTCTCTCCTATCATGGCGCCCGTCCTCTTATCAATGGCAATGCCATCATTCTCATCACTTTGTTTGTCCTGATCGCGCTCCTTTGCATTCGCGATGGCAAAGATGAGGCCGCCGGCATTTTGCTGGCACTTTCCACCATCAAGCCACAGAACGTCATTTTGCTGATCGTTTTTGTGCTGTTTTGGGCGCTTGTCAACAAACGCGGCAAGCTCATCGCCTATTTTCTGGGCAGCATGTTCCTGTTGGTGGGTTTTGCCACTGTGCTGATCCCAGACTGGTTCACGCAGAATTTCCGTGAAGTATTGCGATATCCGCTTTACAAGCCACCGCTCACTCTGGGGGCGGCTGTGGTGGCCTCTTTTGGGGCGGTTGGCCAGCGATTGTCTTACGTGATTACCGGCGTGTTGAGTACCATCTTATTGGTGGAATGGTGGATCGGGCGCTATGCTGAGACCAAGCGTTTCTTGTGGATGGCCTTCCTCACCCTGGCGATCGGTCAGTGGATCGGCATTGCAACTGACCCAGGAAACTTTATTTTGCTTTATCCTGGCCTGTTTTTCTGTCTGGCCATGATCGATTCGCGCTGGAAACAAGGGTCAAGGGTGTTTATCGGCGTATTGCTATTGGGGCTGCTCGTTGGGCTTTGGGTGCTCTTTCTAATTACCGCACATCGTGGTTATGAATTGATTCAAAGTTCTTATATGTATCTGCCCATGCCGTTTGTCAGCCTGACCTTGCTTTACTGGGTGCGCTGGTGGGTGGTGAAGAGCAATCGGATTAATTCACTGGAGCACGTCGATACTTCTTCGCTATGAAGAGAAGAAAGTACCTTTTTCTCTTTTTATTTAGCCTGGCGTTCTATATCGCGGTCAGTTTGCTTCAAAAAACACCGGGGTATATGGATGCTTCTTATTACTTTGCCACCGGGCAACTGCTGGCCAGGGGGCAGTGGGCAGAACCGTTTTTGTGGAATTACCTGAATTTACCCGCGGTAACTTCGGAGCCTGTTTTTTCTTACTGGATGCCGCTGGCGGGGATACTGGCCGCACTTCCTGTGGCGCTGAGCGGAATCAACTCTTTTCAGGTGGCCAGAACACTGTTTATACTTTTGGCTGCTTTTATTCCGCTGCTTGTTTTTTTGTTTACAGAGCAATTGACCGAAAACAAGGTGGTTCAATGGCTCTCGGCGGGTCTCGGACTGGTCGCAGGGTATTACTTGCCCTATTTGACCATCACCGAGACTTTTGTGCCCTTCATGCTTTTGGGGGCATTGTTCTTTGTGGGCGCTTACAAGATCCTGCGGCGGCCAACTGAAAAGAATGGCTGGCTTTGGGTCTTGCTGGGAATTTTGGCCGGGCTGATGCATCTGAGCCGTGCCGATGGGGTTCTCTGGCTGTTGGGTGCCTTATTGTTTGCCCTGGTGGCTCATCAGCGTGTCCATCAAAAACTGACGGGGTTGCTCTTGCAAGGGCTGCTCGTCGTGGCAGGGTATCTGCTCATCATGTCCGGCTGGTTTCTGCGTAACCTGTCCGTGTATGGTTGGATATTCCCGCCTGGCTCCAGCCTTACCCTGCGCATGACGAACTACAACGACTTGTTCATTTATCCGGCTTCACAACTAACCTGGCAGCGTCTGTTTTCGTCGGGGGCGAAAGCCATGCTCTCGGTCAGATGGGATGCGCTCTTTACAAACTTGCAGTCGCTTGTGGGCATCGTGGGGGGCATTGTTCTCTTTCCTTTTCTGCTGGCGGGTCTATGGCAGTTGCGCAAAGAAAAGCTCATTCAATTCGCCCTGTGGATGCTGTTGCTTCAGTTGATCGTGATGAGTTTTGTGTTTCCTTTCGCCGGTGCAAGGGGCGGATTTTTCCACTCAGCTTCGGCGTTTCAAATTCTGTTTTGGGCTGTCTCCGCGCTGGGCTTTGAGCGCTCGATTTGGTGGATTGCCGCAAAACGCAAGTGGCAGGTGAAAAAATCCATCCCGCTTTTGGGTACCACGCTCTGGATCGTGTTTGCCGTGATCACCTCTCTTAATTTCTATCTCAAAGGGGTTGGTATTCCCGGCTTTTCTTCGGGCTGGGATGCAGCGGCGGCTCAATATCAGCGCGTAGATGATTTTCTTAACAGTGAAATAAAGGACCCTGCCGGTAAGGTAGTGATCAACGACTCGCCAGGTTTCTATGTCGCTACAGGGCGAGTTGCCATTCAGCAGGCGAATTGCGATCTTGAAACCCTGCAGGGACTAATGACGAAATTGGATGTGGAGTACCTTGTGGTAGGGCCAGATCATTTGGCTGCATTGGATGACCTTTTCGCTCAACCCCGCGATCAGCAAGGGTTCACATATTTAGGAAGCGTTGGAGAGAGTGTGATCTATGAAAAAATCCACTAAAGGAAGCAAAACAAAAAAAGAAGAAGTGAAGAAAGAATCGTTTGGGGTGGGGGGCTGGGCTTTATTTGGGCTATTGGTTGCACTTGTTTCATTCGCTTTTGTTCAGAGTGGGTTAAAAGGCATGGCGTTTGGATTCCCGCTTGACGATGCCTGGATTCACCAAACCTATGCGCGTAATTTGATCCAGAGCGGCACGTGGTCTTTCGTTCCGGGCACAGTTTCAGGTGGGTCAACTTCACCTTTATGGACACTGATCCTCTCGGTTGGGTATATTTTTTCAGAGCAATTTGCCTGGTATTGGACAATTGCAGTATCGATCATTAGTTTTGCAGCGATGGCTGTTTTATTGGGCTGGCAATTGTCGAAGAGCCCAATTATCGGCAAAAAGGAAATTGTGCTCTTTTTGGCCATCTTTGCGTTAGAGTGGCATCTTGATTGGGCGGCCGTCTCGGGCATGGAGACCATTTTTTACAGCTTCGGAATCGTGGCTCTTTTCTACCTGTTGTTGCAGGAAAAGCCCAGGTGGTGGCTCGTTTGGGGCATCAGCGGGGCTTTGATTTGGCTGCGCCCCGATGGCCTGACCCTGCTTGGCCCAATGCTGCTGATTGTTTTTCTGGGCCTTCTGCAAAAGAAAATTCGCATCAAAGAATTGGTGTTGCCATTTTTGCTGTTTGTGTTGCTGGCGCTCGGCTATTTGTGGTTGAACAGTACTACCACAGGCCATCTGTTCCCCAATACTTTTTATGCCAAGCAGACGGAATACAGCGAGCTTTGGAATACGCCTCTCTTGCAGCGCATTGGTGATGAATTTATGGTGCTCATCGTTGGAGCGGGCATCTTTTTGGTGCCGGGGTTTGTATACAAGATTTATGAGGGCATCCGTTCCAGGGATTGGAAGATCCTTTCTTTTGTTCTCTGGATACTGGGCTTTGGCATTCTTTACGCAATTCGCCTGCCTGTCACCTACCAGCACGGGCGCTACATGATCCCCGTGATTCCGCTTTTCTTGTTTATCGGCTTCATGGGCAGTATGCAGCTTTTGAAGTTGATCAAATTGTCACGTTTGACGAAGATGGTTGAATTCGCCGTGTTTGCCGCCCTGATATTGGTGACCGCCATTTTCTATGCAATTGGATTACAGGGCTATAAGGAAGATGTCGGCGTGGTGAATGCCTTGATGGTGGAACCGGCGCAGTGGATTCATGACAATACCCAAAGCAGTGATGTAATCGCCGTACATGACATCGGCGCGATGGGTTATTTTTCTGGCCGTAGCGTGATCGACCTGGCAGGGTTGGCGAACCCGGAAGTGATTCCGTTTATCCGGGATGAAGCCCAGATCTATTCCTTTATGAAATCGAAAGAGGCCGCTTATTTCGTCGGTTTGCATGATTGGTACGCGCAAACCGACGCCTGGGGCAGCATTGTCAAGAGCTTTGTTTACACATCGAATTCAACCAACGCCGAGACAGTGGTCGTAAAGTTGAAATAGTCTATTTATTGTCAATTAATTCTATGCTATACTTTTTGATTAGTATGGATATTATTCTGGTGTTTTACCAGGAGTTGTAAATGGATAATCAACCTTTCTTGCAGGAAAACAATTCAGACGACTTCATCGATAATCTGCAGGATGAACTTGAGCAGACCAACCGTAACATTAAAGAGATTACTACCACCATTGAGCAGAGTCAGTTTGAGCTTAACCGCTTGACCCAGAAAAAGGCCACGGTAACAGCTCAATTGCAACAGGTGCAAACCAATGGGGAGCAGATCTCTCGAAAAGACATCCGGGATGTTTTCACCGATGCCATGGATGCCCAGCAGCGTTTATTGGTGATGAAGGCTCAGTTGGACCGTTTGCAGGAACAGCACGATGGTTTGATCAAGTACAAAAATTATCTGGAAACGGTTAAGCAATATGTGGGTGGCGGCAAGCTGCTCAAGGCCGGTGAAGGGGAGCGGCCCAGCGGCGCTGAAACGCTCAAAATGCTGATCGATGCACAAGAATCAGAACGCCAGCGCCTTTCTCGCCAAATGCATGATGGGCCGGCGCAGGCACTATCCAACTTCATCGTGCAAACAGAGATCACCAGCCGTATGTTCGATATTGACAGCAATAAAGCCAAAGAAGAGCTCGAGAAGCTCAAAACATCGGCCATGAACACCTTCCAAAAAGTGCGTTCTTACATCAATGACCTGCGCCCAATGATGCTGGATGACCTAGGTCTGGTTCCCACCACCAAGCGGTACCTTTCCAACTTGCGCGAACAGACCGGAATTGAGATCATCGAAACCATTTCGGGCGGCGATCAAAAACTGGAACCCTATATTGACGTCTTTGTCTTCCGCGCTATTCAAGAGCTGGTGGGTAACGCCGTCAAGCACAATATGGATAATGCCAGCAAGGTAAAAGTGGAAGTCGCATTGGCTTTAGAGCCGAGTTCCGTCAAGGTGATCATTAAAGACAATGGCAAGGGCTTTGACACTGGCGAAATGAAAGATTCGGGTGGCCTGGGCTTAAAGCTGCTGCAGGAACACACTGAGATGCTCAACGGCATTATGAGCATTCGCTCTTCTCTCGACAAAGGCACTGAAGTGGTGATTCAAATTCCGGTCTCGGACGTGCCGGTTAAAAATTAATTTTCGTCCTAATTTATTCCTCATCCAGGAGCTCAACATGACAAAAACGATTGGAATTCTAACAGGCGGTGGTGATGTACCGGGGCTGAATCCGGCAATGAAAGCGGTCGCGATGAGCGCTTTCGAATCAGGCTACAAAATGGTAGGCATTCGTCGCGGTTGGGGTGGGCTGCTCCAATACAATCTGGATGAACCATCCACACACGATTATTACATTCGCCCTCTTGAGAGAGAGGACGTGCGCAAGATCGATCGCAGCGGTGGCACCTTTTTGCATACCTCCCGTACCAATCCCCAGAAGGTAAAAGCCGGCAATATCCCTGATTTTCTCAAGAATTCGTCTTACGGCAAGTCCATCGACAAGGAAGGCACCATGGACTACACCGATTATGTCCTCAAAGTGCTTGAGCACCTGGGCATCGACACCCTCGTCACCATTGGCGGCGATGATACCCTGAGCTTTTCTGTGCGCCTGAGCAAAGAGGGCTTCCCGGTGGTGGCCATTCCGAAGACGATGGATAATGACGTATTCGGCACGGATTACTGCATCGGTTTTTCGACTGCGGTCACCCGCAGCGTTGATTTCATCACCAACATGCGCACCTCTGTGGGTTCCCATGAACGTATTGGCATTGTGGAACTCTTTGGCCGCAATTCGGGCGAAACCAGCCTTATCTCCGCTTATCTTTCTTATGTGGATCGCGCCATCATCTCTGAGGTGCCCTTCAATATGGAAAAACTGGCCGAATTTTTGCTCGAAGACAAGCGCAACAATCCCTCCAATTACTGCATGATGACCATCAGTGAGGGAGCTGTCATCGAAGGCGGTGACATCGTTGAGACCGGCGAGGCCGATGCCTTTGGCCATCGTAAACTGGGTGGCGTAGGTGAAGTCACTGCCTCTGAGATCAAGCGTTTGACCGGGCAGGACATCATGTACCAGCAGTTGGGTTACTTGATGCGTTCTGGCGCTCCCGATTCATTGGATCGCATGGTGGCCATGTCTTACGGTAATTTGGCCGTTCAGTTGATCAATCGTAACGAAACGGGCAAGTTGGTTGCTTTGCACGGTGGCAAATACACGACTGTGCCCATTAACATGGTACTTGCCGGACAGAAGCGTGTGGATGTGCCCAGCTTCTATGATATTGAAAAATATCGCCCGAAGATTCGTGATTTCATGGGCATCCCCATGTTCTTGAGCTAGAAATTCAAATCTGGATAAGGGTTCCCTTATCCAGATTCTTTTCATTGAGGTGGCATGGCAAATAATCCACAGGTGATCTTGCAGAACCGCTACACGGTAGTTCCCAGAACGCTCATCTTGATCTTCAACGAAAATCGACTCCTGATGCAAAAGGGGGCAAGCACAAAAAAGATCTGGGCCGGCAAATACAATGGGCTGGGTGGGCATATCGAGCGCGGCGAAGACGTTCTCTCAGCCGCGCGGCGCGAATTGAAAGAAGAAAGCGGCCTCTCTTGCACCGATCTGCATCTTTGCGGCACGGTGATGATCGATGTGGATGAGCAGCAGGGTATTTTAATGTTTGTGTTCAGTGGCAAAAACGTTTCGGGCACCCTGACACATTCTGAAGAAGGCCAGCTTGAATGGGTTTCTACGGCAGATTTTCCCTCGTTGTCGCTGGTGGAGGATATTCCACTATTGGTTGGTAAAATCAGACAGCAGCCCACAACACTTTTCTTTGCTCATTATGGTTACGATGCTGATGGAAAATTGGTCGCCGATTTCAGCTAACTGGATCGGCGATTTCTTTGGGTTCGTAAAACAGCACAAGGGTTGACCCATACTTGCGGCGGTCAATTTCGACCAGGTGTTGCAAAGATACTTCTTCAAATTCAACCGGGTGGATCTGTACGATCACCCAGCCATCATCCACCAACCAATCCATGTGATCATCCACCAGGTGCAATGCGGTCAGCCACATCTGTTTATATTGCGGGGGAGCGATATAGATATAGTCAAACTTTTTATTGGCAGGGGCGGCGAGGAAGCGAAAAGCGTCCATTTGCAGCACGGAGGCTTTCTTGTCCAGTCGGGTCAGGCGCAGGTTCTCTTTGATCACATTGACCGCCTGCGAGTGCAGGTCGATAAACGTAGCAGAGTCCGCACCGCGGCTTAACGCTTCAATGCCCACACTGCCGGTACCACCAAAGAGGTCGAGAAAATTGGCCCCGGCGATATCCGGGGAGAGTATATTGAACACCGCCTCTTTGACACGATCCGTAATTGGCCGGGTGATGTCCCCTGGGACGGGCTGTAAGCGAATTCCGCGCGCACTTCCTGAAATAATTCGTGGGCTGCTCATTTTGCGCTTGCAAACCGTTCTACGGCCTCTCTGGCTGCATAAATATTGGCGTCTGGTGAAATTACCGGGGTCACACACCCCGTGCCAAGGATGAAGCGCGTGCCGCTGGTCTGGGCGAGGGCATCCAGAGCTTCTGTACTTACTTGGTCAGGCGTTCCATAGGCCAGGGTTTCCCATTGGCGTAAACCACCACAAACAACGCCGCTGAAAATCTTTTTCCCCTCAGCTAGATTGGGGCTGGTTTCACGGTCGTGCCAGTTGAGCACCTGAAAAGACAGTTTGCTCATGGCCTCAAACATGATCTCTTCACCGTGAATGTGCCCCAGTTTCAGCCAAAAGCGGTCATCAAATGCTTTGAGGATTTGTTCGTCATAGAAGAGGGCAAATTCTTGAAACTCTGCTTCGTTGAGCAGAGAGTACTGCGCAAACTGTTCAGCAAAGAAGAGGCCATCAATATTGAATTTTGTCGCTTCTTCCAAAAAGTCGAGAATGCTGTCGGTGATCACTTGCAGTGCTGCCTTGACCGCTTCGGGGTGGCGACGCAGGTGGGCGGTCAGCTTCGTTTTGCCGACAAGGTTCTTGGCCTGTGAAAGTGGCGAGAAGATGGTCTGAATGACCGGCGTATCGGTGGGAATGTTTTTTCGCACCATCTCGATGCAGGTTAATTGTTTGGCCAGCCAGCCGTTTTTAGGGGATAGTTTTTTGAGACTCAGCCAATCTTCAGCGTTTTGAATGGGGTTATAGACATATTTCCGACTGCCTTCGGGATTGCCTTCCCAGTGATCCACCGTTCCCCAATCGTTGGTGCAGAAAGAGGAAGACGGAGAGATCTTGACCACATCGAAATCGAAGCTGCTTTGAAAGCGCAGCGTAGATTTGGCCAACACCTCAGGGTATTGATCGTCAACGGGAAAATGCCGCCATAAGGCCACTGCAGGCCGGTCAACCGGGGCACCTGAAAGGGTGTTTTCAATTCTTTCGCGGTGACTGAGCCTCATTTTGGGGTTTCCTCAACGTTGGGCACGTCTTTGAAGGTCCAGTAACGGTTGGCAAAGTAGTTCCACAACATAACGACCAGAATCACGAAAGCCAGGGTGAGGTTATGCCCGATAATGGTTGGGGTGAGGAAATTAGGAACAAGCCTTGCTGCCAGGGCGATCAGATGTTTCTCGATCAATGAGAACAAAATAGTGCGAATTCCCAGCCCGATCACATTCACCAGGGCAAATTGAATGAGCTGCTTCACGGCTGAGTTTTTACGTGTTTCCGGATAGGTCCATAGGCGGTTCCAGATGAAGTTGTTGATCACCGCCAGCGTGAAGGAGATTGCTTGCGCGACCGCTGGGACGACGCCCAGTAGCGAAGCCAATAAGTTAAAAACGCCAAAGTCAACCACGGCGCCGCTGATACCCACCAGGGCGAAACGGATGAATCTTTTTCTTTCAAGCGAGTTGTTAAGGATCGTCATAGAACTAGAGCTTTGCCTTAAAGTAGGCGATGGTCTTTTCGAGTCCGTTGAGCAAATTGACTTTGGGCTGCCAATCTAAGAGTTCCGTAGCGCGTTTGATGTCGGGTTGGCGGCGCTGTGGGTCGTCTCCGAGTCGTTTGGTCGGCTCGTATTGAATGCCTGCTTTGTTGCCGATGGTGCGGTTGATCTCTTCGGCGAACTGCAGAATGGTGATCTCGGCTGGGTTGCCAATGTTCACCGGGAAGTGTTCATCTGAAAGCAGCAGGCGATAGATGCCTTCGATCAGATCGTCTACGTAGCAAAAACTGCGTGTCTGGGATCCGTCACCATAAACCGTAACGGGTTCACCCTTGAGAGCCTGCAAAATAAAGTTGGGAACCACGCGTCCATCATCCAGGCGCATGCGCGGCCCATAGGTATTAAATATGCGAACGATGCGTGTATCCAATTTATGAAAACGATGATAGGCCATTGTCAATGACTCGGCAAACCGCTTGGCTTCATCGTAAACCGAGCGAAAGCCAACCGGGTCCGCGTGCCCCCAATAAGACTCTGATTGGGGATGAACTTCAGGGTCACCATAGATTTCGCTGGTGGAGGCAAGCAAAAAGCGTGCATTATTGGCTTTGGCGACCCCCAGTGTGTTGTGGGTGCCCAGTGCGCCCGCTTTCATCGTTTGGATGGGCAGGTTGGGATAGCTAAAAGGGGACTGCGGATTGGGGCTGGCAGGGGAAGCAAAATGCATCACTGCATCGAGCTTTCCGGGAACGAAGATGTAATTGGATACATCATGGCGAAAAAATTCAAAATGAGGATTCCCTGATAAATGGGCAATGTTTTCCGGGCTGCCGGTGACGAAATTATCCATGCCGACCACCTGGTGGCCTTCATCCAGAAGTCGGTCACAAAGGTGTGAACCCAAAAAACCTGCTGCGCCTGTCACAAGAATACGCATATATGCTCCTAAATAATTATTTCCAATCAATCTTGCTGATCGAGCCATCACCGGTGATCTGATTGATCGCCGCAGTGTCGGGGTGGATCAGCAACAAATTGCCGTTGGCGATGAACGCGATGAACTGCGCACCATTGTTTTGGATAGGGGACCAGACAACTTTTTGCGGCTCCAATCCGCTCCCCCCTTCATTTGGGTAGAGTTTCTTTGAATTTGAGCCATCTCGATCCATGACAGAGAGATTATAACCGCTTGTTTCGCTTTGGTCGGGCAAGATGGCAGAAAGATAGGCAATTTGCAACTTATTGTCATTGGCAGGGGCAACGCTTGGATAGGCGAAAAGACCGGTATTCGCCTGTAACACCAGCGGAAAAGATTGGCTGGTCAGTATCCCGTTTAAAGAATAGCTATTACTATTTTGAGTTGAATCGGGCAGTACTGTATATAAGACAGAATGACCATCCGCCCAGGCAATACCGGGCACCCAGGCCCAGTCCCCTGAAGTTTGATAGGGTGAAAACTCTACCAAGGGGGTAAGCGTGCCGGCTTTGGAATCCACCAGGCCAACGCTGTCGGGACGGGCGTAGGCGATCTCAGAGTTGTCGGGTGACCACAGAAAGTCGGTTCCCCACCAGCCATAAATACCACCTGAGTTGGCTTCAAGCACGGTCTTGGAATTGATGACAGAGCCGTCTTCACCAAATTGCAGCACTTGCAGGTCATTGTTGGCCTGCCAGCCCGGCGCGGTACTTCTGTATTCCACGGTGGAGTAGGCGACCATATTTGTTTTGTTGGGCACCCATTCGGCGTAGTTGACAACGTTTTTGACCCCCAGCGAGATAGGTTCTGGGTTAGGCTCTTCCAAACTGGCGATCCACAGCGAATTGATGGTTTGTTTTTCATCTGTGCCTGCTGAGCGGCTGAAAAGGAGCCATTTTCGATCGGGTGAAATGGCAAATATCCTGCCATCCAGATCGCCCGTACTTATCACCGCACGACGATTGCCGGTGTTGGCTTCCATTACCCAGGCATTGGAAGAAGATATATAGGCGATGAGCCCGGTGATCTCAACTGCTTTGAAGCTGGACTGTACGCCCAGCATGATGATCTCAGGTTTGGCAGTTTGAATCGTCTCGATCTTGCTGACAGTTCTGGAAACTTCCACGCCATCTTCTGACAAGACCCGATAGGTGATATTTTGCACGCCATTTACCCCAGCCTGGATCAGCACTTGTTGCCCGGCCGGCATGGATTCATTTTTGATGGTTTGGCTTTCAAAGGGTAGCGATTTTTCTTCGACCGAGTAGCTTTCACTCACCCGCGTGACCTTGAGAGTGGCGTCATTTTGTAAAACGGTGTCCAGTCCGGGCTCTACCCGATCCAGCGGGCCGAGCGAAAGCGATAGCTCACCCAATGTCTGGCGCACAGTGGTGTTTAGCGGCAACTCGATCTGATCGGTCTGCCCGTCATGAGAGACAGAAATGGATATGCTGGGAGTTTTTGTTGAAACGGCTGTACAACCTGCCAGAAAAAAAATCAAAACAATCGAGAAAGAAAAAAGAATGCGTTTCATTGTTTTGAAATCTTTTGGGAGATGACCCTTCATCGGTTATAATTCACAGACTAAATTCAATTTGACTATTATAGCATGACTGAAAACGAGACTGAACAACTAGAGAACACAAATATCAGAGTAAGGGTCGAGGCGCTGCTCTTTGTCGCTTCTGGCCCTGTCACGTCTGCGCAGATGGCGGAAGCACTGCAGGTGGATGTCAAAGAGGTTGAGCAGACTTTAACCGAGCTACAGGCTGATTATGAGATAAACAGAGGCATCGCTTTGCAATGGCATGGCGGGCGAGTTCAGTTAACTACGTCGGCAGCCTGCGCCGCCGATGTGGAGAATTTCTTGGGCCTTGAGGCGCTTTCGCGCTTGAGCCGTGCCTCAGTTGAAACGATGGCCATTATTGCTTACCGGCAGCCGATTTCAAGACCAGGCATTGATGCCATCCGTGGTGTGAGCAGCGATGGTGTGATCAAAAATCTGCTGGGTAAGGGCTTGATTCAGGAAGTAGGCCGCGCTGATGGGCCAGGCCGCCCGATCCTTTTTGCCACCACCACTGACTTTTTACAACATTTTGGATTGGCCTCCCTGGATCAACTGCCGCCCTTCGAAGTTCCTGTTGAGGAATCGACCGAACCTCAGAACAATATTCTAAAGGATTAGTAAAGTGGAAGAACGCATACAAAAGATATTGGCTCGTGTGGGTTATGGTTCGCGTCGTTCCTGCGAAGAATTGATCTTGGCCGGGCGTGTATTGGTGAACGGTAAAAAAGCTGAACTGGGGCAAAAAGCAGATCAGGCCACGGACAAAATTGAAGTGGATCGAACGCAAATTCCGCAGGCTGTGGCCTTTCGTTATGTCGCCTATAACAAACCGCGTTTTGTTTTGTGTGATAAAGTACTGGGTGATGATCGCCGCACGGTTTTTGATATGGTGCCCGGCGGGCAGGAGCTTTCCATCATCGGGCGTCTCGATTTTGAGAGCGAAGGGCTGGTGATCCTTTCCAACGATGGCGATCTGGTGAACAGGCTTACGCATCCGCGCTATGAGCATGAGAAGGAGTACAAAGTCTTGTTGTCTTCTCGTCCAGATGCCAAGCAATTGGACGCCTGGAGGCGTGGTATTGTGTTGGAAGATGGGCACCGTACTTCAGGGGCTGAGGTTCGCATTGATACCATGCTCGGCAAGGGTGTGTGGCTACGAATTGTCATGAAAGAGGGCCACAAACGCCAGATCCGCGAGACTGCTAAAACGCTTGGTCTATTTGTGGTACGCATTTTGCGCATTCGCATTGGCACTCTGAGACTGGGCACTTTAAAATCAGGCGAATACCGTGAGCTGACAGAAAGTGAAGTGAAATCTCTCAAGGAAGGAAAGAAAGAGGCTGCCTCCGCACCGAGAAAAACCAGAAGTTTTAACCGTTCTGGCGGCAAAGAGAAGCCTTCTCGATCAGAAAAGCCACGCGAAAATGCCTCTAAACCTTTTACTAGAAAAAAGAAACCAGACTAAAATCTGGTTTCTTTTTTCTCTTTACTTTAGTTTGATCTTTGAGCCGATCAATTCAGCTACAGGCTCGTAGTCGAAATTGACCTCTTTGGCTTTTTTGCGGATAAAGTCTTTTACTTTCTCGGTGGTGGTGTAAGGAACCGGTGAGCCTTCTCCCTCGACCGTGGCCTTGGCGTTGGTGAACAGTAATACCGCCAGGGGATCGCAGTGATCCTTGCCGACACCCAGTTTGAGCAGATAGCGCTCTACATCTTCTGTCGAATATTTAGCTTCATTAATGGGTTTGCCCAGCCCTTCTTGCCCGAAGATCTTCAAAAAGATGTTCCCACCGGTCTGTTTCCACTGTTTTCTGCTTTCATCATATTTAAGAATACCGTTTTGATCGTAAGGCAGCAAAGTGATCACACCGGCAGGCCCCACCAGTAAATGCGGAATATCGGTGGCAAAGTGATAAAGGGTGTACTTATCGTCCAGCCCTTTCAGTGCCTGAGTGATAATCTCATCTGGCCGGGGCGATTTTCCCCAGCGATTGATGAAAAAATTACCCACCTGAAACATGATAAATCCCACGATCAGCGAGGCAAAAGTCCAGGCCAGGTATTGCCCTTCAGTGTCTTTGAAAGAGAAATACATGCCAATGGCCAAAATGACCAGACTGCCAATGGAGGTTATCTGACCGATCTTGCTGTTGCGTTTGATAAGTTTTTCGTTTGCGATGACTTTCATGCAGCCTTCCTTATTGCAAAATAGTTTGAATTTCTGTGCGCATTGCATCGAGCAATTTGGCATCCAGCGTGCGCCTGGCCAACAACACTGCTGAAACCAGCGCGCGCGCATCTGAACGTCCGTGGCCGATGAAAACAGGGCCATTCACACCCAGGAGCATGGCAGCTCCCACCTCGGCAGGGTCCATCTTCGTTTTTAGTACCTGAAAGGCCGATTTGGCCAGCAAATAACCGATTTTGGAAAGGAAAGAGGCGGAGATACTGTCTTTGAGCAGGTCTGTGATGAATTTAGCCACGGCCTCACTGGTTTTCAAGAAGACATTGCCAGAAAACCCATCCGCGACCAACACATCGATTTTACCTGCGTAAACTTCTTTGGGCTCCACGTTGCCATAGAAATTGAGCTTGCTTTCTTTCAGCAATGGGTAGGTGCCTTTGATCAGTTCATTGCCTTTGCCAGCCTCTTCGCCGTTGGCTAACAGGCCAACTTTGGGTGAAGCGATCTTTAAAACGGTTTTGGCATAGACGGACCCCATTACGGCGAATTCAACCAAAAATTCTGGCCGGCAGTCGGCATTGGCGCCGGTGTCGAGAAAAACACAGCGCCCGGTCTTGGTGGGGATGAAGCTGCTCAATGCAGGCCGGCTGATGCCCTGAACTCTGCGCAGAATGGTCACGGCGTTGAAATATGCGCCGCCTGTGTTCCCGGCGGTGACAAAAGCTTCCGCTTTGCCGTCTTTGACCAAATTTAAGCCGACGGCCATTGAATTATTGGGCTTTTTGCGGGCCGAATCCACTGGTTTATCGCTCATCTCAACGATATCGGGAGCATCTACGATGTCAAATACTTCATTACTGAGGTTCAATTCAGCAATTTTCTCTTCGATCAGATCCTTTTTGCCAACCAGGATCACAGATTCATTGTATTGTTTTTTTAGCTGCACTGCTGCCAAAATCTCTGGAACCGGGTATTCGTCACTTCCCATTGCATCAAGAACGATTGCCATATTTTTTCCTCACTGAAATAATATCTGCGAAACACGATTGAATTGCTTGACAGGCACGGATTGCCGATTATAATAACGAAGCAATTGCGCTGGTGCTGGAACTGGCAGACAGGCATGGTTGAGGGCCATGTGGCGCAAGCCGTGGGGGTTCAAGTCCCCCCCAGCGCACTGATAAAGAAAGAGCCGTAAGCACGGCTTCTTTTTTTATTAAAGGGCAGTTACATTTTTCGTTCAATAATAAAATCAGTCAATGCAGACAAAGTGCGTTTTTCTTCGCACTCTGGAAATTCGCCCAGGCAGGCTTGGGCTGCCATCACCAGTTGGTGGGCATCTGCAAGTGATTTTGCGATCGCCTCGCTGGCAGCAATATCTTTTACCAGCCGGGCGATTTCTTCATCCTCGGTGATGCATTTGCCTTCGAGCAGGCGGGCGATCATTGGGTCGTCTGTGTGATCCTGAATGTAGTAAAGCACTGGCAGAGTGATCAGTCCCTGGCGAAGGTCGCCGCCGGTTGGTTTGCCAACCTTGCTTTCGTCCCCAACGTAATCGAGCACGTCATCAATGATCTGAAAAGCCATTCCCAGCGAATAACCGAATTTTCGCAACTGTTCTACCTTGTGCTCATCAGCATTGCTTAAAATGGCGGCCGATTTTGCGGATGTTTCAAACAATGAAGCTGTCTTGGCGTAAATGCGACTTTCGTAATCTTCATGGCTGGTATTGCATGGGCTGGTGAAAAGCTGATTGATCTCTCCGTTAACGATGACGGTTAGTGTGCGGGAAAAAAGTTCGATCACTTCCAGATTATTGGTTTTGGAGGCAAGAACGGCAGAGCACGAGAACAAAAAGTCTCCGGTGAGCACGGTGGCAGCAGGGGACCATTTGGAGTTCAGGGTGGGAATACCGCGACGCAACAAGGCGCCATCGATCAGATCGTCATGCACCAGGGTGGCCGTATGCAGCAATTCAATGGCTGTGGCCAGGTTAAGCAACTTGTCTTTTTGCCCGTTTAGCATATCTCCAATCAAGAGGATGATCATGGGGCGAACGCGCTTGCCACCTGATGAGAGCAGCACCTTCAGGGCTGATTTCAAATCCTGATGATAATTGTCTGCCTGCGCGAGCATTAAGTTCTCAACCAGGTTGATGTCTTCTTGAATATTCATGGGAATTTGGAATGATGAGATCAATTCGGCCTGTCCTGTAAAAACATTTTATTACTATTTTGTAGTATTTGTTCGCATAAATCTGATTCGGTCGTTCCGCGCAGTTCGGCCAGCACGGGGCTGACCCATTTTAGAAAGCCTGGCTCATTGCGTTTTCCGCGCTGTGGCACTGGCGCGAGGTAGGGAGCATCTGTTTCAAGCAGAATTGCTTCTGCGACTACGGTTGAAAAGACCTCTTTTTTTACCGCTGCATTTTTATAGGTGAGCGGGCCACCCACCCCAAGCATAAACCCTAGCGCTATGGATTCGTTTGCCTGCTCCAGGTTGCCCTCAAATGCGTGAAAGGCGCCCAGGGTTCTGTTTATTATTGCCGAGCCGGCCAGCCATTCCTTTATTAACACCAAGATATCTGCCATAGATTCTCTGCTGTGCAAAATGACCGGCTTTCGGCGCTCCTCTGCAATGTGGAGCATTTTGTTCAGCAGATCTTTTTGTTTGTCTTTATCAAGTGGTTCATGATAATAATCCAGGCCGATCTCTCCAATTGCGACCACCTTGGGATGACGGCTGAGAGATTCAATGATTTCCAGGTCGCCAGCCTTAATTTGATGCCATTCGGTCGGATGAATGCCTACCGCCGCATAGAGCTGGGGAAAACGCTCGGCCATTTCAACAGCTTTCTGGCTGGAGTCAGCATCCCAAGCGGGAACGATGATCTTGCTGACGCCAGCCAGACGGGCATTTTCGAGAACTGCATCCAGATCTTGCTCAAAAGAGGAATGATTCAGATGGCAGTGTGTGTCAAAGAATTCCAAGTTTACAATCCGGCGATCTTCAAACCATCCTTGAGGATTGCTTGAACTTTGTCTTTTTGGGTGGTTTCGGTGTAGACCCGAATAATGGGCTCTGTGCCAGAAAAACGGATGAGCAGCCAGCCGCCATCTTCAAGCCCAAACTTGAAGCCATCGGTAGAATTTAACCCGGTCACTTTGAGCCCGCCGATCGTGGCGGGATTGGCAGCCAGGATGGTTTTCTCACGGCTAGCGCGGTCGCCTGAAAAGCTGCTGTCAATGCGGTCGTAATAATGTGCGCCTACTTTGTCAAAAAGGATCTGCAACAGTTCAGAGGGTTTTTTGTTGAGACGAACCATGAAATCGAGGAAGTAAAGCCCACCCAGAATGCCATCGCGTTCAGGAACGTTTCCTCTAAAAGCGTATCCGCCCGATTCCTCGCCGCCGATAAGTGCATCGGTCTCGAGCATCTTGGGGGCAACATATTTGAAGCCAACACCGGTTTCGTAGACAGGCACATCATAGAGCTTGCCCAGTTTTTCAAGCATACTGGTGGTTGAAAGTGTTTTTACAATGGCGCCTTTCAGCTTGCGAACCTCGAGCATGTAATAGGCCAACAGACCAAAAACTTGCAACTGATTCACAAATACACCGTGCTCATCGCCAACACCCACACGGTCGGCGTCGCCATCGGTGATGAGCAAAACATCGGCGTGGTTATCGACGGTGGCTTTCAGACCTACGTTGATATTGGGCGGAATGGGCTCCGGCCGCTTCATTTCGGGGAAGATCGGGTTGCGTGTGTTGTGAATTTCGATCACTTCAGTTTTTCCACCTGAAAGCAGGCGAGTGAACCAACCTGCACCGTTGCCCCACATAGCATCCACTACGATGCGCAAACCGGCGTTGCGGATGGGTTCGAGGTCGATCAGGTCTTTTAAATGTTCGATGTAGTTGACAGAAGCGTCAAAACGAATGATATTGCCAGAGGCCTCAGCTTCGGAACCGGCAGTGCGTTTAACTGTCTCTGCAGTTGCGGGGATGAGAGACTCGATCTCTTTGAGTTCATCTGGGGGGATGGCCCCGCCAAACTCGTTGCGGACCTTGAAACCGTTATCGGTGGGAGGATTATGCGAAGCCGTGATGTTGACGGCACCAGCGGCTTTTTTGTCGACCACAGCATAGGCGATCACCGGGGTGGGAGTGGCGCCATCGGTCAGATATACTTTGAAGCCGTTCCCGACCAGTACTTCAGAAACCGCCATTGCGAAGTGCTCAGAGAGGAAGCGTTTGTCGTGGCCAACCACCACAAATTGCCCTTGTTTGTGATGCCGAATCAGGTATTCGGCAAAACCCTGCGCGCAGCGACGTACATTCTCGAAGGTATAGTCCTCTGCAATTGCGCCTCTCCAGCCGTCCGTGCCAAAAACGATTTTATTCGTCATATTCACTCCAATTTGTAAAGATATTCGTTATTATATCAGGATTTGAAAGCAGACAGACCATCCGTGCTATAATCAGCGCGGAGTAGAAGGTGAATATGGATAGAATTTATCTAGATTATGCCGCCACCACGCCAATGGATCCTCGGGTTCTAGCGGCGATGATGCCTTATTTTTCTGACGATTTTGGTAATCCTTCTTCCACCCATTTTTTTGGACAGAAGGCGGAGGGTGCCATTGATCTGGCCCGCGCTACAATTGCCAAATTACTGAATGCCTCTGTGGAGGAGCTTTATTTCACCAGTGGCGGTTCAGAAGGGGATAATCTGGCTGTACGAGGCGCTGCTTTATCGCAAAGCAGACAGCGTGGTGCAGATACGGTTTTGATCAGCCCGGTTGAGCATCATGCTGTGTCGTGGACGGCCAGACAAATCAAGGATGATCTTGGGTTTAATGTTTTAAAATTGCGTGTAGACAATTACGGCAAAGTAGACTTGAGCGATCTGGAACAAAAATTAAAAGAAAACAAAGTCGCGCTTGTCTCCGTGGTTTACGCGAATAACGAGATTGGTACGCTCAACCCGATTGAAGAAATTGGCGCTTTATGCCAGCAGTATGAGGTACCCTTTCACAGTGATACTGTGCAGGCCTGCGCGCATCTAAATGTTGATACCAAAAAAGAAAATATCGGCATGCTATCGATCTCGGGGCATAAGCTTTACGGCCCAAAGGGAGTAGGGGTCTTCTATAAGGAGAGCAGCATTACCGTCTCGCCGCAAATTACCGGTGGAAAGCAAGAAAACAAGTTACGTGCGGGCACGCACAACGTGCCCGGCATTGTAGGTCTGGCCACGGCGATGAAACTGGCCGCCGACGGGCGTACAGAAGAGAATACCAGGTTAATTAATTTGCGCGACAAATTGATCCATTTCGTAACAGAAAACATTCCGGGCTCAACGCTCACGGGGCACCCACTGGATCGGCTGCCCAATCACGCCAGTTTTGTCTTTGAAAAACTGAGCGGCAATGATCTGGTGATCGCGCTCGACATGGCAGGCATTGCCTGTTCTTCGGGCTCTGCCTGCAAAGTGGGGGACCCACAACCTTCTGACATACTGCTGGGCATTGGATTGGATCCCGAGTTGGCCAAAGGCTCCCTGAGGGTCACGTTGGGAAAAAATACAACAGAAGCACATATAGACCGTTTGATCGAGGTTCTGCCTGCTTTGGTGGAGCGTCTAAGGAAGTAGCAAGATGAATGAGAAGAAGAATGTTGTCATCGCCATGAGCGGCGGTGTGGATAGTTCTGTGGCGGCTGCCTTATTGGTCGAAGCGGGTCACGATGTCACCGGCATGATGCTCAAGTTGTGGTCAGACGATTGTGAGGAAGGCGAAAATGCCTGCTGCCCACCGGAAGCCATCAATCAGGCACGGCAGGTAGCCTCCCTGATCGGCATTCCCTTTTATGTGATTGATGCCAGGGAAGATTTCAAAAATCATGTCGTAGATGCCTTCATTGAGGGCCATCGGGCAGGTGTGACCCCTAATCCCTGTTTTATTTGCAACCGCGAAGTCCGCTGGGGATTTTTGCTGAATCGCATTTTGGATACAGGCGCCGAGTTCATGGCTACCGGCCATTATGCGCGGGTAGAGCAGATGGAAAGCATTTACCGTCTCAAAAAAGGTGTGGATCTCTCAAAAGATCAATCTTATGTGCTTTCGGGGCTAAATCAGCAGAAATTGGCTCATTCGATCTTTCCGTTGGGTGAGTTCACCAAGCCTCAGGTCAGGGAACTGGCACACAAATTCAACCTGCCTGTTGCCGAAAAACACGATTCACAAGACCTGTGTTTTGTTGGCCTGCAAGGGTATCGCAGCTTTCTCAAACGCCACACACCCGAAACGCTCACGGAGGGTGTCATTCGTGACACAAGCGGGAATGTCGTTGGTCAGCATAACGGCCTGGCAAATTACACCATTGGGCAGCGTAAAGGCATTGGTGCCGGTTACGCCGAGCCCATGTATGTGGTTAACAAATTGCCGCTGACAAATGAGATCGTAATTGGACCAGAATCAGCACTTGGACGCGGCAAATTTTCATTGGAGCAGGTTAACTGGATTACAGGTGTTTCGCCCAAAGCAGCCTTCGATTGTGAGGTCAAGATTCGTTATAAATCCCAGTATTTGAAGGCAACAGTTTCACCCGTCTCGGCCAATGCGGTCAACGTGGATTTGGCTGACAGTGCTCGCGATATCACACCTGGGCAAATTGCTGTGCTATATGATGGGGATTATGTGCTGGGCAGTGGTATCATCAAGCCATATCAATCGGGAGGGAGCGTATGACACTGGCTGCGGTCTTTCTGGGACTTTTGATCGCCACCATACCGGCTTGTCTGGTCTTGTTTGTGTTTGGCGGTGACTTAAGAAAACTGCTCATCCTGTGCCTGTTTTCGTGGGTTGGCTTTTGGCTGGGTCATTTGCTTGCACTTTGGCGCGGTTGGAATTTCTTGAGCATTGGGCCGATCAAATTCGGCATTGCTATTCTCTTTTCCATTGGTTTTTCCATTGCTGGTTCCTGGCTGAGCAATATTCAACAGGCGCCTGTTAAAAAATAACTTAAGGAGCCTCCATTGAGTTGGAACGTCTCAGGAAACACAGTACAGGCCGGGGACCTGGTGCAGTTGGTTGGATTAAGTTTTAAGAGTTATATCTTTAAACTTGAGCCAGATAAAGAATTGCACACACATCGTGGCGTTGTAAAACATTCCGATCTGATCGGTTTACCCTGGGGCACCCAGGTATTCAGTCACATTGGCAGTTCTTTCTTTCTTTTGCAGCCTTCGCTGCCTGATCTGATCAAGAATACGCCCCGTGCCACCCAGATCTTGTACCCCAAAGATATTGCGCAAATCCTTCTGACCATGGGGATTGGGCCTGGACAGACGGTGATCGAAGCGGGCACCGGCAGTGGGGCCTTGACAACAGCCCTGGCGCATTCCGTAGGCTCAGAGGGCCATATTATCAGTTATGAATACCGCGAAGAGCATCAGGCAAAGGCAATAAAAAATTTGCAGCGCATTGGCCTGGATGATCGCGTGACCTTCAAGCTAAAGGATATTGGTCAGGGATTTGACGAGACCGGCATAGATGCGCTCTTTTTGGATGTGGCCAATGCTTTTGATTACATTGGTCAAGTGCGCGCAGCCCTGAAACCGGGCGGTTATTTCGGCTCCATCTTGCCTACTTCCAACCAGGTGACCAGTTTGCTGGTCGCCTTGCGTCAATATGAATTCGCTTTCATTGATGTATGCGAGATTTCGCTCAGGTACTTTAAACCTGAACCTTCCCGCTTTCGTCCTACCGACCGTATGGTGGCCCATACCGGCTATTTGATCTTTGCCAGACCTGTGACGATCGATCGCGAGCACGCAGATAGAAAGCTCCTCAAAGAAACTGGGGCGATCAGTGTGACTGAAGAAGAAGAAGCTGACCGTAGCGCCACCGAAGAGGCCATCACAGCAGAAATGTGAGTAAAGTTTACGATGCCCGCCGCAGTATCAGATCCATTTATTGATTGCATACGCAAGGTTAGTCGCCCTTTAGAAGAACTCACCGATTTCCGCGAAGAGGGACTACGCCCGGCTGCTGTTTTGTTTTCTTTTGTAAAAATGCAGGGTCAATGGCATGTCTTGTTCATTCACCGGGCTGAAAAAGGCGAATTTCATCGCGGTGAGGTGGCTTTTCCGGGCGGTGGCAGAGAAAACCAAGATAAAACTTTGCTGGAAACTGCTCTACGTGAGACGAACGAAGAATTGGGCATCAGTCAAACTGCCATTACGCCACTCGGTTTTATGGCCCCTATGCCGACCATTTCACGATACTGGGTAACGCCGATCCTTGCCGTCATCGAATGGCCCGTCAGTACCCAAATTGAACCGGAAGAGGTCAAGCACTTTTTTACGATTCCTTATGCCTGGCTGGCAGATACTGAGAATTGGCAGGAACATGTGATCAAAATTCCTGGTCGTGGAGAAGTGTTGACCATCGACTATTCACTTTATAAAGGCGAGCATCTTTGGGGTATAACAGCCCGCATCACCAACACCCTGGTCGAATTACTAAAGAAAAAGAGCGACTGCTGAAAAACGGCAATCGCTCTTTTTTTTCATCAAAAGAGAAACTACTTCTCGTCGATCTCTTCTTCTTCCTTCTTGCCTTTTTCGATCACTTCGGGCTCTTCCATCTCGCCTTCGCCAGCAGTTTCTGCGGTCTCTTCTGCGGCAGGGGCAGTGATGAGCACGAGCATAGCCTCAGGGTCATCCACGATCGTCACGTCAGCCGCAGCTTGAACATCAGAAACGTGAATGGCATCGCCGATATTGGCCAGACCGGAAATATCGATCACAAAGCGTTCGGGCAAATCTTTTGGCAGCGCTTCAACCTCGATGGCGTCCAGGCCTTCAACGACCACGCCGTTAAAATCTTTTACAGCAGGGGCAGTACCACTGAGGGTGACGCCCACTTTGGCGCGAATCTTTTCGGTCTGCGAAACAGCCTGAAAATCCACATGGATGAACTGGTTGCGAATATAGTCCATCTGTTTTTCGCGAACCAGGGCGGCATGTTCTTTGCCATCCACCATGAGGGTGACGATGGAAGAAGAGGTGACCGAGTTCAATACCTTGGTGGCACTTCTTGCATCCATCACAATGGGCATGGATTCGAATTTGTGACCATAGATCACACCCGGCAATTTGCCTTCGCGGCGTAAAACGCCCACTTTTTTGCCGGTGACTTCACGTTTTGCAGCTTCAATTACGTACTTGTCCATCTTGTTTTCCTTCGGCGCCTCTCACCGTGTTCACGGTTACCTTCGCCTATATGGGATTGGGCCGCTTGTAGCGACCGACCTTCAATTTTATTCGAGAAAAGCACAGCGGTCAAGAGAACCTAAAGCCAGTCAAAAGTGCGTGTAACGGCTTTCTTCCACTTGGTATACAACCGTTGGCGAGTTTCTTCATCCATTGTGGGGGTCCATTTACGGTCTTTTCCCCAATTGGCAGCCAGTTCTTCAAGATTCTGCCAGAAACCGACGGCCAGACCGGCTGCGTAGGCAGCGCCCAAAGCGGTGGTTTCAATTACTCTTGGTTTTACGACCGGCACGTTGAGCAGATCCGCCTGGAACTGCATGAGCAGGTCATTCACCACCATGCCGCCATCCACCTTGAGATTGGTCAGCTTCACCCCTGAGTCAATTTCCATGGCATCCAACACCTCTCTGGTTTGGTAGGCGGTGGATTCGAGCACTGCACGCGCAATGTGACCACGGTTGGCAAAACGGGTCAGCCCCACGATGACACCGCGCGCGTCAGAGCGCCAGTAAGGAGCGAACAGACCCGAAAAGGCAGGCACCACGTACACATCGCCGTTGTCTTTGACCGTCCGTGCCAGGGGTTCGATATCGGCGGAATTTTCGATCAATTGCAGATTGTCGCGCAACCACTGTACCAGGGCGCCGGCAATTGCGATTGAGCCTTCCAGACAGTAAACGGCAGCCTCTGAACCGATCTTGTAACCAGGCGTGGTTAACAGGCCATTTTTGCTGATCACCGCTTCGTTGCCTGTGTTCATGAGCATAAAGCAGCCTGTGCCGTAAGTGTTCTTCACGTCGCCGGGTTTGTAGCAGGCCTGCCCGAAGAGAGCGGCCTGTTGGTCGCCCAGGTCGCCCGCCACAGGCACATTATCCAGTCCGAAGCGAGTGTAGCCATAAATTTCAGAAGAAGAGGCAATGCGTGGCAGGCAAGAGGCAGGAATGCCTAATATCTCCAGCATGCGTTTATCCCATTGCAGCGTCTTGATGTCCATTAACAGGGTACGTGAGGCATTCGTCACATCGGTCACATGCTCACCACCTTGTGGGCCGCCGGTGAGATTCCAGATCAGCCAGGTATCTATGTTGCCGAAAAGCACTTCGCCTTTGGCCATGTCTTCCATGATGAAGGGGTTATGGTCAATCATCCAACGAATTTTTGGCCCCGAAAAGTACGTAGCTAGAGGCAGCCCGGTGCAATTGCGTATCTCTTCTTCCAGACCCTTATTGGTGAGTTCCTTGCAAATATCCAGGGTGCGTGTGTCTTGCCAGACGATCGCATTCCCGTAAGGTTTGCCTGTCAGTTTATTCCAAAGCAGGGTGGTTTCTCGCTGGTTGGTGATGCCCAATGCGGCGATATCAGCGGCGGTGAGCCCCGATTTACGCATTCCAGAAGCGATCACCTCAAGGGTGTTTGACCAAATTTCGCTGGCATCATGTTCCACCAAGCCGGGTGCCGGGTAAATCTGTTTATGCTCTTTCTGATCCACGGCAACAATGTTTCCTTCGTGATCAAAGACAATGAAACGGGTGCTGGTGGTACCTTGATCGATGGCAGCGACAAAATGGGGCATATTTCCCTCCGTAAAATGGATGAATGAGGATCCAGTTCATTATACAATTAACCCACTTTGAAGGAATGACTCAGCCATGAAAAAACTTTGCTTTCTAGTACCTGTATTGATGCTCAGTGCCTGCTTACCCTTAAAATCAGCTTCAGATGCGCTGAATTCACAAGTTGTTACCATACCTGCCATTCAGGGTTGTGCACATCGCTCGCCTTACGCAGATCAGACAGTAAATGGCGTGCAAGGCGTTGTGACCTGGAAGGTGGAGAACGGCTTTTATATGCAAAGCCTGCAAGAAGACGAACTAGCTTGTACTTCTGAGGGAATTTTTGTGTTCACAAACGCTTACCCTTCTGTAACCCCTGGGGATCAGGTCGCAGTCGATGGCAAGGTACAGGAATTTACTCCCGGTTCTGCCTCGGACCATAATTTGAGCGTCACTGAGATCGTACTTCAGTCCTTTAAAAAGATCGCCAGTGATGTCCCCATCCCTGAGCCGTTTCTAATTAGTGCAAAGAGCGCCCGTCCGTTGCCAACCTCTGTTATAGCTGCAAAGGATTTGTCCACGTTTGACGCCGACACTGCCGGCCTGGATTATTGGGAAAGCCTCGAGGGCATGTTGGTTGAAATTGAGAATGCGGTGGTGGTTGGCCCGCGCAATAAGTATGGTGAAATGGTTGTGGTTCCGTCTGACGCCCTGCCCGCTAACATCGTTTCTGTTGAAGGAGCCTTGATTCAGACTCATGAGGATGCCAACCCGGAGCGGCTTGTCGTGGAATTGCCCGTTACCTATAAGAAAAGCCTCGATATGGGCGACAGATTTGCAGCACCATTGGTGGGGGTGATCAGTTATGACTATGGCAATTATCGTCTTTTGGAGCAAAATCTTCCTGATGTTATCTCAACAACTTTCAAGATGCCAACTTTGCCTTCTGCTGAAGGGGAGAGCATCCGTGTTGCCACCTATAACCTGAACAACTGGAATCGCTTTGACGAATCACGCACTCGCCAGATCGCCAAACAAATCGTGAAGAACCTCGCCTCGCCTGATATTCTCTTACTGGAAGAAGTGCAAGATGACAGCGGCACGCAGGACGATGGCGTCACCTCTGCAGATAAGAACCTGCTTGCTTTGACGAAAGCGATCGAAGAGCAAAATGGCCCAATCTATCTATACTATGATCCCCCTACAACGGACGGAGAGAACGGTGGCATGGCAGGCGCCAACATCCGCACGGTGGTGCTCTATCGAGAAGACGCAGAATTTGATTTTCAAAGCCTTTCCATCGACCGATTTCATATCCTCCGCTCGGCCTATAACGGTGGGCGGGAGCCGCTGCTCTTACAGTTTGAACGCGAGAAACAGAAATTCTTTGTCATAGGCGTTCATTTCGTCTCAAACAACTTAAATACCCCCTTATTTGGCTCCGTTCAACCAATCGAAAAGCCCGAAGAAGCCAAGCGGATTCTACAGGCGCAGCAGGTGGCGACGATTGCCGATCAACTCACGCAAGAGTATGGAGCTTTGCCAATTTTAGTCCTGGGTGATTTTAACGATGATTCCTGGTCGGACACTTTGTCTGCCTTCTCAAAAACCGGTTTCGCCGACACCTCTGATCGGGTAGATGCAACTGAGCGCTTTTCAATCCTTTACGAAGGAAATGCTCAGCAGTTCGACCATATTCTCTTGCGTGATGAAAATGGACGTATGCCGCTCAAAAATAGCTGGATTTTGCACCTCAACACGCCGCTGGCTGAACTGGATCAAGTAAGCGATCATGACCCGCTGGTGGCAGAATTTGAGCTACGCTAATTGTTTAAGGAAGTACAAACCACGGATTGATGAAACCGCCATTCTGACGAACTTCAAAGTGTATATGTGGGCCGGTGGTGTTGCCGGTGGATCCTGCAGCCCCCAAAGCCTGACCTTGATAAATGGAGGAGCCGCAGGTCACATAAATCGCCGAAAGGTGGCCATAAGCGGTGACATAGCCGTTATTGTGGTCAATGAGCACCATGTTGCCGTACCCTGAATCGTTCCAACCTGCGTAGACCACTGTGCCGCTATCTGCCGCCCAAACCGGATCGCCCGTGTTGGCGGCAATATCGATACCCAGATGCCAGGATACGAAATCAAACCCTGATAGATAATGATTGGCGCTGGGCCAGACGAAAGCCGTTGAACCTACCGGACCGCCTTTTGGCACTTGGCAACTGCCCGGACCCGCCACCACGCGCGTGACGCCAGACTTTGGCGAATAAGGCACCACCTGTATCCATGATTGCAGCGGGCGTGATCCACCCGGGATCATCACCAGTGACCCTTCCGAAACAACCGGGTTGGTAATATCCAAATGATTGGACGGCCAGCACAGTATCTCAGACTCGTCAGCATCGTATTGAGCCGCAACCTTTGCCAGATCGTCGTCTTTTTTCCAGGTGTAGAGAATGCCATCGGTCGGGGGAATATTCAACACCCAACCGATACTGATGACCGAGGTGGCGACGTCTTGAAAATAATCATAATTTGCCCATAATACTGATTCGGGTTTGAGATCGAATTGCTTGGCGATACTGAAGATGGAATCCCCCTCTTGCACGGTATATTTCACCACTGAGTGGCGCACTCCATCAGGAATCTGAGTATCGAGGTTGGGGGAAAACGAAACGGCGATCACTTGTTCTGGCAAAGTAGCTTGAATTGCTGGGAGCGTAACATTAACTGGTTGAGGGGTGGCATCGACAAGTTCTGCGCTCGCCTGTTTTCTCTCAAGTGCTGGATTCCCTAAAAAGAGGAACAATAAGAGGCCAACCAGTAAAGCAGTGCCACCCCAGGAAAGCATCGTGACCCATGAGAAATCTCTCTTTGGCGCAGGGGCTTTAGTCTCCTGACTGGGATTTTCTGTGGGTTTGCTTTTTGGACTCATTGTTCCTCCCTTGAACTCTGCAACAACTCTTTTTTGTGTGCCATAACCAAGGCTTTCCAAGTTTATGGTACTCCCACTGACGAGCCTTGGGAAGGTGTCCTCCATTTGGGTTACAAACTTAATATTCACAAGAATAGGACTGAATTTGGTTTACTCTCCAACTCAGTCCTATTTCTTTACATAGTGTATGGCGGTTAATTCACGTTCAGTAATCCGTCTTTCGGATAACCTGGTTCTTGCGCTGGCTTGAGATGCTTCTTGTTTTGCCGGCTGATCTTTCTGAAATGGTAGCCATAGACCGTCAGTGTGATGGCCAAGGGGAACTTTTGGGGGCAGGTAAACAAAGCCCAGAAGAACAGGTTCCAATAGTAGAAAGCTTCTTTGGGATTGAACCCCATCAGGAAGATCGTCTTGAACAAGGCAGCCACCTCATTAAGCTCAATGGTGACGGCTGATTTTGCGGGCTGATATTCACGCAAGAAGGTTTTGATACGCCGGTAGAACATCCGCGGCGAGTAGATCTGGTCGAGGATTTTGAAGTAGCCTTCCTTGAGCAAGTCGGCATCCATGATGGGGATGATGTTGGTGCTGCCATCTGCATTATCGCCAGTCATTTCCTTGATAATACGTCCCTGTTCGTCCAGTTTTCGGTAAAGCTCCGTCTTGTTGGGTGCCTGTAAGAGCCCCACCATAGCGGTGACGATGCCGCTTTTCTGGATGAACTCAACCATGCGGTTAAAGATGGTAGGGGAGTCGCTGTCAAAACCGACAATGAACCCGGCCATTACCTGTAGCCCGGCACGCTGAATTTCGTGGATGTCCATGATCATGTCGCGTTTGACATTTTGCTTTTTATTGCAGTTTTTCAAGCTGTCTTCGTCAGGTGTTTCAACCCCGATGAACACCGAGACAAAGCCTGCCTTCACCAGCAGTCTCATGAGTTCCGGGTCATCCGCCAGGTTGATGGAAGCTTCGGTCAGAAACAGGCAACCGACCTTTCCTTTGCGCCATTTGATCAACGCCGGCAAAATCTCTTCTTTGAGATATTTCTTGTTGCCGATGAAGTTGTCATCCACAAAGAAAATGTTTCTGCGCCAGCCCGCTGCGTAGAGCTGGTTTAATTCAGCCAGAATTTGTGCAGTTGTTTTAGTGCGTGGTTGATGCCCCAAAAGCGCTGTTACGTTGCAGAAATCACAGTTAAACGGGCAACCGCGTGAGAACTGAATGCTCATGCAGTCGTAATCGTCCAAATTGATCACCGATAAATCAGGGCAGGGCGATTGGCTCATATCGGCATAGTCTTCGGTCTGATACACCCGCTTTGCTTGGCCGGTCTGATAATCTTTGAGAAATTCCGGCAAGGTAAGCTCGCCCTCATTCAAGACAAAATGATCCACTTCTTCGAATTGCAGGTAGTCTTCTGTAAAGAGAGGGCCACCTGCCACGAGCGTCTTGCCGCTTTCTTTTACGCGCCGGATGATTGCTTCCACAGAGGCACGCTGCACATCCATAGCGCTCAAGAAGACCAGATCAGCCCAGGCAAGGTCTTCATCGGTTAGCGGGTAAATGTTGGTATCGATCAGCTTTTTGTCCCAACTGGTGGGTAAAAGAGCTGCTACGGTCATTAATCCCAATGGGGGATTGCTTACTTTTTTATTGACGAACTTTAGAGCATGTTTAAAGCTCCAAAAGGTATCTGGAAATTCCGGGTAGACCATTAATAGATTCATTTCTCTCTCCTGATCTTCTCCAGTTTATGCACAACCCTTTGGGGTGTAATGTGAAGAAGGTCATACCCGGCGATACATCTCAGGGAGAGGAATCATGTTTGTTATTACTTTTTACTGCCAACAATTCTAGTTCTATTGCCTGGCTATTGGTTACTCAACGGAGCGAACTGAATCTGCTTGGTGAGGGTGTAAGCCGCTGACAGATCGGCGTCGTTTTCCACCAGCACACGCCCTATGACGATCGCGTTCTTTTTGGGTGAGGAAATCTGTTTCATTCCCTCCGGTACTTGTCCCTTCCAGGCCGGCCCTGTGATGAGATAGTCGCCCGCTTTTGTGCCGGTGGCGCGTTTGCCGACGTAGGCAAAAACAGTATTCTTGGTTGGATCGGTGAACTGCACGCTGTAATAGCGTTCGTTCATGTCTGGCACATGCAAGACCAACGCCCCTTTGCTTAAATCCAGCCAACCGGCGGTCAAAAGCGTGTCGTGGTTCACACCAGAGGTAAACACCTTGGGGGCAGACGCTGGTGCGCTGAGTGGATCTGCAAACAATGCCTGAGGCTGCGTAATGAGCGTATTAACGGGTGCAGGGCCTTCACCAAACCCATAAGTTAGCAGGCCTTTTTTAAAAACAGAGAGAAGCATGCTTGGCCAAAAATAAATGACCACGCACCAGACGACGACCACGATCGCAGCAAAGATCAGTAAGTTTTGCATATTCATCGCCTCAGCTCACTTTCTCAACAGGGGGAACCGTGTACTGGCCCTTGAGAATGGCATCTCCGGGAATATAAACACGCAGCCAGAGGATGAAGTTGCCTGAAGGTGCTGGCAACCAGTTGGATTCTTTCCCTGACGGAACCGACTGCTGAATGTGGACATCCACAGATCCGTCTGAGTTTGGCGCCAGACCCATGTGGTCGCTGACGCTAAAGCGATTGAGCGGATTGGCTACGTAGTGATTTTTGGCGTCTCCCATCGTGATTGACCAGAAAGCTTGATTGGGCGGCAGGCCATCGGCCGGGAAGTGGAGCACATATTCATGCGCCCCGTTGAGCGTATGCCCGGCACCATCCACGTTCGTCCACCAGTACATGGCTTCTTCGGCCGTATTAACCGGGCCGAGGAATAGTTGGGCGTGGGCCGCGCGCAAGAACATGTTGTTGCCTGGACGGCCCAAATCATACAGGGTGATCCAGCCGTTAACCTTTTTTGCCTTGATTCTGGCATAAATCTGGGCCGAAACAAACGCCAGTCCAAAGCCGATCAATACGCCCTGAATGATGGCGTTGCGCAGAATCATGCCCTGTGGGTTGAGCGCAGTATGCACCAGAAAATAGATGCAAACCGCACCGATAAAGAGTGCGTAGTAAGAGTAGCCTTTGCTCATTCTCGCTCCACAAAAAGCAGATTAGAGGTGACTATCGTTTATAGTAGCACTATTTCTGGTAGGAGTGAAAACATTACTTTTTACCCAGTACCCCCAAAAGTGCCAATGCTATAATAACTTCAATGGAAAAGCACGGGACAAACGAGTTTAACATTACAAGCGGAACCGATCTGGCGTTTGCGCTGGTGGTTTTAATCGCCTATTTCACAACGTTTTCCAGACCGCCTGAGATATCGTTGTTCGTGATCACGGTGCTTATTTGCCTGGGTGTCGCCTACATCATGAACGGCATCTACGGTTTCGCTTTCATCAATCAATCAAATAACATTATTTTTAAGCTTGTTTATTTTGGCTCCCAGCTTCTGCTCGGCGGATTGATCGTCTATTTCAGCAAGGGAGCAGGCTTTACCGCTTTCATCTTACTGCCGCTTGTAGCCCATACCGCCATGAGTCTGGAACAGGATTGGCTGCTGGCGGTGAATGCCAGCATCTTCTTGACCTATGTGATCTCGATGGTAGGTATTTCCGGTTCCTGGGAAATGGTCTTCCCGAACCTGCCCATCTTCTTTGTGGGGCAAATCTTCTTTTTGATCTTCACTCAAACGGCGGTGAACGAGCAACGTGGCCGCATGCAAATGGAGAAACTGGCCGCTGAACTTTCTGAGGCCAACCGTCATTTGAGCGAGTATGCCAGCCAGGTCAAAGATCTGACCCTGAGTCAGGAACGCAACCGCTTGGCCAGAGAGATCCATGATGGCTTGGGCCATTATTTGACCACCATCAATATGCAGATCAAGGCTTCACTGGCCGTGCTCAAGAAGGATCCCGAGAAGGCCACGGCTTTGCTGGAGCACGCACAGCAGTTGACCTCTGATGCCCTGGTGGATATTCGCAACAGTGTGGCAGCACTACGGGCGGATACTATTGATTCGCTTTCGCTTGAGGAACGCATTCTTAATCTCACCAAGACCTCAGAGACCGAAGGCAGAAAGTTCTTTCTGGAAGTTTTGGGGCAGCCTCGTGAACTCAGCCCACAGGCCGATGTTACCCTTTTTCGCTCGGCGCAAGAAGCGATCAACAACGCCAACAAACATTCCAGGGCCACTGAAGTGCATATAAAATTGGATTTCGAAAATCCAGCCCAAATTTGTTTGACCGTATCTGATAATGGCGTTGGGACGGCGAACCTGGATGGCGGCTTTGGCCTCATTGGTATGCGCGAAAGGGTAAAATTGATCCAAGGAGAGCTGAAATTTAACTCTACCAAAGGCAAAGGCTTTGAAGTGCAAATTATTGTTCCCGGGTGATATGAATGACGATAAAGATATTAATTGTCGATGATCAATCTTTGTTCCGTGAAGCGCTAAAGACGTTACTGAATTCAGAATCTGAATTTGAGATCGTCGGAGATGCGTCCAATGGCGAAGAAGCCCTGCGTATGGTGCTGCAATATGCCCCCGATGTGGTGCTGATGGACCTGCGTATGCCAGTGATGGACGGCGTTGAGGCAACGCGCCGCATCGTTCAGATGAACAAAAATAACAAAGTCATTATTTTGACCACTTTTGACGATGATGAAAACGTCTTTGAGGGTTTGAGGGCCGGCGCAGTAGGGTATTTGTTGAAGGATGTTTCTTCAGAAAAACTGACTGAGGCCATTCGCGCCGCCAGTCAGGGACAATATTTTTTAGTTCCCTCCATCACGGCCAAGGTCGTTTCTGAGTTCTCGCGCATTTCCAAACCTGCACCCAAGAATGTGGAGACCTTTTTGCCAGACCCGCTTTCCCCGCGCGAGATCGAGATCATCCGGCTGGTGGCCACCGGCGCCAGCAACAAAGAGATCGCAGAAAAATTGGTCATCTCGGAGGGTACGGTGAAAAATCATCTTTCGAGCATCTTGAGTAAAATGAGCGTGCGTGATCGCATGCAAGCCGTGTTAAAAGCAAAAGAATTGGGTATCATCAATATTTGAGCTGAGCGTTCAGGACTGAGAAAATGAACCAGAAACACTTTGATCGTATCAATTTACCGAGATTTCAAAAGACCTCTATTTTGGGCCTCATGCTTGTGGTGGCCGGGGTGCTTATTCTGATCGATTTGCGCTTGCAAACGACCTGGCTTACCATTTCCATTCCGGCCGTGATGGGGCTTATTTTGCTTGTGTACGGCGCCCGTTCTTCACAGAAAGGCTGGCTGATCTCAGGCAGCCTGGTGACGGGCATTGGCATTGGCGTCTTTTTTGCTTTACAACAGTTCCGCTCATTGCCGCTGGTGGAGAAATTTGGCTATTTGACCATGTTTTTTGCCATCAGCTGGCTGGTCATTTTCTTTATTCTGAAACTCGTTTTTCAAAAAACCGCCTGGTGGTCACTGATCTGTTTTGCCGTATTTGGTGGTACGGCCTATGCGCTGCTATATACCGGACGAACCTTTATCGAGTTTATGTTGGATATTTTGTTACCATTGGGGGCCGTATTTCTGATCTGGGGCATGCGCAGAAAACTGTTGGGTTTAGTCATCCCCGGTTCGATCTTGATGACCGTTGCTGCCGGGGTTTATTTTGCCTGGCACAATTCGACCAACCCCGAAGGTCTGACTGAAACCGGCGTGATGCTCGTCTGGTTCGCGTTGGGGTGGTTTCTCATCACCGTTTTTTCGCGCATCATGTATAAAAAGTTCATCTGGTGGCCACTCATCCCCGGCGGGGTGCTGGCCATGGTGGGTTGGGGGCTCTATATTGGTGGCAATCCCAGCAATGCGCTCGGCTTTGTAGGAAACTCCGGCTCTATCGGCCTGATCATCTTTGGTATTTATTTATTGTTGTTAAGGTTCGGAATGCAAAAATAAACTTTCAGCCATTAACTTGAAACTTGACTTTGGCCCTTGTCCGGTAACGAACAGGGGCTTTTGTTTGATTCGTTTTAAAAAATAGCGAAAACAAATCAAAACGAATCCGCAAATCACAAACATCTATTGGCTGCAAAATCAACAAAGTATAGATATTTTGTTCTATACAATTTTATCATGTGTGTCAAAAGGCATAGATCGCTTGTTTCTTATCCAGGCAAATTTGGATTTATTTAACCAGACAAAGCAGGTGAGGGGCTTCTGCGCCCACAGCCAGGTTTCGGCTCTGCACATTGACCCTGTTCAAGAAGCAGTGCCTCTGATAAGATAAGGGGTTGTTAATTCTGGAAGGGTATAAGAGACTGGAACTTATTTATGGAAAAAGCGAGAACCGATATTCGTAACGTAGCGATCATTGCTCACGTAGATCATGGCAAGACCACCCTGGTGGATGGTCTTTTAAAACAGGCAAGGGTATTCCGCGAAAATCAGCAGGTGCAGGAACGCGTCATGGACTCCAACGATCTGGAGCGTGAGCGCGGCATCACCATCCTGGCCAAAAACACCGCCATCACCATTCCGGACCCTAAAACCGGCGAGATGGTGAAGATCAACATCGTTGACACCCCAGGACACGCCGATTTTGGTGGGGAAGTGGAACGTGTCATGAACATGGTAGACGGCGTACTTTTACTGGTGGATGCTGCCGAAGGCCCCATGCCACAAACCCGTTTTGTGCTCAAAAAAGCCCTTGAAATGGGGCATAAAGCCATCGTGGTCATCAACAAAATGGACCGTAAAGATGCCGACCCTGAGCGCGCTGTAAATTTAACTTTTGATTTGTTCGTTGAATTGGGCGCCAGCGATGAGCAGTGTGATTTCCCCATCATTTACTCCAATGCCGTTACCCAACAGGCGGGGACTTCCCATCAACTTGAGAACAACCTGCAGCCGCTTTTCAATGCCATACTCGAAAATGTGCCGGCACCGGTTGTGGATGTTGAAGCTCCACTTCAGTTATTGGTCACCAACCTGGGCTATGACGATTACCGCGGCGTCACCGCTGTGGGGCGTATTCATGCCGGCAAAATGGTCGCCGGGGCGCCCGTGGCCCGTATTTTGAAGGATGGCAAGATCGTTCCTGAAAATGCACGTTATCTGTATGTTTTTCAGGGTCTGGATAAGGTGGAAGTACCTTCCGCCACCGCCGGTGATATCGTGGCCATTGCCGGCCTTGAAGCAATTGGCATCGGTGAAACACTGGCTGACCCTGCTAACCCGGTAGCTTTGCCCACCATTCAAGTGGAAGAACCCACGGTGCGCATGACCTTTGGCGTCAATACCTCACCGTTTTCAGGTCGGGAAGGCAAGTGGGGCACTTCACGCAAGTTGCGCGAGCGTCTTTTCGATGAATTGAAAAATAATGTCGCATTGCGTGTAGAAGAAACAGAAAGCCCGGATACGTTCATCGTTTCGGGGCGAGGGGAGCTGCACTTGGCGATTTTGATCGAGACCATGCGCCGTAAAGGCTACGAATTTCAGGTTTCGCGCCCAGAGGCCATTTTCAAGACCGGCGCCAATGGGGAGTTGCTGGAACCATTTGAAGAATTGCATGTGGATACCAGCCCCGACACGGTGGGAACTGTGGTTGAGATGCTGGGCAATCGCCGCGGCAAGATGCTTGAGATCACTAACAACCCCGATAACACAGTACATCTGCATTACATCGTGCCAACGCGCGGTTTGCTGGGCTTTCGCTATCAATTTCTGACGGCAACCCGCGGCATGGGCATTCTGAACACACTGTTCCACGGCTACTTGCCGCTGGCCGGGCCGATCACTTCACGTGCCACCAGTTCAGTTGTGGCCTGGGAGACCGGCCAAACCTCCACCTACGGGTTAAAAAACGCAGAAGAACGCGGCGTGCTCTTTCTGGGTGCGGGCGTGGATGTTTACGAGGGCATGGTGGTAGGGGAGACCCAACGACCTGACGATCTAACGGTCAACGTCTGCAAGAAAAAGCATCTTACCAATATGCGCTCTTCCAACAAAGATATCGAGATTCGCCTGACACCGCCCTTGGTGATGAGCCTGGATCAGGCCATTGAGTATTTGGCTGAGGACGAACTGCTTGAGGTCACCCCATTGAATTTCAGGATCCGCAAACGTATTCTGGATACTGAAGAGCGGGGCAAACAATCCAAAAAGGCCAAAGAAGCCTTGCTGGATGCTTAACAAGGTTAACAATTTGTTAAAATTGAGTATTGACTTTCAACGCGAATTATGATAAATTTATTCACGTAGGATGCTTTGTAGTTCTTGTTGGGTGTATAAGAAGACAGGCCAAAAGCGCGAGCTCCAGGGCTGTCTTTTTTTGACCGCTCCGATAGAACGAAAATGAATCCTAATAATAAGTGGTTTTTTGCTATAGGAGGCAAAAGAATGTCTGAACGGATCGTCGGTACGGTCAAATGGTTCAACGGAACCAAAGGTTATGGTTTTATTTCCCGCGAAGGTGGCGAAGATGTCTTCGTCCATTTCTCCGCCATTCAGGCTGACGGGTATCGCAACCTCGAGGAAGGCCAGAAAGTCGAGTTTTCAATCGAGAAGGGCCCCAAAGGCCTCCAGGCAAGCAATGTTGTAATTGTCAAGTAATAAGACAAATACTTCAAAACTTGAACCGCCCCGAATTTCGGGGCGGTTTTTTTTATTTATCTTGCTCGATGGCATTCCAGTAGCCTTTATCAAGCTCATCATCCGACAAATGCGCATAGCGTTGCGTGACGGCGATGTTGCGGTGGCGGGCCAGTTCCTGAGCCAGTTTCAGGTTGCCTGAAGCTCTCAACACACGGGTGACGAAATAATGGCGAAAAGAGTGTGGGGTGATCGTGCCTACGGCCTCTGGGCCCAAAAATTCTTCGACACGTTCGGCAACAATGTTGCGCCCGGTGGTGGTGGTCATGGGCTTGATCTTGCTGCCGGCGCCGCGATCATGGCGCGCAAAAATGGGCAGCGAAGTCAGCGGGCGATTGCTGGAGCCATCCAGCTTGCGCCGTTCATTCAGGTAGTCGAGCAAAGCATCCGTAGCGCGTGTAGAAAAGCGCACAATATCCTGACGATTGCCTTTGCCAATGATCATGGCCTTGCCTTCGTTCCAGTCCAGGTCACCACGACGCAGCCCACAGGCCTCATGCACACGCAGACCTGTATCTGCCAGGGTGAGCAAAAAGGCGCGATCGCGCAAATAGATCAAACGTTCTGCTTCGTTTTCATAAGGCTTTCGTTTGAGTTCATCAGCTTTGGATAAAACCTGTTCAATAGCAGAAACAGGAAACTGCGGCAGTCGCTGGCCTGGACGGCGCGCGCGTTGCTGGATCAAGAGACGGATGCGCGGCAGGTTGATCTGAGCCAGATTTTCAGCGGCCACGTACTCAAAGAAGCCCGTAGCGGCCGTCAGGTAGAGGCGTTCTGTAGTGGCGGCGTGATCCTTCAAGTCTGTGGCCAGCCAGACCACAGCGTCTTCAGGAAGGGCTGTAACGGGCTCCTGTGCGATGTCCAGACCATGAGTGATCAAAGTCTGCGCAAAATACTGCATGGCGTTCTTGTAGGTGGTCGCTGTATGCGCGCTGCGCGCCATTCTGACAGAATCAAGGTACTTTTCAATCGTTTCAAGAATTGTAGGCATTCAAAAACTCCCAGGCCAGATCCGTAATTTATTCATGCTTATTATAATAATACTTATCGAAAGCATGAAGTTATTTTAACCATTTTATCTCCCCTTTTCAAGCTTTTGTCTATAATTAGTCTAGAGAATGTTTGGAGGAGAAAGCGCATGAATCTGAACCCAGAAGTGTTACAGGTTCCCCCATCTGTAGCGCACCAGTATTTGGTCGGCGGAGAAAATGGTTTTCTGTTGATCGATACTGGACTACCCAGCGACGAACGCCCTCTGTTCAAGTTCCTCGCGGCCAAAGGGGTTTCTTTGGAGCAAATTGAGTTGATCGTGATCACTCACGCCGACGGAGATCACTTTGGCTGTCTGGCCGGTCTACAAGAAAGAACCCCTCAACTGGTAAGCGCAGCCAGCGAAATTGAGGCCGCTGCGATTCGCCTGGGCCACTCTTCGCGCCCATTGAAGCCACGTGGGCTGCGAAAGGTCTTTTACAGCCTTGTTGGCCCAATGTTTCTATCCAAACCTGCCCGCATTGATCGGACGCTGTCAGATGGCGATCTCTTGCCCTTCCTGGGTGGATTGGAGATTTTGGACAGCAAAGGCCATACCCCAGGCCATATTTCGCTGTGGTCGGCCTCTACACGCACCCTGTTTGCCGGTGATTCCATCCGTGTGCGCGGACAGACGCTCCTCCCCTCTTCGGGCGCCAACACCTGGAATGAAACACTGGCAATTGAGTCATTTGAAAAACAAATTGCCCTAAAACCTGACCGCATTTACGCCGGTCATGGGGTTTGGGAACGCAAATAGAGAATATGTTCTATAAAGGAATTATACATGAGTGAACCCAATTTGTTTCAGCACGCCGACCTGGATGGCAGCTCCTTTGAGTGGCCCGGGAACACAACCGGCATCTTATTGCTGCACGGTTTTACAGCTACGACCGTTGAGGTGCGCCTGATGGCCGGGTTTCTGCACGATATGGGCTACACCGTCAAAGGACCCTTGCTGCCCGGTCACGGCAAGACCGTTGAGGCGATGAATCAATTCACCTGGAAAGATCTGGTGAACAGCGTCGAGGAAAACTACGCCGAACTCAAGCGCAAATGCGACAAGGTTTTTGTGATCGGTGAATCCATGGGCGGCCTGCTGGGACTTTCGCTCTGCAGCGAGCATCCAGAAATTGCCGGCGCAATGATCTTCGCTCCGGCTTTGATTGTCGCCGGGCTCTCAAAAGCCGAGTGGATATGGCCTTTCAAGAGCTATATCTGGAAGAAAAACATCGATGAAACGATGGAGTGGCAAGGGTTCAACGTAGTTCCTTTGCACGCCGCTGCACAGCTTTCAAAGCTGCAGCGATATGTTCGTCGCCGCCTGCCAAACATCACCAGCCCCACACTGATATTTCAAGGGAAACTGGACCGCTCTATTGATAGGATGAGTTCAGCAACAGTTCTCGAAGGAATCTCCTCGCAGGAAAAAGAACTGATCTGGATGGAAGAATCTACCCACTGTGTGTTGATAGACAGACAGTTGCCCGAAGTGGAAGAAATGTGCCTCAAATTCATCCGCGCGCATTCCTGATGGATGCGTGGCCTTTCAAGTTTATTGGGGTTATAATTAGCGGGTAGTTTTATTTAATGGAGTGAAGGATATGGACAAAAAAGAAAAACCGATTGGCAAGACGACCATAGCTCCCGATGTTTTGGTTTCAATTGCTCAACTGGCAGCTCTTAGCGTTGAAGGAGTCAGCCACCTCACCCCTGTACCGCGTGAAGTGAACACGCTTTTCAAAAAAGGTTTGAATGATGGGGTTGATATCTCAGTTGAAGACAACCTCGTATACGTAGATCTTTATGTGGTGCTAAAACGCGATTTCAACGTCCGCGAGGTCAGCCACAATATTCAGAACCAGGTCTCCCGTTCCATTTCTGAGATGGTTGGCATGGAAATTGGCAAGATTAACATTCATGTTGAGGATATTGATTTCTCAGGGAAGTAGTTTTACAGATGAAATCGCGCACCAAGGCAAGAGGCATCGCCTTGCAGGTTCTTTACGAATATGATCTCACCGGTCATCCAGTTGGAGAAATCTTGGCAGACCGGTTGGCTGAAGAAGAAAACGACGAAAAACTGGAAAGTTTTTCTCGTTCGCTTGTTGTAGGCGTCGTTCCCCTGATCGAAAAATTAGATGCTTTAGTCGCAACCCATGCGCCTGAATGGCCGATGGATCAGGTGGCGGTCATTGACCGCAATATTTTGCGCATCGCAGTCTGGGAATTTGCCGTTGCAGAAGTGACACCGGTAAAAGTGGCGATCAATGAAGCCATCGAACTGGCGAAAATATATGGCTCTGACAGTTCCTCCCGCTTTGTCAACGGCGTGCTGGGCAGCCTGGTGGGCCATCAGGACGAAATTCACAACTATTTTATGAGTTTATCCGATTAGCAATTCTTGTTTTTGGTCCGATAATTCAACGATATGAGCCGACTCAACTCTCTTTTCAAGCGCAGCCTGTGGTGGGTGATTTTAGCCCTATTTGCAGGCAGTTCCCTTTTGACGGCTTGTTCTTCTTTTCCCCTGTTTTCTGAGACAACTTATCAATACCCCACCGCCGAGGTGGTTTTTCAGGTATTCCTGCCTGAAGCAATCCCCCAGGATTCGCGCTTAATGTTGGAAGTTGTGGATGACATCACCGGTCTGGCCTTTAACCCCATCCGTTATGAAATGACCCAGCAGGATGACAAAACCTATTTTGTCAAATTGAATGTGGTGATCGGCGCGGACATTAAATATCGCTATGTGCGCCAGTCAGGGATTGCTACGGTTGAATACGACTCACGGGGCGAGCAGGTGCGTTTTCGCGTGGCTGAGATCAGCGGTCCGGCGATCTTTCAAGATACCGTTTCAGGATGGATTGATACACCCTATGCAGGAGCCAAAGGTCGTGTAACGGGCCAGTTGTTCGATGTCGCGAGCAATTCGCCGGTGCCAAATGTGCTGCTTTGTGCCGATGGACAGCAAACTGTTTCTGCCTCAGATGGCACTTTTGTGCTGGAAGGGCTGGCGACGGGCACCCACACGCTGGTGGCCTACAGCATGGATGGGCAATACGGCACTTTTCAACAAGGGGTAGTGGTCGCCGAGGGTGCCGATACCCCCGTGCTGGCCGCCCTCACAAAACGCCCACTCGTGAATGTGACATTCAATGTTACCCTGCCGAAGGGATTCACCACCGATCTGCCCCTGCGCATGGCAACAAACCTCCAATCGCTTGGAAATGCCTACGCGGACCTTTCTTCTGGGGCAACGATGGTGGCTGCTAATTTGCCGGTCTTGACCAAAAAGTCAAACGGTTCTTACGCAATTACTCTCTCTCTGCCAGCCGGGTTTGACCTGCGCTATAAGTTCACCCTGGGGGACGGTCTCTGGAACAGCGAGTTAAACTCGCAGGGGTCTTTCGTAGTTCGCCAACTGCTGGTTTCAAAGGCTCAAAACGTAAATACAAGAGTAGATACCTTTACCACCCCCGGTTTTGCCCCGGTGTCTTTTGATGTGAACACACAGGCTGCACCGCTCTCTGACGAGGTTGCCTCAATCCAATTCAATCCCTTTGGCTGGTTTGAGCCGGTCCCGATGGTCAAAAACGGCGAAAACGGCTGGAAGTACACGCTGTATTCCCCGATGAACATCCTGGGGCCGGTGGAGTTTAGGTTCTGCCGTAACAATGACTGTGAATCTACCGCCTCTGTTGCTACCAGCACACAAGCTTTTACACCCTCCCCTGACCCGCAGACGTTTTCGATTTTGATCAGCGGGTGGCAGAACTTGCAAAACTATCAGCTTTCCCCTGACATGTTGGTCACCGATGGCGGCGGATTGCTTCCCCGCCTGGAATTTCTGACCGGGTTTGAATTGGCCCCCGGCCAGTCCATCACATCCAATGCATACTTTCAAAATGGGCTTTCGAAGATCGTAAACGAAGGCTCAAATTTTGTTATTTTCTCACCCACCTGGACAGCTATACGAAATAACCCGCCAATTTTACAACCCGAGCCAGGACAAGACCTTTCCTGGCAATCTGGCCTGGAAATGGCCAAAGCCGCCCACGATCAAGGGCTGAAGGTGGCTTTTTTCCCGCAGATCAAGATTAGCGGCGACGCAACTGCTTTTTGGCAAATGGGATCTCTACAGGGATGGGATGAGAGCTGGTATAACCGCTATCAACGCTTTATCGTCCAGGCGGCCGATTGGGCGAACTTATCCGGGGCGGAGATACTTATTTTGGGCGATCCAAACGTGCAGTTTTCACAAAACGCAGACGCCCAATGGCAGAAGCTGATCGATCTGGCCCGTTCACGCTTTAGCGGCAAGATCATCGGTGCCTATGCGTACATGGGCGACGGATCCCACGCACCTGAGTGGTTGGGTTCGACCGATGGAATGTACGTGCTTTACTCCCCTCCCTTGTCCCAATCCAGTGCGGTCACCACAAATGAACTGATCGATTCGATCAGCAAAGACCTAACGGATAATCTAGTGTCCCGAATTTTCTCGTTAAGCAAACCGGTCCTCCTTGGGGTCAATTACCCTTCGGCCGAAAATGCACTGGCCGGGTGCCAGCAAAGTGCAGCCGCCTGCATGCCTAACTGGGGCAGCGGTTCGACCGATCTTGAGGTGCAGACCCGCATCTACAACGCGGCCGTCATTGCCGCCGCCAAACAAAGCTGGATAGATGGGTTTGTCTCCCGCGGCTTTACCCCTGAGGCCGCAGTCACCGATCATTCAAGCTCGCTGAATGGCAAACCGGCCATGGACATTCTGTGGTTTTGGTACCATTTCATTTTGAATAAGACTTCATAAATTAGGAGAGAATTTATGCAAATCCTTGGCCGACCAAGCGTTTTCAGTATCGAAACGCTGGGATTGACGGGACAGGCAAGAGAATTCTGGAACCTCACCCGAGGGGAACTAATTGAGAGAGCAGTAAAAAATCAGGAAGGCTTTGTTTCAAACAGCGGTGCTTTTGTCGTCAATACCGGAAAATTCACCGGCAGATCACCCAAAGACAAATATATCGTTGATTATCACAAGCAAAGAGACGCCGAAATTGACTGGGGCGCGGTGAATCAGCCGGTCAGCCCTGACGTTGTGGATGAACTCCTGACTCTGATCAAGCAGTATATTGTGGATAAGGATCTCTATGTTCAAGATTTACTGGTAGGAAATCACCCTAAGTATTCTCAAAAGGTGCGTGTCATTACAGAGACGGTTTGGCAGTCCCTTTTTTCACTCAATTTGCTTATTCAGCAAGCCACCCCAGACGCTCAATTTAAACCCGATTTTAATGTGGTCTGCCTGCCCGGCTTTTTTGCCCCGCAGAATTTTCACGGCCTGAGATCGGGCACTTTTGTGATCCTCGATTTTGAGAAAAACCTCGTGCTGATCGGCGGTACTGCTTATGCTGGCGAGATCAAAAAGTCCGTTTTTTCGATCATGAACCGCATTTTGCCTGAGAACGGCGTGCTGCCGATGCATTGCTCGGCCAATATCGGCCCCTCAGGCGATACAGCGCTCTTTTTTGGGCTCTCTGGCACCGGCAAGACCACCCTGTCGTCCGACCCACAGCGCCGTCTCATTGGGGATGATGAACATGGCTGGGGAGAAGATGGGGTATTCAATTTTGAGGGCGGCTGCTACGCAAAGACCATCGGCCTGAACCGTACTCTGGAACCCATCATCTGGTCTGCCAGCCAGGGATTTGGCTCGATTTTGGAGAATGTGATCATTGATGGGCAAACACGTGAGTTAAATTTTGACGACTGCTCGCTCACCGAAAATTCACGTGCCGCCTATCCGCTCGAATATGTGCCCAACGCGATCATTGAAGAGCGTGCCGGGCACCCCAGGAATGTCTTCTTTTTGACGGCGGATGCCTTCGGCGTGCTGCCGCCTATCTCGCTGCTCAACGAAGAACAGGCCATGCTTTATTTTCTCAACGGCTTCACGGCCAAACTGGCTGGCACAGAGCTGGGGCTGGGCAAAGAACCGCAAGCCACCTTCTCTACCTGCTACGCCGCGCCTTTTTTACCGCTCTCGCCCATCGTTTATGCCAGACTATTGGCAGAAAAGGTGCGCGAGCACCGCACCAAAATATGGCTGATCAACACGGGTTGGACGGGCGGCGCTTACGGGCGCGGCCATCGCATCCATTTGCCGGATACGCGCACGCTGCTCCATGCGGCCATCAATGGCGAAATCGATGAGGGGCTCATGGAAACAGATGAGGTCTTCGGCCTCAAAATTCCCCGTTCCATTCGCGGCTTGAAACCTTTGCCGGGCTTAAGCGAAGATATTCTGAACCCAATCAATACCTGGTCAGATCCGCGGCAATATTTTGAGCAGGCCAATAAGCTAAAAGCCTTGTTTGACGAGAACGCGAAACAATATTATGAGGGCCAGTAAAACAAGATCAGAGTGGCAATAATCAAGAAGGGTGCGTAGGCGATCGCTGAAAAGGCTGAATACTTTTTGGCGATCAGTTTTATTAGCAAATACAGCAAAGCAAAGGCGCCCGAAAGCAGTATTGCCAGGATCACCATGCCCACTACATGTTGAAGGCCACAGATCAGCCCCAGGTAACCGCAAACGAAAACATCCCCCAACCCAAGGGCAACTTCGTCTATTTCCTGGTGACGAAGCTTTGCCATGACAATATTAAAGAGTTTTCCGAAATAGTACATTGCCAGCATGATGGCAGCGCCGATCAAGCCGCCTAAAAGCGAGCCAACAAGACCTTGCAGCAGGATGCCATAGATCAGCCCTAAGATGATTCCAACTATATCCGTCTCGAAGAGCACGGCGCGGTGTTCGATATCAATAATGATGATCAGGCCAAAGAATGTCAACACAGGCAGGCTGGCCCAGTAAGAAAATGGCCGCAGCGGAAACAAGACCAGCAGAACACTGAACAAAATGCTTAGGACCATTACCAGCCAGTAACGCAGGCGTGGTTTGGCGCCGCAGTGCGGGCAGTGAAAAGAAAACAGGTACCCTCTCAGCGAGAAGGGTTCGCCACAGGATCGGCAGACCGGTCGGGCGAATTTGCGTTCTCTGGGTAAAACATCGGCCAGGTAGTTGAGCAACATGCCGATCACGGCGCCAACTGAAATATATAACAACCAGATCATCTATCCTCCTGCGCAATTCGGGTCTCGATCTCTGCTGCGTTCAATGGATAGGTATTGGCTCCGGCCATTTGAGTCGAGAGCGCACCTGCCATATTGGCCCATTTCAGGCACTGCCGGATCTCTTTACCATCCAGCCAGGCTTTGATAAAACCGGCGTTGAAACAATCGCCTGCACCGGTCGTATCCACCACTTTCACGCGATAGCCTGGCTCGTGAATGAGGGTGCCGTCGTCACAGCACCAACAGCCGTTGGCGCCGTCTTTGATGATCACCGTTTGGCAGTATTTTCCCAAAAGCCGAGCTGCGGCTTCCATGTCTTCCAAACCGGTAATGCGCACGGCTTCATCATGGTTGGGCGAATAAAAACGCACCTTTTTGAGGGCTTTTTGCACCTCTGATTTGGCAACAGTTGCCTGATCCATGCTGTTGCCGTCCATAAAGAGCGTCATGTGCTTGTGGGCTGCCAGAACGCTGCCCAGATCAAGGGCCGGCCCATAAAACAACGTTGGGATGATGACCAGCCGGGCGGTATATTTCGTCAGCGCATGGATGGCAGTTTCGATCTGCGGGCTGGGATCATAATAGGCGACAAAAGCCCGGTCAGCCGGGAAGGACAGCGAAACGGTCACCTTGCGAACCGGGTGATCAGAGAGTTTGAACAGGTCAAACGGAAAATTGATCTCACGAAAACGGTTGAGGACGTATTTACTGTATTCATCGTTGCCAAATTCCGCGGCAAAGCCAGCCCTCACGCCCATCTGGTGCAGCGCCAGCGCGCTGTTGCAGGCGCCGCCGGGTTCCATCGAAAGGGCTTTGGCCTCGATCTCGGTTCCCAGCACCGGCAAAGAGTCAAGCCCGGTAAAAACCAGGTCCAGGCAGTAGTCGCCCAGCACGATGACGTCGAAATCCATCTTTAGTGAATTCCTGCCAGAAATTCTTTCCCAAAGGCCTTCTTAAAGTCCTTGACGATCGCAGCGGCGATCTTTTCATCAGCTACCAGTGGGTGCAAGACCAGTGCTTCTACGGCCTTGGCCTCAGACCCCACTACAGCCGCCTGAATCGTCAGTTGTTCATAGGCCTTCACCCGTGCTATCAGCCCAAGGGCGTGCAGAGGAATATCGCCGACCGTACAGGGCTGGATGAAATCCCTGCCCACAACGCTGGGCACTTCTACGACACAATCATCCGGCAAGCCATGAATGGCGCCTTTGTTGAACGTATTCACGATGTGGATTTGCTTGCCGCCGCTTTGCAGCGATTGGATCAATCGTAAAGCGACTTCTGCGTACCCGCCCTGTAATTCGAGCGTGATCGGCTCCATCGCGGCAGGCGTCTTGCCGGTTTCGTTCTGCATGTAGTGGCTGCGGCGAACTTCCAAATAATCGGTGTAACGCTGCAGCAATTTTTCTGGAGAGTCTTTTATGGCGGCGACATCAGTGAAAAACTTTTTGTTTTCTGCCAGAATTTCTTCGCCGCGCGTGTGTTCGCTGCGCAGAATGTTCTGTACCGCATTTTTGGAATCGTAGAAATAATACAGGTATTCATTGGGGATCATCCCCAGTGATTTAACGATCTCGGTCGAGTACGGCAAAATGTCCTTAATGGGCAACGAATCAATTTCGGCAATGATGCGAGGCAGGAAATCCTGGCCATGCACCTGGATGGCACGAGTCCAGCCCAGATGGTTGAGGCCAAAATAGTCTACGTAAATCTCTTCTTCCGGGATGTTAAAGAACTTGCTCACCACACGCTGCACTTCGGTAGGCGCGTCGCAGATGCCGATGGTGCGCTGCCAGTTGCCGGCAGTGAGAGCCGCCTCAGCCATCATGCCCGACGGGTTGGCGAAGTTGATCAGCCAGGCGTTGGGGCAGTACTGGCGCATCAACTCAATATAGCCGAGCAACACCGGGATGGAACGCAGCCCCATTGCGAATCCACCTGCGCCGGTGGTCTCCTGCCCCAGCACACCGTACGAGAGCGGAATGCGCTCATCCACAACGCGTGCCTCAATCCCTCCCACGCGAAAGGTCGTGATGACGTAGTCAGCCCCTTCCAGAGCGGCGCGCGGATCGGTTGTGATGACGCGCTTTAACTTTGAGGTGTCGATCTCTTGCAATAACGACTGCGTCACGCGCTCTATGGAATCCAAACGCTCCCCATTGATATCCATTAGAACCAGCTCAGTCAGCCCCAGAGCGTCCGCTTTTCGGTAGCATTCTTTTACGATTAATGGGGTTCTGACACCCGCCGCACCAATGACTGTAAGTTTCATGTTCAAATCCTCTTTGATAATTCAATGACGAACTGTGAACGAGTATAATGCTAATCAATATCGAGTGCAACCATGATGAAAAGTGCCCTTAATCGTTATTTTGAGACCCTTTCAACCGTTCCAGGCTTTGCCGAAAATATCCATTACTGGTCGCATAAAGAGGCTGTACCGGCCAGACTGGCTGAATTCCCGGCGGATATGGACCCACTGGTAGGCGAACTGCTCAGAAAACGCGGCATCTCTGCCCTTTATTCCCATCAGGCGCAGGCGCTTGAGAAAATCCATAACGGAGAAAATCTGGTCATCAGCACCGGCACAGCCAGCGGCAAGAGCCTGTGTTACATGATCCCCATTCTGGAAAGCGTGCTGCAGCAAAAAGAGGCCTCTGCCCTGCTTTTCTTCCCGACCAAGGCACTTGAGAACGATCAGCTCAACAGTTTTGGCGAGTTTAAGGCAGGGTTGTCGCAAGAAACAAGCGGCCAATTGGTTGCCGCCGTTTATGACGGGGATACCCCCAGTCATCTGCGCTCAGCCGTTCGTGAGTCGGCCAATGTCATTTTGACCAACCCCGATATGCTGCACCTGGGAATTTTGCCTCACCACACCACCTGGGAAAAATTCCTGCGCGGATTGAAATACATCGTCATCGATGAAGTGCACATTTACCGCGGCGTTTTTGGCTCGAATGTCGCCAATGTTTTGCGCCGTTTGCAGCGGATTTTGCAGTTTTACAATGCCAGCCCTCAGTACATTCTGACCTCGGCGACGATCGCCAACCCAAAGGAGCACGCCGAAAAGCTGATCGGCATGCCTGTCACTTCGATCTCAGAGGATGGTTCCCCGCACGGGGAACGAAATTTTGTCTTCTTCAACCCTCCCATCATCCATGAAGAACTGGGCGTTCGTAAAGGTCTGCTGGCGACCACGCTTGATTTCTCGCAAGAGATCGTGGCACGAAACATCCAAACCCTGCTCTTTATGCGCAGCCGCCGCGCCGTAGAACTTGCCATCCATGACTTGCGCGAGTTTTTCCCGCGTCAGATGAACACCATCCGGGGCTACCGCAGTGGCTATTTGAAGGCTGATCGGCGCGAGATAGAACATGGGCTCAAGGAAGGCAAGATCACCCTGGCGGTCGCCACCAATGCCCTGGAGCTTGGCGTGGATATCGGCGGGGTGGATCAGGTGATCATGGCGGGCTATCCGGGCACGATCACCTCTATGTTGCAGCAGGCTGGCAGGGCCGGCCGAAAGATGAATGAGTCGATTGCCGTTCTTATTGCCTCAGCCAACCCGTTGGACCAGTTCTTGTGCCAGCACCCGGACTATGTGCTTGAACGCCCCCCTGAAAGAGCTCTGATCGACCCCGACAACCCACTGATCCTGATCCAGCAAATTCAGTGCGCACAATTTGAACTGCCTTTTATGCAAAACGACTCTTTCGGCTCGCTGGGCTGGGATGAATTAAAGCAGTATCTGGAGGTGCTGGAATCACAGGGAGCTTTGCTTGAACGTGCCGGCCGCTATTTCTACACTTCTGAACAATACCCGGCCAGCCTCATCTCACTGCGCAGTACCGCCGGTCAGACGATCAGTTTGCAACTGGAGACAGGTGAAAAGCCACAGACCATTGGTGAAGTGGATTATGCCAGCAGTTTATGGATGACTCATCCCGGTGCAGTCTACCTTCACGAGGGTGAGTCTTATCTGGTGAAATCGCTTGATCTGGAAGAAAATATCGCTCATTTGGTTCATGAAGCCACTTCTTATTTCACCGAACCGGTCAAAAGCGAAGAAATTCAACTGGTCAACGACATGGACTCCAGGCCGCAAAAGGGGTGTGAAATTCATTTCGGCGAGATCACGGTAACTTCGAAGATCGATTCGTTCAAGCGAATTGATTGGGATACCCGTGCAGTATTGGATGTCGAGCCACTTGATCTACCCCCTACGATCCTGCAAACGATGGGGTATTGGATCATCCTGAATGACGAGACGGTGGACAAGATGCGCGAAGAAAAAATGTGGGCCAGCGATCCGAACGATTATGGGCCCCATTGGGAACAAATTCGCCAGCAGGTTCGCCAACGCGATATGTACCGCTGCCGCATGTGCGGCCTGCCGGAAAACGGCAAGCCCCATCACGTGCACCACAAAATTCCCTTCCGTTCCTTTGTTTCGGCGGAACAGGCCAATTCACTTGATAACCTGATCACGCTCTGCCCGGGCTGTCATCGACTGGCTGAGATGAACGTGCGCATTCGTAGTGCCATTTCGGGCCTGAAATACAGCCTGGTCAATTTGGCGCCCCTTGAAGTGATGTGCGATGACAATGATCTGGGCTCCTATGCCGACCCGGCCGCAGATTTTGCAGCCCGCCGTCCAGCCATTTTGATCTATGACGCCATCCCCGCCGGGATCGGGCTGGCCAAATCCCTTTACAACGAGCATGGGCAGCTTTTGCGCAACGCCTATGAGCTTGTTTCTCATTGCGGCTGTCAAGACGGCTGCCCCTCCTGCGTGGGTCCGGTGGCTGAAAACGGTGCAGGCGGCAAAAAAGAAACCCTTTATTTGCTACAGTTGCTGCTGAACACGGGAGCAAACTGACATGCCTTCCCTTTCAGACCGCTTAAAGGCGCTTGGCATGGTGCCCGCTGCAAAAGTGGAAGCACCAAAACCAAAAAATCAGCCAAAGTTTGAGGAGATCATCCCCGGCCGGGAAATTTCAAACTCGTTGGGCACCTGTTATGTCACCGAGCAGCTTTACCCCTGGAATTACCAACACGGTCGGGTGACCTTCAGTGAAACATTTGGCATCTCGACCATTGCCGATGCGGCCAAAGCCAGCCAGGTGAAGGGCGAAAACGTGTCGAAATTGCTCTTTCTGGATACCGAGACCACCGGTTTATCGGGCGGCACCGGTACGATGGCTTTTTTGGTCGGGCTGGGGTATTTCAGCGACGAAGGATTTCAGCTCGTTCAATATACCTGCCGCGATCCGCTCGAAGAACCGGCGATGCTGCTGGAAATCGCCAACCTGACCAGCCATTTTTCTGGCCTGGTGACCTTCAACGGGAAATCTTTTGATATTCCTTTACTGAATAACCGATACGTCTTAAATCGCCTTCCCAAACCTTTTGAGGGTTATTCTCATCTGGACCTGCTGCATCTTTCGCGCAAATTGTGGCGGAATCGCCTGCAAAGCCGCGCCCTGCAAGACCTGGAACAGGAAGTGCTGCAAATTCCCCGCAGCAGCGATGAAATTCCCGGCTGGATGATCCCGGAAATCTATTTCGATTACCTTCGCAGCGGCAACGCACAGCCCCTTAAAGGGGTGCTCTACCATAACGGCATGGACATTGTTTCACTGGCCGCGTTGTTTGTGTATCTTTCACAGTCTTTTGAATCGGAGACTCTCTCAGACACCTTTCACCCCATTGATTATTTCTCGATGGGCCTGCTTTACAACGACATTGGCATGATCGATCTGGCCGAACGCATCTTTGCCGATTGTTATGAGCGTGACCTGTTGGAAAGCGAACTGCGCATCACGTTGTTCCATCGTTTAGGAGGCCTCTATAAACGCCTTGGCAAAACCCAAGATGCACTGCAGGTTTGGTCAAGTGGGGCCGAATTTGAGGATGTCGAATCGATCGTGGAGATCGCCAAGTATTTTGAGCACACAGAAAGCGATTATGAGCTTGCACTAAGCTGGACGGAGAAGGCGGTTACCTTTTTGGACAAAAAAGGTTATCATACATATCAAAGCAGACAGTTAAAAAAGGATCTGCTCAAGCGAAAAGACCGGTTGATCTCAAAGTCGGAAAGGAAGAACAACCATGTTTCTACGAAAAATTCCTGAAAATGTCGTTTATGTCGCCAACGGAAAACTGGAAGCCGAATCTGTAAAGATCTTATTGGAATCTTTTGGCATCCCAGCTTTTGTGAATCAGGAATCAGCCGGCAGCACCTACGGTTTAACGGTTGGCCCCCTGGGCGAAGTGGATGTATTTGTGGCAGATGAGAATCTGGAAGAAGCCAAAAAGATCATTACGGCCATGAAAGAGGGCAAGCTGGAAGTGAAAGACGACCTGAGCGATTCTGAACCCACAGAAGACAATGACGCAGAAGGTGAAGGTTAACCTTTATTTTGGCTTGAGTTTTTGGTAATCCTCTGGCGTATCGAGATCACTTAAGATGTCCGATTCTTTTACCAGATAATAGCGAATATCGCTTTCGTGAGATTGAATAAAATCTCGCAAAGTTTGTGGCGGTTGGATCTGGTCAAGCTCTGAAAAGTATTTTTGCGGGATCAGCCAGGGATGCCCGCGGCGCATGGAATAACTGGGAATGAGCAGCGCCTCAGGGTGTAGTTGAACCTCTTTGACCATGGCTTTAACATCTGTGCTTGAAATTGCCGGTTGATCTCCCAGGGCAATAAAGACGGCTTCACAATCGGCGCCCAGTGCACGCAGCCCGGTTTTAACAGAATCAGCCATTTCTCCGTTCTCAAAGTCGCGATTAAATGCGGTTTTGACAGGGAAATGGCTGCTCTCTTTTTCTACCAGTTCGCGATAGCCACCTGTGACAACAACAATGTCGGTCAGCCCGGCGGCGAGAAAGGATGCCAATATCTTGCCAATTACGGTGGTGTCGCCCCAGGGCAGCACGATCTTGGAGCGCCCCATACGGCTGGAACGCCCGGCTGCCAAAACGATACAACCCACCTTAGCCATTGCTTTGTGCGGCCTCGTCAATGGCCTTACTTACCCGCTCGGCAGTGAGGGGAAATTCGTTGAACCAGATGCCCAGAGCGTCATAAAGTGAGGCTGTAATGGCTGGCACAAGGGGTAGATAAGGCATTTCACCCATTCCGCGGGCGCCAAAAGGCCCAATCGGATCGGGGTATTCAAGGATGATCGATTCCACCTTGTCGGGGATATCCAAAACAGTGGGGATCAAATAGGTAGACAATTTGGAAGTCAGCGTGTGGCCGTTCTTTTGGATGAAATTTTCCATCATCGCATAACCGGCCGCCTGCACCACTGCCCCTTCGATCTGCCCTTGCACCTGCTGCGGGTTGATCGCCTGACCGACATCATCGGCGCAGATCACTTTCTTGAGCGTCACCTCACCTGTTTCTACATCCACTTCTGACTCCACGGCTTCGGCTACATAGCCATAAGCAAAGTTTGGCTCAGCCTTGCCGGTTTCGGGGTCATAAGGGGTGGTTTTGGGGGCAACGTATTTGTAGGTGGCGATAGCGGGCCTTTCTTCATTCTGCCAACGCTCCAGAGCCTCTTTGGCGGCGCCACGGATGGCATTGCCGGCCATAAAGGTCATACGCGAGGCGCTGACGCTGCCCGAGTTAAGGGCCAATGCAGTGTCAGCCGCAATCAGCTCAATCTTCTCAATCGGGAAATTGAGCGCTTCTGCGGCCATTTGCAGGAAAGCGGTATGTGAGCCCTGCCCCACTTCAGCCCCTGCGTGCCGCAGCACAGCCCGTTCGATCTCTGTTTTGCCATACAACTCGATGATCGCGTAGCAATGTTCATGGGCTCCGAAGGAAAAGCCAATATTTTTAAAACCACAGGCAAAGCCCAGTCCCCGTTTTAAGCTTGAGCCAGCATCATGGTTAATTATCGGACGGTGCCAGCCATTTTCATCTTTTTTCCAGCCTGCTTCGAGGGCACATCGCTCGGTCACTTTTTTGATGGTCACCCCTTTTGGCAAAGGCGTTCCGACCGAAAGCAAATCCCCTTCATCGAGCATGTTGCGCATGCGAATCTCAACCGGATCCATGTGCAGCTTTTCTGCCAGTTTATCCATCTGACTTTCGATTGAAAACGCTGCCTGAGGGCCACCAAAACCACGAAAAGCGCCATTTGGGATGTTGTTGGTGTAAATGGCTCGTGCATCTACACGCACATTCGGGATTTTATACGGGCCGGTGCACAAAAGGGTCGCATTGCCCAGCACCTTGGGAGATGTGTAAACATAAGCTCCCCCATCGGCATAAAGGTCCACCGAGGCAGCCACTAAATTACCGTCTTTGTCGGCGCCAATTTTCGAGTAAATGTGATAGGGATGGCGTTTATGGTGCCCCAGAATGGATTCTTCACGCGTCCAGATGATCTTGACAGGACGATCTATGCCGCGTTCACGCAAACGGTAAACGGCCAGTCCCAAAATGATCTGCACCGACATATCTTCACGGCCGCCGAAGGCACCGCCAATGGCCGGGTAAATGATACGGATTTGTTCTTTTTCCAGGTTCAGAGCGTGTGCCACCTGTTCCTGATCTTCATGCACCCATTGCCCGCCGACGATGATGGTGATGCGCCCTTCCTCGTCGTAATAAGCCACGCCCGCCTCCGGCTGCAGATAGGCGTGCTCCTGAATGGGCGTGTAGTAGTCATCCTCAACCACTACCGCCGCCTGTGCAAAACCTTCTTCGATGTCGCCTTTGCGGATACGAAAGTGGGTAAATTCGTTGGACGTTCTATCAGGGTGAACCAGCACGGAAGTGGGTTTTAATGCCTCGTGCACATCGGTCACAATTGGCAGATCTTCATAGGTCACTTTGATCAACTTGCGGGCCTGATCGGCAATTTCGTCCGATTCGGCGATCACCAGGGCTACCTGATCGCCTTCAAAACGCACGTGGTCGGTGAATGGTTTGCTTGAGCCCGGCCCGCACAGAACCGGCTGATCCATTGTGCCCAAGCCATATTCATTTACTGGCACATCCTTGGCGGTCAAAATGCTTACCACACCGGGTACTTTTTCGGCGTCACTCACATCAATTGCCTTGACGATGGCGTGAACTTTGCCGGCGAACAGGACTTTCATATAAAGCTGATCGGGAAAATTAAAATCCCCGGGATATTGGGCTTCCCCTTTAACCTTGGCTTCTGCATCGATTCTTTTAACAGTTGTTCCAACGACCGCCATTGGGCACTCCTCTATTTCGTTCTCTATCAAATTACTTTCTCTGTACCTTATCCAACGGAACATCAAATGGGCCGTAACGTGATGGGCCAAAGAAGCGGTTGATCACAAAGGTGATGACCGTCAAAATAAGGTACAGGATAAAGACAAAGATCGCGGTGTAAAGCACGCGAACCAGAATCAAAGGGTCTCTGGGAAAGTTGATCACCAGGTCTTGCGGGATGATCATCCAATTGAAAGAATTGGCGTTACTCACAAAATAATCGGCTGCCACGTACGAAACGACGGGGATCACGATCAACAGGATGCAACCGATGCCGCGCCAAATGGGATGGATTGGCGCCTTGGCGGGGTTCTTTTGTTCTCTGGTCACGTAACGAGTATCCCTGCTCATGGTTATTTCCCTTCATCGGCCGCAACCGATTCAATTGCTTTAACGATCTTATAGTAGCCAGTACAGCGGCACAAGTTGCCTGTAATGGCCATCTTAATTTCGTCCACATCCGGCGCTTTCTTTTCTTCAAATAACTTCACCGCTGACATGACAAAACCGGGTGTGCAATAGCCGCACTGCACCGCACCTTCATTCACGAAGGCCTGTTGCACCGGATGAAGGGTTTCACCATCAGAGACGCCCTCAATGGTCACGATTTCAGCCCCATCTGCACGTGGGGCCGGTACCAGGCAACTCATCACGGCCACCCCATCCAGATAAACCGTGCAGGCGCCGCACTCCCCTTCGGAGCAACCCTCTTTGGACCCAACCAAACCGGCCTCTTCACGAATCAAGTGGAGCAATGTTTTGTGCTGCCCGGAGTCAAAATGATAAGGTTTGCCATTGATAACGGTGTCGATGGTCTTCTTTTTCCCATCTGGGTTGGACCTTTTCGTGTGATTGGGGGTTGCGGTGCCCCAAAGCAAGACCGGGTCAGATTGGATCCCTTGATCTTGTGAAGGATCGCTTAATTCTTCCAGACCACGGCGCACCAGCAAGGCGGCGATTTTATTGCGGTAATCGGCCGAACTGCGAATATCGCTGATGGGTGAAATATCTTGCTTCACAAAGTTTGCTGCTTCAGCAGCAACTTCTTTCGATAATTCCTTACCCACCAACGCAGCCTCCGCTTTGGCCGCATGGAGAATGGTGGGGGTAACAGACCCAAGCGTGATGGCAGCTTTTTGAATCGTCTTCCCTTCCAGTGTCAGGACGATCGAGGCGTTGACCAATGAAATTGCCTGTGCTTTACGCAAGGCGTATTTCTTGAAAAGGCTTTTTTGGTTGGGCGCAAGCGCTTTAAAAAGCACCTCCACGACCATTTCATCGGGGGTCAAAACGGTTCTGCGCACACCGGTATAAAACTCTTGCAGGCGAACCACGCGGCTACCTGAAAGGGATTGTAGTTTTAGAGAGGCATCCAGGGCCATCAGCGGTGAAATGGTGTCGTTCGCCGGGGAACCGGTCACCAGGTTGCCCACCACTGTGCCACGATTGCGAATCTGAGGGGAACCCACACTTACACAGGCTTGAACCAGCAGTGGAGCATACTTTTGCAGCAGTTGCGAGCCGACCACGTGGTTATGCGTGGCGGTCGCCCCAATATGCAGATAGCCTTCTTCGTCCAGCGTGATCTCATCCAAATTGGGAATACGCGAAACATCGATCAATAGCTCATTGGCAGGGTAAAGGCCGCGCTCCAATTCCAACACCAGATCGGTGCCGCCAGAGATAAGGCGGGCCTTCCCACTGTTTTCTGCGAGCAGGGTTAATGTTTCTTCAATTGATGAGGCGTTTACATAGTTTTTCCACATTGGCTCATCCTTTACTTGACTTTCATGCTTTGACCGCTGGCGCGATTCGCCACCTTCAGCACCTCGGCCATGATTGACACGGCGATCTCTTCTGGCGTTTCCGCCTTTAACTCGATACCGATCGGAGAATATACTTTGGCAAGCTGTTCACTGTAATTTTTCTTTTTGTTGATTTCAGTTGTGGTGTTTGCCCAGCGCCTTTTCGATCCGATCACACCGATGTATCCGGCCTTTGAATCAAGAATTGCCGGTAATCCTTCAATATCCACATCAGAACCACGGGTAGCGACGACCACATAAGTAAAGGGCGTGATGTTTACCTTCTGGGGGATTTCTGACATTTTGCAGATGACAAATTCATCTGCTCCGGGCATGTATTCTTGTGTGCAAAGTTCAGCGCGATCATCCGAAACTACCACGCGGCAATCGAGGTATTTGGCGAGATGCACGACCTGGCGCCCCACGTGGCCGGCGCCAATGACCAATATCGTTAATCGCGGAATGATCGGCTCCACATAAACCTCCACTTGGCCCCCGCAAATCCCCGGGTCCCCCTTGGCAGGATCTACCAGGTTGTAATGCAACACTTTTGACTGACGCGTTTCCAAAGCATCAAGCGCCTCATCAATGACACGGTTTTCAACCTCACCACCGCCTACAGTGCCCTGAATATGACCATCAGGAAAAACAATCATTTTGCTGCCTTCATGGCGCGGTGTAGAACCCTTCGATTCTACAATCGTACACAGAACGGCGGCCTCCCCTTTTCTCTGAAGTTCAGCGATGGTTTGGTAGATGGTCACCTATACCTCCAATAAACCCAATACTACGGGTAACAATTGTTTTTTGCGTGAGACGACCCCTTCGGCCATACGGGTGTTATCTGCCATAGGCTGATAGGGCAATTCATCCAACAGGGCCGGTGCGTTGCTAAACAACAAACGGCTGGATCCTCTCACCACATCGGTCACCATCAGCATGGCAAAATCGACATGCTTGGATTGACGCAGGTCATCGAGCGCGTCCAACAAAGAATCTACGTGTCCATTCACCTCGTTGAGCGAGCTCACTTCAACCTGGGCAATGGCAAAAGTGGTGTTGCCGGCCGAATAAATTTTCATATCGCCAGTTACGACATCTTCGGGGTTGCGGGTAGCAAGCCCTGCACTGGCCGAAAGCACTTTAGCGCCATAAGATTCCCGGGTTTCGTTTTCCAGAACGCTGCCGTACACAAATGCCCAGCGCGAGAGACGCTCGGCTGCCATGATGTCACGATCGGTGGTCGTGGGAGAAGTCAGGTTCAATGTGTCGCTTAGCAGGCCAGCCAGCATCATGCCAGCAATCTCTGCCGGGGCACTGAGACCCGCTTCTTCGATCTTTTCGGAGACAAGGGTACTGGTAGAGCCCACGATATCTACAGTCATCTTGATGGGCGTATGCGTGGAGGGGTTGCCCAGGCGATGATGATCGAGAATCTCGATCAATTCAGCCTCTTCGAGGGAACCGATGGCCTGCTGCATCTCATTGTGGTCTACCAAGATGATTTTTAGTCGTGGCGGGTTTAGAAGGTCGCGTTGTCGGCACACGCCTACATAGTGACCGGTTTCATCCACCACCCAAAACTCATCCCCCTCTTCGCGTAAAAGCCGCTGCAGCATGTCTTTGATCTTGGCGTTGGCCTGAAGCTTGAGCACTTTGGTGTTGGCAGCATCTTTGCTGGGAGAGTGCAGGATGTCGCTAATGGTACTCTTTTTGAGATCAGGGCGAACCCCCACCTGGTGGCTGAGGAAGTTAAAGAGGCTGCTGCCGGTTACCATGCCATAAGGGGTGCCGTCTTCATTCAGAATTGGCGCAATGCCGCCGGTGCGATTGGCAATTGTCCACGCATCACTTAGGGGGCTGTTCGGGTAAGTGCTGTCGAGACGACGCACGACCGACTCAAAGCGGGGCGAAGCATCTGTTAACAACACAGGCGCTTCAATGTTCAAAGTCTTGAGGACCCAGGCGGATTGCGCGTTGATGGCGCCAGCCCGGGCAGCAATAGTATCCAGCCCGTCTCTTTCACGTAACAGCCAGGCATAAGCGATGGCCGCAGCAATTGAATCAGTATCCGGATTAAGATGGCCGCAAACGTAAATGGTCGATTTCATAAATTTCTTAAACTACTTTCTTTTTTCGTTGATCGCTTTCAAAATTCTTTCGGGTGTGGCCGGGTTTTGGTGCAGGTCGGCGCCGCAGGCATCCAGAATGGCGTTTCCCACCGCAGGAGCCACGCCATCCAATGGGATTTCAGCAACAGCCTTGGCACCAAACGGATGAGTCGGCTCGTAAGTCTCTACAAATATTGTATGCAATTCTGGCATTTCGTCAGCCCTGAAAATGTGGTAATCGATAAAGTCTTTTTCGCGGGCGCGACCTTTTTCATCATAAAGCATTTCCTCGCAAACGGCATATCCCAGCGCCTGGGTCATGCCGCCTTCTATCTGGCCGGAGGCCGTGATCGGGTTGACGATCTTGCCAGCGTCCACGGCCATTACCAGTTTATCTACCGTTAACTTGCCGGTTTCGATATCCACCGTGACCTCGGCGAATTGGGCGGCAAAGGGAGGCGGCGAACTGGGTGCGACGTAGGAGGCGATGCCGGCGATCTGTTCTTGATCGGTATGGTGCAGTGAATTATGCCCAATCTCATACAGGGTGACAGAGCGCCCATCTTTGGCAATCGCTTTTTTGTCGTGCAATTGGATTTCTGCCGGGTCTACTTTGTTTTTCTCGTCAGAAAGCATATTGGCGGCCCTGATCTTAATGCGTTCAGCGGCCATCTGGGCAGCTTTGGTGGCGGCAGTACCTGAGATGTAAGTGGTGCTGGAGGCGTAGGCACCTTTATCAAAGGGGGTAAAGTCGGTGTCGGACGAATAGACCAAAACATCTTCCAGTGGCACGCCGAGGATTTCGGCGGCCATCTGTCCGAGGATGGTGTCCGACCCGGTGCCCAGGTCGGTGGCTCCAACCATCATATTGAATGAACCATCGTCGTTCATTTTGATATAAGCGCCGCCCATATCCAGGTATGGGATGGCGGTGCCCTGCATCACGGTAGCGATGCCGATGCCCTTGCGCAGATAAGGCTTGCCGGGCACCTCATGCCAGGAGGCATTTTTGTATTTCTTGTCCCAATCGATGGCGTTTCGTCCCATCTGCACGCACTTTTCAAGGCCTACTGTATGTACGATCTCCGGGCGCGGTTCGCGACCTTCGCTCCAAGAGGTGCTGAAGGGCTGTAATTCGCCGGAACGGAGTGCGTTCTTGAGGCGAAATTCGAGCGAATCCATGCCCAATGAGCGGGCGATATTTTCCATGTGACGCTCGACCGGCCAGTATCCCTGTGGCACGCCGTAGCCACGAAAAGCCCCGGCGGGGGGTGTATTTGTGTAAACGATGTCCGCATAGAAACGGATATTGGGTTTTTCGCGGTACTTGCCATCGCCCACATACAGGGCCATTGCTTTTTGGCCGGTGTTGCCGGTGACGGTCAACGCATGGCAGCCATAAGCCCCAGTATCAGAAAGCGCGTACATCTCGTTGGCTGTGATCGTGCCGTCCTTCTTGACCCCGGTTTTCATGTGAATTTTCATGGGGTGCCGGGAACGTGCCGCGATGAACTCTTCTTCGCGTGAATATTCAAATCGCACCGGGCGTTTGGTGGCAATAGTCAAATGGGCTGCTACATCTTCGATGAGCACTTCTTGTTTGCCGCCGAACCCACCGCCGATGCGCGGTTTGATGACGCGGATTCGCTTGATGGGCAAGCCCAGCACCGGCGCCAGAATGCGGCGCACATGGAAAGGCACCTGCGTGCTGGTGCGGATCACCAGACGGTCGTCTTCGTCCCAGTAAGTGATGACGGTGTGCGGTTCAATATGCGCCTGCTGCACCTTGGGCACTTCGTAATCGCCCTCAAAGATCAAATCAGCTTCTTTAAAGCCCTGCTCGACATCACCGACGTCAATGCGAATCTTGGCGGGCAAGTTTAGGCTGGCGTCAGAATCGGCAAAATTAACGTATTCCGGTTCGTCATGCAAGATTGGCGCACCGGGTTCCATCGATATGCGAGAATCCAGCAAGAGGGGTAATTCTTCATACTCCACTTTGATCAGTTTCAGGGCTGCTTCAGCGATCTCGGCTGTCTCAGCTGCGACAAAGGCCACCCGATCACCCACATAGCGAACCTTGTTATCCAGGCTGAACATATCCAATGGTCCCGGAATGGGGTCAGACTGCCCGGCGGTTGAATAAATGACACGGGGCAGGTCTTTCCAGGTCAGAACAGCCTGTACACCGGGCAAAGCACGGGCTTTTGAAACATCAATGGATTTAATGCGGGCATGCGCCACAGGGCTGAGCAACACTTTGGCCACCAGCATATCGCGTAATTCGATATCGGTGGTAAAAGCGGGTTTACCTTGAACGAGCTTAATGCCGTCCACTTTTTTATCAGGTTTGCCCACGCGGTCAAAGTTTGGCTGCTCTTGAATGGCTTCCATCTCTGGCATGACGGCTTTTAAGATCTCGTCTTCCATTTGATCCGACTTTATTTCACCCTCACGGAGCTTTTGTGCGAACGCCACCGCCTTTACCGGCTTATCATAGCCGGTGCAACGACAAAGCACACCTGAAAGGGCGTCGCGGATGTCTTTTTCGCTGGGGCTGGGGTTTTTGTCAAACAATGCCTTGGCGTTCAAGATCATGGCCGGGGTGCAGTAGCCACATTGGATGGCGCCGGATTCGATAAAGGCTTTTTGCAGGTCACTCAGGCCTTCGGTCTTCTTCCAGCCCTGATCAGGGTGCTCGCCAATGCTTTCGATGGTCTGAATCTGATGGCCTTCGGCTTGAGCCGCCAACATGGAACAGGAATTGACTGAAATTCCATCCAACAGAACCGTGCAGGAACCGCATTCACCGTTTTTGCAACCGCCAAACTTGGCGCCGAAATAGCCCTCAGAACGCAGAAAATCGAGCAGGGTCATTCCTGCTTCGACCTCTCGCGTGAGTTCCGTTTTATTAATCGATAAAGTGATCTTCATGAATTCCTCACTTCGCCAATAAGCGATCGGAAAGACGGTTTAGCAGCACTTCCCCTGCCTGCATGCGGTAATCAGCGCTGGCCCATTCGTCAGATGCTTTCGCCAATGCAGCATGAAGGGCATTATTGAGTTCTGCCGTGGACAATCCGTCAGCGAAAAGGACCGGCACCTTGCCAAAACCACCCACGCTGGCGCGTAATTTTCCGTCGGAACGCTTGGCTACTGCCATGCAAAGGATAGGTACATCTTTAGGGCTTCTGGCGATGGACTCAAAAACGAATTGCCTCTCAGGGAAAGTGATCTCTTTTATCAGAACGGCCTCGTGCCAGTTTTCTCTGACCGGGAGCCAATTTTCAAGTGAAACTTGTATGTTGCCAGGCTCCCAGAAAAGAAGCGCATCCAGAGCCAAAAGAGTGGTCAATAATGGAGAGCGCCCATTGGCTTTTTTGACCAGACCAGCCAGAGAAGCCATATTGCGCTGATTGCGTCCGCTCTGGATTTGAATGGCTTCGGCTAGGTCGGTTTTTTCAAATGCTTCTTCCAGCGCAGATAACGGCGTGGTCGCGCCAATTATGTATTGACCCGCCTTGCGGTGAATATAGTTTAATCCTAGGGCTTGCAGATCGACAACTGCAATGTCTTTCTCAGAGCGCTGGCCGAGCGTGCTACCGCCGCCAATCGGCACCGAAACCGGCTCTTTTCGCTGTAAAACCTCAATGGCTTTTTCAATCGTCGCAGGGCGAACATACTCAGTGATCATGATCTAATTCTCCTCTACTGGGTCGATCCACTGATCTTCGGCAGGCTCGATCTCATCGATCAGTTTCTCACCAGGCTGCACCAGAACGATCTCAGCCTCCACCAGCAACTCACCCGATTCAGATTTGATCGTCCCTTTCGTTTCGACGATCTTGCCAAAATCTTTGACCAGTTCCCCTTCGATGATGACTGGCTGATCCACCTTGACGGGCTTGCGGAAGTGAACGGTTAATTTGCCCGTTACCAGAACGGCCTCCGGGCGGATACCCTTCATCGTGGCACGCCCTCCCACTTCATCCAGCACGGTGCTTAAAATCCCACCATGAACGATGCCCGGATACCCCTGATAGTCTTTTGAAAACGCCATTTTGGCGACTGCTTTGCCGGCCCCATCGCTCTCAAAATGCAGCGCCAAGCCACACGGGTTATCGAGGCCGCAAACAAAACAAAAGTGAGTGTTCGCCTGCTTTATCGTCATTTCTGTGCAAATGTGTCGATCAATAATTTAACATCGCCACCAACGGGATACAAGATCGGGCAAGTACAGCCGTTTTTGCTGTATTCGGCGACTTTGCGTTTGGCTTCTTCGGGGGTGCCTGAGGCAGTGATGCGCTCGATCAAGTCTTCAGGCACAAGGTGTTTCGCCTGGGCGATCTGCTCATGAGTGGCGGGCCACCCCAAAATGGACTGGATCTGTTGAACCACCTCAGTGGAAACACCGGAAGCTTTGGCAATATGGGGCTGCTGCGCCAGATACTGTGTCAATAGTTCACGCGTCGTATCGATTGCCTTGTCGTGATCCATATCCACCGAGCAGACGATCAACTGGGGGCGGTCGATGGAATCAAAATCGCGGCCTGCCTTCACGGCTCCGGCGCGCAGCAGGTCAAGTGCTTTATGGTTGTAATCAGGCGGGACGCAGTAATTGAGCACCACGCCATCGGCCACCTCACCGGTCATTTCCATCATCTGATCGCCGGTAGCGCCGATCATGATGGGCACGTTGCGGGGTTCCCGACGGCCGTGAACCACGTCCAATTCGATGCCATTCACATGCACGAACTCACCGTCAAAGCTAACGCGTTCCATGTTCAGGAGCCGTTTCAACACGGTGACGGTTTCTTTCATGGCAGTTAGGGGCTTTTTGCGATCAATGCCAACATTTTTGGCAAGGGGGTCCCACCAGGCGCCAATGCCGCAAATAATGCGGTCAGGCGCAAGGTCATCAAGCGTCAAAAAAGTGGAGGCGAGCAGACCGATGTTGCGTGTCCAGTTGTTGATCACCCCTGAACCCACCTTCAACTTGTCGGTAACCGCTGCGTAAGCGGCCATAGGAACGATGGCATCACGGACAAGGCGACTTTCAGCCTGCCACACCGCTTCAAAACCGCGCGACTCAGCATAACGAACGTAATCGAGTCCTTGGCGGAGATCATGGGCATCTTGCAGGTAAAGTGCTACTCGTTGGGTCATTCTTCCTCCAGTTATTTAGATGTCTTGTTTTTCTCTTTCCAGGTTCTTCAAAAATTCAAGATCTTCCGGCAAATCCAGATCCAGGGCGATGGAACTCATATTCACCACTTCTACTCTGGCGTTCGCTTTTTGGGCAGACTCAAGGTGAATGTGGAATGAATTCTCTCCGTACTTAAATTCTATCAAATCAGCCGGGTTGATATACAAAGCGTTGGTGCCGTCTTTGCGCCTGTCAGGAGCAATGATCACCTCCGGTGGTTTTCCAGAATGCTGCAAGAAGGATTGAATATCTTCCGGTTTTACCAGGGGTAAATCAGCCGGGAGAACCAAGATCTCCATTGCCTGGTAAGCCTGAGCCACCTTTGCGGCTCGTCGTAAGGCCGTATTCAATTCAGGGTTGCCATCTTCGAGCACCGTGCGCGCCTCATATTCTCGCGCCAAAGCCAAAGCGGCCGGGTCACGCGAAACAACCAGAATCATATCAATTTCTGGCACGGCCTTTAAAGTTTTAATTGTGTTAACCAACATGGAGCGGTTAAGTTCAGTTCGCTCATCTTCAGACAAGACACTGGAAAGGCGAGATTTTCCCCTTCTAAGTGGTTTTACAGGAACAATCGCCCAAAGAGACATCTGGTTTCACCTATATTCTCTTGTCTAAAAAATCCAAACATTCTTTGGCCAACTGCTGCCGCGAATGATTGTCAGACATTATCGTATTTGTCGCCAATGGAATTATACCGCAACGCTCAATCTCATGCACCTGCGCTTTGTCCATTACATCTATAACAAATCCCTTGATCAATCCCTGATAATGTTTGGCCACTGCCAGCGCGCTTGGCTCAATGCCCATTTCGCTGTACATTTTCGCAGCCGGTCCTTTGATGGTTTTCCCGCCAATGATGGGTGAAACGGCGATGCTGGTCTTGTTTGACACGATCTCGCGCACATTTTCGAGGCTGAGGATAGGGCCAATGCTCACCCACGGATTGGACGGACAAAAAATGATGGCATCCGCCTCTTCAAGCGCCGAACGGCTCATGGTGGATAGCCGCGCCTTCTCTACTCCCTTAAATTCACATTGGGTCATCAGCGGCTGACATTGGTATTTGACAAAATACTCCTGAAAAGAAAGAACGCCCATTTCGCGCGTGTGCACCAGGGTGGGCACTTGGTCATCAGTCGCAGGCAGGATCTTATGCTGAATTCCCTGGGCGGCACATAATTTAAGCGTAACCTCCGTTAGTGAGTGGCCCTCTTTGAGCAGTTGGGTTCTGGTCAAATGCAGTGCCAGATCGCGGTCTCCCAGGCCAAACCAGCCCGGCTGACCGAATCTCTTTAGCTCTTCCAGGCAGTTCCAGGTTTCTCCGACCCTGCCCCAACCGGTTTCGGGGTTCGCCAGTCCGGCCAGCGTATAAGAAACAGTATCCAGGTCAGGGCAAATGGACAGCCCCATGTGCTCAAAATCATCGCCCGTATTCACGATGATGGTCAGTTCATCCGGGCTTAATAATTGAGCCAACCCCCAGGCCAATTTGGCCCCGCCCACCCCGCCTGCCAACGCAACGATTTTCTTCATTTGCTGTTCATGCCTTTTAATGGATAAAGAGAATCAATTCCAGAGGTGTTGGGAGTCAAAAACAAGAACCCAAATTCTTTCACTTCAAATTCAAATTGCAGCGGCCTGGCTGTCAGTTCTTCAACCGAACATTTAAATTGCGAATCGCTTAGTTCATTTAAATTCAAAGTGATATGAGGAATCCAGTTTTCAGGTGCGTAATGCAGATTAGGCTGTTCGGCGAATTGGATGGTTCTCTGCCAGATATGCTCATGCAGTTCGAGCAGTGGCCTGTTTTTTACGATGATCAAAAAAAAGATCTTGCGAGTGTTGTTAAAGATCCCCAATCCAGAGGTCTTGAATTTGAATGGCCCAGTTTCAGAAGCCAGTTGAGATAACTCGCTTCTCAGCGGTTCAAACTGGTAAGTCTCGGCAGACTGCCAGGAAAAATGCGGAATGGTCGCCTTGTCGAATCCGCTATAGTCACAGGTCTTTTCCAGTTCATCCCACAGACAAACATCCTGATTTTCGAAAATTGAAGTGATCGAGTACATCCTGCTCCTAACGGAAAAGGTCCAGTTCTTCGGGGCGAATTAATTCCTGAAGGTTTCCCTCGCGCAGGGCATAGGGAAAACCGCGCGCGATCACCACCGGGGTGCCTTCTTTGGCCTGACCCATCAGCAGTGAAGCGCCGGCGGCCAGTTCATCGGCTGCGCCCACCTGGGTGATCTTTAGTTTGAATCCAAAAAGGTCTTCGTTGCCGCGCAGATCAACCAAGGCTGGCATTCCCGCCAGTCCAATGGTCACCCCCACCGTGCCATTGCGCCAGGCACGTCCGTGAGAGTCAATGATCAGCACCCCCAAGGGACAGCCAAATTTCTTTTGCAGCCCTTGACGAAGGAGCTCAGCCGACTGATCGGGGTTTTCGGGCAGGAGCAAAATCCAGTCCGCTTCTTCGCCCCATTCACCGTGCACATTTGAGTGATCGATCCCGGCATTGGCGCAAATGAAGCCGAGCTTATGTTCAACGATCAAAGTGTTGTAACGCAGGCGCAGCACTTTTTTGCTCTCAGAAAGCACCGCTTCAACGAACCTCGGATCTTTTTCCGTGACCCCGGCAATTTTCAAAGCTTCTTCGGAAGGTTGAATATCGTTTAGATTGACCAGCCGCCCCTCAGATTTTGAAATGATCTTCTGGGCGAGAATAAAAATATCCCCTTTTTGAGGAGATATTCCCTGAGCGATAACTTGAGCCGCGATGATCTCGATCAGGTTATCGCCCGGTTTAATTAAAGGAAAGCTTTCAAGCGATGTAAAGTTCAGTTCCATAGTGTGGCTTTTAGCGAGGCAACCCTGTGATTTTTATACCAGCGGCCCGACCTTCGAATTGTTTGTTCAATCCGATCAAAATAGAGGTCATTCCTTCAATAACAACGGAGTTTTCGATTACACCGCCATCCCAGCCTTTCATACCAGCTTTTTCGACCAAATCAAGCACGACTGCGCGGGCAGCTTTGCCGGTGCCACAGACGATCACATCGCAATCCACCTCTTCGTCATTCAATAACCGCTCGTATGAGATGTTTTGAAAGGCAGACACCACCGGGGTCTCCTCCCCTAAAATTTGCTGGGCTTCCTGAGCTGCGCTACCGGCTGCAGGCATCTGCACTTTGGTTACTTTGGGGGGCACCAAAGGCACGGTAACATCGATCAGTATTTTGCCCACCAGTGCACTCTTCAGGCTGGTGATCATGGGTACGTGAGCCGAAAAAGGAACCGTCAGCACCGCCAGATCACACCATTTTGCTGCGGATTCATTGTCCATTCCTTTTACAGACTTTTGGGCATTGGCGAGTTTTTCGTTTAATTCGTCCGCGGCTGTATTGGCTTTTTCCACCAGACGTGAGCCGATCACTACCTCCAGCCCTGCTTTTGCCCAACGGTAGGCCAGGCCTTTGCCTTCTTTTCCTGTACCGCCTAACACAGCAATCTTTTTGATGTCTACAATCGCTTCTTCAGTCATGAGTCCTCTAATGTGAGAATTGTTTTTGATACCGCTGCCAAACGTTTTTTGATAACCGAAACGCTTTTCTGAAAATCTCTTCCTTGTCCAGCGAAAGCAACTGTCGATCTTTGAACAACACTTTTCCGGCTACGATCGTCGTCGTTACCATTGAATCGCGAAAACCAAATAGAATCTGCCAAGGCAAATTTCCCGGCGTTATTTCGGTAAAGGGCTGGTAATCGACTAAAATCAGGTCTGCCTGGGCGCCCTCTTCAATGACACCGATCTTGCCGTTCTTCGGGAAGAAGTGGCTCGCCAGCAGGGCGTTATTATAGGCAGCTATCTCGATCACATTTGACCCGTTCATGCGCTGCGGATCACGCTGCCACAGCTTGTGGGCCAGGTAGCAGGTGCGCCATTCATCCCACATAGCATTCGAAAAACCATCGTTGCCCAAACAAACCTTGATGCCCATGCGCAGCAGAGATTCAACATCTGCCATCCCGACAGCGTTATTCATATTGGAACGCGGCTGGTGAGTCACCCAGGTGTTACTTTCAGCCAAAAGCTGCACTTCTTTCATATCCATGTGAACACCGTGCACAACAATGGTGTTTTTACCCAGCATATTGAACTTTTTTAGCCGGTCGATCACGCGCAGACCCGATTTTTGCAGTGAGTCATATTCATCTACGGGGTGTTCGGCCACGTGAACGTGAAACCCCACCGAGTTATCGACTGAATCGCGGCACTGCTGCAAGGTTTCATCAGAAAGCGTCAGGCCGGCGTGCAAGCCAAAAGTCGCCGCCAATCGGCCCTGACGGTCATCTTTCTTGACTTCGTCGATCATGCGCACGTTTTCACGAATTCCCTGCTGCGCTTTTTCGGCGCCGCCACGATCTGTGACCTCATAACACACGACACCGCGAAGGCCGCTTTCATCAAAGGCATCGCCTATTTCATTTAGTGAGTTGCTTATGGCATTCGGCGAAGCGTGGTGATCAAAAAGCGTGGTGTTGCCATGTTCGATGGCGTCTATCAGACATACCAAAGCGGAGTATTTACTATCTTCAAGGGTCAGAGATTGGTCCAGCGGCCACCAGAGTTTTTCCAGAATTTCAGGGAAGTCAGCCGGAGCGCTGCCGGGGATCGCCAAACCCCTGGAAAATGCCCCATAAAAATGTGTATGGGCACATATCAGACCGGGCAATAACAACTGCCCTTTGGCATTTAATTTTTCTTCTTGTGGGTATTCAGCGAGAAGTTCTGCTTCTTTCGCCAGTCGCTGGATTCGCTGGCCTTGGATCAGAACAGTGTGGTCTTCTAAAATCTGATTGGGTGTACCCCAGGTGACTATGCGGCAATTGGTAATGAGCATTTTTTTACCTCAAAATAGTTTGCCAACTCTATTTCAGTATTGTAGCATAAAGGGTTTTAATTTTTTCGAAAGAAGGCGATTTTACTCTTAAAACAAAATCGCATATAATCAAGATATTAAAATAAGGAGAATTAAATTGGATACACGAAACGCGTCTATCGAATTTGCTCATAAAAATCAATCCAAGTTTTTGGCTGAACTGATCAAGTTCGCCGCTATTCCTTCCATTTCCACTGACCCGGAACATGCCGCTGATGTGAAAAAGGCGGCTGAATTCCTGGCGAAAAAGCTTAAGTCGCTTGGTGTTGAAAAGGTCACCATTCACCCCACGAAACTTCACCCCATTATCACCGGTGAATACCTGCATGCCGGAGAAGCACAACCCACCATCCTGGTTTATGGTCACTACGACGTACAGCCAGTTGACCCCATCGAGCTATGGAATGCCGACCCTTTCAAGCCTGCCGAGAAGGATGATCTTCTCTTTGGCCGCGGCACCTCGGATATGAAAGGTCAGCTCTGGGCGTCATTGAGCGCAATCGAATCTATCCTGGCCAGCGGAGATTTTCCTGTCAATCTTAAATTCGTTTTTGAAGGTGAAGAAGAGATCGGCTCACTGAACTTCCCGCAATTCGTGGAAGAGAACCAAGACCTGCTGAAATCCACCGTTTGTCTGAACCCAGACGCAGGTATGCTCAATGCCGATACTCCCTCAATTGTGTACGGTTTACGCGGCCTTGCCTATTTTGAATTGAAGCTTTTCGGGCCAAATCACGACCTGCACTCCGGTTCTTATGGCGGAGTCATTGATAACCCGGCCAAAGTGATGGCCGAGCTGATCAGCAAAATGCATGATTCAAAGAATCGCGTCACTTTGCCAGGCTTTTACGACAGCGTTCGAAAGCTTTCTAAGTCTGAGCGCAAAGAGCTGGCCCGTTTGAACATCTCGGATCAGATTTACAAAGAACAAACCGGCGTCACAAAGCTCTGGGGTGAAAAAGGCTTTACCAGCGTTGAACGAACCGGCGGCCGCCCAACACTCGAGATCAATGGCATGCTCTCCGGTTTCACCGGTGAAGGTGCCAAGACGATCATTCCGGCCTGGGCCATGGCTAAAATTTCCACCCGTCTGGTTCCCGATCAGGATCCAAACGAGGTTCACAAACAATTGAAGAAATTCCTCAAAGAAAACGTTCCTTCCTCTGTCCGCTGGGAGCTTAAAATGCTCAGCGGCGGCCGCCCGAGCATCTCGGACATTAAGTCAAAAGAGTCCAAAGCGCTGTCCGAAGCGTTGGAAACGGTTTGGGGTCAAAAGCCCATCTATAAACGTGAGGGCGGCAGCATCTCGGTGGTAGCCGACCTGCAACAAACGTTGGGTGTTGATTCTGTCCTGACCGGTTTTGGCCTGCCCGAAGATAATATGCACGCGCCCAATGAACGGTTGCACTTACCAACCTGGAAAAAAGGCATTGATGCTTTGATTCACTTCTTCTTTAATGCACAGAAATAACTTTATAGGTAAAAGATGAGCACAGATAAATTGAAGTTACCCTCCTATGGTGGTCAGGCACTCATTGAAGGCGTTTTAATGAGAGGCTCAAATTTCGTCTCTGCTGCCATGAGAGCACCGGATGGAAATATTGTCATCGAGAGCGAGCCATTAACCGGCATTTACAAATCAAAGATCGCCAAAATTCCCTTTCTGCGCGGTTTGGTCATCCTGTGGGATGCCATTGGCCTGGGCACGAAGTACCTGACCCTTTCTGCCAATGTGCAGACCGGCGAGGAAGAGAAAATTGAAGGCCCGGCTTTGGGTCTTACGATGTTGCTGTCGTTTGCGATTGCCATTGGCGTGTTTTTTGTCGCACCGGCAGCGGTCGTCCATCTCTTTGAAAACTGGCTTCACATCACTCCTTTCTGGGGCAATGTGATCGAAGGATTAATTCGCCTCGCATTGATCATCGCCTATATGTGGGGCATCGGTAAAATGCCCGACATTCATCGTGTTTTTTCTTATCATGGAGCTGAGCACAAAACCATCAATGCCTTTGAAAAGGGTATTGAGCTTACCCCGGAGAATGTAGCAAAAGAATCTTTGCACCACCCCCGCTGTGGCACCGGTTTTGTCTTGATCCTGGTGCTCTTCTCGATCATTTTGTTCGCCCTGCTTGGTCCAATGACGCTCTGGTGGCGTTTGCTCAGCAGAGTGGTTTTGCTGCCGGTTTTAGTGATGCTTGCCTATGAATATATGCGTTTCACCGCCAATCACCTGGATAACGGATTTGTGCGTATTCTCGCCAAGCCTAATATGGCCATGCAGCGATTGACCACAGTAGAACCCAGTTTAGATATCCTGGAAGTGGCTATTGCAGCCTTCAACTCGATGTATGAACAGGAAAAACAACTGACTAGCTCATTATGAAACAATTGAAGGCCTGGCAAACTTTCATTTTGGGCATTCTGGTTGGGTTGGTCGTCAGCGCGGCTCTTTTCTTGGGTCTGCAGCGCCTGAAAAAGCCCGAGGCAGCGTTTTTGCAAATGACGCTCATGCCTCCAACCCAACTGGTTTTGCACCAGAGTACACCAGAGCCTCAAATCGAAGCTGAAGAAGGTAAAATTGATCTCAATACTGCCGATCTTGATCTTCTGAAAACACTCCCCGGCATCGGCGCTGAGAAAGCACAAAATATTATTGACTATAGAACCAGTAATGGCCCCTTTCATTCGGTAGAAGATTTGCTTTATGTTTCAGGAATCGGTGAATCTATTTTTGATCAGATAAAAGGTCGGGTTTTTGTTAAGTGACCAAGGAGTAGGATTTATGGAAGCATCACTCAAAATTAAACTTAACGAGCTTCTTCATGAAGCCATGAAAAGCAAGGATGACATCACCCGCGATACCGTTCGCCTTGTCTTGACCAGCCTCAAGCTCGCTGAAGTGGAAAAGAAACAAGAAATGGATGACGCAGGGATTTTGGCGCTGATCCAAAAAGAGATAAAGACTCGCCATGAATCCATTAATGATTACAGAAAAGGCAACCGCCAGGATCTCGTAGATCAAGCCGAAAAAGAGATCAAGGTTTTAGAGCAGTTCCTCCCCAAACAGCTCTCTGATGAGGAGCTAAAATCTATCATTCAGGCGGCCGTTACAGAATTAGGCGCCTCTACAATGGCGGATATGGGCAAAGTGATGAAAATTGTCATTCCGAAAGTACAGGGGCAGGCAGCCTCAGATCGCATCAGCGGTTTTGTCAAAGAATTGTTAGCCTAATCTCGTGACCAATCCAATTGCTCGACCCTTTCACTCAAGCATCTCGCGCACATTCTATCGCACGATGTTGTTCATCGTCACGACGGTCTTGGCATTTGGTGCACTTGTCTTACCCATTGCATTAAGACCCAGTGAGTATCCGATCAACACTGGCTCTGTAGCCGGATACGACATCACCGCCCCTTATTCAGCACAATTTAAGAGTGAAATTCTCACGGAACAAGCCAAGAAGAATGCAGCCGCCGCAGTTAGCCCGGTGTATTTACCCTCTGACCCAACAATTACCCGTACCCAGATCGATAATTTGCATATCGTGCTCAATTACATTGCGTCGGTAAGAGCCGATTCGCTTGCCAGCCTTGATCAGCGCCTCCATGATCTGGGCAATATTAACTCTGTCATTTTATCCACCGAGACGGCGAATTTATTGCTTCAGCTTTCTGATACGCGCTGGGAATCCGTTCAACAGGAATGCGTCACCATTCTTGAGCAGATCATGCGCAAAAATATCCGCGACTACCAGGTATCCGAAAACAAATCTGCCGTACCCAATTTGATCGATCTCACTTTTTCACAAGCCGAAGCAACCGCCATCGAAGAGTTGGTTGATCCGTTTATTGTCGCGAATAGTCTGTTTTCTGAAGAGAAAACGCAAAAGGCACAAGATGAAGCTGCCGCAGCAGTAAAGGACATTTCAACTTCTTATATCGAAGGCCAGGCAATCGTTTTGCGCGGACAGATCATCTCGGCCGAACAATTTGAGGCCCTCCAATTCTTCGGTTTCGTCCAACCCGAAAACAGGTTAAAAGAGATCCTCGCCACCGCCTTGCTCGTGCTATTGATGGCTGGCTATGTGCTGATCTACTTTACCAGGCGCCGAATCTCCCTTGTGGATGACCTGCGCAGTTTGACCCTGATTGCCATTTCTTTATTAATTTTCTTGTTTGCAGCACGATCAGTCATTCCCAATCGAACGATTTTGCCTTATCTGTTCCCGATACCGGCCTTTGCCTTGATCTTGGCAACGCTATTCAACCTTGAAACCGCGATCATCTTTTCGCTGGTGCTGAGCATTGCGGCTGCGTTTGGGCTTTCTAACTCATCAGAACTGACCGTATTCTACATGATGACCAGTTTGATCGGTGCGTTGCTGTTGGGCAAAGGCAAGCGCGTCTCCACCTTTTTCTGGGCGGGGGTATGGCTCGCCGTGGCTGGCAGCATCATCATCCTTTCCTTCAGAATGATCGACAGTTCTACCGACTGGATAGGTATTTTTACGCTGATTGGCGTTTCCTTCCTAAACGGCTTTGCCAGTGCAAGTCTTGCCCTGCTCATTCAATACGTGGCCGCTCAGTTGTTGGGCTTGGCCACGCCTCTACACCTGCTCGAAATCTCCCGTCCCGATCATCCATTACTGCAATACATCTTGGTCAACGCCCCGGGAACCTATCAACATTCGCTGCAGGTATCCAATCTGGCAGAACAGGCAGCCAAAGCAATTGGGGCTGATCAACTGGTCACGCGCGTGGGTGCCCTTTTCCATGATTGCGGCAAAGCGGCCAATCCCTCTTTCTTTATTGAAAACCAGCTCCCGGGCAAGGTCGATTCTCACGAAAATATGGACCCCGCCAAAGCGGCCCAGACGATCATCAACCACGTTGAAGACGGGGTTAAGCTCGCCAACAAGTACCATTTACCCCCGCGTTTAATTGACTTCATCCGCGAACACCACGGCACGGCCATTACGCGCTATCAATACTGTCGCGCTTTGGAAGTTGTGGACAATAAGCCAGAAAAACTGGATATGGAGCAGTTCCGCTACCCTGGCCCCAGGCCTCGCTCAAAAGAAACCGCCATCCTGATGCTTGCCGACGGGGCCGAGGCGCGTGCGCGTGCCGAGTTACCGTCCACAGATGAAGAATTACGCGACTTGATCCAGAAGGTAATTGACAAATGCATTAAAGAAGACCAACTTTCTGATTCCACCCTCACCTTGCGTGATCTGAACACGATTGCGGACGTCTTCTTTGTAACATTGCAGAATACCCATCACCCGCGATTGAAATACCCCGAACCACAGGCATTCCCTGCGGATACAAAAAAGTAGGAGCCAGAATTGGTTTCGATTCAATTTCAAGATACCAAACGCAATAAAGAGATTGAAAACTGCGTTCGTTTAAGTGCCAAAACTGCTCTGGAAGGCAAAAAGGGCGGAATCACCTTTATTTTGTGCAACGACGAATTTATTCACCAATACAACAAGCAATTTCGTGAGGTAGACCGCGCTACCGATGTGCTCTCTTTCCCTTCCGATGAAATCGATCCCGAAACAAGCGAGCCTTATTTTGGCGATGTGATCATTTCAATTGAGCATGCGCAGGCGCAAGCGGATGAAGCCCAACATCCTCTCACAGACGAAGTGGCAATGCTGACAGTACATGGGGTTTTACACCTGCTTGGCTATGACCATTCCACCACTGCAGAGAAAACAGAAATGTGGGCCAAACAACGGGCTCTGTTGGCCAGCCTAGGCATCGTGATGGATTCGTTTTCTGGAGACGAAAACGAAAATGACCACTAACCAGAGCTTGAAAGACGCCTTTCGCAATGCTTTTAGCGGGCTGCGTTTTGTGATCACTACACAGCGCAACGCCAGAATTCACTTGTTAATTACACTGGTCGTGCTAATCGCCGCGTTTCTCTTTCGCATCTCATCTGTCGAATGGCTAATAATCGTTTTAGCGATTGGTTTTGTTTGGGCGGCCGAGGCTTTTAACACGGCCATTGAAAAGCTCACGGACCTCGTCTCACCCGGTTACCATACATTAGCGAAATATGCCAAGGATTGTGCTGCAGCCGGTGTACTTCTCTCAGCCATGACAGCTCTCATTATCGGTATCTTTATTTTTCTCCCCAGAATCCTGATTTTGTTCAACTATCTTAGAGGTTAACATGAATACATTCCTGTTTGGCACGGTAGGTTCCCCCATCTCCACTCCCAAGAAACCGGGTGGCAGTGTGGGCGCCATTCAAACCTTATCTTCTCTCGGTCTTTTTGCCCTTGAGCTAGGTTGGGTTCAATCTGTGCGTGTCAGTGAAGAAACCTGCGCCGTCATTCGCAAAGAAGCAGATGAAAAACAGGTACACCTCAGCGTGCATGCGCCCTACTTCATCAATCTAAATGCAAATGAAGAAGAATGGCCCAAATCACGTCAAAGGTTGATGGATGCAGCACGCTATGGGAACTTGGCCGGGGCAACGGATATTATCTTCCACCCCGGTTCTTATTTTGAACAACCGCCCGCAGATGTATTAAAAGTCGCTCTGCCAAGATTGGCAGATTGTGTGGCCGAGCTGCGAAAGAACGGGAACCCTGTCACATTGCGCCCGGAAACGATGGGTAAATCGGCCATGCTGGGGTCGCTCGAAGATACGCTTATTATGAGCAAAGAAATCCCCGGCGTGCTTCCCTGCCTGGATTTTGCCCATTTACATGCCCGCCCCGGCGATGGCACCATGAATTCCAGTCAAGAGTGGGAAAATTTGCTAACAGATTATCAAAAATATTTAGGGACAGAATCACTACACGCAATTCATATTCATTTAAGCGGCATTGAATATACGGCCAAGGGCGAGAAGAATCATCTTCCATTAAGAGAGTCCGATTTGAATATCACAGCCTTACTAAAAACACTAAAGGACGCGGGCTGTGCCGGCCGCATCCTTTGTGAAAGCCCTGTCATGGAAGAAGATTCCCTCTATATGAAATCGCTGTGGGAATCTTTATAGATATTCGCGCAGATTGTGTTCAACCGCATACGCAGCAGCTTCTGCGCGGTTGCTAACGCCCAATTTGGAGAGGATGCTGCTGACATAATTGCGAACGGTTCCTTCGCCAAGGTATAACGCCTTGGCAATTTCTCTATTCGTGCGTCCTTCAGAGACCGACAGCAGTACGTGCTTTTCTTGCTGGCTCAAATTGGCAAAGGCCGACGCTTCTTCTTCTTTTACAGCACGGCGAACTTCTTGAAAAACGCGTTGGGTTACCGCAGAGTCGAGCATGGCTTCTCCGCGGCCAACTGATTCAATGGCCTTCACCAGATCTTCACCACCAATTTGCTTCAACACATAGCCCGACGCTCCCGCCCGTATGGCTGAAAACAACATCTCATCTTCTGCATAAGAAGTGAGCATGATCACTTTAATGGCAGGGTTCTCTCGTGTGATTGCCTCGCAAGCCTCAATGCCCGACATACCGGGCAAGCGGATATCCATCAAAACAACATCCGGGGTGATCCTGCCGGCGAGTTCGATCGCCTCTTTGGCCGTGCCGGCTTCTCCGACAACTTCAAATTGCGGATGACGTTCAAGTAATGCGCGCAAACCCAGTCGAACAACCTCGTGGTCATCTACCAATACAATACGCTGCTTGGGCATTATTAACCGTCCTTGTCAGACAACAGGATATATCCATTATGCGATCAAAAGATTAATATTTCTTTAGAGGGCCAACTCCAAAGTCACCGGGCAGTGGTCTGACCCCATCACCTGGTCATGGATAACTACATCTTTCACCTTGGGCATAAACCCTTTTGAGACCAGATAGTAATCCAAACGCCAGCCAATACCGCGCGCTCTGGCATTGACGCGATAGGTCCACCAGGAATATTGAACCTTATCGGGATACAAGTCTCTAAAAGCGTCTACGAAACCATGTTCAAGAAAATGATCGATCCAAACACGCTCTTCTGGCAGAAAGCCGGAAGTTTGTGAATTCTCTTTGGGATTGGCGAGGTCAATTTCGTTATGCGCTGTATTGAAGTCACCAGTGATCACCACATTGCGCCCCTGGCGATGCAGTTCATCACAAATATTCAACAGTTCGGCATAGAAACGCAATTTGTAATCCACGCGGTCTTGTCCGCGCTGCCCATTGGGGAAATAAATATTGAACAGCACAAAGTCATCCAGGTCCATCTGAATCACCCGGCCTTCAACATCAAACTCCTCAAAACCAAGCCCTTTTTGGTGTTTGACCAGCTCCTTTTTGAGATAACTGGCAACGCCGCTGTAACCCGGCCGCTCAGCAGAATTCCAAATCGCCTGGTAGCCCGGGATATTCAATTCTTCTTCTGTCAGTTGTTCCGGCTTCGCCTTAACCTCCTGCAAGCAAAGAACATCCGGGTCTAACCCCTTTACAGATTCTTTGAACTCTTTTTTCAATACCGCTCGATATCCGTTTACGTTCCAGGTGGTAATTTTCATAGAGATTCCTTTCTCGCTGTGGTAAACTTATTTCTTGATGAATATGAAAACGACTCAAGTGACTAATACAGATCACCCTGAAATAAAGATCGCAGTGAATTGGTGCGATTCTTTTCTTGCCAAGTTCAAAGGGCTGATGTTCGTGCCCTCTCTTGAAAAACATACTGGGATAATTTTAGTCGAAAATAGCGAAAGCAAGATAAATACAGCGATTCACATGCTCTTTATGAATTTCGATATCACCACAGTGTGGATTGACGCTGACAAGAAAGTGGTGGATGTTCAACTGGCAAAGAAATGGCGCTTAAGTTATTTTCCAAAATCGCCGGCTCAATACGTACTAGAAACACACGCCGATCACATGCAAGATTTTCATATTGGCGATCAACTCTCTTTCTCAAATGAAAAATAAACTTCTTATTCTCCTCCTGACAGCCTCTTTATTGGCCACCCTGCTCCAACCGGCCAAAGCCCAAGATCAAACGGATTACCCTGTTTATGAAGTTCAGCCTGGCGATACCCTCACCGCAATCGCCGAAAAGTTTGATGTCAACCTGGATGACTTGATCGCGCTCAACGGTATTTCCGATTCAGATATCGTTTCGGTTGGCTCTCAACTTCTTATTCCCGGCGTGCAAGGGTTGCATGGAGTGATCACCACCACCCCTGTGCAATTGGGCGAAAACCTGAAATCGCTTACGCTCAAATATAAAATTGACCGCGCTTTGCTGATGAAACTGAACCGCATCACCAGCCCCGGCGAAATTTATGTGGGCTCCAACCTGATCTTACCCGAAGACAATCCGGCCACCTCCCCGGCGCCAATCGCCAAATTCGGCAGCCAGCAGACCTTGCTGGAAGAGGCGGCCCTACATCAGACGACCACCTGGAACTTGCTCGAACAAAACGAAGACGAAAACCAGTTTTCTGTACTGCCCGGTGACATGTTATATGCGCAAGGGGCAGATGCATCTACCCAGATCAGCGTGGTTGACCCAAAACTAAACGTGGTCAGCATTTCCCCGCTGCCTTTGGTTCAGGGCGACACCTTTGAGATCACCGTCAATTCTTCGCAGCCGGTGACATTAAGCGGCAGCCTCAACGGCTTAGACCTGCACTTTTTTTCTGTGGAAGACAATAAACAAGTAGCTCTGCAGGGCATTCACGCTATGGCAGAACCTGGACTTGCCCCCTTCACCCTGAGCGGTAAATACGCCGATGGCAGCGAATTTTCTTTCTCGCAGTCGGTACTGCTGATCAGTGGTGATTACCCAGACGACGAACCGTTGACGGTTGACCCGGCGACCATTGACCCGGCTGTTACCCAACCCGAATTGGATTTTGTCACCAACCTCACCTCTGCAGCGAACCCGATCCGATACTGGAATGGTCAGTGGCAAAGCCCAGCTTATTATCAGGAATATAACTCCCTTTTTGGCGACCGGCGAAACTATAACGACGGCGCACTGTTGAGCTTCCACTCCGGCCTCGATTTTGCCGGTGGCCTGGGGTTACCCATTTCCGCCCCGGCAGATGGCGTGGTTGTCTTTGCCGGTCCACTTACTATTCGCGGCAACGCAACCTTTATTGATCATGGCTGGGGCGTTTACAGCGCTTATTTCCACCAATCTGAGATAGAGGTCAAAGCCGGTGATAAAGTGGTCGCCGGACAGGAAATAGGCAAAGTGGGTAATACGGGTCGGGTGAACGAAGCCGACGCTTATGAAGGAGCTGGTTCTCACCTACACTGGGAGATCTGGGTCAATTGTATTCAAGTAGACCCGTTGGAATGGCTCAACAACCAGTATCCATAAAAAATTGGTTCTACTCTAAGGTATAATTACGCTAATCCTACTAAAATGGTGAAATTCGCATGGCATTAAGTGAAGAATTTTGGCAAACGATCTCCTTCAACGCTAAAGACATTGAAAGTCTTTATAACCACCTTCTCGAAATCGAAACCCCTTTACCTATTCAAGACTTAACCGCATTTTTGATTTCAAAAAAGATTTCTGATGAAAAAAACAGAATTCTCCAATCTGTTAAGTCAGAAGGCACTCTGTTTTTTCCAAAAGATCATTATAAAATCGGTCAAACGCTCGTGTTCCCACAGCGAGGCCTAGAAAAGGGGAAAATCACCCAGATGAGACCCGGTTCCAACCCGGAGTTCCCAGCCTTAGAGGTAATCAGCGTAGAATTCGCTGATAAAGGTCAGGTGGATTTTGCCAGCAACATACCAGATCATAAGCTAAACGATTTCAATCCGATTGATGAAACGGACAATAACCTGAATCCGGAATGGGTTCTTTCCCATTATGGAAAGTCCATTTCCCAATTGCTGCAATCTGTTTTGGACAAAAACGACGACCTAATCAATATTGGCGGCAATTATTTCCCGCAGGCCTTGCTCGTAGATGTAAGCGTTGGTCACCTCAACCTGGCTGAAGCTGTGCTAGAAATGGCCGAGGGTGGCCCCATGACCAGCGAAGAATTAATCCAGCAAATTGAGTTGCCAACTGATGTAAATTCAAAACTAACCGAATTCTCTTTAAACTATGCTCTTCAGGAAGACCCCCGCTTCGATGAAGTTGGCCCTGCCGGGGAAACACTCTGGTTCCTTAACCGATTAGAGCCAGACGAAGTGCAACACACCCCAATTGCCTTGCAGTTCACCGACAAAGTTGTTGAACTCCCCGATGAATTGAAGGGCTATGTAGATTTCGGCTCCTCTTTCTGCGATGAACTCGAGATAGAGAATCCCTGTGATTCTGCGGACGAGGTGAGCGTCAGCCTTACCTACCCCCACTGGCGGTCGGGCACTTTGCCGTTGACTGGCAAGTTAAAGAGCCTTTTCCCTACAGCGTTTGAAACGCCGCGAGTCAAATTCACTTTCCGTGATGCTGAGAATGGCGAGACGTTTAATGGCTGGGTGGTACGCCCTTCAAAATATATCTTTGGCCTCAAAGAATGGTATGAAAAAGAAGGCTTTATTACCGGCAGTCTCATTCACATTAGCCGCGGCGAGAAGCCCGGCGAGGTTCTGATCCGAGCGGATAAAAAGCATTCGTCCAAAGAATGGATGCGCACCTTTATGGTGGGAGTGGATGGCGGCTATGTCTTCGCGATGCTAAAACAAACGGTTACCTGCTCGTTTGACGACCGTATGGCCATTTTTGTGCCAGACACTAAAGCAGTAGACGCCATTTGGGAAAAATACGCCAAAACAAAACCCAGCCTGGAAAAAGTGACCATCATCATGATGCGCGAACTGGCTAAGCTGAACCCACAAGGACATGTTCACGCACAGGAGCTTTATGCCGCAATAAATCTGGTCAAGCGCTGCCCTCCTGGCCCGATCATCGAACTTCTCTTTACACGTCCGTGGGCAGCCCACCTGGGTGATCTTTACTTCCGCCTGGATGAATCCAACCTGGAAGGTGCCTGAGCATGGCCGATATCAAACCGTTTAGCCTGATTAAACCGACACTGGAAACGCCTTTTCATATCGATTTTGACTGGTGGAAAGAACATGACGGCAACTGGCGTGTGTTTTTGCTCAGTTGTCTTTGCCCAGAACATCAGGAAGCCTATAAAGATCAGCCTGAAGATGGCATGATCGATTGGGTTGACCCAGAAACGGCTGAAGTGAAACGTGTAGATGGGCTGCAGTCCACCCTGATGTCGCACTGCGCCAAATTGCCTGATTTTGTTACCGAAAATACCGCCATGGTAGATGCCATTTTCAGAGTCTTTCTTTCAACCGGCAATCACCCCATGACACCAGTTGAATTATCAGATAAAATTGGCAAGCCAGCCGATACGATACTCAAGACCATCTCAGGGTTACAGGTCTATAAAGGAATTCGCCCGGCCTAGTTTCAAGTAATTGCATCTACCTAAGACTCTAAAGGCAGCGACTTGTTTTCGCTGCTTTTAAATATCCACCTTTTCGAGACCCAGTAATTGGGCAGATACAAACCAACCTCAGCAATAACTTTGGCAATAATTTGATCCATGCCCAAGCCGGCCAAAAGATTTATGATCTGCGAAACAAGAAAAGCATTTACCAAAACCAAAGCGATAAAAAAGGGGAACATTTTGGAATTTGGAAGTTTGCTGTAAAAAACTTTCACTTTCAATAAAAAATACTGGATTAAGATGGCAATACTGCGTGCCAGCAAAACACGCACGATCGTGATCTCAACTAGATATCCTGATACCCAAAAGATAAAATAATCGAACGATGCGACGATCAAGGATGAAAGTATGTAGCGCAGAAAATAGGTATTAAGTTTTTTCATTCATCTACCTGGTACATTGTATATGAATATCCACCATCCGCTGAAAACTTCTCAAAAAGTTTCCCCTCTTGCAATTGATTTTGTATTTCACTTTCTACTTTGTCATCAGCGTTGCTGGGCACAAGTAAATAATCCGGCTTGAGGTTTTTCATCGCCCACAAAAAATCATCCAGGTTGTTATAGGAAAAAGACAATTGAGTTCCTGATAACCCCGGCAAAGCGTTCACCGGGTAATTAGTTAATATAGTCACATCCTGAGAATTATCACTAAATGTCTCCCGAATCATGCTATTCAACTCGGGGTTGAAAATTGTCCAGAGTTGATCGTTCTCGATCTTGTTTAATTTCTCATTTGATAAATGAAAAGTTAAAGCGCCAATTCCCAAAATTAAGATACCTAGCAGAGTAACCACAGGGATCTTCTGAAAATTGATCTTTTGAAGCAATTTCATCGAGAAGGTATATATCTGTTGCAATGAGACACCAATGACCAACCCCCAAAACGGGAAGATCAGAGCCAAATTTCGCGGTTCGTAACTAAAGAAGAACATCCAGATCAAGGTATAGGGGAAGATCACGAAAGCCGTTATCCGTTTATATTGTCTTGGTACGAAGAAGATCGCCACTACCAGATAAGCCAAGAAATAGGCATACTTACTCAATGACTTTACAGCGTTAATCGCGCGATCTACATAGCTTGCCCCGCTATAAATCCCCTGTGTCACATAAGAAACATTTGAAAATTCATTCCCGCTTTGTATTCTTATCCACTTAAGCAAATACCAGGAAAGCGCAATTAGTAAACCGATGCCAAAACTGATCAAAATTGTTTTGGTAAGTTCTTTGTTGTCTTGCTCCTTTACATTTTTTTTCGTTAGCAGAAAAGCCAAAAGTGGGAACATTAACAAAGAAAAAATTCCAGCTTGCTTGGTCAGCGCTGCCGCAGTGGCAAATAAAGCACTCAGAATGACCAAATACTTTTTATCCCCTGTATTCTCACCAATCAGCAAGAAGTACACCGAAGCAAAACCAAAAAAAGCCGCCGGCAAATCCATATAGCCATCAGAGATAAATTCGCCGGTAAATTTTTTTATCACCAGTCGCGTAAAAAGCACCCCCAGTAAAATACCAAACGAACGGTTTCGCAGCCCCAGATCAAACAACATGACCAGCATCAACAGACTGAAAAGCGGCATGATGATCTTGGCAAAAATCTGCAGCGGGATTCCTCCCAATAAAACATAAGAAATAGCCCAATTGGCCGTTATCAATTGCGGATAAATTGAAGAGTTAGGGATAATTCCCCTGGCCCACTCGATCGCCCAAACATTCCAGGAAACCACTGCATCCCAGGAATTGAAAACCGTTCCGATATTGTTGATAAAGCGATTCGCCATCCAGACAATGTCGATTGAAGCCAAAATTATCGATAGCAAGAAAAGCAGCTTTTCTATTACGCTCGAAAAAGCAGAATCCGATGCATCGCCCAAGCGGAATAATTCAACCTGGCTTAACCAACCTTGTAATTTTTTTAAAACGGCTTCAAAAGAAATTAGCAACGTGTCTTTGTAAATAAATACCAATATCACCAATTCAGCTGCAACGATCCCCAGCATTACCGCTTGTGAAAAAAGATGCAGGGGTGTCAACAAAAAGATCAAAAGGTAGTTAATAAAAAGACTCAGTCCAAAAACGATCACTGTGTCAGAGAAAACATTTGACCTAATATTAAAAAATTTCCTGCACAACAGGCCAGGAAGTAATACCATTTGCAATACACCCAATGTTCCTAATGCAAACATGTGCAACTCCTAGAGAGTCTTTCTATAACAAAATTCTACGGGTCACTCTGAATAATGAGAATACCGATTCTCGATAAAATAGCAAACACTCTTTTTGATGATTATAACCGAACCGCAATATAGCGGATTTTGGTATAATGACACACGTTGCCCCCGTAGCGCAATGGACAGAGCACCAGCCTTCTAAGCTGTTGGTTGTGGGTTCGACTCCCACCGGGGGCGCCATCTCATTTGTCCACACAAATTTGTACTAACAAAAAATACCTGACTGCCACACAATTCCCACCAAACTCATCAAAACACTGATCGCCACCAGGGTCTTAAAGAACCAGGTGGGTTTTTCACCTACCCCAACAGCCAACAAAAACCAAAGCGGCAAGGCAAAATCAAGCATGTACCTGTATCCGTATTGTTCGGCGCCGGTATTGTGGTACATCAGCAACATAAAAACGGAAAGCAAAATAGAAACAACAGCCCCAACAGAAATCCAAGATTTTTTAAATCGCCTGAAAATGTATATCAGAGCCGGGGTGGCCAGAAACAGGCTAAATCCCTCTTTTCCATTTGAAAATGTAAAACAACTCCCGTCAAATATTACCTTCGGAAAGGTAAACAGCATGACCTTCAAATTGATCGGGATAAAGTGAAAATTGAACATGCCATATTTCTGAACTGCCTGCAAAATAAAGTCTGCCCCGTTGATCGTCACGTACCCAAAATCAAAAAAATTATCAAAGCGAATGTAGTTATAAGTTAACAAAACTGCCACAGCTAAAATTACCGGCACAGCAGATCGCATAACCCAGCCTGCCATTTGCTTCCATTTTGAAAAATTAAACGGCAGAAAATTAAGCTCAATTGCAACTGCAAACAAAAATGGCCAAAGCGTGAATACATTTGGGCGCGATAAAACGGCCAGGCCTAGGCTCGCTCCAATCCACCACGGGGACTTGCTATGCAACGCCAACAGTAACGCGATAGCCGCAAAAGTAAGCGTGAGTAATTGGCTCAAATACCACATTCGCCCCAACATTGACAGCAACCAATGGGGAGTGCCCAAGGCGAAAAGACCGGTTAATAACAAAACACCGTTTTCTTTTATTGGCAAAATTCCATTTTTTGAGGCTTTGGACAAGATCAGATAGACCAAGACGACATTAACAGCACCAATTATCTCTGAAAATGTGATCGCGTTGACATTGGCATTGCCGAACAACGCTACAAAGGGCAGATAGATCAACGCAGGCAGCGGAGGGTTTGGAACGTACCACTTGCCACCAAATAAAGTGAGATCGTGCGTATCGGGTGGGTTAATCAGATACAGCCGCCCGTGCAAAATCGCTTCTGCCAGATCGTTCCAATACACTTTCGAAGGAGTGCTAATCCAATTAATTAAATGCGAGGCATGATGATAGATAACAAAAATAACGATTCCGATTGTAAAAAGTCGAATCCAGTAAATAGTCTTGTCGTACCAGCGTTTTTCATGAAAGTAAGTAGCAAGTATTGCCCAGATAAGCAAAATTATTGCAGGAAGAAAAATGTATTCTTCCAAATGGTTCATTCGAAATCCCCAACTGTACTGAGTGACCGCTTTTATGGCAATTGTATAAAAAAGGGTCAAGAACACAAAAAAGATCGCCGCCCGAAGAGGTGTCACAATTTTTACAAGGTGAATTTTTTTAATAGCCGCAAATGCGATCAGGAAGCATAACAATAAGAAAAAGACAAACGCGCAGGCAAGAAATATTGAACTATTTGTATTGCGAAACACCTCTAATGCCGGCAGACGTTCAATATAGGTTGTCTTTGCCAAAACAAATAATCCAATGCAGCTTAATAAGCCGATTATGAAAACAGCAAAAGCAGCAAAAATCCCTTGATTAAGGAACATATCTTTTTTATTGTTATTCACATCTGTTGACCTCAGAAGCGCCATCTCGTCCTCGTCATGTTTTCAAACACAGTAAATTTTGCGCAATTATTATAACCCCGACAAGTTCACCGCCAGCAAATTCAAAAATAAAAAGGAATCTTCTTTTGCTAATAAAATTCATACACTACTCAAATCTATTGTATGATACATAGGTAGTACATTTTTATCAGGATTTACACCATGAACAATGACCCATTAAATATGGATGACAACATCAGTCGCCTGCTTTCTGACATGGAACCATCTGACATTGAATCGGATGACATTGAAATTTCCATCGAGGGCGAATCGGTAGACGAACGGGTGATTCCGTCGGAACTGCCAATTCTGCCCCTGAGAGGATTGGTGGTCTATCCGTTAACAGCTTTGCCCCTCACCATCGGACAGCCCCGCTCCATCAAATTAGTGGATGACATTGCCCTGACCGATCGCATGGTTGGGCTGGTCACTGCCCAAAACCCTGAGCTCGAAAACCCCGGGCCAGAGGATCTCTACCAGATCGGTACCGTGGCCATTGTTCATCGTTTCTTTCGTGCCCCGGACGGCACCATCCGTTTGTTGGTGCAAGGGCTCAATCGCATAAAACTGGGTGAGTTCACCCAGATCGAACCCTACCTCAAAGCCCAAGTGAGCGTCCTGCCCGAAACCATCGAGTCGGGCATTGAAATTGAAGCGCTGGCACGCAACTGCCGCAATCAGTTTGAACACATTGCGGACATGATCCCGTCCATTCCGCGGGAACTGGTCTCATCGGTGCTGGCAATAGAAGATCCGCTTCAATCTGTTTACAACGTGGCCAACTTGCAACGTATGGCCTTGAACGACGCCCAGGAAATTCTCGAAATGAACGCTGTGCATGAAAAGCTGCACAAACTGCTGGGACTGCTCACCCGTGAAGCAGAAGTACTGGAACTGGGACAAAAGATTCAGAACGAGGCCCGCTCTGAGATCGAAAAAATTCAACGCGATTACTTCCTGCACGAGCAGATGAAAGCCATTCAAAAAGAACTCGGCGAAACGGACGAACAGGCAGCCGAGGTGGAGTTGATCAAGAAAAAACTGGAAGAAGCGAAGCCCAATGCCGAAGCAATGGAACAAGCCAATCGGGAATTGGAACGCATCAGCCATTTGCCACCTTCCGCCGCCGAATATGGCGTCATTCGCACCTACCTCGACTGGATCACCGCGCTTCCCTGGCAGAAATTCACCGAAGACAATCTGGATATTGCTCACGCTCGCGCCATTCTGGATCAGGATCATTACGGGCTGACCGAGATCAAAAGCCGCATTCTCGAATATCTGGCCGTACGTAAATTACGTATTGAGCGAAAAGAGGCGCTGGGCGGTGAAAAAGTAAAGGACACCATTCGCAAAGATCGTGAAGGGGTCATCCTTTGCTTTGTGGGGCCGCCAGGTGTGGGTAAAACCTCTCTGGGTCAGAGCATCGCCCACGCAATGGGCCGCAAGTTCATTCGTGTTTCATTGGGCGGCACCCATGATGAAGCCGAGATCCGTGGGCACCGCCGTACCTATATAGGTGCCATGCCTGGGCGCATATTGCAGGCCATCCGACGGGTAGGTTCAAACAATCCAGTTTTTATGCTGGATGAAATTGACAAGCTCACCCTCGATTTTCAAGGGGACCCGGCCTCCGCCCTTCTTGAAGTCCTTGACCCCGAACAAAATGACACCTTCCGCGACAATTATCTCGAGGTTCCCTTTGATCTCTCGCAGGTAATGTTCATCACCACCGCCAACCAACTGGAGACCATTCCTCAGCCGCTGCTGGATCGCATGGAGATCATTCAGATATCGGGTTACACCGAACGAGAAAAATTGGAGATAGCAAAGCGGTATTTGATCCCTCGCCAGATACACGAAAACGGCCTGCTGCCCGGAGAAGTACGCTTCTTGCCAACCGCAATTCAGTCTTTGATCCGTGGCTACACGCGCGAAGCCGGGGTCCGCAATCTGGAACGGGAATTGGGGGCCATCTGCCGCAAAGTAGCCACTGAGATCAGTGAAAAGAAACAAGATCGCGTAAAGATCAGCGCCTCTTTGCTTGAAGACTATTTGGGCAAGCCTCATTTCCTCGAAAGCGAGGAGATCAATCGGCGCACCACCATTCCCGGTGTTGCCACCGGGCTGGCCTGGACGCCCTTTGGCGGCGAAATTCTCTTCATAGAATCCACCCTGATGCCCGGCTCAAAGGGCTTTCAGATCACCGGTTCCATTGGCAATGTCATGCAAGAATCGGCTCGAGCTGCCCTCTCATATGTACGCGCCCATGCCGCAGAGCTTGGCATTGCACCAGATTTCTTTGTAATGAACGACCTGCATGTGCATATTCCTTCAGGCGCCCAACCCAAAGATGGTCCCTCTGCAGGGGTAACGCTGGTGGCATCCCTGGTTTCCCTTCTGCTAAACCGTCCTGTCCGCAACGATGTGGCAATGACCGGCGAAGTGACCCTGCGCGGACAGGTCATGCCGGTCGGCGGCGTAAAAGAAAAAGTGCTGGCTGCCCACCGCGCCGGCATTAAGACGGTCTTGCTGCCAAAACTCAACCTGAACGATCTTAAAGACCTGCCGGACGATATAAAAAACAGTATGAAATTTATTGGCATTGACTCGGTGGATCAAGTAATTAAACTCGCCATTCAAAAATAGCCTTTGAGGATGCAAAGGTTGCTCTTGAATGATAAAATGAAATAGAATATACGCATCATTGTGTTATTCATGATGTTAAACAATAAGGAAAAAATTTATGAAACCAAAGAAACCTGCGGGGAAAAAAGTGAATCAATGGTACAGTATGGATATTCACATCCATACCCCCGCCTCTGAAGATTTTCAGCAGCCTGAAGTCACTTATCTGGATATCTTACAAAAAGCCGAGACACGCGGCATTGATATCCTTTCGTTTACAGATCATAATTCGGTTGCCGGTTATCGCCAGCTTCAAGATGAGATCAAACAACTGGAGATGCTGGAAAAGCTCAATCGTTTATTACCCGAAGAACGCAATAAATTAAACGAATATCACCGTTTGCTCAACAAAATTTTGCTCCTGCCCGGATTTGAATTTACAGCCACTTTTGGCTTTCACATTCTGGCCATTTTTTCGCCCGACAAACGAATACGCGAAATCGAGCACCTTTTGCTCAACCTTTCGATCTCGCCTGATCGACTGGACGAAGGAACGCCGGCAATCGGCGCTTCAGTTGACGTTCTCATGGCCTATCAGATGATCAATCAGGCCGGCGGCATCGTCATCGCCGCTCACGCCAATTCGACCAACGGCGTGGCCATGCGCGGTATCAACTTTGGCGGGCAGACCCGCATTGCCTACACTCAAGACCCTAACCTGCACGCCCTGGAAGTAACCGACCTTGAGATGAAAGGCTTTCGCTCCACAGCCGCCTTTTTCAACGGCACCAAACCCGAATATCCGCGCCGCATGCACTGCATTCAGGGCTCCGATTCACACCGTCTCACCGCGGACGCGGTGCGCAAGAAAAATCTTGGCGTTGGGGATCGTGCCACAGATGTGTTCCTCTCCGAGCTTTCTTTTAATGCTCTTAAAGATCTCTTTCTCTCGAACGACTTCTCACGTACCCGCCCTCATCGCCGTCAGGAAGAGCCGGCCTACGATTTCGTGCAGTCGGCCCGTGAAGAAGGCGTCAACATCATTCAGGGATTTCACGAGTCGGCCTCCGTCCGTGGTGGAAAGCTCTACGCTATCCTTTCGGATATTTGTGCCTTTGCCAACACCAACGGCGGCACTTTGTTTATCGGCCTTTCCCCCGACCCCCGCACTCCCCCGGTAGGTGTGCCGAACCCGGAACAATTACAAAAGCAGATCGAAAAAGAAGTTGCCAGCCGCATCAGTCCCCCACTGCATTTGACGATGGATGTGCAAAAGTATAAAGGTGCGCAAATTTTGCGCATTTTGATCTCGCGCGGGGAGGAAACACCCTATGCATTGGACGAAAACAAGATCTACATCCGCGAAGAGGACGAAACCAACATTGCCGTTCGCGATGAGATCGTCAATCTGGTGTTAAAAACCCAGCAAAGCAATCCTGTCCTTCCGCCGCCGCTGCCTGTTCCCCAGGCAAACGCAGTCGAAACCTCAAAGGAAACGCCTGTTGTCGAAACCTCTTTGGAAGAGAACAACACCGATCCACGCACGGGTGTGGAGATCATGGTACCGGTCAAGCGCAATGGCAAGAATTTCTTTACCGTACGCGACCTGCGCAATGGCAATATCGTAAAAAACGTCACCCAGGCTTCTGCCCGCCGCCTATGGAGCTATGCCATCACCCGCTATGACGAGATCGCGCCATCCATCGACAAGGCCAGCATCAACTGGCAGGGTGATTACGGCCTGCTGCGCCTGTACGACCAAGGAAAATCCACCCATTACGATTTCATTCAAAAGACTCCGGATGGCTATCGCTATTTCTTTGGTGTTACGCTGGATGGCATCCACGGCCCCTGGAAGGGCTTTGCACAGGACGAAGAGACGAATTAGCCTATTATGATCAAAACCGCCGTTCTCACCGTTTCTGATCGCTCCTCCGCCGGTACCCGACCGGACCTGTCCGGACCGGCTCTGGCAGAACGGCTGAATGAACTTGGTTGGGAAGTGACGGTCAGCAAGCTCATCCCCGACGAGCAAACGATCATTCAGTCAACTTTGATGGAACTGTGCACCTCCTCACAAATTGATCTGATCTTGACCACTGGCGGCACCGGCTTTTCTCCACGCGACGTCACCCCCGAAGCCACCCTGGCAGTCATCGAGCGTAATGCACCCGGCCTTACCGAATGGATGCGCGCTGAAAGCGCCAAGATCAACATCCACGCCAGTCTTTCCCGTGCTGTAGCCGGCATCCGTGGAACAACCTTGATCGTTAATCTTCCCGGCAGCCCGAAGGGGGCCGTCGAGAATCTGAATTTCATCGTTCCCCTTCTTCCACATGCAATCTCCCTGTTACGCTCCGACCCTGAGGCCGAAGCCGGACACGCAGTTCACTGACGAGGCATTGATGGCAAATACCAGCTTTCACCTCTTTCAACTACAAAAAATTGACCTTCAAATTGACCAAACGGTATTGAAGATAAAGAAGATCAACGATACCCTCGCAAATAACCCTGTTTTGAAAGCGGCAGATCTTAAAGTCTCCCAAACGAAAGAACTGCTTCATAAAAAAACGACCGAGCTTAAGCAGGTTGAAGAAACAGCCCACACAAAACAGATCAAAATCGAGCAATCTGAATCATCCCTTTACAAAGGTACCATCTCCAACCCCAAAGAACTAAACGACCTACAGGCAGAGATTGCTTCTTTGAAGAAGCTCTTATCACAAATTGAAGAAAACCAACTCGCCTTGATGTCAGAAGTCGAAGAAATTGAATCAAAATTAGCCAAGGCCTCAGATGAATACGACGCAGTTTTCAAGGAAGCCGAACTGGATAATGTAAAGCTGGTCGAGGAGCGAAAAACCCTCTTGCACAATAATGAAAAACTGGCGCTTGAGCGTGAGGTAGCTCTTAAGCAAATTTCTGCTGAGAGCATTGCTGTTTATGAAAAATTGCGCGCTGCTAAAAATCGTATCGCGGTCACCGATGTGGTGGATGAAGCCTGTTCCACCTGTGGGTCAGAAATTACTGCAGCAAACATCCAAAAAGCCAAGACTTCTGCCACACTTTCCTTTTGTTCTGGCTGTGGCCGAATTCTTTACACCGGGTAGACTGCATGAACTTCAAACTTCCGCAGATTGATCTCTTCTCTTTTTGGTTTGGGTTTGCCTTGGCGACCATCTTTTGGTTGATCATTTTGCGCATTTCCAGGCTACTGCCAAAAATGCGCAAATCACTCGCTTTAAACCAAGAACGCAGAGCGATAGAGAAATCTTTTTCGCAGGAACATGAAGTTCAAAAGTTTATGCTGCGCAAAGCGCAGTCGGCTCATCTTGCCGGCGATCTTTTCCCCCTCGAAAAAATACTGATTGAGCCCAAATTTATGAGCCCTTCTATGAGGGCGCTTTCTGATGAAGAAACAGATGCCATTCCACTGGTTTATCGCGTTTTGCCTTCCATGCCTGAAGCTCCAGAACTGACGGCGGATTTTCCGGCCTTGAAATTAACTTTTTCCGACCTGCTCAGGCACCACCAGTACATCTCCATTAGCGGCGGCGAAGGTGCCGGAAAGACGACCGCGCTTGCCTATTTGGTTGGAACTCTGGTTAATCCGGGCAGCGAGAAAAACGATCTGCCTGTTTTCATCGATTATCGAGAAATGGACGCATCGGTCGAAGATCTCCCGGCCGCGCTGGCTTCAACCCTTGCGAAGCAAATGAGCGGGCCATCCAGTGAGACGATCGGGCGTATTTTAGCTGCTGCCTCTGCTCAAAAACGTCTTCTATTCCTGATCGACAGCCTGGATGAATTGAATCAACCTCAATTTGAACAGGCCGTCCAATGGCTGAAAAAGCTACAGCACGCCTATCCGGAAGCCAAGATCGTCACGACCAACAACCTGTATTTCAGCGGCAGTCTCGAATCAATAGGGTTTTCCCTGTTTACGATTTGTGCCTGGGGAAAACCAGAAAGGCAGCATCTGCTCTCCCTCTGGAAGCATGCCTGGCAAGACCATTACAAGCAACTTGCCACTGAAGAGAAAATCACCGGCATCGAGCGCACTGAGCGGGTGTGCCTGTGGCTTTCACAAAACGATCATGCCTTTACACCACTTGATTGCAGTCTTTACTACTATCTGGCCTTGTTGGGGGCAATCGACGAAACTGCGCCTGTCTCGCTCTATGACGCGTTCTTTGCCCGTGCAGCGAAAAACCAGGACGCCGGAAATATGGTCGTACAGATCGCAAACGTCGTTGACCCCGAAAAGGGCAATTCGTTCACGCTGCAACGATATCTCGAAGCTGCCTCAGCAGGTGTTGACAGCAGTCTCGGTAAAGGCAACGAAGAAGGTGATACCCTCTCAACGGGCAGTTCAAAGGGTATCAACACACCGATCAATCTCATTCCAACCCTGCAAGGGATGGTTGCCTCCGGGTTATTCAAACAACTGGGCGCTGAAACCTTCTGTTTCTCGCACCTTAATTTTTACACTTCTCTCAGACGTGAAACTCTCAGCCTTACTCAACTTCCCGATGTGACCCACTTCGTTTCAACGCCAGGTGAGCAGCAGAAATTGTTGTTAACCGACCCAGAAGAAATCGACAGGTTCACACTGTTAAACTGGCTGAACCAATCTGACGCACCACTATTTCGCAATCTGTTATTGGGTTCCAGTTGGCTAAAAGAGGCCGAAAAGATCACAACGATGCGTGGAGAATTGCTCAAGCGGATCGTCTCGGTGCTGCAGGATTTTCGCCTGCCAGTTGAAATTCGTTATCGCTTGCTCAATTATTTGACCCTTTCCAAAGACCCTGCGATTGCCTCTCTGTTCACCTACCTGCAGAACAACCCGGAAGAATCCGTTCGCCAGCTTTGCGCCTTCGGGCTGGGGTTGTTAAATTCAGACAAATATGTGCCACAACTCAAAGCCTTATCGCAAGATCGCTCTATGGATGTTCAATTCACTGCCTGCCTCTCTCTGGGGCGTCTTTGGACGACGGCCTCTCAAGATGCTTTGATTGACGTGATCTTCACTGCCTCAGATCAGGTGCGGGAACTGGCCTGTGAAATTTTAGCCCTGCACTCTCCTGACGGGCATCAGATGCTGAAAGAAATTACCGAGACCGATAATTATCTTGCCAAAAAGGCTGCGATTTCGGGCTTGTTGATGATACGCGAAGAATCGGTGAAACCCATCATCGAAAAACTAAGCGTTGAAGACACACAGTGGGTGGTACGCGATGCCGCTGGCTTCGCATTGGAAAAGCTGCATTCGCCATTAACTTATCTTCCCACAAGCTTAATGCCCATCCTTGAGAACCCCTGGACGTTACGAAAAGCGGAAAGGCATCAATATCAACTGCCTGCTACCGGCTTCCCGGCCGACTTGTTGTTTGAAGTGCTCGAACAAGACAAACCCCAAGATCAATCTGTGGCGCTCAGCTATTTGCTCACCCAGCCAAACGCCAAATTAATTGACTGGCTGCTGCGAACAATAAAACAGCCTCCCACAGAAATTACCGAGGAGGCCGTCAATGCACTTTACAATTTGGGAAAACGGGGCATCACACTAAACGACAAATTCAATTAAGCCAGGTTTTGCAAAATTCGCTTTTGCACTTCTTCCGGGTTTAGGCCCAAAACCGTGATCAGTTTTTCGCGCCCGGTTTGACCGGCAACGATCTCAATATCCGATTTCGCAATTTTCAAAGTCTTCGACAAAAACTCAATCAATGTTTCATTCGCTTTGCCGTCCACCGGCGCGGCGGTGAGGCGAATCTTTACCGTGCCATCTGAAAGGATTTCGCTGATCTCATTGCGCGCCGATCTTGGCGTCACCCTCACGGTGATCGCAGAACCCCCAGTGCCATTGTGCAAATTAAACTCTCGTTTGCTCGCCATATCAGATCACTTGTAAAATAATGTATTCAACCACCTGAACAACAATTAACAACACCATCGGGCTGAAATCGATTCCCTGTAAAGGAGGAACGATACGCCGAATCGGGTCCAACAGTGGGTTGACAATCGTATCCAAGGTTTTTCGAATTGGATGATAAGGGGACATAAAGAAGGACAGTATGACATCCGCGAAGATCACGAATGTTAAAATTTGAAAAATTAACCGCACGATAGTAGCTACCATAGGCACCTATTATAACTGTTTAAGCTGTCTTTGAATAATTTCTCGGCCCCATGATCGCTTCCCCGATGCGAACATAGGTGGCCCCTTCTGCAATGGCGACCTCATAATCGATACTCGTGCCCATTGAGAGCTGAGTAAAAGAAGCCCTCCCCAACTGTTTTTGCATGAATTCAAGCAAACGGCGACATTTTTCAAAATATTGCCTGGAGTCTTCAGCCTGATTCGCGAAGGGCGGCATTGTCATCAAACCCAAAAATTGCAGGTTCTTTAACTCAACCAACTCGGCCACTGTGTCAGAAAATTTCGCCCACTGCGCTTCATCCCATACAGCAAATCCGCCTTTTGACTCTTCACCAGAAAGGTTCACTTCAAGCAGGGCGTTCATTGGAACCGTCAGTTTCTGGTCAAGGGCAACCGCTATCTCAGGCCGGTCGATGGAATGGATCATGTCAAAATTGTTGACAACATATTTGATCTTGCGCGACTGCAAATGTCCGATCATGTGCCAATCAATTGACGTGGCTTTCGTACCCATTTCTTTGATCTTCTGGCTGGTCTCTTCTGGGTAATTTTCGCCCAGAAAGGTTGCCCCGGCCGCTATCACTTCAGCTATTTTTTGGGGTGTTTGCCCTTTGGTGACAACCACCAGATGCACTTCATCTGGTCGCCTGCCGCTCCGTTTTATGGCAGTTCGAACTTTTTCTTCGACCAGAGCATATTTTTCTGCGATGCTTGCCTCAGCCATTACAGCACCTCATTCCAGATAGATTGCGCCCGCAAACCTGCCCGTCTGCCCTTTTTCGGCGCGGTGACTGAACCACTCCTCGGTATTGCAGGCGGTGCAGAGCCCGGAGACTTGAATATTCTTTACTCCTCCCTGTTCAAGGAGTCTTTTGTTCGCCTGCCAAAGGTCTAAATAGATCTTGCCTTCTCGTTCTTCCAGCAATTCTCCGGCGTCGCCCGCAAAACTTTGTTCCACGGCTGCCACAACTTCCGGGCCGATCTGGTAATGGCACTTCCCGATTGATGGACCAATGCCGGCATAGAGATCAGCGGGGGTCACGCCATAGTGCATCTGAATCGTTTCAAGCGCTTCTGAAACGATCTTCTTCACAGTGCCCTGCCAGCCGGCGTGAACAATGCCCACAACTCTTTTTTGTGGATCAAAGAGCATAACCGGTACGCAGTCCGCAAAACGCATAAAGAGGGTCACGTCAGGGTTACTGGTAAAGATTGCGTCCGCTTTTTGATGGGGCTCTTCCAGGGGTCTGGGAGACTCGCTGCAGATCACTGTGGTGCCATGAACCTGCCAGACATCAAAAATCGATTCTACAGGCCTGTGAATGGCCTCAAATGACCGTCTGCGATTCTCGATGATATGCTCTCGTGGGTCCCCAACGGTATTTGCCTGGTTCAAAGACTTCCAGGGAGCCTCGCTCACGCCCCCTTTTCGGCTCAAAAAAGCGTGCCCGATGGGCAAACCGGCAAACGACTCAAAACGATAAAGCGAAATCTCTTTTTCTTGTGAACGGATCATCAAATTCTTCCCTGTTTCATCAACTTGCGTTTGATGGCAAATTTTTGGGCCATCGCCGCCCGGGTTTCCTTCATACTCTCTTCCATGAGCGGATATACAAACCAGCTCGTTCCGAAGCCAAATAAAGCCCCGGTTAACACACGCAGATAAGGCGTGCTTTCTCGAATGGGCAGCCAGCCCGGCCAGCCTGCCGACAAACTGGGCATTTGTGAAACGCCATCCAACCCAATGGGCAGTACAGCGATCAACACCCACCAGTACCAGGGCAAACTTTTCCACTTTTTGCCGCTAAACTGAAAGATCAATGCTGCCAGCAAAAAAGAAGTATAGATGGCAATATCTCTTTGGCAAATGCCGATCTTATACCCCATTAATTCATTGCCCACAAATTGCCTGGCAAAGCTGATATCCTGTGAATTCATTCCAGTTGCCTGTTCATAAGTGATCACGCCAGGAACATTGGCAATCTCTCTGGGATAAAAAGCCTGCTCCCCATAGAGATAAAATGACCGATAGGCCAACTGGTGGCAAAAAATGCTATATACCTTGTAAATTGCATTTGCCCCTGAGGGTTGCCCGTTTTTCATCATCACAGGAGCCAGAAAAGGAAAGAGCAGGAACAAGAAGAGAACGAACGAAATGAAGAGCATATAATTCTTTGACAACCAGTAAGAAAACTTTTCCAGCCCGCTGATGGTGGTCAGCCTTTGATTTCGTTTTTTCATCCCCTCTTGATCCAGGCTGGCTTCGCGGTCTTTAACGGCGCTCAGCGCCACGCGAATGTTCACTTCGTCAAATGGCTCGGTCAGCCGATAGGGGCCGATCTGCATGGCCGGGGTACGATCATCATAGCGGCTTGCCAGATCCGGGTCGTCATCCAGGCAGATCTCGATCAATTGAAAAGGGATCTCCTGATTGAGCTTTGCAAGCTTCTCTTTGATGCTGTCCAGCTCAGGGTCGCTTTTTTTATAGTAAAAGGTGATGGTAGGCATAATTTACCGTTAGAGATTAAAAATTCCTGCAAATTGGGCGAGTTGAGAATAAACCCCAAAAGCCAATAAAAGACCACTGAGGCACAAAATAATTCCACTCACCACTTGAATATAATGCATAACTTTCATGCTCGCAACCAGCTTCTTGAGTAGTGGGAACAAGCCCAACCCTGCCAGCAAAAACGGCAGAGCCAGCCCGAGTGAATAAGCCAACAGGCTAACCAGCCCTTGAGCGATGGAGGCGTTTTGAATAACGAGAGCGGTCAATAAGCTGCCCAAGATCGGCCCAATGCAGGGCGACCAGCCTGCAGAAAAGAAGACTCCCAGCAAAAAGGCCCCCAACAAGTGGCCTTTTTCGGTGTTCACCTGAACCTTCTTTTCGAAATTAAGAAAAGGAATATTAACCCAACCGGTTAATTGCAGGCCGAACAGAAAGATCAATACTCCGCCAATTCTGGCGATCCAAACTTTCAGAGAAAAAAGCAAATTTCCAAGCAGGGTCGCTGTCAGACCCAGTGTCAGAAAAACCAGTGTAAACCCCAAGAAAAAGATCAGAATGGGCAGAATTGCCTTGGCGCTGCTCTTTGGCTGGCCGCTTTCAAAGCCCAACAGCCCCAGGTACACGGGGATCAGAGACAGCACACAGGGCGAAAGGAATGAAGCCAGGCCAGCAGCGAAGAATAACAATAAACTGATATTCACTCGCTGCCCATTCTCAGATCGTGTCTTCTTTTACTTGCACGCTCGTGCCGGCGTATCCAGTTTGTTCAATCCGACCCGATTCATAGGGCGCTTGCGGCAGCGTCCAGCGGTAGATGAATTTAGCATCTTCGGGGTTAAGATTCACGCAGCCATGACTCATCGGTTCGCCATAATTGTTGTGCCAGAAGGTGGAATGCAAAGCCACGCCACCGGTAGCAAAGATGGATGTCCAACTCACGCCAAACAGCTCGTAACCCGAAGCGGCAGAACCGCCGCCCATGTGAATGGAGATGAACTTGCGGTTCACGACGTGATAATCTCCTACCGGCGTGGACCAGGCGTCTACAGCCACGCCCTCAGAGTTGAATTTCGCGCCGGTCGATACGCGTGACCAAAGCACTTCACGATTCCCCTCAAAGCACGAAAGCGTTTGGTGAGTAACGTCCACAACGATCCTTTTGTTCTCTACGCCAGGCGATAACGGGGAAATATCCTCGGGTGTGATCTGCCTGAATGCTTTGGCGTCTGCCCAAAATTCATCCCCATAGCTGCCATGCTTTTCCAAAACATGATACAGGGTATTGCCCGCGTTATCTACCATCACATCGTCCGCCCAGAAAACCTGGCTGTAATAGAACCGGTATGCGTTCGCATCTTCGATCAGCAGCGGAGATTTGGCAGGCGGATTGGCAAGGGTGATATCCACATAAGGCACGGTCACTTCCACCCACATCCCTTTGCCCTCACTTTGTTGAGGCAAGTCACTCAACGGGTCGTTGAGGATGGCCTGAACGGGCTGCAGATCAATCGCCGCAATAAAGCCATCGGGGGTTTCCACCCATTTGCGGTTGGTAGAATACAGCGAAGGAGCGTCACCCAAAAGATCGCGCTGCCATTCGACCACATCATCCTGATAAAAAGTCTTTACCGTGCTGGCATCCGGGCTGGGCTTTGATTTCACATCTGCTGTGTGGAATACCCTGCCCAGTCTAACCCCAGTTTTAAACTCTGGTAGCGCATGGCGCACGCTGGGGCGATAGCCCGGCAAAAAAGCCAGTGCTCCCACGCTGACCAAACCCAATTTAAGAAAATCACGTCGATTCATTTTGTCCATACAAAATCCATTTCACTCAACTATCACAATACATGTTGCTGGACCATGCCCTTAACCATTTCAATTTGCGGCCCCCACAATTTGTCGCCCGCCTCATAGGGAACTTGTTCGCGAATTGCTTTGTGTAATCGTTCAGTTCCTTTACCAAGTTTACCATTCGAATTTGAACGCAAGCGCAAATCTACTGCGCGCGCCGCAACAAACAGTTCAATGCTCAGAATATGCTGCACGTTCAGAACGATCTGCCAGCAGTGTCGGGCCGCCGTCATTGCGTTTGCGTTATGATCTTCCTGTTCGGCAGAAGTCGGCAACGAATGCACGGTATCAGGGGTGGCAAGCGTTTGATTTTCGAGCACCAGGGAAGCTGCCGTATACTGGGGCATCATAAGGCCCGAATTTAGCCCCGCCGCCTGCAGTGAATCCACCAACATGGGGGGCAGACCCTGATTTAGTTTTTCGTCCGTTAAACGAAAAACTCTTCTTTCAGAAATAGCGCCCAATTCGCATAACGCAATAGATAGAAAATCGAGCGCCATGCCCACCGGCTCCCCGTGAAAGTTGCCGCCCGAAAGAGCCACATCGGGCTCAAACAACAAGGGGTTATCGGTGGCTGCGTTAAGCTCAATTTCGATGACGCGTTTTACGTGACTAAAGGTATCCCGAACTGATCCATGTATTTGCGGCGCACAACGCAGCGAATAGGCGTCCTGAACGCGATCCGTGCTATCCACCAGCGAACTGCCGCTAATTAACTCTCTGATACTTGCAGCGCTGTCTATTTGGCCTGCCTGTCCGCGGGCAGCGTGAAGTCGCTCATCAAAGGCTGCCGAACAGGCAAGTAAAGCCTCGCTCGAAAGCGCCATTGAACGGTCGGCCAGCTTCATCAGATAATCGCATTCCCACACGGCCAACGCCCCAAGTGCTGCAGAAAAAGTGGCCCCATTGTTAATTGCCAACCCTTCTTTTGCGCCTAACTGGACTCTTGTGATGCCGGCTTTTGCCATTGCGTCTTTGCCGCGTAAAATGGCCCCGTCATATTTTGCCCAACCAGATTCTTCCAGCGAGTCTTGTTCGTCACGCGTGAACACAAGTGCCATATGTGAAAGCTGACAAAGATCCCCGGAAGAACCCAAAGAGCCCTGGCTGGGAACGATGGGCGTAACCCCACGATTGAGCATCTCAATCAACGTCTCAACGATCTCCCTACGCACGCCGGAGAACCCCCTGGCCAGCGTGTTGGCACGCACCAGCATGGCAGCCCGTGTCACTTCTTCGGGCAACGGTTCACCCGTACCGACCGCGTGGCTGATGATCAGATTTCGGCTTAGTTTTGAAATTTCTTCCGGTTTTATTTTGCGATCAGAAAATATGCCAAAACCGGTATTAATGCCATAGACCGGCTTTCCTTCTGATACGATTTTCTCTAAACGCGCATGAGATTCTTCGATCCTGCGCTTTGCGGTTTCGTCCAGTGCAACCTGTTCGTGATTTCGGGCCACCCGAACCAAAAGCTCAACTGTGAGCGATTCACTGCCTAAGTAGATCATTTTCACCTGGTAAAAGCGGGAATGGGTTAATCTCTGCCACTGGCCGATCTGGCCATGTCTCTTTCCATATCTTTTTTGGCGATATCCTGGCGCTTATCGTAAAGTTTCTTTCCTTTTGCGATAGCAATATCCAATTTTGCCCGGCCATCTTTCAGGTACATCCTGACCGGCACAATGGTCACGCCTTTTTGCCGCACCGAATCGAACAAGGCCCGAATTTCCTTTTTGTGCAAAAGCAGCCGCCTGGAACGTTTGGGGTCATGATTTGTATAACTGGCGGCCTCATAGGGGGCAATATGAGACCCGACCAACCAGGCTTCGTGGTTATCCACCTGAATGTAAGCCTCTTGCAGGCTCACCTGCCCGGCACGGATAGACTTGATCTCGCTTCCTTGCAAAGCAATTCCGGCTTCGAAATGCTCAAGCAGAAAGTATTCGAATTCAGCTTTTCGGTTCTTGGCAACTACTTTTGTTTCCATGCGCTTGATTCTAACATAACTCCATCCGCAAGTGCTTTGTGGATGGAGGAGGATTACAACCGAGTTCTAAAACTGCTTTTCTTTAATTTTCCTGGCTAATTCGCTCAGTATCCCACCATCAATGTGATCCTTTATTGGGTCTTCATGCGCCTTGCACCACTTTTGCAAAGGGGTTTGCCAGTCAACCACAGTCCACGTATCAGCCGGATAATGGGTCTTTCGAGTGCCAACATTGATCCAATCAATACCCGTAAGGGCCTCTTCCCACTTTGCCCAGGGCACCAGGTCTGGCGTGATAGAAAACGTCGATAACGGCGAAAAGAACACCGGCTTGCCCACTTTTATTTGGGGCGCCATTCTGGCTAAAAACTCGGCCGAATCATTGGTATTGAAGATCAACCACAAAGGCACCAACCCCGATCGGATCACGGCGCTGGCATCGTATTGCGTGAACACTTCGATCAGGTAACCGGCAGGGCCTCTCCCTGCCAATTCAAGCTGCTTTTCAACAGCCTTGAAGGTCAAAATGTTGAAGTCGTTCGGATCCTCAAAAGAAATGCGGGTAAACTTGTACCCCTCACGCTGACAAAACGCCTCAATGCTTTCGCCTAAACCAAGTTCGCTTCCCCATTCCGATTCGGGGCCATCGATGAGCGGATAACCTTCCAGTTGCCAGTTTGAATACTTCATCCCCTCTTTTTGGCAGTAGGCTCGGATTCGCTCACTGCCGTTCAAAAACTCTTCCGCTGAGATGTCCCCCCAGCCGCCCACTTGAAAAACGTTTTGGGGGCCAACCTTGTACTGCTTCCACCTGGCCCCGCCGTCCAGGTAGACGATCTCGCCGCCGGGGATCAAGTTCTTGCGAATGTACTCCTGATACACTTCAGACATTTGCAGCAGCTTAAAGCGCAAATGATTCACCCGCCGGGTCAGCCAACCGTCATGGATGGGGTCATAATGCTGAATTGACATGACCCCCGGATTCTTTTCAGTGACGATGCGCGCTGTTTCAGCGGCAAGTTTGAAGTAATGATCCACATTGCCGTCCGGTGAGCCATTTTTTAACGTGAGAACATAGGCCTGCGGCAAAAATGGCCCACCCAGAGCCAATGCCAGGTGAGCGGTAGTGCCGCCCATACCTACTCCCATCGTAATTGCCGGGAAGGGTCCTTTGGCAGCTTCATAATCTTTCACGCGCACCCGAACCAGATCGTCGATGTTTAAATTTCGTACGACCTCAGCGTCAAGTGCACTGGCGTTTTGTGCCCGTGGAACCAGGTACTGCGCCACAGATTGTGGAAATACGCCCACAACCTTTAACAAGGCTTGCGTCAACCAGTCAAACTCATAGGGATTTGAATATTGCCCCTGCAGCCCGGCAGCAACTGCCCTTGTAATGATCGGCGAGGAACTTTCGCGACTCTCAAGATATTCAACCATGAAGGCCTCCAGGGTAAAATTTGAAATACCCCAATTGGGGCGATTTTAACGCGATTGGAAGATGGAGAACAAACCGATCACTGCGCCCAATCCGGCCAGGATAATTATTACCAGCCCAACCGGGATGTTTCCCGAACTGGCCAGTCCGGACGAGTAAGTGGGAATTGTGATCGGTGCCGCCTGAGTATAGGTCGGCAAGGGGGTGGATTGTGGGGTGATCACAAATTGTGCTGCCATGGTCGGATCAATTGTTGCAGTCACTTTGGGGGCAGGCGTCGGTGGCGGCTCCACCACGGGCAGTTCGCCACCCGTCACGTCCATGTAAAGGGACCAAACCCAGCCTTCGCCACCGGCAGCGCCAGGGTAATTGATCAAGAGCCAGTCACCGGCAATTGTTTTGCCTTTTACCGAAACAGGCACACCGGGTAAGATCACACCAATTTGGTCATACAGCGTGCTCGGGCCACTTCTCACCTTGATCGTTTCTTCCAGCCCAACCTTAACGGTCGCCATTGGCCCGGTCGGGGAGCCCGTAATCGTTGGAATGGACCCGGTGGGCTGTTGCGCTTGCACCGTTTTGGGGGTTTCCAACGTAAATGTTATAGAGACCAATCCCAAACAGAGGAAGAAAAGGACAAGTCCCCTGAAAACTTTCAATTTCATTCATCACTCCAGTTTTTCAAATTCGTAAAGCTGATTATAATTCAATTATGGAACAGCGCATTTATCATGGAAATTTCAAAAATATCGACCTGGCGCGTGCTCTGATCTCCCATTTCAATCAGGGAAATTTGCAGGTACAGCAGGTAGGCTCCGGCGATTTTATCGCCGTCCAGATCGCCACTTCTCCTTACGCCACTTCAGGCGGAAAGACCGCTCTTAGCATCACTTTTCAGAACGTTGAAGATGGTGTGAATGTGAAGATAGGCCAGCAAGCCTGGTTGGGCGTGGCTGCCAGTTTGGGGGTAAGCACCCTTTTTGCCTTGAGGAACCCGCTCACGCTGCTTAACCGTTTGGATGACATCGCACAGGATATAGAAAACCTTAATTTGACTGAAGAAGCTTGGCAAACAATTGATGAGACTGCCCGTTCAATCGGTTCGGGTTTTGAGCTCTCTGCCCGTCTCAAGAAATATGTGTGTGACTATTGCAATACGCCCAACCCGCCCGGACAATCGCTGTGCATCGCCTGTGGGGCGCCACTGGGAAACATCCAACCCCACACCTGCCCGAACTGCGGTTATGTGATCACCCACGCCGAGTCTGTTTGCCCCAACTGTAAGAAACCTTTACCCTAACTGATTCAGGAGTTGTCATGAAACTGAATGGAACGATCACAGATGTGCCCGGCATCAAGGTGGGGCATGCCCAAGATCTCGACGCCATTACCGGCTGCACGGTGGTGCTTTGCGAAAAAGGGGCTGTAGCGGGCGTGGACCAGCGCGGCGGTGCCCCCGGCACGCGTGAGACGGATGCCATCCGGCCCAAACATCTGGTCAGCAAAGCGCACGCCATCATGCTCGCCGGCGGTTCAGCCTACGGGCTGGACGCGGCCACAGGCGCCATGAAATACCTTGAAGAACAGGGCATCGGTTTCGATGCCGGTGCAGCCAAAGTGCCCATTGTTCCGGCAGCCATTTTATTCGATCTGGGCATTGGCAGCGCCAAAATCCGCCCGGATGCCGCGATGGGATACCAGGCCTGTCTCAACGCAACCTCAGAGGAAGTGAAGCAGGGCTGCGTTGGGGCCGGCACAGGGGCCGTGGCCGGCACTGCACTTGGGGTAAACCAATCAACCAAATCGGGCATCGGCTCAGCCAGCATTGATCTCGGTGGCGGGCTGATCGTTGGGGCCTTGATCGCGGTCAACCCATTTGGCGATGTGCTCAACCCTGAAGATGGCTCCATCCTCGCCGGCGCGCGTACCCTGAAAAAAGGGCCTATTAAGATTGGCAAAGAGCCGCTGTTCGCCGACACAATGCAGTTATTACGCTCTGCCGTAGGAAAGGTGGCGTTAAGTTTCGCCGCCTCAAAGAACACGGTCATCGGGGTCGTTGCCACCAACGCAGCCTTTGATCGTGAACAGACAAACTTCCTGGCCCAGATGGCTCAGGACGGCCTGGCAACTGCAATTCGCCCCTCTCATACCCTGTTTGACGGGGATACCCTCTTTGCGCTCTCCACCGGCAGCATCAAAGTGGATGTCAATGTTGTGGGCGCTTACGCCGCTTTGGCTGTAGCGCAAGCGATAAAGAATGCAATATTGAACGCCACATCAATGGCGGATATTCCTTCTTATCGAGACCTGATTTCTGTATAATTATGCACGAACGATAATTCGCTCCTGATTGGAAAGGAAAATATGATCAAACTAATTGCTGATACCACCTCGAACATTAGCCCCCAAGAAGCCGAGAGTTTAGGCGTCGCCATGATTCCGCAAATTATCGTTTTTGGCGATAAGAGCTATCGGGATGACAACGAGATCACCACCGAAGAATTTCTCTCCCGTCTGCGCAATTCTCCTGTCTTGCCCAAGACGGCAGCCCCGCCCCCGGCGCTGTACACGCCGATTTTCGAGCAGATCGCGGCCAATAAAGACACCGCTATCGTCATTACCCCATCCGCCAGCGTATCTGGCACTTTCAGAAGCGCCACGGTGGCAGCCCAAGATTTTCCATTGGCCGATATTCGCATTATCGATTCTCGCACCATCGGCCCGGCACTGGGTACACTGGTAATGAAGGCGCTGGAATGGTCCCAAAAAGGCAAAAACGCCGACGCGGTTGTTTCCTTGATCAAAAAGGCCTGCCAGTACAATAAGATCTACTTCTATGTGGATACGCTGGAATTCCTGCACAAGGGCGGACGTATTGGCGGTGCCCAGGCTTTGGTAGGCAGCTTGCTGCAAGTAAAACCGATCTTGGTTTTCCGCGAAGGGCAGGTAAATCCGTTTGAAAACCAGCGCACAAAACGCCGCGCCTTGGCCCGCATGGTAGAACTGGTGAAAAGCGAATGTCCGAGTTCAAAAGACGCACACATTGCCATCTTCCAGGCAGATGCCATGCAGGATGCCCTGGCATTAAAAGAGGAATTTGCCAGCACGATGGATGTGAACGAGATCCAGATCACCAATCTGCCCCCTGCCATTATCGTGCATGCTGGGCCGGGCGTTGTCGCGGTCTCCTTCTTCACCAATTTTCCAAAAGAATAATCACGCTAAAAGCATGTCCAAGCGGGCATGCTTTTCTATTTAAATTTCTATGGAAATCCTATTTCAAGACGAATTTCTTCTGGCTATCAATAAGCCCTCTGGGTTGAACAGCATCCCAGATGGCTACCAAAAAGACCTGCCCTATGTTCGCTCCCTCCTTGAGCCGGAATTTGGACGCTTATGGAATGTCCACCGTCTGGACAAAGAAACGAGCGGTGTTCTTCTCATGGCGCGCTCTGCCAGGGTTCATCGGCAAATAAATGATCAATTCGCTGCGCGAGAGGTCAAGAAGACATATTTTGCGCTTGTAATTGGGAATTTCCCAACCAAACAAGAATGCGCTCTCCCACTTCGCATCAACGGTGATCGCCGGCACCGCACAGTTGTAGACTACACATCGGGTAAAGAAGCCAAAACCAATTTTGAGCTGGCTGAAGTGTTTTTTGATAAAGTTTCGCTGATAAAAGCCTTCCCTTATACTGGCTATACGCACAAGATAAGAATTCATGCTTTGTCACTCGGATATCCGCTTCTCGGGGATAAGTTGTATTCTACGCAGGAATCCAGAGAACTCTCGCGCTCACTAAACATCGAGCGAACGGCCCTTCACAACCAATCCATTACCGTTGCCCATCCGGCCTCAGGAAGCGTGATAACCATAAACGCCCCCCTTCCCACCCGATTTTCAAGAAATGCTGGTACGAATTAAAACAAAAGGAGCATCGCTGTGATGCTCCTTTTGTTTCGTATTTATTTAGTTTTTAGCCAATCTTGGCCGGACGTTTGCTGACCGAAATGGCCCAAACGATCGCGGCAAAGAGTAGAACGGCCACGATCAGACGAACCACTGTCGCGCTTTCGTAGCTCACGATCACAGGAGCGGCCAAAAGGCTGATCAGGTTTACAACCTTGATCATGGGGTTCAAAGCCGGGCCGGCGGTGTCTTTCAAAGGATCGCCGACGGTATCGCCAACAACAGAGGCTTTATGGCGTTCAGAGCCCTTGCCTGTATTGGCGGCCAGATCACGCGGTTCATCTTCCACGCTCTTCTTGGCATTATCCCAGGCACCACCTGCATTTGCCATGAAGACGGCCAGTAATTGACCTGAAAGAATCACGCCCGCCAGGAAACCACCCAGCGCTTCAACGTTCATGGTCATGCCGATTACAAGCGGCATCAGAATGGCAATGGTGGCCAACGGGATGAGTTCTTTTTGAGCCGAGCTGGTGGAGATGCCCACTACTTCAGCATAATCCGGCTTCACTGTACCTTCCATGATGCCGGGAATGCGGAACTGGCGGCGAACTTCTTCCACGATGCGGCTGGCAGCACGGCTGACGGCACGAATGGAGAGGCTGCTGAACAGCCAGGGTAAAGCGCCACCCAGCATGAAGCCGATGAACACACGCGTATCAGCCACATTGATGCCGGTCAACTGAGGCATCCCCAGGTTGGCCTGCACTTTGCTGATATCGGTCATGTAGGATGAGAACAAGCTCACCGCAGCGATCACTGCCGAAGCGATTGCCACACCCTTGGTGATGGCTTTCGTAGTGTTACCTACGGCATCCAGGTCAGCCATGATCTGGCGGGCCTTTTTGGTCTCTTCGTCATTGTCGTCGTGCCAGGCCATCTCACCGATGCCATTGGCATTGTCAGAGATCGGGCCATAAGAATCCATAGCCACATTGTTGCCGGTATGGCTGAGCATACCAATACCCACCATGGCGACACCGTAGAGAACATAGATAAGGTTATCACCAGAGATGGTGCCAAAGGGATTGGGGCCGCCGTAAAGCAGCAAAGCGCCGATGAAGGCCACCACGATCACGACCAGCGCGTAAACGCTGGATTCCATACCCAGGGATAAGCCTGAGAGGATGGTGGTTGCCGGGCCGGTCTTGGTGGATTCAACCACTTCTTTGACCGGAGCGGAGCGTGTGGCAGTAAAGTATGAGGTCAGCGGGTTGAAGGCCACAGCCAATGCAACACCGATAGTCGTCAAAGCGGCCAGTTTCCAATCGTGGGCATAGAAAATTGCCACAAGGAAGGAGAATATGACAGTATTGACGCTCGAAACCTCATAAGAACGGAACATCGAGCCTTCCGCGTCATGAGAGCGTAAGAATTTGATGGGGAAATTTTCCCAAATAGGCACAGTGAAAGTGCCGATGATCGAGCTGATCACACCAATACCGCGGATGATCAACGGATACACGATCCATTTCAGGCTGCCGTCCTGAGCCCAAAGGGTCAAGCCCAAGATCAAGCCGGAGACGATGGTCGTTTCGTAACTTTCAAAGATATCAGCGGCCATACCGGCACAGTCACCGACATTGTCACCGACCAGGTCGGCGATCACAGCAGCGTTGCGCGGGTCATCCTCAGGAATATCTTTTTCGACCTTCCCTACCAGGTCAGCGCCAACATCTGCGGCTTTGGTGTAAATGCCACCACCCACACGCATGAACAAGGCAAGCAAGGTACCGCCGAAGCCGAAACCGAGCAAAGCATCCGGTGCAGCTTTACCAAAAATGATAAAGATGACCGTACCGCCCAGCAAACCAAGGCCATCGGTCAACATACCGGTAATCGTACCGGCGTAGTAGGCGATGGAGAGCGCTTCATTGAAACTGCGCCGCGCGGCTGAAGCAGAGCGAACACTGGCCTGAATGGCCATGCGCATGCCCAACTGCCCCACAATCAAAGAAAAGGACGCTCCCAAAACAAAAGCAATGGAACGTCCTAATGAAATGATTAGCTGGGTATTATTGGGGAACTCATCAAGCGCTTCTGCACTTGGTTTTACAACATAAACCGAGAGAAAAAGGGCGACGAACAAAATACCGACAGCCGGGAGGATGGTCTTAAGTTGGCGGCTCAAATAGCTGTTTGCACCAACACGAATCGCATCCCAAACTTCCTGCATCTTTTTCGTGCCTTTGTCCTTTTTCAGGACATTACCTCTGAGTAACCAGGCGTAGAGGAGGCTAATGACAGCCACCACTAGGACGGCGACAATGGAAATTTGCTCAAATCCATTCAGGCCGTGTCTGGAACCCATTCCCAACAGGTCTATCTGCATGGTACCCTCCGAAAAATAAGTTTATGAGAACTGCCTTGAAAACAAAAAAATCTTTACAATTTTACCACTTTTTAATCATTCGCTTAATTTATGATTTTCCTTAAACAAGGTTAATGCTTCATTAGAAAAACAAAAGGTTATTGACTTTTGTTCCTCGTTTGATGTATAGTGTTATGCGCTGGATGAATCCGGAATAAGAATACATATTCAATGAGCGGAACTATGTTTCCGCTCATTCATTGCTCTAAGCAGTAAGTTAATTTCTTAGATTTATCTATTGTAATTCTAATCTTTTTTGTGTATGCTCAATCTGACAAGAATGGATTTCCATTTTTTGTCTTTACTAATAGGAAGGTAATGCCTCTGGATATGGAACCGCCTATCATCAATATTGAAGATGAAGATGATGAAGAATACCCTGCGATTGCTCAGTTGATCGAGCTCGGTCGTCAGAAAACTTACGTTACCATTGATGATATTCTTCATTTTTTCCCTGAAGCTGAACAAGATGTAGAACAGCTTGAGGAAACTTTTGCTGCCTTAATGAGCGCCGGTGTTGCGTACGTGGAAGACGAAACGATTCACGACGAACCGACCGAAGAAGAATTAACCCTTGCAGAAGATGAAGAGACCAGTGAATCTCGCAGTATTGTCGATGACCTCGAGAATATTGATACCGACGATACTATTGGTCTTTACTTAAAGGAAGTCAGCCGCGTTCCACTGCTGACAGCCGATGAAGAGGTCGAACTAGCTCAACGCATCGAACGGGGTCGTATGGCCCGTGAAGAGCTAGCTCGTGGCAATGTGAACGTGCGCCGCCGCATTGAACTGCGCAAGTTGATCGAAGACGGCTGGTCAGCTCGTGAACACCTCATTACCGCAAACTCTCGCCTCGTTATCTCTGTCGCCAAAAAATACATGGGCCGTGGCGTTCCTTTCCTTGATCTCATTCAGGAAGGCAATATCGGCCTGATCCGTGCTACCAAAAAATTTGACTATCGCCGTGGTCACAAATTCAGCACCTACGCTACCTGGTGGATTCGCCAGGCAGTGACCCGCGCCATCGCCGATCAGGGCCGCACCATCCGCGTGCCGGTTCACATGGGCGATCAGATCAACAAACTGCTGCGCATTCAGCATCAGCTCACCCAAAGACTTGGACGCGAACCAACCGTGGATGAGTTGGCTGTTTCTCTGGACGTTCCGCCAAAGAAGGTGGAGAACATGATCCAGGTCGCTCGTCGACCCCTGTCATTGGAAACGCCAACGGATGATGAAGAAGATTCGGTATTGGGCGACTTCATTGAAGACGATGAAGCTCCCCCGCCGGATGAGTCAGCCACTTACAATCTGCTGCGCGAGCATCTTGAAGACGTGCTCAATGGCCTTCCTCCTCGTGAGGTGCGCATCCTTCAATTAAGATACGGGCTGCTCGATGGCCAGGCCTATACGCTCGAAGAAGTTGGCCGCAAAATGGGCGTCACCCGTGAACGTGTGCGCCAGATCGAAGCTCAAGCGCTTAGCCGGCTGCGGCACCCCTCAATTCGTAGAAAATTACGTGACTATCTAGGCGAATAAAATTGTATAATACGGCATGTTGAACATGCCGTATTTTTTTGCTTGCCAATACCCTATAATTGTTGCATACTCATAGCAGGAGTTAATGACTATGCCCAGAATTTCACTGCGCACATACGAAAAAGAAATTGAAGAAATGATCGAGCAAAATCAGTTGAGCGAAGCTGTCGCTCACTGTAAACAAATCCTTCAATTCTTCCCCAAAAACATCTCCACTTATCGGATTCTGGGTAAAGCATTTCTGGAAGCCAGGCAGTATAAAGAGACCGCCGATATTTTCACCCGAGTTTTAACCGTTTTTCCCGATGATTTTATTGCACACGCAGGCATGAGCATTGTTAGAGAGGCTGAAGGCAATTTGGATGCTGCCATTTGGCACATGCAGCTCGCCTTCGATAGCCAGCCCAGTAATATTGCCATTCAGGCAGAGCTCAAACGCCTTTTCGATCTCCGCGATGGCACACATCCCGACAAGATTCGTTTGACCCGTGGTGCCTTGGTACGCATGTACGCCCGCGGGGAACTCTTTCAGCAAGCCATTGACGAGATCAAATCGGCCTTAACCGAAGAGCCAAGAAGAATGGATCTTCAAATCTTTTTAGCCAAGATGTATTTCCTCGCCGGAGATCAGGAAGAAGCGCTCTCCATTTCAGAGCGATTGATAAATGACCTGCCCTATTCCTTTGAACTAAACAAAATTCTCGTCGCCATTCTTCATGCGTCTGAAACGCCCAAAAAAGCGGACACCTTTTCCAAACGCCTGGTCGAATTAAACCCTTACCATGCCTATGTGAATGAAAATTATCCATCAGAAGATCAAGTTCCTGACGAAAAAGTCGTCATTGAGAAATTGATGGATGTTTCTGCCATGACGGCACCGATCGAAACCAATTGGGCTCCAGATGCCAGCGCTCCCTGGTCAGAATCGGCGGCTCCAATCAGTGAACCTGAAAATAGAGAAGAAAAACAACAGCCATTTGATGATGAGGAATTTGCAGAGATGCCGCATGCTGAGGCAGTTCTGCCCAAAAGTGAAGAAATTCCTCAAGAGGAGGTCTCAAATATGAGCGAATCTGTTCACCCCACCGGTGATGATGCAGTTAATCAGCCGGACGATGAAAACATTCCAGATTGGATGAGAAATTCTGGCTGGGTTCCCTCCACAGACAACTCTGAAACATCGCCAGAGGGCGAACCGGCTATGGAGAAGACCTTCCAGAGCCAGGAAGAAGAAGAGGCCATCTCCGCTGACATTCCCGATTGGTTAAAGACACTTTCACAAAATGACCTGCCAGAAGAAGTGCCGGCCAGTGAACCAGCCAACGAAAAAACGGAGGAAGCCGCACCTGCCTTCACGGACGCTTCTGCCTGGATGAACGAGATCATGACCGAGAATACCCCATCCAAAGAAACGAACGATTCTGAATTGCCCGACTGGCTAAAGAATTTTGATGCAGAAGAAAAAGTCGAGCCCGTACAAAACGACGATCTACCGGGCTGGTTAAACGCGCTAAAAAATGAGGAAGCACCAATGGCCAAACCGTCGGCCGCGTTTGCTCCCAGCGCAGAAGAAGATGAAACTCCGCAAATGGGAGAAACTTCCCCGGAAATGCCCGCAGAGACTGAATTGCCCTCGTCAACACAGGCAGAGTCCGCTCCAACCGAAGAAGCCACGACTGATTTTTCTGCCCTGTTCTCCGAAGAAAAATCCACCTGGCAGCCCGAAGCCGAAATTTTGGAGCAAACGAATGTTTCAGCAGAACCTGAAGAGGCGGATCCCACTGCCACGATCTCACAGGAGACCGAAGATGATCTGCTGGGTTGGCTGCGTGATCTAAAACCGGCCGAGACGGAGGAAAGTGTCGAAAGCCCGGAGGTTCCAGAAGAAAGCCTGAACAATGAAGATCAGGGCTATGATTTTGCCGTCCAACTGGAAAGATTACAGCAGCTCAATGGGTCTGACGATGCTCTCCCCAAAGAAACAGAAGAGCTCGAGCCGGTCTCTGCTCCCGAGCCAGAAGAAACGCAGAGTGAAGCAGAACCTTCTGTTTCAGATGCCTTAGAGCAGGCAGCCACAGAAGAAAGGCCCCTGTCCTCCATCCTGCAAGATGAGTCGGAACCCGTGGAGGCTGACGAACCAGCCGCTGAAGCCCCCATTGATCTGACAGTAGCAGAAGACACAGACGAACAAAAAGAAGCTGAATCCGTTCCGGCCCCTTCTGAAGAAGAACCTGTCCCCGCCCCATCAGAAAACGGAATAGATGTTTCTCTGCAAGAATTAAAAGAACTTGCCGAGGCCAATCCTGAAGATTATCTGGGCTGGCAAAAACTGGGGGATGCCTATGCAAAGTCTGGCGATCTAGAGCTCGCCCTCACTGCATATACGAAAGCAGAATCAATCTTAATTCACACGAAATAACGGAGTAGTCAATTGGAACGTACACTTGTATTGATCAAACCAGATGGTGTCCAGCGCGGTTTAACCGGTGAAATCATCAAGCGGCTGGAAAATCGTGGCTTGAAATTGGTTGCCGCAAAATTTTTACTGGTGAGCGAAGATCTGGCCAAGAAACATTATGCCGTCCACGAAGGCAAACCCTTTTATGCCGGTCTCATCAAATACATTACCAGTTCCCCACTGATGGCGATGGTGTGGGAAGGTCCGCAGGCAGTGGCCGCCGTTCGCCAAACAATGGGCGCGACCCGGCCGACCGAAGCCGCCCCCGGATCGATTCGCCATGACTATGCCCTCGAAGTCGGCCGCAATCTGACTCACGCATCCGATTCAGTGGAGAACGCCCAGATCGAAATTTCAATTTGGTTCTCCCCAGACGAATTGTTTAGCTGGCAGCGCGCCACCGACGATTGGATTCAGGGCTCCAACTAGCTCCTCAAACACCCAGAAGAGCCTCCGCTTGGGGGCTTTTTTGTTTGTCCTTAGTTGAATGCACCAAAAATACTCTTTAAAGAAAACTTGCCCGGCATGGTAAACTTAATTTGAAAGGGAAACCCAGATGCCAATCACTTCAGCCACAGCCGTCGCCCATCCCAATATCGCGTTCATTAAGTATTGGGGAAATTCCAACAACGCCCTTCGCCTGCCAGCAAATGGTTCCATTTCGATGAATCTGGCCTCTTTAGAAACTCGAACCCGGGTTACCTTCGATGCTTCCTTTCCCAAAGACATGTTTGACCTCAACGGCAAACGTCAGTCTGGCCCGGCCCTTGAACGGGTAACTGCTCACTTGAACTTGATTCGTGGGCTGCGCGGCATCTCTACCCCCGCCCACGTTCTCAGCGAAAACAACTTTCCCACCGGGGCAGGCATTGCCTCTTCGGCGGCTGCCTTTGCTGCTTTATCCTTGGCCGCCGTAGGCGCCTTGGGGCTGGATCTGCCCGAAGCGACGCTTTCCCGCCTCGCCCGGCGGGGTTCAGGGTCTGCCTGCCGTTCCATCCCGGCCGGGTTCACTGAGTGGCGGCGCGGTGATTCTGATCTTGATTCTTATGCAATTTCTCTGGCTTCACCTGAACACTGGAACCTGGTCGATTGCATTGCCGTCATAGAAGAGAAAGAGAAAAAGGTCGGTTCATCTGAGGGGCATACCTACGCTTCGACCAGCCCATTTCAGGCGACCCGAGTCGCCGATTCTTCACGCCGGCTGGAAATTTGCCGCACGGCCATCCAAAAACGCGATTTCCAGGCACTCGCCGAAATTATTGAGCTGGACAGCAATATGATGCACGCGGTTATGATGACTTCACACCCCGCTCTCTTCTTTTGGGAACCTGCCACCCTAAACATCATTAAATCTGTGCAGTCCTGGCGAAAATCTGGCCTTGCCGCCGCCTATACTCTGGACGCGGGCGCAAATGTGCATGTGCTTTGCCCGGCCGAGGCCAGTGACGAAGTCAAACGTCGTCTATCAACCCTACCGGGAGTTCATGAGGTTTTGGCTTCTGCTCCGGGTGGCGCAGCCAAACTCGTCTAATCAACCGCTAATTTAGTGTTAATGAAAATCAAAAACGAATCTGGATATAATATTTCCAACGAGATTTATCGTTAGATTTGGACACGGTGAAAAAATGACTTCTATCTTCCATTCAGCCCTCTCGATCCTTGAATTTGTGCTGGTATTCGGGGTGCTGGTCTTTTTGCACGAATTTGGCCATTTTATTGTTGCGCGCTTATCCCACATTGAGGTAGAAGAGTTCGGGTTTGGCTACCCACCCAAAATGGTCAAGCTCTTCCGCTGGCAAAACACCGACTTCACCCTCAACTGGATCCCATTTGGCGGTTTTTGCCGCATGAAAGGCGAAAGCGGTGAGGTCTCCGAACCCGGCAGTTTTATGGCTGCAAAACCAATTCAGCGTTTCTTTACCCTGCTGGGCGGCCCGTTAATGAACCTGCTGCTGGGCATGATCCTGATCGCTTACATCATCATGCGGGTGGGCGCTGCAGACCCAACCAAAGTGCTCGTAACCGGGGTTTCCGATAATTCCCCAGCCGCCGTCGCCGGCATTCAGGTAAACGACATCATTGAAAGCCTCAACGAACAGCCCGTCACAAGCCTGGATTCGCTTTCCAGCCTGGTGAGTGAAAACTTGGGCAAAGACACCATCATCACCATTTTGAGGGGCCAGCAGGAATTAAGTCTTAATTTAGTTCCACGCGCAAATCCGCCTGCCGGCGAAGGAGCAATGGGGGTAGAAATCAGCAACCCCACTGTGCCGGTGACGGTGCTTCAAGCCATTCCGGCCGCTTTTCTGACCACAATGGATCAAGGCTACCAGCTTATCATGTTACCTGTAAAATTGATCCGCGGGCAGATTGCCCCAAGCAGCGCCCGCATGGTCAGCGTGGTGGGCCTTTATGACATCTACAATCAGGTGCAAACCGCCGATCAACAAGAAGCCGCGGTCAATCCTGCCAATGCAGGGTTGAATGTCCTTTCGCTAATTGCTGTTCTGTCCATTGCGCTCGGCTTTACAAATTTGTTGCCGATCCCTGCACTGGATGGGGGCCGCATTCTCTTCGTACTCCCTGAACTGCTCTTCAAAAAGAAGGTGCGCCCTGAGCTTGAGAATCGCATCCACATGATCGGCTATTCCTTATTGATGTTACTGATGGTAGCCTTGATCATTAATGACCTCGTCAATCCAATTAAATTACCTTAACTTGTGAGTATGATCTATGACCGAAACAAAAACTAAAATTGAAGATGTGATTCTGGCCCTGCTCGATAACGAGCATCCCTTTCCATCCAAATATTGGCGTCGTTTTTCCGACCTCTCCCGTAGTGACATTCAAAGCCTGATCAAGATCTGGCCAGAAGTCAACCGTGAGCGAAAAATCGCCCTGTTTGAAGATCTTGAAACCGTGGCAGAGTCAGACACGCTGGTTAATTTTGAAGAATTTTCAAAAATAGGCCTGGCCGATCCAGAACCGGCCGTTAAAGTATTGGCCATGCGCGCCTTGTGGGAGAGTGAAGATCACCACCTGGTTCCCCTCTTAACTGAACTCATGATGAGTGACCCTGCTGAAGACGTTCGTGCCGCAGCAGCCTATGCATTGGGGCGCTTCGTATACCTCGGTGAACTGGAAACCATCCCCGACGCGATTCGCATCAGCAACGTTCAAAATCTGTTGGACGTGGTCGGCAGCGAAGAACTGGCTATGGTGCGCCGCCGCGCCCTAGAATCGTTGGGCTACTCCGGCCACCCCAAAGTGCCCGAAGTCATCCGCACGGCGCTTGGCAGCGAAGACACACAATGGGTCACCTCTGCTCTCTATGCAATCGGTCGCTCAGCCGATGAGCAATGGGCCGATTATGTGCTGGAACAATTGAACTCGCCGGATGGCGAGATAGAATTTGAAGCCATCCGCGCTGCCGGGGAGCTTGAAATAGACGAAGCCCGTGACCCGTTACTGGATAAGCTGGAAGACAGCGAAGACGATAGCGAAAAACGTTATGCCATTCTCTGGGCGCTTTCACAGATCGGCGGCGAGGGCGTCAAAGACAAATTTGAAGAATTGCTAGAAAAATCGGATGATGAAGAAGAAATCGAATGGCTCGAGAAAGGCCTCGACAACCTTGAGTTGGGCAATGACCTTGACACGATGGGGCTGATGGGTTTTGGCAACCCTAAAGTTGCCGCTGAAGACGCTGATTCTGATGATTATCAAGATGAAGATGACATCAATGACGATGACGACGAAGATTCTGATGATTACTTCGATTCAGAAGAACTCGATGAAGAGGAATACGAAGAGTAAATAGAAACTCAATGCGCTGGTTGATGCTCATTTCTTTGCTAGGTCAATATTTCTTGCTGGGTGTGTTTCCCCAGCAAGAAATTGTCATCGCCAATATCAACACCGAATATGTATTTAACCAGGCGCTCACCATCCAGGCGGATGTAAACCTCGCTCAACCCGTTGAAAAAGCCCAACTTAACCTGCAAACAGAAGCGGGCGAGATCAATCAGGTGGAATTCGCTCAAAGTTCAGCCAGCCAAATCCAATTGCAAATCGACCTGACCCAGTTGAATCTTCCTCCCTTCTCCAGGGTTTATTACTGGTTCGTTTTTCTCTTTCAAGACGGAAGTTCTTACACCAGTCCCTCTTACTGGTTTGATTATTCGGACAATCGTTTTCAGTGGGAGTCAACTACCTCAAAATGGTTCAACATTTTTTGGGTTCAACCTGAACTCTCGGCAGAGTCCCTGCAGTCGCTTTCGCTGGACGGGTTAAAAAAAGCCACTACGGTTCTGCCTGTTTCGCCCAAATTACCCATTTCAATTTATCTTTATCCTGATGCTGCCTCACTGCAGCAAGCCTTGGGGGATTCTGCCTCTCATCTACTTGCCGGCAGAGCTTTGTTAAAGAACAATGTCATTCTGGTTTCCTCCTCCGATGACCTGACCAATTCCACCAATCTGGAACGCCAGATACCACACGAACTGACCCACCTGATCGAGTATCAAATCAGTGGAGATAATTACACCTCAGTCCCTGCCTGGTTGCTTGAGGGGTTGGCCACCAACGCTGAAAATTATCAGAGCGCCGATCAGGCACGGGCGCTAAAAAGCGCTGTTCAAAAACAAACATTGATCCCGTTGGAGCAGCTTTGCATTTCTTTGCCAGATGACCCTGCTCTGACCACGCTCTCCTATGCAGAGTCAGCCTCTTTTACGAAGTTTCTCTCCGAAAGATATGGCACAGATAAGATAATGAACCTGCTCAAAAACGCAGGGAACGGGTTAAGCTGCCAGCAGTTGGTCGAAAATACGCTGGGAGGTTCTCTCGGTGATCTCGAAAACACCTGGAAGAGTGAATCGCTTCTGGCATCTACGAGGGGCGTTAATTTGGTTTCTTATTGGCCAGTGTTGCCTGTAATTGGGCTGATTCTAATTCCCTTAATTCTTATCCGTAAACATCAAAAGTCAAAAAACGCTTCAGGAGGATCCAATGCCTGACACTTTGGAAATCAATTGTGTTCATGCTTTTGTTGAAGGGTATGTACAGGGGGTCGGCTTTCGTTATTTCGTCAAAGATACGGCCGAGCGCCTGCAATTAACGGGTTGGGTGCGCAACCGGTATGATGGTGCTGTTGAAGTAATGGCAGAAGGACCACACGCAAAGCTGGACGAATTGATGCAGGCCCTCCACACAGGGCCGAGCAGATCAACCGTGACAAATATAAAGGCCGAATGGTCTCATTCACTCGGCCTTTATACACAATTCAGTTTTCTTGCTACAGAGTAAAAAAAGCTCCCTTGCTTACTTTCCGCAAGGGAGTACATCATAACGTTCTAAAATCACTTCATTTTCTCTCGTTCTCGGCAAAATAAACTCTTCGATCTTGCGGTTGGTTTTGTCGCCCAAGAGAATTCGATACACAAAACCGGTCTGGTCCCAAGTGGGTTTCAATTGAACAGTAATGATCTTCCACTCGTTATCAAGCGCTGAAAGAAAGCGCAAGGTATTGGTTGAATGATTTGAAGAACAAACCGGCTGCTGAAGGGTGCTCCAGAATTTTTCACTTTTACTGGCAGTTGCTAACATTTCAATGCTCCTTTCATCCTGTATGCTTTTCTTGAATACAGCTTACCCAGAGATGATTTAGGATTGCTTAATTGATTGTTAACGCCTTGTAAAGGTTTTTACTCGATATCCCCGGCCATCAGCCGTGCTTTTTGCCAGGGGGGCAGATCAGATTCTTCTGCGAGCAGTTTGCGCAAGTCTAAAATTTGATCGCGAAACACAGCGGCCTGTTCAAATTCAAGGTCCTTGGCTGCCTGTCTCATCTGATTTTCCATCTCGGCGATCAGACGACGAATTTCTTTCTCAGGCAAGGCAGGAGCATTCTTTCGACCGGCTTTATATTCGCCCCTTCCTTCGGCTGCCATTGACGGAGATAAAGTTAGCTGCTCGGTAATATCGTGAACGGCCTTGATGATCGTGTACGGCTTGATGCCATTCTTCTCGTTGTAGTCCGTTTGTTTTTTGCGTCGTCGATCCGTTTCGTCGATGGCAGTCTTCATGGCGTCTGTCATTTTATCGGCATACATGATCACTTTGCCGTTCACATTTCTGGCAGCGCGACCGATCGTCTGGATCAAGGCTGTGGCAGAGCGCAGAAAGCCCTCTTTGTCCGCGTCCAGAATCGCCACCATCGAAACCTCTGGCAGATCCAGCCCCTCACGCAGCAAGTTGATGCCTACGATCACATCAAACACGCCCAGGCGCAGATCTCTCAAAATGCCGACGCGTTCCAGGGTTTCTACCTCAGAATGTAAGTAATGAACCTTGACTCCCAGTTCAAGTAAATAATCCGCCAGGTCTTCAGCCATCCGTTTGGTTAGCGTAGTAACCAGCACGCGCTCCCCACGTTCCACTCTCTGCGTGATCTCGCCATAGAGATCGTCCACCTGGCCTTTGGTGGGGCGTACTTCCACTTCAGGGTCAATCAAACCGGTGGGGCGGATGATCTGTTCGACCACCTGCTTGGAGCGATCCATCTCAAAGCTGGCGGGTGTGGCAGAGGTATAGATGGTGAATCCCATATGAGCTTTAAACTCGTCAAAGGTAAGCGGGCGATTATCCATTGCAGAGGGCAAGCGGAACCCATACTCGACCAAAGTGCTCTTGCGTGATTGGTCCCCGTGGAACATACCGCGAATTTGCGGCACGGTCATGTGCGATTCATCCAAAAAGAGCAAGTAGTCGCTGGGCAAATAATCCATCAACGTCCAGGGGGCGGACCCGGCGGGCCGTTGATCCAAATGTCGGCTGTAATTCTCGATGCCCGAACAATAGCCCACTTCTTTGAGCATTTCCAGATCATAGCGACAGCGCTGTTCCAAGCGTTGTGCCTCAAGCAGTTTGCCGCTGTTCTTAAAATATTGGAGCTGGTCGTCAAGCTCGCCTTCAATATCGCCGATCGCCTTTTTTAATCGTTCTTCATTCGTGATGTAATGTTTGGCCGGATAAATTTCAATGCTCTCTGGCTCGCTGAATATCTCACCCGTTAGCGGGTTGTACTCAACGATCTTCTCCACTTCGTCTCCAAAAAAGCTAACTCGAACCGCCTTCTTTTCTTCGTAGGCAGGAAAAATCTCAATCGTTTCGCCGCGCACCCGAAAAACGCCGGGCCTTAATTCAAGATCGTTACGCTGATATTGCCCTTCGATCAGTTTGCGCAAAAGGGCATTACGCCGAAAAATCTCCCCCACATCGAACCGTATGACCACGCCGGCATAGTTGCTCGGGTCGCCCAAACCGTAGATACAAGAGACCGAGGCAACGATCACCACATCCTTGCGCGACATCAGCGCCGTGGTGGCAGCCAATCTTAAGCGATCAATTTCTTCATTGATCTCGGTCTCTTTTTCGATATACAGGTCTTGCCGTGGCACGTAAGCTTCTGGCTGATAGTAATCGTAGTAAGAAACAAAATACTCAACTGCGTTTTCGGGAAAAAACTCTTTGAATTCCGTATAAAGCTGGGCAGCCAGGGTCTTGTTATGCGCCATGATCAGCGCCGGCATTTGCATCTGTTCGATCACATTGGCCATGGTAAAGGTCTTGCCGGTACCGGTGGCCCCCAACAGTACCTGGTCGCGATACCCCTGACGCAGCCCCGCCAGCAATTGTTGAATGGCTTCGGGCTGATCTCCGGTCGGTTTATAAGGGGCATGAAGTTTAAAATCCATATCAAATCCTCGTGAATGTCACCATCACAAGCAATTATAGCACACTTGTTCAATTATCCAATTACTCTAAAACGGGTAATTTTAGTGTAAACACGGCGCCGCCACTTTTTCCGTTTTTGGCGGTCAGGTCCCCACCGTGCACTTTGGCAAGATTGCGTGCAATCGAGAGGCCCAAACCGGTGCTGCTGAATTCATGACTGCGCGCCTTATCTCCACGATAGAAACGCTCAAACAAATGGGGCAGATCGGCCTCATCAATGCCGCAGCCGGTGTCCCTCACATCACAATAGACAAAATCCTCTTTTTTATAAAGTTCAACCTGAATCTTGCCGTGATCGGGGGTGTGGTGCAGCGCATTGCTGATCAAGTTGCTTAAAATTTGCACCACGCGGTCGGAATCTGCCATGATCTTGGTATCTGTCGGGCAATTGGTTCCATCAAACGACAGGTCAACCGAATGCTGAGAGGCCTTCGCCTGAAAACGCTCTACCACCTGTTGAATCAGTTCAGCAATGTTCACTTCATGCTGTTCCAGCGGCAGCTCACCCGCGTCTACCAGGGCGAGCGTTCGCAGATCGTCTACCAGACGGGCCAAAAAGTTTGTTTGGTCCAAAACAGTTTGCAAACTTTCCCCCGATAACGGTACTATTCCGTCCTGCATTGCTTCCAGTTGAGCCCGTTGCACGGCCAGCGGGGAGCGCAGTTCGTGGGCAATGTCCGCGGTCATCGCTTTTTTCCGTTCTTCAGATTTTTGCAGGCTGTCTGCCATCTCGTTGAACGTCTTCCCCAACACCGCAATTTCATCACTTCCCTGTTCGCCCACTCGAACGCTTAGATCTCCCTGCGAAAGTGTTCTGGCCGCCTGAGTCAATTTGTTGACGGGTTTTACCAGTCTATTTGTAAATAGAATGGCGAAAAGAATCGCCAACAATAGCGCAATAATGGATACGCGCACAAGAGTGTTTCTTAACGAGGTAAATAATGGGGTCACTTCGGTTGCCTGTAAGGCACTCTTCCCGGAAACGAACAAGTAACCGATCGCTTTGCCTGAACTGCCGGTCAATTCAATCCCGTTCTCTTTCGTCTGGTCGGTAATGACATCGCCTGGCTGGTTGCCGTTTGAACTCCAAACTACCATCAGGTCAGTATCGGTGAGCGTAAACGGCTCCCGCCTTCCCGCACCCATATTTCCCATTCCCTGATTCGCCCCGCCCATTGGGCCTCTGGGCTGGCCGTTTTCCAGAATTTCTTCAACCCCTACCCAGGAATCGTGCACGTCGTAATACTGCTCAAGGTTGTCCACCGTATCTTGAAAACCATAAATGCCGCCGCGCAGAATAAAGTTCCTCACTTGCCTGGCATTATCGATGCCAATAAACACGACCAGACTACCCGTTACGGTCATAACGAGTAGCACAAAAGCCAGGATCATTTTCGTACGCAAAGACATAATTTTCTACTTTCCTCGTGAAAACCGGTAACCCACACCAAATACAGTTTCGATGTACAGCGGGTTTCTTGGATCGGTTTCTATTTTGCTGCGCAAGTTCTTGATATGAACATCGATACTGCGTTCATAACCCTCAAACACGCTTTTCTCCAACACTTCCAAAAGCTGTAACCTTGAATAAACCCTGCCCGGATTCGAAGCCATCGCATATAAAAGTTGATATTCGGTCGGCGTCAGGTCAACCTTTTTGCCGCTGATCTTCACTTCGTGAAATTCGTGGTCAATTTCAAGCAGCCCAAATTGAATGGATTTACTTTGCCCCGCCTCTTTTTTGACCCGGTGCAGCACGGCTTTTACCCTGGCCACCAGCTCGCGCGGTGAAAAAGGTTTGCTGATGTAATCGTCCGCCCCGGTGCGAAACCCTTCCAATCGATCCATTTCTTCCACCCTGGCGGTCACCATGATGATCGGCACATCCGTTTCACGGCGAATTTCGTTGGCGACATCCAACCCATCCATGCCCGGCAAATTCAGGTCCAGCAGCACAAGATCAGGTTTTTCAGTAAAAACCATATCCAGGCCGCTGTCACCGCGCAGCGAACCGCTCACCACGAACCCATCCCTTTCGAGATAAGAGGTGATGATCTTTGCCAGATGCGGATCATCTTCGATCACCAGAATTTTATTCATTTGGGCATTATATCAGAGAGTACCTGCAGTAAGTGCTCCATCCAACCGGGAGATGTTTCGTTAAACGGCATCCAATAGGCGTTTTTTCCGGCACGGACATCCGGGCGCACCTGTTTTAGGTCACGGCTGGTAACGCCGGCCGGCAGGTTCGGGTATCTCATCACAATTTGATCGCTTTCCACGCTTACAGAAGCCAACCCGGCTTTTTCAGCTCTCAGCTTAACGCGAATTTGATACAACAAATTCTTTACCGGCTCTGAATAAGCGCCAAAGCGGTCAATGAACTCTTCTTCCAGTGCATCCAGTTCTGTCTCATCGCGCAAATTTGCCATGCGTCGATACAGTTGCAGCCTTAGCGTCTGATCGGGCACATATTCAGCCGGCAAAGCCACAGCCAGGGGCAAATCCACGCTCACAGGAATATAAGCCGCAGATACGCCAAAAGCCTCATCCACGGCGCTTTCGGTCACCTTTTGCGTCTTCTTCAACTCTTGTACCGCTTGGTTTAGCATGCGCGCATACAAGTGAAAACCGACCGAAGCAATGTAGCCACTCTGCCGCACACCCAGCATTTCGCCCGCCCCGCGCATTTCAAGGTCACGCATGGCGATCGAGTAACCTGCACCCAGTTGGGTATTCTCGGCAATCGTTTCCAAACGTTCCAAACCTTCTGGTGTGGGAGCCTTTTTGCGGTGGCGGAAAAAGTATGCATAAGCCCGTTGGGCACTGCGTCCTACCCGGCCGCGCAGTTGATAAAGCTGAGCCAGGCCAAAAGTATCGCCGCGGTCAACGATCAGTGTGTTGGCATTGGGGATATCCAACCCCGATTCGATGATTGAAGTGCACAGCAAAACGTCAATTTCGCCCCGCGAAAACTGCGCCATCACCTTTGAAAGCTCTTCTTCAGGCATTTGACCGTGTGCGATGCCCACACGCGCTTCTGGAACCAATTGAGCGATGTGGCTTTTCATGGCGTAGATCGTCTGCACGCGGTTGTGCAAAAAGAAGACCTGCCCCCCTCTTTCCATCTCGCGCAGAATGGCCTGCTTGGCCAGTTTGGGCGAATAGGGGCCAATATGCGTGATCACCGGCAAGCGTTCTGCAGGCGGCGTATTGATGATCGAGATATCGCGCACACCGGTAAGTGCCATATACAAGGTTCTCGGAATCGGCGTGGCCGTTAAGGTCAGCACATCCACTTCGGTGCGCAGCTTTTTAAAATGCTCCTTGTGGGTTACCCCAAAACGCTGCTCTTCATCGATGATCACCAGCCCCAGGTCTTTGAAAACGACGTCGCTGGTCAGCAAACGATGGGTACCGATTACGATATCCATTTCGCCGATCATCAGTTTGGCGATGATCTCATCCTGCTGCTTCGGGGTGCGAAAACGCGAAAGCATCTCCACCGATACGGGGAAAGCCGATAGCCGCTGCTTGAAGGTCTCATAATGCTGCTGTGCCAGCACGGTTGTTGGCACAAGAACGGCCACCTGTTTGCCATCCATCACCGCCTTGAAGGCAGCGCGCAGGGCTACTTCGGTTTTGCCGTAGCCCACATCGCCACAAAGCAGGCGATCCATGGGTTTTGTCTTTTCCATGTCCTTTTTTACTTCATTGATCGCACGCAGTTGATCTTCCGTTTCTACGTAGGGGAAACTGGCTTCCAGCTCCTGCTGCCAGGTGTTATCCGGGCTAAACGCAAAACCCTTGGCTTCTTCACGGCGCGCATACAGTTCGAGCAATTCCTGCGCAATTTGAATGACGGCTTCACGAACCGACTGTTTCGTCTGCGCCCATTCGGGGCTGCCCAAACGGGAGGGTTGCGGGGTCGTGCCTTCCGGGCCGACGTAGCGGGTTAAACGATCCGCCTGGTGGATGGGCACGAATAGTTGATCGCCGTTCTCGTACTCAACACACAGAAACTCCCGCTCGTTGCCTTCCAGAGTGCGGCGTACCAAACCCGAAAAGCGCCCCACGCCGTAATCCACATGGACGACCCAATCACCCGGCTTAAGGTCAGCGAAGGTGGCCTCGGGAGCCTGATGGGTTTGTTTGATGCGCGGACGTGGCAAAGGTCTTTCCCAGCCAAAGATCTCGCTGTCGGTGATGACTTGCTCCACTTTGAGCCCGTTTTCATAAAGGGTCCAGCCCTCGGTGAGGCTCCCCTCGCGGAAAGTTGGCTGCTGTTTGTCCGTCACTTCGCCGCTGTGCTCTTGCCAGAGCTCTTTCAGGCGCGAAAGCTGCCTCGAGATCACGTAAGATTCCGTGCCCTCCTGACAATCGCTGGAGAGTTCCTCCATAAAAGGCTTCAAGCGTCCGCCAAAACGCTCACCGGGCACAAAAGCCTCTGCCAGTTCAGATACCTCGTTTGAGGTGGATCTCCCCAATTCCAGCCAGCGCATGGATTGGATCGTATCGCTCAACTCAGACCAGGTTAAATAAGGCACCGGAAAATCTTCCGGCAGCACCCCTTCTTCGATGCTTTCCTGCCTGATCTTGACTGCCTGCTCCTCAATTTCTTCAGCAAAAGACTGCACATTCCCCACATCGTCGATCAGGATCAGCGTATTTTTAGGCAGATAGTCCAGCAAAGAAGCGGGCATTTTGTGGATGAGCGGTAAATAGAATTCATCCACATTTTGCTCTTCAGGCAGCAAGCTATCCGCTTTGGCCTGCGAATATTCGCGCGCAGGCGAAATGAGCAATTCATCCAAATTCTTGATCGTGCGCTGTGAAGCGGGGTTAAATTGGCGGATGGTATCCACCTCGTCGCCAAAAAATTCCAAGCGGGCTGGGAAAGGCTCAGAAGGCGCCCATACATCCAAGATACCCCCGCGGCGCGAAAACTGCCCGAAATCCAGCACGGTATCCACGGCCTCGTAGCCAATGCCTACCCACTGACGCTGCAGTTCTTCGGGGTTTACCTGCTGCCCCAGGCGAATCGTGCGGCTGGCAACCATAAAGTCGCGCCGCGGTAGAGTGCGTGTCATTAACGCCCGCAGGGGCGAAACGACCACGATCGGCCCGGTAGCCTTTTTTTCTCCGGGCAAATGGTACATGGCAAGGGCGGTCAGCGCCTGCAGCCGATCTCTGCGCGTCACCGCCCCCCAGGCGGCCTGCTCATAAAACAAAGGCGTCGGTTCTGGGAAGTGAAAACGCTGCACATCTGGCAGCCAGAAGCCCAATTCATCAAACAGGGTCATCGCCCGGTCAGCCCGATCGGTTAAAAGCAGGATGGGAACATTTAAATCCAACAACAGCGATGCCAAAACAGGTAATCGCGCAGCACGCGGAAGGGACAAGCCCTCCTGTTGTTTACCCAGCTTGATCTCATCCAGCACTCTTTCGTAAGCCGGATTTTTACGAATCGCATCTAACAAGAGGACCTCTTAAATGGTGCCATTGTAGCGGTTCATCGCTGCATTTAAGCCGTTGTTTACGAACTCACTGGCTGCTTCCGCCGCCGTAGATAAAAACTGCACCAGAAATTCTTCGTCTTCTTTTGAAAAGGATTGCAGCACATAGGCAGCGGCATCCATCTGGCCGGGCGGGCGGCCCACACCGAGCCGTATGCGTGCGAATTCCTGTGTGCCGACCCGTTCGATAATGGACTTCACACCCCGCTGCCCCGCAGAACCCCCGCCAGGGCGGATGCGAATCGTGCCAAATGGCAGGTCAATATCATCATGAATCACCAGCAAGTGTTCGGTGGATATTTTGTAAAAATTTAACAATCCGCCTACGGCTTGACCCGACAAATTCATATAGGTTTGCGGTTTCACCAGAATGACCTTGTTCCCATTGATGTTCCCCAGGCCCACCAACGCTTTGTTTTGCACTTTCCCCAAGGCAATGTTCATTGCCTTGGCCAGCGCGTCAATCGCCAGAAAGCCGATGTTATGGCGGGTATTGCGATATTCCCGGCCCGGGTTGCCCAGCCCCACCACCAGAAAACTTTCGCCTGTGGTTTCGGGCTGCTTTTGAGATTGCCTTAAAAGGTTAAATAATGCGTCCAAAAAATCTTCCTATCTGCGATACAGCCAACCGCGCGCCAAAATATAAATTCCCAGGGCCACAATTGAAGCCATTCCGACAATTAATCCGGTCTTTACTTCTTCGCCCACTTCTCCGCTTGAGACGGCCGCCTGATTTTCAGGGAGTGGCGTTGCCGCTGTTGCACTTTCTGTGGGTGCTGGCTGCGTAGTGAGCAAATTGTTTTCAACAACTGCCGTGGCAGGCATCACAGTCGCTTCCACTGAAGTGTAATTTCGCACCAGCAGCGGCCCTACAATTGTCTCCTGCAAATCGCCGGCGCTGCTTTCAACCACCAATTTGAGCCGGTAATCCCCGTCACTGATCGAAGAGGTATCCCAGTTGGCCAACACAGCATAACTGACGGGCTTGTCGATGTGAGCGATCAAAAACCAGGTTTCACTTTCGGTGTTTGCGTAGGCGTAATACAACTCAGCGGACAAAAAGCCCTCCGCGTCAATGCTTCCGTCCACTTCAACCACACCTTTGAGCACCTGCCCATTTTGAGGGGCTGTGATCACAGGCACGTTGCTGGCAGCCACAGAAAAGGACAGCGCCAGCGGCAAAAACACGAGTGAAAATAACAAGTTCTTAAACATAGCAACCTGTAATTTTAACCCATAATAAATAAACCTTCAATTTTTTGCCGCGCTAAATTAGCTGGTAAAACATACTTAATTTGTCTTTTTTTGCAATATGTTATAATGAACCAATGAATAAAGAGAACGAGATCATTCCTGTTGCCGAAACTCACGAGGCCAAATCTGAGACTGTAAAAGTAGAAAAAAAGGTTCAGATCTGGTTAATCGTTTTGATCGCGGTTTTGATCGTACTGCTGTTGGGTGTGGCGGTATTCTTCCTCTTCCGCGCAAACCCGGCAGTGACCACCCAGATTCGTGACATTTTCATTATCGTACTTTCTCTTGAATTCATGGTACTGGGGGCGGCATTGGTCATTCTGGTGATTCAGCTTGCCAAACTGATCAATCTATTGCAAAATGAGGTGAAGCCGATCCTCGACGCCACCACTGAGACTGTCAATACCCTTAAGGGAACAACCAGCTTCTTGAGCGAAAATCTTGTCGAGCCTGTGATCAAGTTAAATGGTTACATGGCTGGCTTGAAAAAAGCTCTGGATCTGTTGAATATATTCCGAAAATAAGTCTTTAATCGTCTGCAAACAGAAAGGAGATCACAATGTCAGAACGCGATAGCTTTGGAACATTTCTGGTCGGATTTTTAGTTGGCGGTGTCACTGGCGCCATTGTCTCTTTACTTTATGCCCCACAGACTGGTGAACAGACCCGGGCCCAAATTAAAGAGAAAGCCATTGAACTGTACGACAAATCTTCTGACACCTTCGAAGAAACCTATAAAAAGGCTGAATCCGCTGCCAATGACGCAGTTGCCAAGGCCCAGGATCTGATCAAAGTGGCACAGGAAAAATCTGCCGAAGTAGTTGAAAAAGGTCAGGTGGTTCTAGAAGAAACCAAAGAAAAGATTAAACCGAAGAAAGCAGCTTCTGCTGAATAAGCGCACGAACACCGCCTGAGTTTCAGGCGGTGTTTTTGTTTAACTCTGCGAATACTGCGGGAATTTCATCGGCGATCTCGCGTACCAGAAGGGAACTTTCATTCCCCTGACGTTCTGCCACCCGCACCCCCGCCCGGGCATGAATCCAGGCTCCGGCACAGGCTGCCTCAAACAAATCCATTCCCTGGCCGATCAAAGCCGCAATGATGCCGCTCAAGGCATCCCCACTGCCTGCTTTGGCAAGTGCGGAGTTGGCCACGGGCACAATAGCGATCTTTCCGCCGGGGTCGGCCACCACGGTCAGTGCTCCCTTTAAAACCACCACCTGATTGCATTTTTGTGCGGTTTTGCGGGCAACAGTTTCTCGATCATTTTGGATCTCATCTACTGTCAAACCAGTCAATGCCGCCATTTCGCCGCTGTGAGGGGTGAGCACCAGTCGTAGCTGTTTGAAATTCTGCCAGTCGTTTTGCTCACCCAACCAGCGAATCGCATCCGCATCCAGCACAATTGCCGGGTAAGCGGCCTTTTTCGCTTTAGTTACCACTTTTTGTGGCAAAAAGCCGATTGAGCCGTTCTTCTCTTGAATCTCCTGTTCGATCAGCCAGCGAGTTAAGAACTTTTTGGTAGTTTCTTCCCGTCCAATGCCCGGCCCAACCACCATTGAGCTTGAAGCGGCCATCTGCTCGTTTATCAAAGCGGCCGCGTTTTCTGAGATCACCCCATTTTCATCATCCAGAATAAACCAGGTGCATTCCGGCAAAGTGGAAGCCAGCGCCAACTGCACAATTTGTGGCACGGCCAGTGTCACCAGGCCAGCCCCGGCTCGATAGGCCGCCAGGCCTGCCAGCACTGGTGCGCCAAGATAATTCGTACAGCCGCCCACCACCGTTACAGTACCAAAGGTCTTTTTGTGGCCGTCGATTTTTCGATCTGGCAAATGTGCACTCACCCATTCAGCATCAATTACAAAATCATCGGCTGCTTTTTCCTGCAGGGCTTTGGGCAGTCCAATCGGCACTACAACGAGTTCTCCGCAATAAGAAAATGCCGGCAATTTAGCCAGACCACTTTTCACGGCTTCCATGCAGACGGTTAGATGAGCCGGCAGGGTGACTTCAGAGACAAAGCCGTCTTCACAATCGACACCAGAAGGACAATCCACGGCAATGACGGTCTGGGCCGTTATGATTTTTTTAACGCCATTTAGAAATTGGGCCACATCGTCACGCAAGGGCAAACGAATACCGGTTCCGATCACCCCGTCCAACAAATACCGGGCATCCAGCAGCCTTTCTTTTGCTTTTGCATCCACGGATTTTCCATCAAAAAGAAATACTTCTCCGCCCTCCGTTACAAATTTGTCCAGTAACGGGTCATTCTCGCGTGGCTTTAGCAAAAAAGCTGAGGCTTGCCAGCCCTGAGACTGCAATTGGGTTAAGGCCACCAGGGCATCTCCGCCATTATTTCCAGTACCGATCAAACCTAAAATGGTTTTTTGTCCATTCCTTCCAAAACGGTCTTGAATGACTGCTGCCAATCCTGTACCGGCATTTTCCATCATCTTTTCGTAGCTCAGCCCGCTTTCGGCCGCGCTTCTTTCGAGTTCTTTCATTTTTTCTACATTGACTAGTCGCATGATGCTTCCTTAAGTGGTTTCTTCCCTATTATAGACCCAGCCCGATGAAAAATTCGATAGTCTATGATACAATTTAGCCCTATTTTCCATGAGAAAGAGAGCACAACTTGAGCGAACAAACCGAATTTTCTAAGGTCGAAAATGACCTCGTCGTTAGCCTGGAATATACACTCACCGTAGAGGGTGAAGTGGTGGATTCCTCCGAAGAAAATGGCCCCATTGATTTCATTCAGGGCCGCGGCCACATCATCCCCGGCCTTGAAAAAGAACTGGCCGGCATGAAAGTCGGCGATTCCAAAAAGGTAAAGGTGATCGCCAAAGAAGCCTATGGCGAATACGATCCCGAAGCCGTGGAAGAGATCGCCTTGACCGACTTCCCCGAAGAAATTCCTCTTGAGGTGGGTGTTGAATTGGCTGTAGAAGACGAAGACGGCAATGCCACTTCTGCCGTGATCGAAGCCGTCAACGAAGACAGTGTCACCCTCAATTTCAACCACCCGCTTGCCGGCAAAGACCTTGAATTCAACGTCAAGATTGCGGGTATTCGTGCCCCCAGCGCGGAAGAACTGGAACATGGCCATGTTCACAGCGAATCCGAAAGTGACTGCGATTGCGACTGTGACTGTGAAGACGGTGAATGCAGCTGCGGTTGCCACAATAACTAAATTATCTTTAGATAGAAAAAGGAGCGGTCAAAAAATGTAGTGCACCCCATTAGTTGGACAAAAGTTAATTAGGAACGAAGGACTGAGTT
>CAYWLG010000005.1:0-268246 GCA_964459385.1 uncultured Anaerolinea sp.
AAAAAACTGCACCCCTTTCTGTTGGTGGTGTCCAACTTTTGGGGTGCAGTTCAGAAACAAGAGGTTTTTCATTCACCGGCAAAGAGCGCCATCCAAATATCCCAGTTCGATACGGGGATGGGGGTAGGTGTAGGAATTTCTAGCGGAATCTGGGTTGCCCCCTCTGGCTGCAGCGGGATGACCAGATTTTCACCTGGACGAACCATGTGGCCTTCTTCATAGGCCCATTCTTCCACAGCCCCTTCTGAGGTGGCGTAAGCAATTTGCGTGTTCAAGACCACGAGCGTTTTTTCCAGATCAGAGACCACGGTGGCCGCTTTATCGCGCTGTGCTGAAAGGCGTGAAAGCTCATTGAGACGGCCGTTCAGATCCATCACCAAAAAAAACAGGATGACTCCAGCCACCACAAAGCCGATTTTCTTTACATCAAATGGAAAATGACGCTTGCGCTTTTGCTCATCCATGCCTTAAGTTTACCCCAATAAATTTCTGGCAACAAGAAGGGAATAAAAAATCCTCGCCTTTTCAGCGAGGATCAGTGCCGGAGGAGGGATTTGAACCCTCATGAGCGAATGCTCACTACGCCCTGAACGTAGCGCGTCTGCCAATTCCGCCACTTCGGCGAATTACGTCCTGAATTCTACCAAAAAATGATGCATTGTCAACCTTTGCCGGAGCAAAAAGACCAAACTCATTCTTGCGAAACACAAATATATGGTTTGTAAAATGCTATAATTGCATTTGGCTCGTTTCTTGCACAAAAATTAACACTTATGCCGGGCGGGAAAGAGAAGAGAAATGACCGAACTGATAAAAAATGACCCCACTGATTCTGCCGCAGAAAATGATGCTTCTGTAATTCAGGAAATCGAAGCCAATCTGCGTAACCAGGAAGAAAAAAAACACCTTGAGTCAGAACTGCACCTTACGCTGGAAGAAATTGCCCGTTTGCAAAACGCCCTGGCCGAAACGGAAATGAAACTGGTCAGCTATCAGAAACAATTGCTGGCAGCTTTTCCACCCCGGCACGAGGAGGGCTCTTTCACGCCTGAGATTCTCAGCGATCTCTCAAAAAGCCTCACCACGATCCAAAATTACTGTGAATTGATCGATCATTCGAGCGCCGGTACCATGAGCGACATTCAAAAGGCGTATCTGGCACGCATCAGTCGAACCAGCCAGCGGTTGAATGAAATTGCCCAGCACATTCACAAAGATACACTGCCTGATTTGCATGAGCCTGAACAGGCATCCGCACAGGTGAATATCGCTTCTCTTATCAATCAGGTGCTTGCGCCGAAACTCAGGTTGATGGAACAGAAGCAGATCACGCTGCAAATGGTCATTTCCGATCGCATTCCCGAATTCAATGCAAATGTAGCCATCCTCACCCGGATCATTGATATTTTGATCTCAAATGCCCTGACAGTTACCCCCATGGATTCGATTGTGAAGATCGTTGCCAATTCCATCAATATTTATAAAGAGCGAATGCTTCAAATAACAGTGAAAGATGGCGGCCCGGGCATGACATTAAAAGACCTGGACATTGTCCTTTCTGACAATACGCCGACCGATCAGATTTTGCCCGGGCTCTCGATCCCACGCTCGCATGTGGTACTGCTGAACCAACTGATCGTCGATCAAAAAGGCAGCCTCGAAATTCGCAATGGATTGGATTACGGAACGATTTTTGAGATCCATCTTCCTCTGGAACAGAGCTAAATTTCGTGTAGAATTAAAGCAACAAAATCACTTCAAGACCCTTACTGATGAAAAAAAACTTTTTGCTCGTCGTTTTGCTGGTGTTTTTCCTTTCAAGCTGCTCCCTCCCTTTCGTTCCTCAGGCACAGCCAACGCCGATCCCGCTGGCAGCCCTGCTGGAAAATACCGCCCCGACTTTGACCCCCTTCCAACCAATAGCGCCCACTGCCACCCCGGCGCCGACTGAAGCCCCTACCAGCACCCCTACGCCAGAGATCACGGTAGTTCCAACGGCTACCTCTTATATCCCTTCTTATGTGATTCCAGAAGACCAGATCAGAATTCTGGTCTTGGGCTCTGATTACAGGCCGGGGCGCGGGTTCCGAACCGATGTGATCATGCTGTTGGTGCTTAACCCAAAAGCGGGCACCGCCACCCTTACTTCTTTCCCGCGCGACCTTTACGTTACCATCCCAGGCGTGGGTATGGAACGCATTAACACTGCTCAAGCCTATGGCGGATTTGCACTCACACAAGCCACTTTCCAGCAGAACTTTGGCATCTCCCCCGATTATTACATGATGACCAATTTCGATGGTTTTAAAGGCATCATCAACACCTTAGGGGGGATAAACGTCAATGTTGCCTCTACACTATACGATGAGTGCAACAGCGCAGTGCCCATCCGTGATGGACAGGGGTATTGCACCGTTTACGCAGGAATTCAACCTATGGATGGAGAAACTGCTCTGTGGTACGTGCGCAGCCGCCACACCAGCAGCGATTTTGACCGCACGCGCCGTGAACAGGAAGTTTTGACAGCGCTCTTCCAAAAGCTGATCAGCCTGAACGCGCTGAACCGTGCTTCAGAACTTTATGACACTTTTAAGGCTGGCGTAGAGACCAACATCCCCCTCACCGAGATCGCCTCATTGCTGCCCCTGGCCAGTCAACTGGCAGGCAACACTTCACTTCTGCGCCATTACGCAATTGGTTCCAGCGAAACCTACAACTATATCGTGCCCGGTTCGGGTGCCATGGTCTTGATACCCGACCCCTATTCGGTCGCGCAAGTCATTCAACAAGCAGTCAGCGAGTAGTTGACTTTCGCGAATGAATCAGGTAAACTGAATCAGTAAGGCTATACGAAAGAACTGAGGTGAGCACATGAGCAATACACCAGCCGATTCGCATATTACATCTGAAACCCTGCTCGTGCCGGCCATCCAGGCCTGGCAGATGTTTCTGATGGATCAGGGTCGTTCGCTCTTTACCGTCAAAGCATTCATTGGCGATCTAAACCTGATGGCGAGCTTTTTCCCAACCGATACCAGCATCGGCAGCGTAACCACGGCTGACCTCAACCGCTTTTTAGACTGGCTGCAAAAAGAACGCGATGTGCCATGCAGCCCCAAGAGCCTTTCCAGACGCATCACCTCGATCAAAGCCTTCTTCCGCTGGCTGGTGCAAGCCGGTCGCATTGGCCAAGACCCGGCCGAAAAGGTTTTGCAGCAGTCTGTCATCAGCCCCATCCCCGAAGTGCTGAGCGATGAAGAACAATCCAAAGTGATCGAAGCAGCCAAAAAACTTTTCGAAGCCGAAAAAGCCGATGCCCGCCCCTATGCCCTGCTCTCCTTGCTGCTGGCTACCGGCATCAAAAAAGGCGAATGCCTCACCTTAAGCCTGAAACATCTGGAACTGGAAGATGCGGCTGGCCCGCACCTTTACGTGCGCTACGCCAATACCTCCAATCGCTATAAAGAACGCAAGATTGACCTGCCAGCAGAATGGTTGGAAGTTTTCAATCGCTACGCAGAACAATACAAACCCACCGATCTGGTCTTCCCGTGGTCGCCAAGGCGGCTCGAATATTTGTTGGAAGACCTCAGCGTGGAAGCAGGGATCAAGAAACACCTCTCTTTTGACATGTGCCGCTGGACCTGTGCGCTAAATGACTGGAAATCGGGCATGGAAAAAGATGCCCTGCGTCAAAAACTGGGCATCTCAAAGATCCAATGGCGTGAAGTGAGCATGAAGCTCACCCAACTGGCGCGAGCCAATGAATAAAATGGCACCGGCGATCGTGATGATCGCCGGTGTTTTTTTACTTCACTAAATCAAAATCCATCAGTTCCGAATAGAAGGGTCTGACATCCTGCAGAATACCTTCCACACGCAAAATGGCAGCAATTTTCGGGGCGGAGGTTCTGCCGTTGGAAACGGTGACCTCCTGCTTATTGAGCAGGTCCATATACTTCCCGTCCGGCAAAGAAACGGCCACCTCACCAGCAACGCTGGATAAATTGAACAGCCCTACCAGGTTGGAATTCGGGCTCTGCCAGACGGCCTGCACCAGCGGTTCTGCCGCGGTGAGGATAAACTTGCCGTTCACCTGGGCGGCATCCTTCTTTAGTCTGGCCAGTGTGGTCAGGAATTCGCTCAACTCAAAATTCTTCCAATCCATTTTATCGATGTCGAACAAAGAAGGCGTGTGAACGGCCGCCGATTCTTGCCCGCCGTAGATCAAGAAGGCGCCCTTGTTGAAGGCTTCAAAAGCCGTCCAGGCCAGTGCCTGATCGTAAGTGGAAGCCGATTTCATGATGCGCATCTGATCGTGGTTTTCAACATAGCGCATTTTGGCGAAATTTCCCGGGTAGATGACATCTTGAAAGCGCAGCATCTCAAGGTAGCGCGCCACCGGCACTTTGCCAGAAAGGGCCGCCTGCCAGATGGCAAAAATATCATAGTCGTAGGTGAGGTCAAAACCACGGTACACCTCGCTGTCAGAGATGGCCGAGAGGTTCATGTAACGGCGATATTCCACAAAGCGGGCGTGCACCGATTCGGCCAGCCAGATCACGCCGGGTTTTACTTCTTCCACTTCCTGACGGGCCTGTACCCAGAACGCTTCAGGCAACAAGGAGGCCACATCGCAGCGGAAACCATCCACCCCAAAAGCGGCCCAACCCTTCAAGCTGTCGATCAGGTAGCGGGTCAGATCGGGGTTGGGGTGCTTCAGATCAATCACATCGCTCCAATCAGGCACGGTGGTCACGGGGTGGCCTTCCACATCCTGGTGATACCAATCGGGATGTTCTTTAACCAGATTGGAATCGTGGGAGGTATGATTGTAGACCACATCGATCATCACCCGCATGCCCAACCGATGGATCTTCTCGATCAGGCGGGCAAAATCTTCTTTTGTGCCATATTCCGGGTTCACTTCGCGGTAATTGGAGATCGAATAAGGGCAGCCCAGCGAACCTTTTTTGTTCAACTGCCCAATGGGATGGATCGGCATGAACCAAACCACATCCACCCCCAACGATTGAATTCGTTCAAGATCGGCCTCAACATCGGCGAAGGTGCCATGCGGGCCGTGATTGCGCACATAAACCTCATAGATCACAAGATTGCGGACAGAAAGCGGTGTCTCTTTTGCCATCGTACTACCTCCACTATTTCTAAATCAACTCTTCTTTAAATTTACCATAATTGGCCAGCCAATAATGTAAGCAAAAAGTCTCAGCGGTCCTGATCTTTCTTTTTCAGCTCCACGATTAAACGAGGCAAAATCGTGAGTGCATCCCCAACAATGCTCAGATCGGCCACTTTGTGAATCGGTGCCTGCGGGTCTTTGTTGATGGCCACGATCGTGCCGGACGAACTCATGCCCACCAGATGCTGCACCGCGCCGCTGATGCCTACCGCCAGATAAAGTTCCGGGCTGACGGTGGTGCCCGACTGCCCCACCTGGCGGGTATGATCCAACCAGCCTTCTTCAACCACTGCACGAGAGCCGGCCAGAGTACCGCCAAGCAGGGTCGCCAATTCTTGCAGCGGGGCCAAATTCTCTGCGCGCTGGCAGCCGCGACCGGCAGCGACGATCACACTGGCCTCGTTAATTTTAACGTCAGCTTTTGCTTCATTCAGATGGCGTTCAAGCACGCGGGTACGAATCGCCGAACGCTTTAGTACAACCGGGAATTCTTCAATCACAACTGCGTTTTTAACGTGTCCCTTCACCGCCTTAAACACATTGGGGCGAACCGTGGCTGTTTGCGGCCGGGTAGCGGGGGTTACGATCGAGGCCATGATGTTTCCGCCAAAAGCAGGGCGTGTCTGCACCAACTGGCGGTTCTCATCCACCTCCAGACCGGTACAATCTGCCGTCAGGCCTAAACGTAAACGGGCAGCCACACGCGGTGCCAGATCACGTCCATTGGGCGTGGCCCCATAAAGCAGCACGGCCGGTTTCCTGGCAGCAATTAACGCTGAAAGCACACTGGTGTACCCATCTGTGGAATATTCTGCCAGCAGTTCATGACGACAGAGCAAGACCCGGTCGGCGCCAAATTCGCCCAAATAGTGCTGATCCGCCAGATCGTTGGCACCGATGACCACAGCCACCAACTCCTCTTGCAGGGTCTCTGCCAGTTGGCGTCCTTTGCTTAACAATTCCAGCGCCACTTTTTTAGCGGTGGGCTCCACCGTTCGTTCTTCCAACTCCACCCACACATAAACGCCACTGTATTGGGCCAATTCCTCGGCGGTGGCCTGTTTGCGTTCAATATGGATGGCCTGACTGTGGCAGACGTTGACACAGCTCCCGCACAGGGTGCAGCGGTCATTTACCTGAATCTGGTTCTCAATATATTCCAGCGCCCCAAATGGGCAATTATTCAGGCAGGCACGGCAGAGAGTGCATTTATTCTGATCAATTCTCAGCATAGCTCACCCTTTGCCTGCAAAATTGTTTTCCCGCAAAAATTCGGCCAGCAAATGTGCCGCTTCATCGGCATCAGACCCCTCTATCTGTTTACCCTGGGCACGCGTTTGCGGTGGAAAGACCTTGACCACCTGTGTAAACGAGCCGGCCAATCCCAGCGCGTCATCACCGAACCCCAGTTCAGCAGCGGTGACACGTTCGATCAGCTTCTGCCTACCCGCAATCAAGCTTTGCAGCGAAGCAATACGACGTACCGGTTCTCCCCGGCTGACGGTGACGAGTGCGGGCAGGCTGGATTCCATGATCTCATAGCCCTCTTCGATCTCCCGTTTCACACGGATGCGTTTGTGATTTTCGCTCAAGCTGCATTCCACCCCATAGGTGATCTGGGGGATGGCAAGAATCTCTGCCACCTCAGGGCCGACCTGAGCCGTATCGCCATCAATGGCCTGCTTGCCCATGAGCACAAGGTCAAAATCGGGCACAAAGTGTTTGATCGTTTCTGCCAGCGTCAACGAAGTGGCCCAGGTGTCTGCCCCGGCGAACTTGCGGTCCGTCACCAGCAGGGCACGATCTGCGCCCAACTCGAGGCAGCGGTAAAGCGCCTCGCTGGCCTGCTGCGGCCCCATCGTCAGGGCGATCACCTCAGTATCCGGTACGTTCTTGGCTATTTGAACCGCCTGATCGAGGGCATATTCGCAAAATGGATTGAGAATCGCCTGCACTCCCTCACGGATCAAGGTGCCGGTTTTTGCATCCACCTGCACGTTGGTCACTTCAGGAACCTGCTTGACACACACAACGATCTTCATACGCTTTTCTCATCCTCAAACAGATTACCCCGGTTCAACAGCCCCAACGGATCCAATGTCGCTTTGACCCGTTTCATTTGCTCAACCTGCGCCGGCGTGAACATCAAACGGAAAAACTTGCGTTTCAATTTGCCAATGCCGTGCTCTGCCGATACAGAACCGCCCAGCGCGACGGCTTTTTGGGCGAACTGCGTATAAAGCGCCAGTCCCTGCTCCACTTCGTGTTCGTCGCGCGGCAGAATATTGACGTGCAGATGATTGTTGCCGATATGGCCAAATGCCAGCCATTCCAGACCACTGGCATTGCAACCGTCACGATACAACTGCCACATCGTGCGCAATGAATCGTCAGGCACTGAAAGGTCAGTGCCCAATTTATGAATACCGGGGTGAAGTTTTTTGCGTTCGGCGATGATACCGTTCACCGTCTCCGGCAGCAGGTGGCGAAAGGCCTTCAGGCGCTCCAATTCGCGCGGCTCATAAGCTACCCAGGAATTGGCGGCATCTGCCCCACAGGAAAGCAAACTCTGCTGCAGCGCGGCCAGGTCGATCTCATCGGAGCGTGGGTCAAAATTCAATTCAAAGAAAATGGCTGCCCCTGCCCCAGCGGGGATGTGCGGCATGCCCACCTGAATGAACTCGCTGCGCTGACGCTGCCGCAGGAGATTCAAGGCGTTTCCAGAATAGAACTCCAGAAAATCCAACTGTAAAGCCGGGTTGGAGCGTAAGGCAATGGTTAACTCCACGGCCTGTTCATCCGAAGCAAGAAACTGCACCATGCTCAACTTGGGTTGCTGTTTGAGCAAGGCCACCTGCACTTCACAGAGGATGCCGAGCACGCCTTCAGAACCGATAAACAGATCGATCAGGTCCATGCCGGGGCAGACGTAGAACCCGGCCGCGTTCTTGGTCTTGGGCAAGTTGTAATCGGGCACAGCAATCGTGGTCGTTGTGCCGTGTGAATCGCAAAGGGTAAATTTACCCTCAGCAGAAGCAAAATAGCGGCCGCGCGGAATTTCAAGCATCTCGCCGTTCATCAGAAGCACGCGCAGCGAACGAATCCAATCGCGCGTTGGCCCATAACGAAAGGTGCGTGCCCCAGAGGCGTTGGTGGCCGCCGTACCGGCGATGGAGGCGCTCATCTCGGTGGGATCAGGCGGGTAAAAATATTCGTTAGGATCATTCTTGAACCGTGCCAAACTTTGTAACAGCTCGGCGTCCACATAGTTTTCAATGCCCGGAAAGCGTTTGAACTTGAGCGCTTCCTGCAAAGATTTTAGCGAAACATTTGCCTGCAAAGTGGCCCGCCACTCTTGAGCGTTTTCATCAAAGTCGATTGACGTGATCTGGTCGAAATGTTCCATAGAGATCAGCGCGCCGGCATCCGGCACACATCCCCCTACCAAACCGGTTCTGCTGCCCGCCATGGTAACAGGAATCTGGCGGGCGCTCATCTCTTGAACGACGGCCGCCAATTCGGCTTCGTTCTTGGGAAAGAATAGCCACTCAACGGTTCTGGCTGTGGTCTTCGATTCATCGGTTAAATAAAGCGAATAGTCCGCCTTGATCTGTGCTTCCCCTTGTACCTGCTTTACTGCAGCAAAGGGCGCGCTGTTTATTTTTTGCGAACGAATCTCAGCCATTAAATCGCTCCACTTAGGGATGCTGCCTATGATACACCAGGATGATTAAAATCGGGAAAACAGTTTCCCGGTGGAAGGAAATTCGGTTTGGCATTACAATCTCCTACACATCCAGCGGGGAGCGTTATACCCCATTAATTCTTAAATCTTGGCAGCATTGCGGGCTTATACAGTAATATTTATGTGGAATAAAGAGAGCCGATGACGACCCATGAAAGCCACTTTTAGCAAACTCCGTGCGTTAATTGTTTTCCTCTATTTTTGCGCTGCCACCGCCCTGATGACCTACCCGGTGACCTTTCAAATGGGGCGTTCGGTGCTGGGGCATCTGGGCGACAACATTTACTTCGTCTGGCTGGTGCGCTGGTATCAAAGCGCCTTTTTAGAAGGGGTCGGACATCCCTTTTTCAATCCGCTCATGAACTATCCGCAGGGCTGGAACCTTTCCACCACCGATACTGCACTTGCCTCAGTTTTGCCGGGAGTGCCCATCAGCGCCATTTTCGGCCCGATTGCCGGATATAACCTTGCCATGCTGCTCACTTTTGTGCTCTCCGGCTTTTTTATGTATCTTTTTGTGCGCAGCCTGACGAAATCAGACCTGGCCGGTGTGCTGGCAGGAACGCTGTTTGCCTTCTCGCCTTACCGAATGGCGCATTTTTTGGCAGGGCATTTAAACTTGAGCGGCACCGAGTGGTTTCCACTGTATTTCTGGGGGCTATACTCACTGTTGCGCCCCGGTGAAAAGATCCGCTGGGGATATGTGCTTTTGACGGGGCTTTCGCTGGCGGCAATCGCCTTCACCTCGATGTACTACCTGTACATGACCCTGCTGATCTCAGCGATCTTTATCATCACCTACCTGCTCTTCACCCACTTTAAGCCCCTAAAAGCCAAAACATTTTGGCTGCAAGCCCTGCTGGCGGCTGGGCTGGCCCTGCCTTTTCTCGCCATCGCCCTCTGGCCTTTTGTGAGCTTATCCAACGCCGGGGGAATCGCCAGCCGCTCGCTGGACTACGCCAACATGTACTCGGCCAGCCCGACAGATTTTATCTTGCCCTCCAGCGATCATTTTTTGTTTGGCGCCTGGATCAGTCAGCACTTTGATCGCTCTTTATGGATCGAGGGTTCCTTCTACATCACATTGACGGGGCTGGTGCTGGCCCTGATGGCGTTGATAAAAAACAAGAAAACGGAGCAGCGCTGGCTGATCTGGACGTCGCTCGTTGTCATTCTCACATCGTTCATTCTGGCGCTGGGGATTCATCTGCACTGGAACAACCAGGAAGTGATCTGGCATGTGCCCGCCTTCTTGCAGCCTTTGCTGCACAAATCGGAGACACCCGTTCTACTGCCCTCTCTTTGGCTGTTCACGCACTTGCCTTTTTACGATAAGATGCGCGCCGTTATGCGCTTTGGGGTTTATGTGATCCTCTTCGTCCCTGTTTTGACCGGCATCGGGTTGGCTCAACTGATAAAAAACAGCCGCCCTCAAAAACAGCTTCTGCTCACACTGTTTGTGCTCGCCGTGGCATTTTTTGAGCTTTACCCCGGTACTTATGCTGCCGCAATGACCCAGCCCCAGCCACGCGCGGTGGATCTGTGGCTGGCCGACCAAAAAGACGATGGCGCAGTGGTGCAGATGCCCTTTGACAAATCGGTTGACCAGGTTCAGTTGTACTACACGCTCTTCTACCAAAAACCCTTCGTGGGTGGCTTCTTCAATGCCAATCAACCGACACAATATCAGGCGCTTTTACCCATACTGGATAAATTCCCGGATGAACGTTCGCTTGCACAATTGCAGGAATTGCAGGTGAAATACATTCTGGTGGATGCCTCTGCCTATAAGGATTTTACCGGCGTTCAGTATGAGTTGAATAAGCTCGGCATGCAGCTCTTAACCGAACAGGACGGGCAGTACGTGTACACTTTTCCCGATTAAAAAGCTTTGGCAACAACGCAGTTATCAGGTTCACGGTCGAATCGAGTAGAATAGACCAAGAGCATTTTTAATCAATTCTTGCCTTTTGGAGCAGCAAAAATGAAGTATCAATTTGGAGTGGTCGGGCTGGGCGTGATGGGGCATAACCTGGCCTTAAATATTGAAAGAAACGGCTTTTCAGTAGTGGGTTATGACCTGGACAGCGCGAAAATGAACGCTTTTCTAAACGGGCCGGCCGCCGGGAAGGCGATCATCGGCGTTGACTCGCCTTCTGAACTGATGGCCCAACTGGAGACGCCCCGGCGAATTCTGCTCATGGTGCCGGCAGGTGCGCCGGTAGACAGCGCCATTCAACATCTCAAGCCCCATCTCGAAGCCGGGGACATTCTAATCGACGGCGGGAATTCCTTTTTTCAAGACACAGAACGTCGCAGTCAGGAGCTCAAAGCGGAAGGGTTCAACTTCATCGGTTGTGGTGTTTCAGGCGGCGAAGAAGGTGCCTTATGGGGGCCTTCTCTGATGCCTGGCGGGCAAGAAGAAGCCTGGCAGGCGGTAAAAGAGATCTTTGAGGCCATTTCGGCAAAAGTGAACGATGAACCGTGTGTGACCTACATCGGCCCGCGCGGCTCGGGGCACTTCGTGAAAATGGTACACAATGGCATTGAATACGGCGATATGCAATTGATCGCAGAGACCTACGATCTGCTGCACCGCGGACTGGGTCTGAGAAATGAAGAACTTCACGATGTGTTCAGCGAATGGAACAAAGGCGATCTCGAATCTTACCTGATCGAGATCAGTGCCGACATCTTCACCAAAAAAGACCCTAAGAGCGGTCAGGCTATCGTTGACCTGATTCTGGATGAAGCCCAACAAAAAGGCACCGGCAAATGGACGAGTCAAAACTCGCTCGATCTCGGTGCTCCGATCCCGACCATCAATGCCTCGGTCGAGAGCCGCATTCTCTCCGCTTATAAGTCTGAAAGGGTGTTGGCCGCTAAAGTGCTGAAAGGCCCCGATAACCAGATCAAAAACGCACCTGGCCTGATCGACACCTTCCGCGATGCACTCTATGCTGCCAAGATCTGCTCATACGCACAGGGGTTCAGCATGCTGCGCCTGGCCAGCAAGGAATATGGTTACGATCTGAACTATGCCGAGATCGCACGTATTTGGCGCGGTGGCTGCATCATCCGGGCACGATTCCTCAATGAGGTCAGCGCCGCGTTCAAACGCAGCCCCGATCTGGCCAACCTGATGATGGACAAGCAATTTGCAGTTGTGATGAACACCCATCAAGCTGCCCTGCGCAAAGTGGTGGCGCTGGCAGCCGAGCATGGCTTGCCGGCCCTGGCATTGAGTTCCGCACTGGCCTACTACGATGCCTATCGCAGCGAACGCCTGCCGGCTAACCTGACCCAGGCACAACGCGATTATTTCGGAGCGCACACCTATCGTCGAATTGACCGCGAAGGGGTTTTTCACACCGAGTGGACAATGTAATCGATTTAGCTTGCACAAATAGACTCCCCGACTGAAACGGTGAGTCTATTTTTATATCAGCTTGGAAAGGCGTTCGTAATCTTCAGGGGTATCGATATCAAGCAGTACATTTTCGTCAGGCCAGGGCATGGCAGCAGGCGGGAATCGGCCAAAGATGCTGCGCGCCCCGGCATCCCCTTGCAGCGCGCAGAGGTGCTCAAACACACTGCGATCGAAGATCACCGGGTTGGCGCGTTTTTCGCCTACATATGGGGCAAGGATGGTCGGGCGTTTTTCGAGATAAGTCTCCACCAGTTGCCGGATCAGAGGAACCTGCACGAAAGGCTGATCGCCCAATAAAAACACAACCGCCTGCGTCTCAGCCGGAAGTGACAGTACACCCGTGCGAACCGAAGTGCTTTGCCCCATTTGCCAATCGGGGTTGTGAGCCAGCTTAACAGGCAAGTCGCTCAAGGCCGACTGTATGGCTTCGGCACCCGAACCGGTAACCACGACAACCGGGGTCAATCCGGCCGTCAATGCCGTCTGCGCAGCCCGGTGAATCAGCGTTTCCCCCTGCCAGGGCAGCAACAATTTAGGCTGCCCCATACGTGAGGCAGCACCGGCAGCTAGCAGGATAGCGGCGATGTTTGGAAATTGTTTGGGTTGAATCATGGCTTAATTAAACCAGAAAAACCGATAAGAGTTCATTTTTGATACTAGTGAATCGCTTCCAAAAGCAAATGTCCGTGCCGGGCTTCGGTCATCTCGGCCAGAATCGAGAGGGCAATTTCTTCCGGCAAGACAGCCCCAAGCGGAACGCCAATAGGCGCGCGCAGATGGCTGAGTTGTTCATCGCTCACGCCCAACTCTTTCAATTCCAGCAGTCGTTTGCCGATATTCCTACGTGTGCCCAAAACACCTACATAGCGGGTGGGCGCTTTAAGCGCAACAGCCAGGGCAGGGTTGTCGAGCTTGTCATCGTGGCTGATTGCGGCCACATAAGTAGATTCATCCAAAGCAAGTTTTTCGAGAGCTGTGGTGGGCCATTCGTTAATCAGTTCATCCACATGCGGAAAGCGCTCTTCACTGGCAAAGGCCTCACGCGGGTCAATCACGATGGTATGAAATCCCATCGTCTTCGCCATAGCCACCAATGGGATGGCAATATGCCCTGCTCCAATGACGATCAAACGCAGTTCCGGCACCAATACATCTGCGAAAACCTCAAGCATTTCCCCCTGCAAAGAAAATTCATGCCAGTTGGCCTCCTGGTTTTCCATTTGCGTCATGAGCCAGGGGATCACCTCTTCATTTAATTTCTCGTTACCAAGAGAGCCAAGCCGTTTGCCCTCCGCAGAAAGCAGCATCTTGTTGCCCGTAAGCGACCCTGAAATGACAGTGGCTACAGCAGCCAGTTTATTCTCTTGCAAACAGGCGCACACGGTAGCGTAAATCGACTGCCAGGCGGCGGAATCAAGGCTTTCGACGAATATATCCAGCGAACTGCCACAAGTCAGGCCGATATCCCAGGGCTTCTCTGAACCGCTCACTCCATAATGTAGTAATTTCGGTTGAAGGTCTCCCATCACCCCGTGAGACTCTTCATAAACAACACCTTCAAGACATCCACCTGTAACAGACCCGGCGATTTCCATCTCTGGTGTGACAGCCATCTTCGCACCCAAAGGCCGGAGTGACATACCGGCACGCTTCACATTAGTGGCTATCGCCACCTTTTTTCCTTCTTGACGCCATCTTTCCACTTCAGCCAGAACTTCGCGCATGCTGCCCTCTCAAACGAGAATGATTTCTGCCTAATAACATTTTACAGATAAAACGGAGATTCTTCTTAAATTTGTTCTGAAATCGCCAAACGTGCACCCGGGTCTGGCGCAAACCGCATCTCTCCTCGTTGTAGATCTATTCTTTCATGCAGTTTGCGTCCAGACCTTTGAGATCAAACCGTTCAGGAGGCACCCACGGTTTCCAGAATGATCTCAATGGGTGGTCAAATGTTATTTGACCTGCGGTGCTTTACTATAATGGACATCAATTCCGGTCATCAATCCTTTTTGGGACTGAAATCTGCTTTTAGCGATCTGTGCATGAATAGCACGGATCAATGGAAGCCTGAATGAGCGGCATATCCGCCAACTGCTGCCCTTTACTCATCGCCTTCACCGAGGGCATGTTGGCATAGGTTGGAGTGCGGATCTTCACCCGTAACGGAATATCGCTGCCATCAGACTGAATATAGTAGAATACTTCACCGCGTGGCGCTTCTGCCCGTGCCGTAGCCTCACCCGCCGGAATTACCGGGAAGTGATCGGCGATGCGGATTGGCCCACCGGGCAGATTCTTGAGAGCGGCTTCGATCAGACGAACGCTTTCAAGCATTTCAAGCGCACGAACCACCACGCGAGCGCGCACATCACAGGAGGTCTGCACGGCAGTGTTGACACCCAGTTCGCCATAGGCGGCGTAAGGCAAATCTACGCGCAAATCACTTTCCAAGCCTGAGGCACGCGCAGTGGGGCCTACCGTGCCATAAATCAAGGCCTCTTCATGAGTTAAAACTCCCACCCCGGCGGTTCTGGCCTTGACGGTTGCATCGGTAGTGAAAATGGGGATCACCACTTTCTCAATGGTTTCTTTGATCTCTCGTACCGCCGCCAAGATGCTCTGGGGGTCATTAATATCCCGGTTCACCCCGCCAATGGCGTTCATTGCGTAGTTGACACGGTTGCCCGAAATAGCTTCGAGCACATCCATCACCCGCTCACGCAGAGCAAAAATTTCCATAAACATGGTCTGAAAACCGATCAATTCTGCAGCAACACCCGACCAAAGCAAATGGGAGTGCAGGCGCTCCAATTCGGCCAGGATCACACGGATGTAGCCGGCTCGCGGCGGCAGTTGAATGCCCGCCAGCGCTTCAGCCGCCATACAGTAGGTCATTGTATGCACATTGGAACAGATACCGCACACGCGTTCCACCAGGGTGATGTCTTGCAAATAATTGCGCCGCTGTGCCAACAGTTCAATGCCACGGAAGTTAAACCCGATCGCAATGTCGACCTCTTTTACGCTCTCGCCCTCACAAGTGACATTAATCTTGTAAGGTTCTTCCAGCGCGGGGTGATAAGGACCAATAGGAATTGTATAGGGCATGCTTACCTCTTTGCTTTCCCGGCTGCGCCGCCGGCTTCTCGCATCAACCCAGCTTCAAGCTGCAAGGGGCGGAGTAAACGATCTGGGTGAGGGTGGCCGATAAACTCCACCTTGTAGAGATCCATGATCTCACGCTCAATCCACTCAGCTGCCGGCAGAATATTGCTGATCGATGGAATTTTATTTTCTTTTGTTGCTACCTTTAAATTACAAGCCTGGCCGTTGAGATAAAAGTGATAGATCACGGCGGTCTCAACATCCGTCAGCACTGCGCCGGTCATGGTACTGAATCGTGCGCCCCACTCTTTCATTTTGCGGGCCATTTCCAGCACATCCAACTCCGGGGCAACCATCCACCAGCCATCTTTTTTTTGCACCATTGATCTGGCACCGGGCAAACCCTGAATCAAATTAACAAGTTCACTCATTTTGTCTGTCTCCCTTTACTACAACCGTTTTGAGGAAGCGATTGACGATCAACTCCTGGCGGCAATGTTCACACAACCCGATCGTCTCCTGAATCTCAAACGGTAATGGGTCGCCATAAAGCTCCCGCAAAGTCACCTCGGGCACCATGTGAACCGGTTTACCGCATTTGCGGCAAGGCTTGAGTTCGATCTCATGGTCGCGATGATGCATGCGGCGATCACCCAATGGAGCAGGCGCTTCTTGTTGGAAGCTCAAAGCGCCGGTGGGGCAATACTGCACGCAGAACCCACAAAATGTGCATTGATCTTCGTTGTAAAGCCAGTGGGCCACTTCTGGATCGCTGTCATCAATCTTGATAGCGCTGGGCGAGCAGGCATAAACACATGTGCCACAGGCAGTACAACGATCGATATTGTGCAAAAGCACTCCGCGAAAACCTTCTGGATAGGGAACAACATCAGATGGTTTGCGAGTGCGTGATCCGCGGCGGATATTTCCCGATAAAACATTAAGGATATTCATGTTTCCTCCTGACTATCCGATCACTGCGATCACCAGGGCGAGCACAGCAGCGGCTGCCCCCCAACCCCAGTAAAACCGGAATGCCTGGTTCAACTTAAGACGAGCGGTGGCAGACCCCAACAGGGTAACCAGAAAAACGACCAAAACACTGAGCAGAAGGTAACCCACCCAGGCCAGAATGCCGTTTAGCAGTGGGGTAACGATCAGCGCAGCGAACAAACTAACCAACGCCACCAGTTCCAAAGCATGGCTCAATTCAAACATGGCCAACGCTTTCCCATTGAACTCTGTATGAGCCCCGGCTACTACCTCCTGTTCGGCATTCGCAATCGAAAACGGATTGCTTTTCAGCCGGGCAGGCAGTGCCAGGAAAAAGGCCAGAGCCGCTGCCAGATGTCCCCACCCCAGAGGAGCTTTGGCCATATCTACCAGACTGAAACTGCCAGCATGTATGGCAAGCGCGATCACGGCTGCGAGGAAAGGAAGGTTATAGGCCAGACTCATCATGGCTTCACGTGTAGCGCCCACCTGTCCGTAGGGTGAACGGGTACTGAACCCGGCCAGAATTTCACAGAGAGCCGGGGTTTCGAGCAGATAGATGAACACAATCAAATCTCCCGGGAAAGCTGCCATTGGGTTTCCCGGCACGGGCACCAAGGCCAAAGCAAATGCTGTGGATGCCAACGACAGCGCCGGTAAGCCAAAGAAGAGCCACTTGTTAATCCCGGCGGGGACGTAGGTTTCTTTGCCTAAAAGTTTGATGAAATCAAAGAAGGGCTGATAGAAAGGCGGCCCCTGTCTGCCCTGAAATTGAGCGGTCAGCTTGCGCACATACCACAAGTAAAACCATCCTAGAGCTGTACCACCGATCAAACCAGGCCAGATCAGCAATGCAAGCGCATAAGAACCCCAGGCGTTCATTCTTTTGCCTCCTTTCGGTTCTTTTGTTGTCCATTAGCAAGCAGATCGGCAGCCTCGGCGATGCCCTGCAAGATCGCCTGCGGACGTGGCGGGCAGCCAGCCACGTACACATCCACCGGAATGAATTGGTCAACCGCACCAAAAATAGTTGGGCTGCCAGAAAATACGTTACCCGAAGCCGGGCAAGAGCCCACTGCCACGACCGCTTTCGGGTTGGGCATCTGCTGGTAAATATCCATTAACGCATCGCGTGTTCTCAGCGTCACCGGCCCCGAAACCAACAGAATGTCGGCATGCTTCGGACTTCCCTCGCGTCTGACGCCCAACTGTTCGGCATCGTAACGCGGGGTGAGGCTGGCTGCAATTTCGATATCACAGCCGTTGCAGGCTCCCGTGTTCAGGCAATAAACCCAGGGAGATTTGCGACGTGCTATTTGCATAAGTCTTTTCCAAGCGTTCATATGCATCCCTTATCCAAAGTCTCAGCCGATCCACCCGGTCAGCCAGGCAGGATATAGCCCCAGCGCCAGTGTCAGCACGACCAACACGATCAAAACAGTCACAGCCAGCGCCGGTTCCTGTGCTTTCCCGGTTTCACCGGCTGGCTTGCCCAACCAGACCAAATGAATCACGCGCACGTAATAGAGCAGCGCTAAAGCTGTTGCAAACACCATTGTGATCACCAAGGCAAGCCCGCCATATTCCACCCCAGAAAGGTAAAGACGCCATCGGCCCAAAAAGCCAAACAAGGGCGGCACACCGATCATTCCCAATGCTCCGGCGATGAAAGCTGCCGCGCTAAACGGGTAACGAGCTGCCTGGCCGTGATCTTTCAGTGTGAGGGGGTGGCCGTTCTTATATTCGGCGATCCCAACAGCGCCGAAAAGCAGTACCTTGAAGACGGCATGGGCCAGGGCAGCCAATATGGCACCAGCAAGACCCGCCTGCGTGCCCACCAACGTACCCAATAACAGGTAACCCATGTCATCGATGGTCGAGAAGGCCAGCATGCGTTTGACATTCTTTTGTGCCAGAGCAAGCAGCGCCCCGCCAAACATCGAAAGCAAAGCCAACACCAACCACAAGACGGCGTATTGATCGAAAACCCAGGCACTGTTCAAGCGCAAATGGACCAACTCAGTGAAGGCAGCGATATCTACTACCGAGACGATGAGAGCTGTGGTCATGGGTTTTGAATGCTCGGCCACACCGGGCAGCCAGAAATAGAACGGCACAAAGGCCAGCTTGAGGCTAAAGCCTACGATCAACAAGGCGGCAGCGAGCTTTTGCAGCGATGCAGTAAGGACTTCACTGCTATCCACCAGGTAGAGCCCAGCGGCGATAAAAGCCATTGCTACGATCATAAAGATCAAATAATTTCGAGCAGCCCATTTGGCCTTGGGAGAGCCTTCAATCCAAACCAGAGCCACTGCCAAAAATGCAGCAACATCCAGCAGGATCACTCGCAGCGTGCCCTCAGCAACAGCCATACCGGCCAGGGTAAAAGCGCCCAAAACGAGCGCAATCGCCCACCAGCCTTTGCCGCCCTGCGGGACAGCGATGGAATAAAGAATCACTGCGATCATCAAGATCGCAAACGCGCCGAAGAAGATCCAATCCCAATTGAAGCTGCCAGATAAAGAAGTTATGTTTTGCAAAAGTGAATTAATCATTTCATCACCTGTCACTCAACTGAACCAGACCACTGCGAAAACAAGCACGATCAGCAGAACCGTTACCGGTAAGGCATACTTTTCGCTGATCGGATTCAGTATTTTGCCGATCCAGGCAGAAACCTTTTTGACACCACGCCACAGCGGGAAATAAACACGATCGGGATCGGTGAATTTGTAAACAGGGGCCAGATTGGCTTCAGCGACCACGGTAAAATCTTCAGCCTTCATCCCGGCATTCTCAGGCAAAGGATCTCCGCCTGTAAAGATGCCTGCAGATGGAGACGATTTCTGCGTTTTTGGTTGCACCAGTGCAAAGACCAGCCAACCGATCAATGCAGCCACAACTGCAATCGCTGCACCCAAAGTCACCTGAACACCCGCCGAGGTCGTTTGCAGCCCCAGCCAGGTGAGATTCACTTCTTGGGCAAACCCCAAGCCACTTACTGCTGGGAGCACTAGCCCCTTAAACAAAAGTTGAGGGGCAATGCCAAAGGCCAGACAGAGAAAGCCCAACACCCCCAACCCGGCCAACATAGAAGGCTCTGCATCGTGCACTTTAGTGGCTTGCAGCCATTCGGGCTCTTCCCCATAAAAGACACTGACAGTGGCTTTGAGCATGTAAATGGCCGTGATCACACTCACCAACCAGGCTACCACCACAACCACCACCAGATTGGCATTCAAAGCCGCATCCAGAAGCAGCCATTTGGCGACAAAGCCATTTGTCAGCGGAATACCGATGATCGAAGCGGCCGCGATCAGCCAGATACGTGCCGTCCATGGCATGCGATTTGCCAGACCGCCCAGGCGGCGCATATCACGCGTACCCGTGGCGTGCTGTACTGCACCGGCACATAAGAAGAGCGTCCCCTTAAACACACCGTGCGCGAGGCAGTAGAACAAGCCGGCCGCGATGCCCAAATTTGTGCCGATACCCAGGCCTGTGATGATGTAGCCCAATTGACTGATGGTCGAGTAAGCCAGCATACGCTTCATGTCGGTTTGGGCCAAAGCAAATAAAGCGCCCACCAATATGGTGACACAGCCAATGGTCATCACCGTTACGTTCCAGGCATGTGGCCAGACCGCCATTGAATACATGCGGGCGATCAAATAGACACCCGCCTTTACATAACAGGCGGAATGAAGCAATGCCGAAACCGGTGTAGGCGCATTCATGGCCTCTGGAATCCAGGTATGCAGGGGGAACATGACCGATTTTGCCATTGCGGCCACCAGCATCAAAACAAAGATGCCGGTGGTGAAGGCGGCACTCACTGCAGGGTCCGTCCATACCATTGAACCACTCTGGTGATAGAGAAGCAAAATACCGGCTAAAAGCCCGTAGCCGGGAATATGCGTCATCACCAACACTTTTCGAGCACCATTAACGGCGACTGTTTCTTTGTACCAAAAACCCACCAGGAAATAAGAACATAGACCGATCACTTCCCAGCTCAGGTAAACCAGTAAAAGGTTGGATGAAAAGACAAGATTTACCAACCCGGCAATAAAGGTAAGCATCAAAACGTAGAAACGAGTCGTTCCTTCCGTTTCGTGTGCCATATAGTTAACACAATAGATCAAAATGGCTGAGCCAATACCGGTTGCCATCAAGGCAAAGATCAGGCTCAATCCATCTACATGATACTGGAATAAGGCATTTTGATCCCATTGGAACAAGGTCTTTTCGATCACAGATCCCTGCATGATGGCAGGAAGAAGCGTTAAAGTGCCGGCTAGCGCGACCAGGCCAGAGAAGAAAGCCAACCAGCCCTTCCCTTTGTTTGAAAGTGCACGGCCCAGAATTAACTGCAACAGAATACCGACGCCGAGCGCCTCCAGTGGCAATACGACGAATTGATTCACAAGCCCTCCTAGAAAACCACAGCCAGTCGTGTTGACCGGCTGGCTGTGGATGTGGAGAAAAAGATCAGCCAGGATATTCCTGGACAGCGTTTTTCAGTTTTAGAGCAAAGTTTTTCTGACGGGATGCCGTAGAGGCGGTATCGTCCACATATTCCAATGCCTCAGAAGGACAAACTTTGACACAGGCAGGGTCGCCTTCGCAAAGATTGCATTTGAGGATGGTATCGGTCAAAGCGTCGTACACCGAGTTGCCGAACGGGCAAGCCATGGTGCACATGCGACAGCGGATGCATTTCTCGACATCGTATTCGATCACGGCCGTATCAGGGTTGCGATGCATGGCGCCGGTGGGGCAGACGGAAACACAGGCTGCGTCACTGCAGTGCTGACACATCATGGGGACAGAAACACCTTCAAATGGAAAGGAAAACACGTGAACACGTGACGCTTCGGGGCGTTGGCTGCCTTCGTTCGAATAAGCGCAGGCGGCTACACAGCTCTTGCAACCCACACAGCGATCAGCGTGAACCATTATCATTTTAGCCATACTTAACTCCTTTTGGATGCGAGTACTCGAATGAATTAGGCCATCACCGCTACTGGAGTGGCTTTTTCTTTGGCTTTCAGGGCAGCCAACACTTTTGGCGGACGAGCCGGCAAGTTGGTGACGCGCACACCGGTGGCGTTCTTGATCGCATTGCCGATCGCGGCGTGCGGAGCAGTCAGCGGTAATTCGCCAACACCCGCAGCCCCGAAGGGACCATTTTCGCGCGGCGTTTCAACATACATGATGTTGATGTTGTCGGGAATATCTGTGGCATACGGAATACCGGCACCCAACATGGTGGAATGAAGTTCGTAATCTTCAAAGTCTTCACTCAACGCCAGACCAACTCCTTGTGCCAGACCACCATAGATCTGCCCGTCAACGACCAGCTTGTTATTGATCTTGCCGATATCGGCGACCAGGGTTAGACCTTCCACTTTGGTCTTGCCGCTCTTAATATCCACCTCAACTTCAGCCATGAAGAGGCCATACATGTAAATTGGGAATGGATTCCCCTGTGCTGTGTTGGGGTCACAGTTCGTGCACATTGAAGATGCCCAACTGCCTTTGTATTTCAGCGGTAACCCTTCGGCAACCATTTCATCATAGGTACGATATTTGTTGTTGCTCTTCTTCAGTGCAGTCAATAAGTTTTCGCAACCGTTCTTGATGGCATTTCCAACGAATACCTGGCTGCGGCTGCCACCGGCAGGGCCACCATTGAGGTTGACTGCGGTGTCGTTCATCACGAGTTTGATCTGCTCCGGTTTGAGTCCTAAGGGGCGCAACCCTTCATGAGCGGTACCGAGCACGCCCATATCAGCACCCTGACCGTGATCATGCCAGTTGGCATAAACCGTGACGCCGGTCTTGGTCAATTCGATTTCCATTTCGGCTGCGTCTACACCATCCAAACCACAACCATAAATACCGATGGCTACCCCAACACCCTTTTTCTTTTCAGGGGTAGATTCGCGTTTAGCCTTTTCAAGGGCTATCTGGTACAGAGGGCGAACCTTATCGATCATTTCAGGCAGTGAGAAGACTTCTGGCGTTTGCCCGGTTGGGGTGGTGTCACCCGGTCGGTAAGCGTTGATATAGCGGAATTCCAGAGGATCCATCCCCACCTTTTCGGCCAGATCATCGATCAGGCATTCAGACGGGAATTCACTTTCAGGGGCTCCGTAGCCACGGAAGGCGGCACCCCAGACATGGTTGGTGCAAACCGTGCGGCCCATGCCACGAATATTGGGGATGTTATAACCGGCACCGACGTATTGGGCACCGCGCAGGGTGAGCAGATCGCCAAACTCAGAATAGGGGCCGTGATCGCAGGTCCAATCGGTGTCCATAGCGACGATCTTGCCTTTTTCATCGGCAGCCATCTTCACCTTGGTGAAGAACGGAGAGCGTTTGCCGGTGTACTGCATATACTGATGGTAATCGTAGGTCAAAGAAACCGGTCGCTTGGTGGCCATGCAGGCAACGCCCAAAAGGGCTTCCATGGTGGGGGAGAACTTATAGCCGAAGGTACCGCCGGCGTAGCTTTGCACCATGCGAATCTTTTCAGGTGCCAGGCCAATGCCCGGAGCGATCATAAATAAGTGCAGGTAGAGACCAATACTCTTGGAGTGGATGGTCAAACGGCCTTCTTTGTCGAAATAAGCAAAACCGGTATCGGTTTCAATGGACAAATGCGGCTGGCGCTGTGTGTAATAGTTATCTTCAACCACAAAGGGGGCAGAATCCATGATCGGTTTGGTATCTTCACCCTTGGCGATGGGCTGCTCAAAGTAAACATTCGGGGTACCCGGGTGAATTTCGATCGCATCATCCGACATGGCATCCATAGCGTTCATGTAAGCCGGCAGCTCTTCCAATTCCACTTTTACTTTATCTGCGGCTGCACGGGCGTGGGCTTCGGTATCAGCGCAGACGATCGCGATGGCGTCACCGATCTGGAAGATCTTGGTGTCGCAAAGGATGGGACGATCCCAACCATCACCTTTATTGGTCGGGAAAGTGATCAAACCAGTAATGCGGTTCTTTCCCTGCACGTCTTTATGAGTCACCACTTTGAAGACGCCGGGCATCTTTTCTGCTTCGGAGGTATCAATAGAAAGGATGTTGGCATGAGCTACTTTGGCTTGCACCAGTGCAAGGCGCAGGGTATTGGCGGGCATTTTCAGAGCTACGTCCTGACCAAAATCGAGCGTGCCGGTAACTTTGGCTTTGGCAGTCGGGCGCGGATATTTGGTGCCCCATACTTTGCCATCGGCGGGCATTTTGTATTCAAGATCGGCCTGGCTCATTTCGCCGCGCAAGACTTTGGCAGCATCCATAATGCCATCCACGATGGGTTTATAGCCGGTGCACCGGCAAACATTATGGTGCTTGGTCAACCATTCACGAACCTCTTCACGAGTGGGATCGGGGTTCTGATCGAGCAACACTTTGGATGACACGATCATGCCTGGGGTGCAGAAACCGCACTGGGCAGCGCCGTGGACGATGAAGGCCACCTGAATTGGGTGCATCTTCTCAGGAGTACCAATCCCTTCTACAGTGGTGATCTTGGCACCATCTGGCACACGCTTGGCGCGTGTCACGCAGGAAAGGGTCAGCTTGCCGTCAACGATGACAGAGCAAGCCCCACAATGACCCTCATTACAGGAGATCTTTGTGCCAGTCAGAAGCATTTTCTGGCGCAAAACATCTCCCAATGACGTTTCATCATCGATCTCAACTGTTTGAGAAACGCCATTGACAATGAATGTTTTCTTTTGCATCCTTACCTCCTTAAGACTTTGTACTGAATATGGTGGTTGAGGAAAAAACACGAGCTATTCAATTAATTGCCAATACCTGTATGGAGCATAAATGGATCTGTTTCATGATAGGAGAAATTGGCTGTCACCGAAACGTGCATGTGGATAATTTCGATGGGTCACCTAGACAAATAATTAATGGGTCAGTTGACCGATGCCTAAACGCTCCAAACGACTGTTGTGGCAGCCCGGCAACCTTTCTATACTAGAGGTACCGGTGCATTGCCGGTCTGGCTGTCAATTATTCAAAATTAACTTCAGGATTCCCATGGATCAAATCGATCTTCACGAAATTGAATCACAATGCATTCAAGAATGCGCGCCCACCTGTGTGGCCGCCTGCCCGCTGCATGTAGACGTTCGTTCGCTCTGCACTGAAGCCGGTCAGGGCAATTTTGCAGCCGGATACCAAATTCTTAAAAAAGGCCTGCCGTTCCCGGCTATCGTTTGCCGCATTTGCGATCAACCCTGTCAAAAAGTTTGCCTGCGTGACCAAGCCATCGCCATTGCCGATCTGGAGCGTGCCTGCGTGGACTTCGGCGTGGAGATGGATAAAAAGCCATCCGCGGTGGTCACCAAACGTAAGCAGCGAGTGGCAATTGTAGGTGGTGGTTTGTGCGGTCTGACCGCAGCTTTTGATCTAACGCGTAAACGCTATACGGTTGTGCTCTATGAGGCAGGCGGCGTGCTCGGTGGTCGAATTCGTTCGCTGCCTGAAAGCCAATTGCCCCGTTCCGTAATTGAGAGCGATCTGAATACCCTCACCAAGATGGGGGTCGAAATTCATCTGAACGCTCCAGTCAGCGCTACCATGGAAGGCGGACGCATTAACTTGGACCAATTGCGGCGCGAAAACGACGCCGTCTTCATCGCTACCGGCCATGTTTCCAGCTTTGATCCGGTGCAGGCCGGGCTGGGTGCCATTGACCCGGCAACTCGCGCCACCTCTCTCAACGATGTTTTCGCCGCACTGGATGTTGACCAAACAAGAGAAGAGATCTCTTCGATTCGAGCGATGTCTGAAGGGCGCATTGCGGCCACCTCTATTGACCGCTTCATTCAGCGCGTTTCACTAACGGCCTCGCGCTCCAATGAAGGCCCCTATGAAAGCTGTCTTTACACGAATACCGAGGGTATCGCCGCTACCAAAGTTACCCCAAAAAAGAATTCTGGCTATACGAACGATGAAGCCATCCAAGAAGCCAGGCGCTGCCTGAAATGCGAGTGCATGGAATGTGTCGATGCCTGCGAATATTTGCACAGTTATGGCGCTTACCCCAAAAAGTATGCTCGTTCGATCTACAACAACCTGTCCATCGTCATGGGCACCCGCGGCGCCAATAAACTCATCAACTCATGCAGTCTGTGTGGGCAATGTGCTGAGATCTGTCCGAACGACCTGGATATGGGCACGCTGTGCAAAACTGCCCGACAAACGATGGTCAACCAAGGGCACATGCCCCCTTCTGCGCATGATTTTGCTCTGCGCGATATGCAGTTCAGCAACAGTGACCAATTTGCACTCACCCGTCACCAACCGGGTAAAAGCGAAAGCCAGTATGTTTTCTTCCCGGGTTGTCAGCTAAGCGCTTCAGCGCCGGAACAAGTTGAAAAAGTGTATGCTTACCTGTGCGAACATCTCTCCGCGGTTGGCCTGATGTTGCGCTGTTGCGGCGCCATGGCAGATTGGGCCGGCCAGAAAACGCAATTTGAAAAGGCGCTATCCGAGTTCAAAACAGAATACGAAAAAATGGGCCGACCAGAGGTGATCCTGGCTTGCTCCAGTTGTTATCAGGTGTTCAAAAACAACCTGCCAGAAGTGAAGATCCAGTCGCTCTGGCAAGTGATGGATAAATTTGGCCTGCCGGGTGGTATCCAACATAAAGGTGCATTAACCCTTTCGGTGCACGACCCTTGCTCCACTCGCTATGAAACGCAAATCCAGGAGAGCGTGCGTGACCTCGCCACAAAGATGAGCGTAAAGATCGATGAGTTGCCGCTCAATCGAGAAAAGACCTCTTGCTGCAGCTACGGCGGAGACATGTGGCTGGCGAACAGAGAGCTTTCAAAAAAAGTGATTGACCGGCGCGTGGCCGAAAGCCAGTTTGATTACCTCACCTATTGTGCCATGTGCCGTGATTTCTTCGCCAATCACGGCAAACCCACCTTGCATATTCTTGACCTGATGTTCGAAACCGATCTCAACTGCCGTGCTGCGCGCCGCGGGCCAGGGTATTCTCAGCGACACGAGAACAGAGCCCGACTAAAAAGAAAACTTTTGAAAGAGTTATGGGGAGAGACCATGCCCGCACAAAAGAGTTATGAATCCATTCAGTTGATCCTCAGTGATGAGGTGCAAAAAGTGTTGGAAGATCGCTTGATCCTGGTAGAAGATATCCAGCAGGTTATTGAACACGCGGAGAAATCCGGTAAGAAATTCAAACAACCCCAGTCCGGGCATTTTCTAGCCCATTTCAAGCCCACCCGCGTGACCTACTGGGTGGAATATTTGCCCAATGGGGAGGCTTTTGAGATTTTCAAAGCCTACAGTCACCGCATGGAATTGGGCGAGGAGACGAGATCATGAGCGATAAAAACGACACGATTCCTGCTGAACAATGGCTGTGTGCCAACTGTGATCTGCCCCTCGAGCCCAGCAAGATCATGGTTTCATACCTGGGTAATTCATACCCGGTCGATCTGCTGCGCTGCCCCAAATGCGGCATGGCGCTGGTGCCCGAAGAACTGGCACTTGGTCGGATGACCGACGTTGAAAAAGCCCTTGAAGATAAGTAAGACTCTCAGAAAGGCACAAAGTTGACTGAAGTCGCTGCATCCGTATGCCAATATGAAAAAGCCCTCCGCGAGGGTTGGCTTGGGGGAACCCTGCATCCCGGCGGGAGTTCTTTGACCAGGCATGCACTTGAGCTAGCCGGTCTGCCCACAAAGGCTCGCGTGCTTGACCTGGGCTGCGGGTGCGGAAACACGGTAGCGGATTTGAGAAGGCTCGGTTACCGGGCCACTGGTGTGGATCGCTCACTGATGCTACTCGAAGAAGCTGATTCAGAAAAATCTCCGTTCGCCTGTGCTAACGGGCTTGAACTCCCTTTCGCTGCCGCTTCTTTTCAAGCTTTCTTGGCCGAATGCTCCCTTTCTTTGCTGCGGCCTACTGCTTCTGCTTTGGCGAACATTGCAAACCTTCTGGTTGAGGGCGGCACCTTAATCGTTTCTGATCTGTATGCACGTCAACCGCGCCAATTAACGGTGCTTCGGTCTTGCCTGCCAGAAAGTTGTGTATCTCATGCTTTTGATGCCGATGAATTTCTGAGTGTTTTGTATGAAAATCATTTTGAATTTATCCATTGGGAAGATCATGCCGAATTGGTCCGCAGCATGCTCCAGCCAGAGTCGCTACCGCTGATCTTCGGAACGCAAATTGAATCGGGAAATACATTGGATATGGTTTTACAGATCGCTCAAGCCAAGTTAAGTTACTTTTTGTGCATCGCAAAAAAGAACACACGCCATCTGTAAGTCAGATCACCGGCTCATAAAAATCACAATTTTGATTGGAGAAAAATGGACGATCTTGAAATCATGCAGGAAATGAAATCTCAGGGCTTTGTGTGCAGCCAGATCATCATCAAAATGGGCCTCGAATTACAAGGCAAAGAAAATGCCGATCTGGTCAAGGCGGTGCACGGGCTGGCCGGCGGTCTGGGTTTCAGTGGTGATGTCTGCGGTGCACTCACCGGCGGCGTCTGCCTGCTGGGAATGTATGCGGGCAAAGGGACTGCCGATGACCAAGAGGATCCACGCCTGCTGTTCATGATAGAAGACCTCATCAAATGGTTCAAGCAAGAATACGGCGTGGCTTACGGTGGAATTCACTGCGCGGAGATCGTCAACGATGACAGCCAGAAAATGACCGCCCGCTGCCCGCAGATCACTGCTGGCACCTTTCAAAAAGCCAAAGAACTTCTGGTCGAAAATGGTTTCGACCTGTCAGGGATGGAATGATGAACCTTTACGAAGATATTATTGACATTGTTGATGCTCCGGGAATGGGAGAAATCACGCTGGATGAGGGTGAGCTTTCAAGTGGCAGCGTGCTTTCGCACACCGAAAGCGTTTGTCCGGTCTGCTTAACGCGCATCCCGGCCGCGCGGGTGCAATATGGCGACGAGGTTTATCTTGAAAAAACATGTCCGCAGCATGGTTTTTTTCGCACCATTCTCTGGCGCGGCGAACCTGCTTATTCAAGCTGGGTGAGACCCAAGTTACCCGCTTCTCCTAAGAACCCATTCACGAACGTAGAACGTGGCTGCCCTTACGATTGCGGGTTATGTCCCGATCACCGGCAACAACCCTGTTGTGTGCTCCTGGAAGTCACCCAGGCCTGTGACCTGGGTTGCCCATTTTGCTTTGCCAGTGCGGGGAAAGGACCGAAAAACAGTGAACCCACTTTATCTGAAATCGAAGCCTGGTATCGTAAACTGCTGCTGGCGGGCGGACCGTTCAATATTCAGCTCTCGGGCGGGGAACCCAGCCTGTGCGATGATCTGCCTGAGATCATCGCTATGGGGAAATCACTCGGTTTTACATTTTTTCAAATCAACACCAACGGATTGCGCATCGCCAGAGAAATCGACTACCTCAAAAAATTGAAAGAGGCCGGCCTTAACACCGTATATCTTCAATTTGACGGCACCAGAGATGAGATCTATCGCAAGACCCGCGGGCGTGCAATTTTTGAGCAAAAACAGCAGGCAGTTGAGAACTGCGCCAAAGTGGGTTTGGGGGTTGTGCTGGTGCCGACCCTTGTGCCGGGCGTTAATATCGATAACATCGGTTCGATGATCCGTTTTGCCCTGAAACATTCTCCTACGGTGCGAGGCGTGCATTTTCAACCGGTCAGCTATTTTGGCCGCTACCCCACACCTCCCAGCGATGAAGATCGCATCACCCTTCCCGAAGTGATCAGCGCCATCGCTGACCAATCAGAGGGATTGATCAAAAAAGAAAGCTTTATTCCGCCCGGTGGTGAAAACGCCCTGTGTTCGTTTCATGCCAATTTTGTGCTCATGGCCGATGGAGAATTAAAAGCACTCACTCAACACGGCAGCAGCTGCTGTTGTCAGACCCCGGAACACGCCGAAGAGGGGGCACGCAAATCTCGCCTGATCACCGCGAAACACTGGTCGGCTCCCAAAATCGAATCCGCTGCCACAAGTTCCAAAAAAATCTTGGGGGCTTGGGATGATCTGCTTGCACGCGCGCAGACTTATACTTTCAGCGTCTCAGGAATGGCTTTTCAGGATGCCTGGAATTTAGATCTGGAAAGATTAAAAGATTGTTACATCATGCAGGTGGGCGAAAACGAAAAGATCATTCCCTTTTGTGCCTATAACCTGACGGACACAAAGGGAAACTCACTTTATCGTCACAAATAAATTTTGACGATTGTCTATTCAACCAAATGATGCTGCACAGCCAGCGCTACAGCCTCAGCCCGGTTACCGGCATCCAGTTTGGATAAGATATGACTGACATGATGTTTGATCGTCGAAAGGCTGACTACCAGCTTTTCGGCGATCTCTGTGTTATTTAGCCCCTTTACCATCAAAGCCAGCACTTCAAGCTCACGGTCGCTCAGGTCATAGCCGAGCGGGCCGGGTTGGTTGGCCACTCGCAGCAGAGCCTGGGTTGCTTCAGGACTCAAAATGGATTGCCCGGCATGCACCAGACGAATCGCCTCGGCAATTTCATCAGCCTGAACATCCTTGAGCAGATAACCGATCGCGCCTGCCTGGATCGCCTTCTGGATCATGGTATCCTCTTTGAAACTCGTCAACACGATCACCTGTGTTTTGGGCAGCAGCTTGCGAATCGCCTTTGTGGCGGCTACGCCATCCATGCCGGGCATAATGAGATCCATCAAGACGACATCCGGTTTGAGTTCCTCGCAAAGCTGTACCGCTTCTTCTCCTGAACGGGCCGATCCGGCCATTTGCAGATCATCGTAAGAATTCAAAAAGGCGTTCAATCCACTGCGAACTACTGCATGATCGTCAACTACCATAACTCGAATTGGTTCAGCAGAGGACATTTTTTTACTCCTGTTTTGAATTTTCGTTCCAGATTACAACAATCTGCGTTCCCAAACCGGGTTGGCTCTTCATCTCGATTGAGGCATTTATTGAGGTAGCACGTTCTTTCATGATGCTTAAGCCAAAATGATCGGGGGAAACCTGAGAAAGATCGAAACCGCAGCCATCGTCGCTCACGATCAGCTGCGCTGCCCCTGGCTCCACGGCTAAATTGACCGAGGCCTGGCTGGGATTGGCGTGCTTGATCACATTATTGAGTGCCTCTTGTGTAATTCGATAAAGCGCAATTTGCACATCGGCCGGCAAGATCTCGTCACCACTTACTTTGAGCGAGATCGGGATCTCAGAACGCACAGCAATGGCCTGAATAAGATGTTTCAAGAGATCGGCTAATTTAGCTTCTTTAAACACCGCCGGCCTCAATTCAAACAATAAAGTGCGCATCTCGGCCAGTGCTCCACGGGTGAGTTGGTGCAGTTCCAACAAACGCAGACGAGCCTGATCCTGATCTTTTTCCCACAAGCGTGGAATGATCTCGGCGATCAAGTTTGCAGAGAACAGGGTTTGGCTGACGGCGTCATGCAACTCACGCGCCAGGCGGTTTCGTTCGCCGATAACGGCAGCCTGTTCGGCCTGAAAACGCAAACGAGCATTTTCAATGGCCAGGGCTACCTGATCGCTAAAGATCTTGGCCAGATTGATCTCTTCCGATGAGAAAAGGTGTGGCTCTTGATAATACATCAAGATCGAGCCATACATCTCGCCTTTTACGATCAAAGGCACGGCTAACCAGGCCTGATACTCCACAATCATTTGTGTTAAAAGCGCCAATTCGGCGGGTAAGCCTTCATAATTCGAGGCATCATCCGCTCCACCCGTACGGGAATCAGATACGATCACCGGCTGACCGCTGTGGATGGCTTGAGACGCTGCCTCATAGCCGGGTAAAAATTGAGCGTCAATCATATTTGACGGCAACCCATAAGCCGCTTGTACCAGAAGCGATTTCTCTTTTGGTTGATAAGAAAAAACGGCAGTCGCCTGGCAATCGAACAAGCGACCAGACACCTGACTTACAATGAATTCCAATATCTCAGTTAAAGAACGGTTGGAATTAACGATGGCCAGCATCACGCGCAGACTTTCAGACATCTGGTGACGGCTTTCGGCTTCCAGGCGTCGTTCTTGTTGTTCCTGGTAAAGGCGCGCATTCTCAATACCGATCACAGCGCTGGGTGCCAGCATGCTTAAGACGCGCAGGCTGTCATTGCCAAGTGCCCCGTTACACTGATCGGCTACTGCGATAACGCCTATAGAACGATTTTCATAGATTAAGGGAACGGTCAGGTAGCAACCTACGTTCCCAAAAGGTTTGATCGCCTCCTCATAGATTCGCGCGTCATCCTGATGCACATCAGTGAGCATGATCGGCTGATTGGTCTGGATCGATCTGCCGGCCAGCGATTTTTCCACCGGCACCCGGTAGCCCAGTAGTTGATCCGATTGGTCTGAACCTGAAACGGCCGCCAGGCACAAGTATTCATCTTCTAGAACATATAAAAAGCTCAATTTCGCCGTAGTAAGCCGGCGAGCCTCGTTAACGATCATCTGCAGCACATCGCTCAGATCCAAATGGCTGGTGATGACCTGTTGAATATTCAGTAATGTCTCAATTTCGTTGGCGTGTTTCTGGGTATAGTAAACCAACGGTTCGCAAGGCGCTTGGTTGCGATCTACCGGGCAATCAACAGGAAGCGGATCGGTGATGGGGGGATTCATCCCGCAGCGACTAACCATTCCCTTTACCTGCTAAGAGAGGCGTCATACTCAATGCTCTAGATATCTTCAATGGTGAGATATACAAGCGTTTGATTCAACAGTTGGTAGGCGATTTCACCAAACGTGATCGGCCCGGTAAAACACCCTAATTTTCGCCCTTCCAAACCCGCATAGAGATAATTCAATACGCAGTTGCAGGCGAAAAAGAGGTGATCGTTTACTTTTGAAGGCACTTTGGCAATAAATTCGTCCAGATAATCGTTCACTGGCTTGGCGATCTTGTATTTATAACCCGCGAAGACCGGTGCATAAAGGTCTACCTGTTTCTTCACAAAATCCAGGCTCTTAAAGCTGATATTGATCCTGGCACCGTAGAGGTCGGTGATCAACGAAAGGCGAGTGTCTATATCGTTTTCGAGCAGGTAATCGGCAAAATTTCTCAGTTCTCCATTGATTTTTGCGTCTTTCACGCTGAAACCGTCTTCGAGGAAGGTGATCGTATCGCCATCTCCCTGTTCAAAGATGTTGACGATATCGATCTCTGCCAGCTTGTTGGCGGGCAGTTCGATATGCATCACAATGGCTCCATTTTCAAGACCTTCTCCACGACTGCCATCAAACACTTTCGGTTTGGCGTCAATATCGCTCAGTGCCACACCGGCAATCCATCCGATCAAAGGACGAGTGGCGAACCCACTGAAACCGGGAGCATTCAAGGCAAAAGTAAAATGTGTGCGCGAAGAAGCCGGGATCGTGATAACACTAAAACCATGTCGGGGCGCATCCAGATAGACCTGCTCGATCGATTTTTCATCATAAACTTTGATCTCTGCGTTCACGATATATTCGGGCAGTTCGGTGACAAAAAGCTTCTCTTTGGTGAACAAGCCACCTTCATCCCCCATAAAGTAAGGGATCGTTCCTGCGATCCAATTCCCAGCGGGTAGCCCGCTTAAGCAGGATTCATCCCCGGCGAGGATCAATCTTTTGCCTGAAGAGATCATTTTTGCAACATCGGATTTGTTATACATTACCTGTTTCAATTTTCCACCTCACCAACAATTTTCTTCAGGTCAGACTGGGCCTTAGGCAGATCTTTGTTCCAAACAAAAAATGTCCGCAATTCAGCCACACACTTTTGAGCTGTTTCACGGGAAGGGTTCATAGCATAAATCAAATTGAGCCGTCCTAAAAGTATCTTAGTGGCAAGTAATTCATATTTGGGAGACCCCTCTTCTGAGATCGCTCTCAACCAGCAGGGATCAGATTCTTCAGGGATGATCATAACGTCGGTCCTGGTTCGGTTTATTGATCAGAGAACACATTTTTATCGTATATTTCATTCGCTTGAAGTTGGTACATTAAATCACTTGCCAGAAAAACTGCCGCTATTAAATTACTGTTTTTTACAGAGTCAAATTTATTATAATGCAACAAAGTTATAATAAGCTGAGTCACGCGCCAATCATATCACAATCAAATCGGGAGGAATGACCAATGACGATTCTTAATGACCTCATTGACTCTGTTAAAGCCAAAGCAGCCCAGCACAAGATACAAGAAGCAAGGGTTGGGCTCTATTACACCGCCATCCAAAGTGAAGTTGTTGGCCTGGCAGCCACAATGAGCGGCGCTTCTTGCTGTGAGGCTGAACACCTCGACTGGATCGGCCACACTCACGAGATGCCGTTGACTGAGATTTTACCCTTTCTACTTTCTCAAAACCCGCTTGAGGTCAGCTTGGGGTTAGCCGCACTAAATTCGCTTCTGCCAGTTCAGGTCAAAGAAGGAATGAATTTGAACGCAGGAGATTTTTTGCAAGAGAAAGGCAAAGGCAAAAACGTGGTGACCATTGGTCATTTTCCTTTCACGCGCGCCTTGCGCAAGGTTGCCAGCAAGGTCACTGTGCTGGAACTGGACCCACACGAAGAAGACCTCCCCGCCGAGATGGCCCCACAAATTCTGCCAAATGCAGAAGTCATTGGCTTGACCGCTACCACCCTATTGAATGGCACCTTCGATGCCCTTGAGGCTCTTTTCCCCAAAGGAGCTCTTGTGATGATGATTGGCCCCACAACACCGCTTAGCCCGGTGCTCTTTGATCACCATGTGGATGTGCTGGCCGGCTCAATCGTTGTCAACCCCGCTGCGCTACTCAACAGCCTCAGCCAGGGAGCTTCGCAACGGCAATTGGCGGGCTTAAGCCGAGTTACTTTACAGCGGGATTCGGCGATCTTTTCAAGCTGACCCTGATGGCAAAGGCCTTGAACGCACATCTCACTCCGCTTGACCCCTGGATCTGTCAAAAGATTGGATGCACTGATGCGTTGACACCCGATGTGCTGGCCGATTATCAGCTCAAGAAACTGCAAGAGACGCTTAACCTGGTTCGGCAGAAAAGCCCTTTTTACAGGCACAGACTTGCCAACTTGCCAGAGAAACTGACACACCTCGACGATCTGGCTGTTTTTCCATTTACCACCGCGCAAGATATCCGAGAATCTGGCCTGCAAATGTTGTGCGTCTCACAAGATGAAATTAAGCGTGTGGTCACGCTGGATAGCAGCGGTACCAGTGGTCCGGCGAAGCGCGTTTATTTTACGGAAACCGATCAAGAGCTCACCCTTGATTTTTTCAACATCGGCATGTCCACCTTTACTGCTCCGGGCGATCGGGTACTGATCTTGCTCCCTTGCGAGAGACAAGGTAGCGTGGGTGATCTGCTCGCTCTTGGCCTGCAAAGGATGGGCGCCTTTCCGATTAAACATGGGGTGGTCAAAGAGATTGCACAAACGCTACAGATCATGCGCGAGCAAAAGGTGAACGTTTTAGTGGGTATTCCCAATCAGGTGTTTGGGCTGGCACGCTTGAGTGAAGAGAAGAACCTCAAAAGTGTGTTGCTTTCGACCGACCATGTGCCCGATCCTGTGATTCAGGTGATTGAAAGCAAATGGCACTGCCAGGTGTTCAATCATTACGGCATGACAGAAATGGGTTTGGGAGGCGGTGTGGAATGCGAAGCCCATCGGGGATATCACATGCGCGAGGCCGACCTATATTTTGAAGTGATCAACCCAGAAAGCGGGCAAGCGATAAAAGCTGGCGAAGAAGGAGAATTGGTGTTTACTACCCTCACCCGCACCGGTATGCCGCTCATCCGCTACCGGACTGGAGACCTCAGTCGAATTTTGCCGGGTGCATGCCCTTGCGGGACAAATCTGAAAACATTCGATAAGATCACCACGCGTCTGAGTGGCCGCATTTCCCTGGTCCCCGATGCAATGTTAACCCTTGCCCAACTGGATGATGTGCTCTATGCTTTTGAAGAAATACTGGACTTCAATGCTCAACTAGAATTAAGCCTCCCTTGCCCTGTGCTGAACTTAGAATTGTTCACCCTACCAGGTCAAAAATCGTCCAGATTTTCCAATTCCCTTTTGCAACAATTGAATAAAATCCCGGCGATCAACATTGCCTGTCGTGCAAAAAACCTGGAAATCAAACTAAACTTCAGTGAATTGCTTTCCTATCCAATCTTGCCCCGAAAACGAAGAATCGATGTGATCCACACAGAAGAACCAGATGCTCAATCACCTGATTAACTATTGACAATCCATTTGAGATTTGCTATAATGCAACCGGTTGCAGTAAAAGGCAAAAAAAATGACGGAAAAGACCGTAAAAACCATTGAGGACATCGCCCGATTGGCAAATGTGTCTAAATCGACGGTCTCGCGCGCATTGAACAACAGTACTTTAATAAAAAAAGAAACACGTGACCGCATTCAGGCGATCGCACAGGAAAATGATTTCTACCTCAATCAATCTGCGCGCAACCTGAGTTTGCGGCAATCGCACACCATTGCTTTCGTGACCCATGCCTACTATTCCGATCTGTACACGGTTGGCGATCAATTCGCGCTCGAGATCATGGGCGGCATCAGCAGCGGGCTTTTCAGCCTGGGGTACGACATGCTGGTGATCCATATCAATCCGCGCGACTCTGAGTGGGCCCACCAGTATCTCGACAGCGGCAAGGTGGATGGTTTCGTATTAATGACCTCGACCCGCAAGCAGTTTCACGTCAAAACCCTGGCCAAAATGAAAGCGCCCTTCATTGTTTGGGGCTTTCCGTCCAACGAATATGATTGCTGTTCCGTTGCCGGGGATGATTTCAAAGGTGGAAAACTGGCCGCCGAACATCTCATTCAGACCGGCAGACGAAAAATTGCCTTTTTGGGTGGCCCTGCCGACGAAGAAGAGGTAAAACTGCGCTTCAAAGGGTTTGAATCGGCCATGAAAGAAGCCGGGCTCCCGCTAGATTCTTCCAGAATCACTTACGGAGACTACACCCACCCTACCGGGATCTCTGGTATGAAACATTTACTGGAACAATCACCCGATCTGGATGCCGTGTTCGTCAACAGCGATCTAATGGCTCTTGGTGCGATTAAATTGATCCAAAGCCTGGGCAAACGAGTACCTAAAGATATCGCTGTGGTGGGATATGATGATCTCTCGATCTCTAACTACACCAATCTGCCACTAACCACCATCCGCCAAAAGATTCCCCTGGCCGGCAGACTATTGGCTCAAAACCTGGTCCAGTACATTCAAACCGGTATTGTTACTCATGTGACCATGCCCGTTGAGCTGGTCATACGCGAATCCGCGTAAGTTTTTATTTTTTTTGCAACAAAATGCAACCGGTTGCACAATAAGGAGATAAAAATGTTTCAATCTACTTTAATCACATCCGTGGTCGTCTGGGAAAGAATCCTGGAGTTGGAAGATGAAAGACGCGGCGCGCTTCGATACGAAGATGTTTTCACCGATCTGAACGAAACGCCAGAAAAACAGGCCGAAAATTCTGTCAGATTCATGAAGTTTGCAGAGTTATCTGACGTTGAAATTCGTCCCTGCTGCTCCAGCGCGCGCAAAGAAGTTCAGCCCGGTTGAAAGTACCGGGAAACAAAATTTATTCGGACAAATTTAATCATTTTGGTTGAGGTATTTATGCGGCAGAATTCCTGAAATCTGATACAATCGCAATTTATAAATTCCAGTTAAACCAGTTTCTTATTGGATTCATCTAATCCTTTTAAGTTTAGTAAGATAGAACAGCAAGTGAAAAACCTTCCATTCGTGCATGGAAGGTTTTTCGTTAAAAGAGATTCCGCTTTACTTCAAAAAGAATTGAAAAATTTGGTCATTCAAACCCGGCAGCTCTTCATGGGCAAAATCCGGGAAAAGCGCCATTTGTTTCTTTGCGATCACCTTGTTGTAAGCAGCGAACTGGCTTGAAGGTGGGCAAATGGTATCCATCAACCCCGTGCCCCAGAGCACTTCGGCTTGAATTCGCTGGGCAAGATTTTGAATATCGATATAGCCTAGCTTTTCAAAGATCTCGTTTTCGCGTAAGTGCTGTGGGTCGGAACGGCGGAAAAAGTCTCTTAATTCCTCGTAGGCATCTTTGGCCTCGTCCATTTCCCAAACGCGTTTGTAATCGCTCAAAAATGGATAAACCGGAGCGGCTTTGTAGAGTCGGGGTTCCAGTGCAGCGCAGGCAACAGTCAGGCCACCCCCCTGGCTCCATCCGGTGGCGCAAACGTGCCCCGTGTCTACCTCTGGCATATCAAAGATAACGCGCGCCAACTCGGCCGTATCCAAAAAATTTTGCCGATACATCAACTTTTCTGGGTGGCCGGCAAGGGCATCTTCGAGGCCACGAATGATATGGCCGTGCAGTGTGTTGCCTATCACTCCACCCACATCTTCTGATGCGCCGGCCGCCTGTCCACGACTATCCAGTGCAGCCACAATGAATCCCTGGGCTACGAAACCCAGCTTGGAAGACCAATCATTTGAGTCACAGGCATAGCCGTGGAACATCAAAACCGCCGGGTATTTTGCCGCACGCATGGCAGGGCGCAGAAATTTGGCGTGCACGCGAGCCCCACCCACCCCGGTGAAATATAAATGAAAACATTCCACTCCGGGCGCCTGAAACTCAGCCGTAATCAACTCTACTTGTGGGTCAAGGGAACGCATCTCAGCCAGCGCCTTTTCCCAGTAGGCGTCAAAATCGGCCGGACGAGGATTAATTCCCTGATATGTCTTGAGCTGATCGAGTGAAAAATCAAAAGTTAAGGGCATATTCTCCTCCGCAACAAAAAGTCTTTTCGCTTATTAATAACTCAAACCAAAGCCAAACGGATACAGCGGATTTTCAGAATCATAAGGCACATCTGCTTTTTGATCGCGCACTGCCTGCATGGAGCTGGGTAGTTCAAGCGGCAGCTTCCCCTGTGGCCGGGCCTTTCCAAAAAGGATGTTCATCACCGCCAGATCATCAGCGCCATATTCAGCGATCAGTGCCTTTGAAGCAGCGCTGATCTCAGGGATGACTGCCGGGCGGTCGATGTAAATGACCACGATGGTGGGTACCCTGGCAAGAACGTTTAGGATCGCTTCTTTTTTCTCCCCTTTAAAGTCTAGGTCACCATGATGAAAATTGGCAGCGAACGGGTTCTTGGTTTCAACCGGAACCCAGGGAGTATCCAGACGCAAAACAGCAAAATCTGCTTTCTCGGGCTGATCGACCACTTCGGCGAACCGACCGACAACCGCCGTATCCATATTTTCGACATAAATTTTTGGATGTCCAGACAGTGGCAAGAGATGCGCTTCATTTTTCAACAAGGTCATGGCGCGTTCTTGAGAAGTGTGCCCTGCGGCCAGTGAATCAGGGGCTCCAACCACTTCAGCCACCTTTGCCTCGTCCACAAAAGGTGCATCGAACAGACCCAGTTCAAATTTAAGCCTTAACAACCTGCGCACCGATTCATCAATACGTGATTCTGCGAGGAGACCGCTCTTGACCAGTTCTATTACATATTCGGGGCAACTCTCACCACCAAATTGATCCACCCCCGCCAGCAAGGCTTTGAGAACACGCTCCGGCTGGCTAAGATGTTCCACGCCCCAGGCGCGCGCCGGCCAAACTGCCTCACCCATGTTGACATCCGTAATTAATCTCCAATCGGTGCAGACCACGCCGTCGAAGTGATATTTTTCTCGCAACAAACCGGTAATAATGGCTTTGTTAAATGACATGGCCACATTTTCATCCGTTTGATCCATTGGCACGCCATAATAGGGCATGATGGCCGCCGTGTCTGCTTCAAAAGCCGCTTCAAAGGGGATCAAATGATAATTGAAGTTGTCGCCGGGATAAATCTGGCCGCGCTGAAATTCAAAATGCGGGTCCAACCCCTGATTTTGCGGCCCACCGCCCGGAAAATGTTTGGTCATGCAGGCCACGCTGTCTTTGCCCAAACGTTCCCCCTGAAAACCACGGATGTAAGCCTTGACCAAACGCGCGGTGAGATGGGCATCTTCGCCGAAGGTACCGCTGATGCGAGGCCAGCGTGGTTCGGTGGCCAGATCGATCTGCGGGTGCAGCGAAACACGGATGCCGACGGCCAAATATTCGCTCCGCGCGATATCGGCAAAGTGCTGCACCAAACCCAGATCATCGATCGCTGCAAAGCCGAGCGTCTCGCACCACTGCGAGAATTCGTTGGCTGCCATCGAAAAGATATTGCGGGTGAAATGGTTACGTGGATCACTGGCAATCGTGACCGGTATTCCCAAACGGGTGGTTTCGGCATAAAGCTGCAAGCGGTTATACCAATTGGCCGTTGCCTGCGCGCTGGGGATCTGCCACAGGTTAAAATGGGTCATCTTTTGTTCATCAATCTGTTTCAAAGCCGTACGGCCAAAACCGTCAGTGCCTGGCTTTTCTTCGAGCGAGCCATCTTCGTTGACAACAGAACCATTGATGAACAACATGCCGGCTTTTTCTTCCAGCGTCATTTGCGCCAGCAGATCTTCAACGCGCACCTCAATTGGCTGGCGGGGATCTTCATACAGATCCAGCCGTCCATTATGGTTCAGATCGCGAAAGGTGATCCCCTCGTCACTCTTGATCAGAGCAGACTTTTGCTGAGTAATTTCATCAAGCGGCATGTTGTTCATCAGGCTCACGACCTCTCAGGTTACTTCATGCTATAGGCTTGCGCTAGCATATCGGCGACCAGTTCTTCGGCCGGTTTGGGCAGGCCGCGCTGCACCCACAAAAGCACGCTCACCAGAGGCATTTCGCCAAACATCTGCATCACATCCATGCCAATGGCCGCTTCAGTGCCTTCGCTTTCATCGCCGATGAAGGTCGTTTTGGCAAGCTGTTGGAACTGTTCATAGATGGGTTCAAAAGCCTTTTTACCACGCGGGTCTTCCACCCATTCGTTAATGGTGGAATTCATGTGCAAAATGCAGGGCAGTTCCTGAGTGGATTCAAGCTTCACCGTCAACGTGTGGCGAATATCCTGTGAGGAAGCCCCGATGAGCAGATCGAATTCGCCTTCTTCGGCCACCCACTGTTTGTAAGCCGGATGATAATAAGCAAAAGAGCGGAAATCGAGCGGGATCGAAACCGTTTTAGTTTCTCCTGGTTTAAGTTCCACCTTGGCGAAACCCTTCAACTCTTTTTCAGGACGCACCAGTTTGGATTTCTGGTCGTGCACATACACCTGCACGATCTCTTTGCCGGCAAACTTTCCGGTGTTGGTCACATCCACCGAAACCGTTACACCTTCAGTATCCTTGAAAGTAGATTTGGAGACTTTGACATTGCTGTATTCGTAAGTGGTGTAGCTCAAGCCGTAACCGAACGGGAAGAGCACCGGCACCTTGCGATAATCATAGTAGCGATAGCCCATGAACAGGCCTTCTCCATAACGCACCTCGCCTGCTTCGCCCGGCCAGTTGATGTAAGCCGGGGTATCTTCGAGCTTCTTGGGGAAGGTTTCGGCCAGCTTGCCTGATGGGTTCACTTTGCCAAACAAGACATCGGCAATGGCCACCCCGCCAGCCTGCCCCATCATCCAACCTTCGAGCACGGCGGCCACACCACCGATCCATTCATCCATCGCAATCGGGGCGCCGTTGTTGATGACCACGACTGTATTGGGCTGCACTTTTGAAACAGCTTTGATCAATTCAACCTGCTGGTTGGTCAGGTCTAGATCCACACGATCATAGCCTTCAGATTCTTTGTAAGTAGGCAGCGCAATGTAGAGCACAGCCACATCTGCACTTTGTGAGATCGTCACTGCCTGATCGATCAGATCTTGCCTGAAGGTGTCATCCACCGGATAACCTTCAGCATAAGAAAACTCTGCATCGCCGCCCAGCGCCTTCAACTCTTTGAATGGAACGGAAACATTGGTCGGATTGATATGAGAACTACCGCCTCCCTGGAAGTGAGCTGCCTCTGCGGCCCGCCCCACCACAGCGATCTGTTTACCTGGTTTCAAAGGCAGCAGCCCATTGTTCTTTAGCAAAACCACCCCTTCTGTGGCGATCCTGGCAGCCAACTGATGATGGGCTTCGGCATCAAAGCTGCCCTGCTTCACCGTTTTCTTGGCCTGGAAGACCACTTTTAGGATGCGCCGGGCAGATTCGTCCAATGCTTTCTCGTCCAACTCGCCGGCGTGAACAGCATCGATCACCTGCTTGACAAACAGATTATGCTTGCCAGGCATTTCGAGATCGAGCCCACCCTTTAAAGCAGCCACACGATTGCGCACGGCCCCCCAGTCGGAGACCACCAATCCTTCAAACCCCCACTCGTCTTTGAGAATTTCAGTCAACAGGTGGTAGTTTTCAGAAGCAAATGTGCCGTTTAACTTATTGTAGGAGCACATCACCGTGTAAGGTTTACCCGCTTTGACAGCCTTTTCAAAAGCTGGCAGGTAGATCTCACGCAAAGTGCGTTCATCCACCATTGAACTGATGGTAAAACGCTGGTATTCCTGATTATTGGCGGCAAAATGTTTTAACGAAGTGCCCACCCCTTTGCTCTGTACACCTTTGATATAGCTGGCAGCCAGCTCTCCGGCTAAAAAGGGGTCTTCTGAAAAATACTCAAAATTGCGGCCGCACAGCGGAGAACGTTTCATATTTGTGCCAGGGCCAAGTAAAACATCCACATTCAAGGCGATACATTCTTCGGCCAGAGCCTCGCCCATCTTGTGCAGCAACTCCACGTCCCAGGTAGAGGCCGTGCAAGAAGCGGTCGGGAAGCAAGTGGCCGGCATACTTTCCTGCACCATCGAGTCAGGGTCCTTTACTTTGCGAACCCCGTGAGGGCCATCCGACATGATCAGTTCAGGCACCCCCAGACGTTCAACAGGTGTGGTTGTCCAAGAAGAAGCGCCAACACAAAGATTGGCTTTTTCTTCCAATGTCATTTTTGAAACGATCTCCCCAATTTGGTCAGACATGAGTTTCTCCTAAAGAATGGTAATGATCCGATTGAATTAATGTGCGAACGAATCGTAGATCGAACGCACGCGCAGGGCTTTTTGAACTTGAGAGATGGTCCAACCCTGAGGCAAAGCCGCGGTGACGGTCAACGAACGGCCGGCCGGCAGATCAAAATAATTGTCGCTGAAAACCACATCGGCATCTTCCAGGCTGCATTCCACCAACCGGGCCAAAGATTGAGCCGACAGTTCAATGCGAATCTCTTTGCCAACCACTTGAATTTGCTTGGAGATCTGCGGATCGCTCAGGTTGAGGTGCTTGGTCGGAACAAAGTAGGCCACCTGGCGCGAGAGCAGCTTGCCGTTTTCGCGCATTTCAGCCACGAAGGCAAGGTCACGCTGCTGATCGCCTGCCACCTGAGCGGAGAAATCGAAACGGCACACTTCGGCCACATCAAACGCATTCACAGTTGCATTCGTTTCGCCAGAGTCAATTATCTTGCCATTGAGCGTTTCAAGTGACCATTTCACCGATCCCTGCCAGGAATCACGCCGCTCATTGGTAATATAGACCGCCTGCGATTTAGGCGTATCTTCAATTGACATCATTAACGGGGCGTAGAAACGGCGGGCAGCATAGTGCAGGGCTTTCCAGCGCAAGAAATAATCCAAGCTAGACCAAGAAGCCACCGGCCAGCAATCGTTCAATTGCCAGTAAATGATGCCCGAAACACGCTGCGGATGGCGACGCCAATGCTCCACACCGTAGCGGATGCCTTCAGCCTGTAAGACCATGCTCAAATACACCAGCGATTCAAAGTCTTTGGGCAGCCTGAAAGTATCCAGCATCTGGGCAACCATCAACTGATTGCCGCTGTCATTCTTTTGATGGCGCTCCATAATATAGGAGGTCATGTTCCAATCCGGTTTTTCGGCGTAAGTTTTGATGGTCTCCATCGGCGGCAGCGCCTGGAAGCCAAACTCGCTCATGAAACGCGGATATTGGCTGCGGTAAGCGGTAAAAGGCTTGCGTCCATGCCACACATCCCAGTAGTGTGAATCGCCCTGCTTTTGACCATTTGGGTCAATGAAGGGGGTATCTGAGGAGGGTGAACTGGGCCAATAAGCGTGATCTTGATCTTCTGCTGCCACCCAGGCGGGTAGTGTATGGTGGAAGAACTTGTCATACTCAGCCTTGGCAGCCTCAAACTCAGGGCCCTTCCAGCCCCAATCGACCCAGCCCCATTCCATCTCGTTATTGCCACACCATAAAGCCAAGCTGGCCCGATGGCGCAGACGGCGCATGTTTTCGATCATTTCAATGTGCAGATTTTCGATGAATTCCGGCTCATCCAGCGGATAAAGGCTGCAGGCAAAAACAAAATCTTGCCAAATGAGAATGCCATAACGGTCGCAAAGATCGTAGAAACGTTCTTCTTCATAGAAGCCCCCTCCCCACACCCGCAGCATGTTCTGATGGGTATCGGCGGCGGCCTTGATCAGACCTTCCATATAGGCATCACTAATGCGCGTTGGGAAGGAATCAGCCGGGATCCAATCGGAGCCTTTGGCCATAATGGGGAGGCCATTCACTACAAAAGTGAACGATTTTCCCCATTCATCCGGCTGCTGGCGTAACTCGATGGTACGCAGCCCCAATTGGAATTTCTTCTCATCCAGTGCTTGGGGGCCAGCTTTGAGCGTCACCACCACCTGATAGAGTGGCTGCTCGCCGTACCCATTCGGCCACCAGAGTTTCGGGTCTGTAATTGGCAAAGAAAGGGTCACTTTCTCGCTCTCAAGTGGGGCCTCTGCTGCAAAAACCTTTCCATCCGGCGCTATCACCTGTAATGAAGCGCTGAGTGCTGCCGTCTGCCAGCGTTCTGGTCTTACGGTCGCCTCAACGGTGACTTTTCCGTTCTCATGAATCTGGCGCAGGTGAACTTCTTCAAGCCGGGCAGTTTGGCAGCCCTCAAGGCGAATCTCTTTCCAGATGCCGATCGGGGGCAACTGCGGGCCCCAATCCCAGCCAAACTGACAGGGGGCTTTGCGCAAATGCGGGCCACCCGGAATCGCTTGAGAAACCCCCGGCATAGGCCTTACAGCCTCTTCTTCTGCACAATAGCGAACGGGAGAAGCGAACTTTACCTCCAACACGTTCTCGCCGGATTTCAGTACAGGCTTGATGTCCCAGCGATACTGTCGGAACATGTTCTCTGCGCGTCCTAACTCAATACCATTTAATAAAACAGTCGCCAGTGTATCGAGGCCGTCACAGGCCAAAAAGATCTGAGGCAGCGCGAATATCTCTGTGTCTGGGGTAAACTGATATTGATACTCCCAGTCGTTTTCTGCCACCCAGGCCACCTTCTTTTCGTTGTCGCCGACAAAGGGGTCGGGAATCTTCCCGGCAGCCATCAGATCGGTATGCACGCCACCGGGGACGATGGCAGGCAGCCACTCATTTGTGTTCTTTTGACGAAACGTCCATTTTCCAGTCAAGGATTGAGTTTTCATATGCTATCCAAAATTTTCCAATATTCTGTATTTGCTAAAAAATACTGCTGAAAGAAATCGTGACCCTTTCAGCAAGTATTTTTAATCATCGTGTCGAGATGAGAAACTGCAGCAGTTCTTAAAGTTCAGTCACGATCTACTTTCACGGTCGAAAGATCCCATTCCTCATGGATCTTGGGAACATCGCTGATGAGTCGCTGCGTGTAAGCCTGTTTCGGGCTCAAGATCACCTCATCTGCACTGCCACTCTCAACGAACTTACCGTGCTCCATAATGTAAACGGTATTTGAAACGTAGTAGGCCAGACCGATATCATGTGTGATAAAGATCAGTGTCATACCCGTCTCATTGCGGAGCTTCATGAGCATATCGAGAATGGTGGCGCGCGAGCAGGCGTCGATCATCGAGGTGGGTTCATCTGCCAGCAAGATCTTTGGTTTGAGCAGGAAGATGCGGGCGATCATCAAACGCTGCATCTGTCCACCGGAAAGTTCAAAGGGGTATTTATTGGTCAGCTCTTCGTATTTCAGGTTCACAAAACTACAGGCTTCAACCATCAGGTCATACTTCTCTTGATGGCTTAAGTTGGCGCCGCCGCGCATCTTGATGCAGTCAAGCAGCACTTTATCGATCTTGTTGAAAATATTGTAGGAGGAGTAAGGATCCTGGAAGATCGCCTGAATGTTCTTCCAGTATTCCTTTTTCTTGCGCGGAGAGCTGATATCCCGTTTCTCGCCCAGAAAATAGACCTCACCCTCAGTGGGGTTGATCAAACCGAGCAACATCTTGGTGAGTGTCGTCTTGCCACTGCCCGACTCACCCACGATCGACACGATCTCACTTTCTTTAAAGTCAAAATTCACATGGTCAACCGCTACATTTTTGCGACGTCCCAAGCCAAAAACTTTGGTCAACCCCACGCCTTTAAGGCATGAATTATTTGTTTCACTCATTTTCATAAGCCTTTCTCAATTCGGCTTCGCTAAAAATGCACCGGTAAGCGCGATTCTCTTGGGCTTCGTGTAACTCAATCGAATGAACTTTGCACTCGGGTGTAACATACTTGCAGCGAGCTGCAAAGCGGCATCCCTCAGGTGGATTTTTCAGGTTGGGCGGGACGCCCGGAATTGCCGTCAATTTAATATCACGCAGGCCGTGCTCAGGAACGATGATCGATCCCATCAGCCCTTTGGCATACGGGTGCAGTGGATCGAACACTGTTTGCTTGGCAGTGCCATACTCAACAATTTGCCCGGCGTACATCACCATAATGTCATCAGTAACGTTATAGAGCAAGGGCAACTCATGGGTGATAAAGATCATCGACTTAATGAAGCCCTTTTCCATCAAATCGAGCATCATTTTGATGACCATTTTTTGCGAGGTCACATCCAGCGCTGAGGAGGGTTCGTCAGCAATCAGGATCTTCGGCGACAGGATGGTTGACACAGCAATGACCGTGCGCTGCTTCATGCCGCCAGAGAGTTCCACCGGATAACGATAGAGGGATTCTTCAGGAAGGCCAAGAATTTCAAAGCGTTCTCTGGCCAAATCCAAAATATCGTTTTTGGATGCTTTCGGGTCATGGGCCAGGATCACGTCTTGGATGAAATCGATCACCTTGCGAGTTGGGTTCAACGCATTCATGGCCGCCTGAGGAATATAAGCGATCTCAGTGCCGAGAATGTTACGCCGAACGTCATCAGGGTTCATGCCTGAGATATTCCGTCCATCGATGAAGATATCACCGCTGGTATAGTGCAATGGAGGGAAATAATAGCCCATCAAACTAAGCGCCAGGGTGGACTTGCCACAGCCCGATTCACCTGCGATGCCCAGCGATTTACCTTCTTCCACCTTCAAAGAAACGTGATCGACAGCATAAACATTCTCATTAAAGCGAGTGATGTATTTTGTCGTCAGGCCACGCACATCAAGCATTACTTTTCCCATGTCAGCCACCTAATCTCTCAACGCCGGGTTGAATACCTGATCCAGACCGGTATTCATCAGGTTCATCGAGAATGTAATCAAAGCAATAACGATAAGTACCGGGAAGTAAGCCCACCACTTGCCCAAAATATGCGCCTGGTAGATCATCGCCCAGTTCATCATCAAGCCCAGGGTAGGCACTTCGGTTGTGCGTGGACCCAGACCTAAAATGGACAGGCTGGCCTCTGCCAAAATAGCCGAGGAGATCTGTAAGATCAACGCCATGATCACATACGAAGCGATGTAGGGCAAAATATCAGTCAGAATGATAAAGAAAGTGGAATGACCGGAAAGCTTTGACAGGTTGACATGATCGCGATTGCGCAGAGAGATCACCTGAGAACGCACGGCCCTGGCCGTCCATACCCAGGAAGTCAAACCGATCACAGTAGCAATGGTGACCGCTCCACGTTTATCTTGCCCGATGCTGAAAGAGATCAAGATCAGCAAAACAAAAGAAGGGATCACGGTGAAGAGGTTGGTGATGAACATGATGAAATCATCCACCCAGCCACCTACGTAGCCAGCCACCAGACCCAGGGTCAGACCAATCAGAGTGGCGATCACTCCAGCGACCAAACCAATTTCAAGAGAAATGCCGGTTGCCTTGACCAGTTCCGTAAGCACATCTCGGCCAAAATTATCGGTACCCAAAGGCAACCAACGCACATTAGCGACCTGATTAACATTCACATAATCGGTAATGTTTATCGATTCCTTTTCCGATAATTGGCCAGAAGTGGGGTCTTTTTCAGCAATCACAATAGGTTCAGTTACCAAAAGGCCATTTAATGAATTATTCAAGCGCTGATAGTATTGCTTTCTTGCATAAATCATGCCTGGCACGTTTTTATCGGGCTCATAATTTGCTTCCCACATTGCCAGCAGCTTGGCGGTATCGTTTACGTTGATATCAATTTCTGGAATTCCATCCATCACCAGCCATTCTTTCATTGCCTGGCGATCTTCCTCTGAAAGACGAACCGATATCCGGTTTGCTTCAGCATCCGATAGGTTCAAAGTATATTTTGTTGGAGCCTTGACGCTATCATAAGCATTCACATATACGCCAGGCGGGAAGAACGTACCCTGCCCAATGATCTGAAGGGGTGAATCAGGTACGAACAATGGGTAAAAGATCACCATTAAGAGCAAGGCGGCAAAGATACAAAAGCCCACCACAAACTTTGAAGAGTGAAAAACTTGTCGAAGTGTATTTTTCATTTTGTCATCTCTACTCTGCCTGTGCAGCCTTAATGCGGGGATCGATCAACCCATAGATCATTTCGATCGCGAAATTCGCCACTAAAACCATCAAGGTAATGATCAAAGTAGCTGCTGAAATAAGCGGGTAGTCTTGACCCATGACCGCATTCAATAATGTATAGCCAAGGCCCGGGTAGCTGAAGATGATCTCTGCGATCAATGCTCCACCGACCATCGTACCAATTGACAATGCTAAACCGGTAATTTGAGGAAGCATGGCATTGCGGAACACGTATGCTACGATCTTGCTATCTTTAATGCCCATGAAACGGGCGTATTTTACATAGTCAGCATTCAATTCATAGATAGCCATTGAACGCATACCAATTGCCTGTCCTCCAATGGCAATAATGACGATTGACCAGAAGGGCAATTGATAATGCACAATTACCGACCAGATAAAATTCCAACTGAAATTTGGAATCAGGTCGAAACCATAACCGCCAGAAGTGGGAAACCACTTCAGCTTTACTGCAAAGATCACCATTAAAATAACGGCCATTCCAAAAGCCGGCAGATTGCTCACAAAGATGGCAACCGGCATAAGCACTTTGTCAAACCCTTTTTTAACATAAGCGGCTAATGCCCCCAAAAGGTTGCCAATGATCCAGCCAACGATGATGGCGGGAAATTGAAGACAAACCGTCCACCAAATAGCAGAGCCCAAAATATCTGAAACGGGTCGCGGGAATTGACTGAACGACGTTCCAAAGTTGCCTTGAAGCATATTGCCCACATACAAGAAAAACTGTTGAATCATGGGCTTGTTCGTACCAAATTGCGAAGCGTATTGCTCGTAAACTTCTTTCATCCCGGTAGAGTTTGACATCCCTTGTGCAAGCCTGGCGACGATAGCAGCTACCGGGTCGCCTGGCATCAGGCGGGGAAGGATGAAATTCAAAATAAATGCAAAAACTGCCGTGACAAGCAACCACACCAACTTGTTGAGGAAATACTTTCGATATCCTTTCAACGAAATACCTCCTGACATTGATAAACAGCCATGTTCCGTCGTTGGCGGAACATGGCTGTTAGAACTAGCTACAGACTACTTGCCGACCAAAGTCAGGTTGTAGAGACCAGCGATACCCCAACCATCGGTCATATCCAGAGGCGGAACTGCAGGATTGGTACCATCACCCTCGTGCGGGAAGTTGGTCCAAACACTTTCGTTCACAGTGTGGAAGGCCTGCGGGCGATACATCAAAGTGAAGGAAGGAACATCGGTGAGATAAGCCTTTACAAGCGCAGTGTAATCGGCTTTGATCTTGGCTTCATCAGACAGAGTCGGGATTTCAGCGATCAGTTTGTCAACGGCTGCATTCTTGTAACCACCCCAGTTACCATTCCAGTTGTTGGTGGTTTCAGCGAATTCACCGCTAATCAGGTGGCGAATACGACCCCAAGGCTGGGTCGGGCCAGCACCATCAGACCACATCATGAAGATGTCATAACCTTCGGGCAGAGGCCAGTTGGTGACGACAGTCTGATAGACAGACCATTCAGGATAGTTGGTGGTGATGTCGATGCCAATGTTCTTGCCAGCGGCGGCTACAACTTCAATGGCGGCCTGCCAGTCGGACCAGCCGTTCGGGCAGGTGGCGACATAGTGGAGGTTGGTGCCATTGTATTCGCGGATGCCATCACCGTCGGTGTCAACGATACCAGCGTCATCAAGCAACTTGTTGGCGCCTGCGATATCATTGCCAGCCCACTGCAGATCAGCAACAGCGTCGTGATCGTAGAGAGCCTGTTCACCGGGGGTCGGGTTCATCAGGGAGCGCGGAACCTGGACGAAGGTGGCAGACTGATTGGTCATAGCATTGGCGATGATGGTGTCATAGTCAACGGCCATGGCAATGGCTTTGCGGACGGCAACCTGCTGCAGACTCTCAATACCAAGATTGAAGAATGCGGTCGGGAGGCTGGCGCCAATGCCATAGGGAGCATCGGGCAGATAAGTTGAAATAGGAAGACCATCTTTCAACCACAGATCCTGAACATTGGAGTTGAACTGCTGGGAAACATCCACTTCACCGGCCTGGAGGGCGGTGGTACCGGCAGCATTATCTTTGTAGATAACATGAGCCAGGTACTTGGGAGCAGGCAGTTTACCGAACATGCTGGAATCTTTACCCCAATATTTGTCATTGCGGGCCAAGACTACTTTGGTGTCATCAGCGAAGAATTTGCCGTAGGGGCCAGAGTAAACAACATCATCCGCAACATCGGCCATGAAAGCGGTAGCGTCGCCATTGGTGCGGGCTTCCAATTTCTGAGTCCATGCTTTCTGGATAACATAGTTGCTGCTCAAGTAGGCCTGAACAATCAACGGGTTCTTGGCTTTGCCATCGGCGCCGAGGACTGCTTTAACAACAACAGTATGGGCATCAGGAGCTTCGATGGTATCGATGTAATCCTTGTTGGAGGCACCAAAAGAGGTGTTGTATTTCACATGGGAAGCCCAAGTGTAAGCAACATCTTCAGCGGTGACTGCAGTGCCATCTGACCATTTGGCGGCGGGATTGATCTTGAAGGTGATCTGGGTCATGCCATCATCCCAAGCAAAGGGGCCGTCAGCGAGCAGAGGATATACCTTGCCGTCCATCATGTCATAGAGATACGGGGTCTCGAACATGGGAACGCGGGCGTTATCCTGCTGGGCCAAAGCCATAGCATTGTTGCAGTTGGAGGAGTACGGGTTCCAACATACAACGGCACCCCACTGCTGACCATTGAAGTACAGCGTTTCGTTGCGAGGCAGATTCGCGGCAACTTTTGCTGCATCAACGGCGCACGCGCTCAGTAACATACTGAGGACCAACAAGATTGACACAATTACGAGTGTGCGTTTCATTTCTTCTTTCTCCTTTTAAGTTTAGTTAAGATAGAGTATTGCTCACTATCAACTACACAAAAGCTTCTTTTCTTTGTTTCCTCCTTTCAAAGCCTCTCCCAGTGTCTGATAAGCTTGGGAGCGCTCCTAAACATAGAGACAAAAAAATGCATCATGGGAGCCCCCTACTCCATTTTTGATGCACCGCAAGAATCACGCACAACCAATTCAGTATCCATGACAACCTTTTGGGTTGTCTTTGTCCCGGTTTGAATGATGCCAATGAGCATGTCTACTGCTTTGCTGCCCATTTGTTGAACCGGCTGACGAATGGTGGTCAAGGGCGGAGTCATCCGCACTGAATTGGGAATATCATCAAAGCCAACCACTGCAACATCTTCCGGCACACGAAGGCCGGCTTCGCGGATTGCCCGAACAGCACCATAGGCCATGCTGTCGCTGGCGATAAAAACAGCGTCTGGTTTAAACTTTAACAAACGCTGCATTGAAACAAAACCACCTTCTTCTGTAAAATCTCCTTCCACTATCAATTCCGGGCGAATTGGATAGTTGGAATCCTGGAGAGCTTTCAAATACCCCTGATAACGATCATAGCCAGCCACTTGGGCTTGCGGGCCGGTGATCGTTGCAATTCTCTTATAGCCTAATCTGACAAGATGCAAGGTAGCCTTTCGTCCAGAGAGAACATTGTCCACATCCAGCGAATTCACGTCCAGAGTTGGATGTCTTCCGATCAAAACAAAGGGCATCTTACTTTCAACAAGCGAATTCACAATCGGGTCGTTCATGGGGATGGAAGCGACTACCACCCCGTCTACAAGCCCGTTGTGCAAAATACGTGTAATCATGCGGCGTTCATATTCTGGTTCTGCCAACCAGAGCATCACAGAATATTCGCGGGTATTGCAAACGGCAGATACACCCTGTAGAAGTTGTGGGAAGTAAGGATCAGTAAAGATGGTTGAAACTCCAGCAGGGATCACCACACCGATCACATTTGTACGCCCCGAAGCCAAGCCACGAGCGGCCAGGTTGGGTTGAAAATTGTAGCTATTGAGCACTCTCTGAACTTTTTGCCGTGTCTCGTCTTTAACTTTTATATCATCATTGATCACCCGCGAAACGGTTGATCGGGAGACTCCACTGAGGCGTGCGATATCTTCTAGAGTGAGCGGCATACAGATCTTTTTTGTGTTCCTTTTCGCTAGAATCAACTTCTAAACGTTCTAAGAACTAAAACTGCGGTGACGCTGTTACAACCGATTTGTTCGGCCGTGCTGGTGCTGAACTTTCTAAGTTGTAATCTATCTGTAAACTGTGGTATTATTGTGAGAGCGCTCTCAAGATTTAAAAACATTATAAGGACTTTTTTCAAAATGTCAATCGCTTTTTGAAAATTGGTGCTTAAAAAACAAAACTGCACGATTACTTGATCGTTATCGATAAGGAGTAAATCTTATGATACTTCCTGCCCTTGCCAACCTTCCTTGGGAAGAACGACCAGTTGCATGTGACGATGTTGTGTGGCGATACAGTCAAAACCCCATCATCCCACGCGATCTGATCCCCTCTTCAAACAGCATTTTCAACAGCGCCGTGGTTCCCCACAAAGGCAACTTTGCCGGCGTGTTTCGCTGTGACAATAAGCAACGAGAAATGAACCTTAATCGCGGGTTCAGCAAAAATGGGCTGGACTGGCAGATCGATAACGACCCCATTGAGTGGATCAGCGACGACCCTGAGATCGGTCGTTTTCAGTACCGATACGATCCGCGCGTGGTTTGGTTGGAAGATCGCTATTACGTCACCTGGTGCAACGGATATCACGGCCCCACCATTGGCGTGGGATATACCTATGATTTTGAAAAATTCTATTTTCTCGAAAATGCCCTCTTGCCTTTCAACCGCAATGGGGTGCTCTTTCCGCGCAAGATCAACAACAAATATGTGATGCTCAGCCGCCCCAGTGATAACGGGCATACCCCCTTTGGTGATATATATCTCAGCCAGTCGCCTGACATGATCCACTGGGGAGAACACCGTTTCGTGATGGGTGTGACGGATGGCTGGCAGAGCACCAAAGTAGGCGCCGGCCCCGTGCCCATTGAGACTCCTGAAGGATGGCTGTTGATCTATCACGGTGTGCTCACCTCTTGCAATGGCTTTGTGTACAGCTTTGGGGCCGCCCTGCTTGATCTGGATCAGCCCTGGAAGGTGATCAAACGCACTAAACCCTATCTGCTCAATCCACGCGAGATCTACGAAAACGTGGGCGATGTTCCCAATGTGGCCTTTCCCTGTGCCACACTGGTGGATGGTGCTACCAACCGTATGGCCATCTACTACGGCGGTGCCGATACCGTGACCTGTGTGGCATTTGCCAGAATTCCTGAAGTGATCGAGTTTGTGAAAGCCAATTCTTATTAATCTCGCGCAGCCGCCGGAGGGACACCTTTATGAAGTTTGGGCACTTTGACGACCAGAATCTGGAATATGTAATTGAACGCCCCGATACCCCCCTGCCCTGGATCAACTATCTGGGCAATGAAGCTTATTTTGGCATCATCTCAAATACTGCCGGCGGATATTCATTTTACAAAGACGCCCGTCTGCGCCGCATTACCCGTTATCGCTACAACAATGCTCCCCTCGATATGGGCGGGCGCTATATTTACCTGCGCGATGACAAGAACGGCACCTTTTGGTCGCCCACCTGGATGCCCACGCGCACCCCACTCGACAGCTACGAATGCCGCCACGGGCTCGGCTATACCACCATCCGTTCCAGTTTTGCCGGTATTGAAGCTCAAACACGGTACTTTGTGCCACTGGGCGAAGACCTTGAGGTCTGGGAACTGAACGTGATCAACCGCCGTAACGAAACTGTAGAACTCTCTGCCTTTTCAGCCATCGAATTTTGTCTTTGGGATGCGCTGGATGATGCCAACAACTTTCAGCGCAATTATTCCATCGGCGAGCTCGAAGTAGAAGACGGCGTGATCTATCACAAGTCTGAATACCGCGAACGACGGGATCATTTTGCCTTTTTTGCCTGCTCAGAGCCGCTGGCCGGGTACGACACCCAGCGCGAGGCCTTTCTGGGTTCCTACCGCGGCTGGGATTCACCTGCCGCCGTTGAAAAAGGTGTCACCTCAAATTCACTGACCGTGGGATGGCAGCCCGTCGGGGTGCACCACGTCAAGATCGCCCTACAACCCGGCGAAAGCAAAAAGGTGATTTTTCTGCTCGGTTATCAAGAAAATGAAGCAGCCAAAAAGTTCAATCCGCCGGGCTCTCAGATCCTCAACAAAGCCAATGCGAAGCCCATTATTGCAAAGTATTTGAAGCAAGCCAATGTTGATGAGGCTTTTGCAAAATTGCACGATCACTGGCTGGATCTGCTCAGCAAGTTCCAGACACAGACCCCCGATATTCACACCAATCGCATGGTGAACATCTGGAATGCCTACCAGGTGATGATCACCTTCAACTTCTCGCGCTCAACCTCCTACTTTGAATCGGGCATCGGCCGCGGCATGGGCTTCAGAGACTCCAACCAGGATCTGCTTGGTTTCATGCACCTTTTGCCAGAGTGCGCTCGTGAACGCATTTTGGATTTAGCTGCCACACAACTGCCCAGCGGCGGTGCATATCACCAATACCAGCCCCTCACCAAACGTGGCAATAATGATATCGGCAGTAACTTTAACGATGATCCACTCTGGTTGGTTTTAGCTGTTGCAACCTACCTCAAAGAGACTGGTGACTGGGGTTTCCTGGACGTTCCTGTACCTTTCGATAACCAGGCCGGCAGCGAACAACCCCTTTACGTCCACTTGCAGCGTTCCATCCAATATACGCTGGATCGCATCGGCCCGCATGGGCTGCCCCTGATCGGCCGGGCCGATTGGAATGACTGTCTCAATTTGAACTGCTTCTCAGATCAACCCGGTCAGTCGTTTCAGACGACCACCAATAAAGATGGCAACGTGGCCGAAAGTATTTTCATCGCCGGGCTGTTCGTGCTGGCCGGCAAAGAGATGGAAGAGATCGCCCGACGCAGAGGGAATGTAGCCGAAGCAGAGCGAGTTCACGAAGCCACAACCAAAATGGATGATGTGGTCAACCAACAAGGCTGGGATGGCGCCTGGTTCTTACGCGCTTATGATAATTCCGGTGACCCGGTCGGCTCTGAAAGATGTGCGGAAGGCAAGATATTCATCGAACCACAAGGCATGTGCGTAATGGCCGAAATTGGTGTCGCGAACGGTAAAGCCATCAAAGCACTCGATTCGGTACACCAAAAGTTAGCCTGCAAGCATGGCATTGTGCTGCTCACGCCAGCCTATAGGCAGTATTACCTGAATCTGGGCGAAATCTCGTCTTACCCACCCGGCTATAAAGAAAACGGTGCCGTCTTCTGCCACACGAATCCGTGGGTGATGATCGCCGAAACGCGCGTAGGGCGCGGCGGTATGGCCCATGATTATTATTCGCGCATCAATCCTTCAGCACTGGAAGACGAAAGTGAACTGCATAAAACAGAACCCTATGTCTACTCACAAATGATCTCAGGGTTTGAATCTTTGCAGGAAGGTGAAGCAAAAAACTCCTGGTTGACCGGTACGGCTGCCTGGAATTACGTGGCCATCACACAGCATATCCTGGGTGTGCGGCCAGATTATGATGGGCTGCATATCGAGCCGGTCTTCCCGTCCAATTGGAACGAATTCTCGGTGACGCGAAAATTCCGTGGCACCACTTATAAAATTCAGGTTCACCGCCAAGGCCCGGGGAATTCAGTTTCCATCATGGCAGAAGGTAAAAAAGTCGATGGGGTGATACTTCCATTGCCAGAAAAAGCAGGAAAGATCATCGACGTCGAGGTTATAGTCAGCTAAAAAACTGTCGTTTACTAATACTCTCCTCCTTTTTGAATGTGGATCGTACAAAAGACACTTGATTCAGGTGTCTTTTGTACTTAAACTTGCAATCTTCATCTAATTTTTAATATCTCCCCTATAATTATTCTTAACTTACCCACGTGATTTACATATAGGCTGATCCATTGTGAAAAACAAACCAAAGCAGGCAAGCACCAGCAATCTTCTGCAGAAACTCATTAAATCCAATGATCTGGAAGAGTTTCTGGAGGATTATGCGACCGAGCTTTCCGTTCCGCAATTTCATGAATATGTTTCCAATTTGTGCAAAGAGAAACAACTCATCATCGAGCAAGTGATCAATCGGTCTTCAATCGAACGCACTTATGGGCATCAATTATTTAATGGAACCCGTCGCCCTTCGCGTGACAAAGTTTTACAGCTTTCTTTTGGAATGTGCCTCAATTTTGAAGAAACACAATACTTGTTAACCGTTGCCCAAAAAAGCCAGCTTTATCCAAAAATCAAACGGGATGCGGCCATCATTTATTGTTTGAACAATCAGCTCGATATATTCGAGACGCAAAGTTTGCTCCAGTCGCTTAACATCAGCCTTTTAGGTGAAGAATGAAGAATCAGGGTCACTTTGTAACCGAGTTCAGCAATCAATTTGAGGAGAGTTACTTCCCGGCTGATTTCATTACCCAGTATGAGCTATTGGAGTGCCTGGGAAACTCAGCCTATGGTGAAACCTATCTGATCAAAGACAGAGAATCAGGCGTTCATTACATCGCCAAATGCTATCCCCTTGCAGATGGAAACGGACAGGTTCATGAAGGTGAATTACTGCAAAAGCTGCGCCATGAAGGGCTGCCTGAGTTTATCGCCCAATATCAAAATGAACAGATCCTGTGCGTAGTGCGCACCTTTCAATGCGGGCTGAACCTCAAACAACTGGTCGAAGAAAGACTGCTCAGTTACCGCGATATCATGCACATTGCAGAACAATTGTGTGATTTGCTGGCCTATCTGCACTCACAAAGCCCGGCGATCATTCACCGTGATATCAAGCCACAAAATATTATTGTTGATGAAAGCTTAAACCTCTCGCTCATTGATTTTGGCATCTCCCGCCAATATAAGCAGGGTGCCACAGAAGATACCATTCATATGGGCACCAGGGATTTTGCAGCCCCGGAACAATTTGGCTACTGCCAGACGGATGAGCGCTCAGATATTTATTCGCTGGGAGTGGTCATTCACTGGCTGCTGAAGCGAACCAAAATTGACGGCAAGCGAATTCCGAAACCGGTTGCACTGCGGCTGCGTAGAGTCATCAGCAAATGCACGGCCTTTGACCCGAAAGATCGCTTTCAAAGTGCTTCAGCCGTCAAAAATGCGCTTACCGGCAGAAAGCCACTCCTTTTTGGGATGATTGCCGGCATACTGGCGGCGGTCTGCCTGCTCGCTTTCTTCTTACTGGCAAAGCCATTGAGCTATTTTTCATCAGGCGAGGTACACTTCAAGGAACCCTTGATCGAAGAAGCGGTGCGGCTCTCTCTGGGTAAATCAGACGGCGATCCCATTCGAGCAGAAGATTTGGCCGGCATTACCGAATTGAGAATCTTCGGCGATCATGCAGCCGCCAATAATGACGAGTTTCAGGTTTATGCGAACGATTTTGCAAATTCGGGCGGGCAAATAAAACGGGGGTCGATCCAGTCGCTGGCGGACCTGGCCAAAATGCCCAATTTGCGCCAGGTGGCGTTGCCCTATCAGAACATCAGCGACCTTAAATCAATGCCTGTGCTCATCCAACTGGAGCAGGTTGACTTGCGTCACAACCCAATTACGGATATTTCGCCTTTGGCAAAGCTGCCACTGCTCGAAAATTTGAGCCTTTTTGAAACTTTGGTCTCAGACCTGACCCCCCTAAGCGCTTGCACTCACCTGGCCACCATCGACATTGGCAAGAGCCAGGTGACCAGCATGGCAGCACTCGACGGCCTGAACGGATTGAGCACGATCGTGGCTTATCACTCCCCCATCAACGATCTGAACCATATTGAAAACCACAACATGCTGCAAAATATCTACCTGAATGACACTCAGGTGAGCGACCTGACTCCCCTGTTGAAGCTGCCAAAGTTGAAACTGCTTGCGCTGGATGAATCTATGCAACCGTTTGCGGAAGTTCAGCTAAAACAGGCGCAATTTGAAATTCGCTATATCGAATAAAGCGCTGTAATGAAAATACGTAAAAAACGACCGGGATTGAAGTATCCCAGTCGTTTCAGTTTTTCGATCAATTACTCTTTTGGCAATTCTACGCGAATGTGCAGTTCTTCAAGCTGTTTTTCGGAGGCCTCAGAAGGAGCGTTGGCCATGAGATCGCGGGCCGCCTGGTTCTTCGGGAAAGCGATCACCTCACGGATGTTGGGCTCATCAGCCAGGAGCATGACCAGGCGGTCAATGCCCGGAGCGATGCCGCCGTGTGGAGGAGCACCGTACTCAAAGGCTTCGAGCATGTGTCCAAATTTACTTTGAATATCTTCGTCCTTCAAACCGAGAAGTTGGAAGATCTTCATTTGAATATCACGCCGGTGGATACGAATGGAGCCCGATGCCATCTCATAGCCGTTGCACACCATGTCGTAGGCATCTGAGAGAATGGCGGATGGATCGGTATCAAACTTGGGCAGGTCTTCCATCTTGGGCATGGTAAAGGGATGATGTGCGGCATCCCATTTTTGTTCGTCTTCGTTCCACTCAAACATCGGGAAGTCCAACACCCAGGCGAAGGCCATCATGTTCTTGTCTGCCAGATCGAGGCGATCACGGAAGAGCAGGCGCAGGCCACCCAGAGTTTTGTTAACCACAGCGCGCTGGTCAGCCACAAAGAGGATCAAATCGCCCGTCTTGGCGCCGGTCTGTTTTTCAAGTGCACTCACCTCTTCAGGAGTGATGAATTTTTGGGCAGTGCCCTTCACGCCCTCAGCGCTCAGAGCCAGCGTCGCCAACCCTTTGGCGCCCTGATCTTTGGCAAAGGTGGTCAAATCATCCACCTCTTTGCGGGTATATTCAGCACAGCCGGGCACAATGATGCATTTGATGACGCCGCCCGATTTGAGCGTGTTCTGAAAGACCATAAAACTGCTATCGGCGAATAAGCCGGAGACGTCCTGTAATTCCATGCCAAAGCGCAGATCAGGCTTATCTGAGCCATAGCGATCGACTGCCTCGGCGTAGGTCAAACGCGGCCAGGGGGAAGCAAGCATGTGCTTTTGCGGGGTGACGACCGGCAGCATGGCGGTGAATAGCCCTTCCAGCATGTTCAACACATCATCGCGCTGCACGAAAGACATTTCCAGGTCCAACTGGGTGAACTCGGGCTGGCGATCACCGCGCAGGTCTTCATCGCGGAAACAACGCGCGATCTGGAAATATTTTTCCACTCCGGCCACCTGTAAAAGCTGCTTGAGCTGCTGCGGGGACTGCGGCAAGGCATAGAAGCACCCGGGGTGCACACGGGAAGGCACGAGATAATCACGAGCGCCTTCAGGCGTGGTCTTGAAAAGCATGGGGGTTTCCACTTCAATAAACCCTTGCTCGTCGAGATAATCGCGCATGAATTTGATCACCTTGTGACGCAGCATCAAGTTGCGCTGCATACGTTCACGACGCAAATCAAGGTAGCGATATTTCAAACGCACATTCTCGTCAGTGTCTTCATCTTTATTGATCAAGAATGGCAGCGGTTTGGCGGGGTTAAGCACCTCACAGGCGGTGGCATCGATCTCGATCTCCCCGGTGGGCAGGTTTGGGTTCTCAGCACCCTCAGGGCGGCGGCGAACCTCGCCGGTTACCTGTAACACCCACTCCATGCGGGCATCGTGCAAGATCTGCGCGACTTCAGGGAATTTAGTGGGGTTAGCCACAACCTGAACGATGCCGGAGCGATCGCGCAGATCGATAAAAGTGACCCCACCGTGATCTCGCTGACGATGCACCCAACCTGCCAGGATCACCTGCTGCCCAATGTTTTTCGAACTAAGCTCACCACAATTGTGGTTCTTATACATAATGACCTCACTTATGAGAATGATAGCGAAAGGTATTTTAACACAGGCTAATAGTGTTTGAAAGAATTAGGTTAAAATCGCAGGAAATTTCGGAAAAAATATTTTTGGCGTACAATGATTAAAAGGAAATTTTCAAACCGGGGGGTTCTCGTAATAGAGCAAACTTGTCGCTTGAATACCCCCACGAAAGGGAACGTCATGCCCGAGAAAGTAAAAGAATTGGCTTTGCCGCGAGGGATTGAAAGAAAGCTTTTTCGTTTTCCCATTGCCCTCTTTCATGCCCATTTGGGTTTTTTGTTTGGCTACCGCTTTGTGTTACTCACCCACACTGGCCGTAAATCTGGAAAGCCCAGACAAACCGTGCTCGAAATTGTGCGTTATGAAAAGTCGGATGGCTCCTGCATTGTTGCATCTGGCTGGGGAGCCAAGTCGGATTGGTTCCTCAACGTCAGTGCCGACCCCAAGATTAAATTCCAAATTCAGAACAATGAAGCGGATGGCATCGCAGTTCGTTTAGCGCCCAATGAAGCTGCTGCCGAACTCGTAAGCTATGCGCAAAAGCATCCTGGTGCCTGGAAAGAACTGGCTACCTTTATGGGATACAAACTGGATGGCAGCGAGAAAGACATCGAGGAAATGGGCAAAATCCTACCCCTCTTCCGATTCCAGCGTGAACCCTGAATCAATCCATTGAGCTATAAAAACCAGAGTCCAACGACTCTGGTTTTTGGTTTATGTATAACGAGTAAATCATTTCATGCGCGAAAAAATCGGACGCAGCGCCGGGTAAAGCTCTTGATAGACCGAATATGCGTCTCGGTAAGCGGCAAAGTTTTGCGAGTTTGGCTTGGTCATGCCAGTGATCTGAACGCAGTCACGGCAGGCAGAGAATACGTCCTTCCACACACCCAGTCCTACCCCGGCCAGTAGTGCCGCGCCGTAAGCGGCCCCTTCAGTGGTGTTCACAGTCACCAGTTCGCTTTCAAGCACATCCGCCAAAATCTGGCGCCAGAGCGCCCCCTTCGTTCCGCCCCCTGACGCCCTTATTTGACTGATCTTCCCTAGGCCCGCCTCTTGAATCAACCCAAAACAATCCTTTAGCCCAAAAGCCACCCCCTCAAGCACCGAGCGAGTCATGTGTGCCTGAGTGTGACGCAGGGTAAGGCCCACAAAAGCTCCCCTGGCCAGCGGGTCTGGGTAAGGTGTGCGTTCGCCGCTCAAATATGGCAGAAACTGTAACCCTTCTGAGCCAGCCGGGAGGCTTGCGGCGGCGTTCAATAGATCATCAAAATTAACCCCCGGAGCCAGGGTGTCGCGGTACCACTGCAAACTGCCCGCAGCCGAGAGCATCACCCCCATGAAATGCCACATTCCCGGCACGGCATGACAAAATGCGTGCAGACGCCCGGCAGGCTCGATCAGAGGGGCAGCCGTGGCAGCAAAGATGACGCCGCTGGTGCCCACGGTCAGTCCAATGATGCCGGCCTCTACTGCACCCACCCCCACCGCCTGCGCTGCCTGATCGCCTGCGCCAGCCACCACAGGGGTGCCGGCCAATAGACCGGTGAGTTCGGCCGCTTGTTGTGTCACCTTACCGGTGATTTCGGGGCCTTCAAAGGTGGGCGGCATCCAGGCGGGGTTAATATCAAGTGCTTTTAACACTTCTGGCGACCAGTTGCGTTCCTTCAGGTCAAAGAGGACTGTCCCTGCCCCATCCGCTTTATCCAGGGCATAAGCGCCCGTCAACTTGTAGCGAATATAGTCTTTCGGCAGCAGAACGTGGGCGATTCTGCCATAGATTTCCGGTTCATTTTGGGCGACCCAGAGTAACTTTGGCGCCGTGAAACCGGTTAAGGCCACATTACCGGTAATTTGAATGAAGCGCTCTTTGCCGATGCGGCGATGAATCTCATCGCACTGCGCCTGGGTTCGCTGATCGTTCCACAAGATTGCCGGGCGCAATACATTCCCCTCTGCATCCAGAATCACCAGCCCATGCATTTGGCCTGTCAGCCCAACCCCGGCCACTTCTGACCCTGCCACATTCGCCTCTTCAAGCACCTGGCGGATGCTGGCGCTGACTGCCTGCCACCACTCGGTCGGATCTTGCTCCGACCAGAGTGGTTGCGGCGTCTGAAGAGAGTGTGGAGAGGAGGAAACAGCCAAGACTTTGCCTTGCTGATCGATCAGCAAGGCTTTGCTGGAAGTTGTAGAAGTGTCAATGCCCAGAAAATACATTTTGCTATCTCATGCCCAACAACAGATCAATGGTCAATTGGTCAAGTCGCTCATATTTCAAACCGCGAGAAGCGATCGCCTTGCGGTCAAAGGATTGTCCTTTGAGCGCGTTCGCCTTCGCAGCCGAATACTTGCCGAAGAAACCTGACATCTTGGGATCTTCCGCATTGATCTCATCTACCAGAGCCTGAATCTCAGGGTCGGCATTGAACTGGGCAGCCTTTTCTTTGAGCATCAAATAAGTGCGCATGCAACCGCGTGCAAAATCTTTCACCCCTTCGAAATCTTCGGTGCGGTAAGCGTGAGCATCAAAGTGGCGCGAGCCGGCATATTTTACGTCTTCCAGGAACTTCACCAGGTAGAAAGCCGCCTTGACATCGCGTGAGCCAAAGCGCAGGTCTTGATCGTAGCGTCCGGCGTATTGATCGTTGAGATCGATATGGAAGAGCTTGCCCGCTTCCCATGCCTGGGCTACGCCATGCATGAAATTCAATCCAGACATCTGCTCGTGAGCCACTTCGGGGTTCACCCCTACCATCTCAGGATGATCGAGGGTAGCAATGAAACCGAGCATGTGACCGATGGTGGGGTTGTAAAGATCCCCACGGGGTTCGTTGGGCTTGGCTTCTAGGGCGAATTTCAGGTCATATTTGTTATCAATCGCGTATTCACAAAAGAAGTTCATCGCTTCGCGATTGCGCTTGATGGCATCAATTGGGCTTTTGCAGGAATCTGACTCATTGCCTTCACGACCACCCCAGAAAACGTAAACTTTGGCGCCAAACTCCACACCCAGATCAATAGCCCGCAAGGTCTTTTGCATGGCATAGGCACGTACCTTGGGGTCATTGCTGGTAAAAGCGCCATCTTTGAAGATAGGGTCAAAGAATAAATTGGTGGTCGCCATCGGCACGACCAGCCCGGTATCCTGCAAGGCTTTGCGGAAATCTTTTTTGATGCTGTCTGCTTCAGCGGGGGTGGCATCAATGGGGATCAGGTCATTGTCATGAAAGTTGACGCCATACGCACCGACTTCACCCAGCAAATAGACCAACTCGGCCGGGGTTTTGCTCTCACGAACTTCACTGCCAAAAGGATCACGGCCGCGGCTGCCGACCGTCCACAACCCAAAGGTAAATTTATCTTCCGGTTTCGGGGTAAAGTTTTTCATTTTGTCTCCTCTGTTCTGATAAAGATTTTACATCACCTGCACCGGGCAGGAATATTCTCGATGCGCCACAAACATTTTCTTTTCGCCGTTGAGCATGAATTCTCCCTGCAAACGGATGTCATCGCTCGAACTGCCCACAAAAACGTTGAATTTTCCGGGCTCCAAAATCAATTGATAATCGCTGTCAAAGAAAGCCATCAGGTTGACCGAGAAATCGAAAATCACGGTCTTCGTCTCTCCGGGTGCCAGATGGACGCGCGCAAACCCTTTGAGCTCCTTTACCGGGCGTGGCAAACTGCCGATCTCGTCCTGCAGGTAAAGCTGTACCACTTCATCGCCAGCTACTTGGCCACTATTTTGTACTCGGCAGGAAATTTTCAAGGTTTCCCCGGCTGTCAGCGATTGACGGGATAGCTGCAAGTCTGAATAGCTAAACTCTGTATAGCTCAACCCATGTCCAAATGGAAAGAGGGGCGTTACGCTTTCATTGACATAATCGATGAACCAGTTCGATTTGGAACCACTGGGTTTATGATTGTAAAAGATCGGCACCTGCCCCACCGAACGGGGGTAAGTAACGCACAGTTTCCCGCCGGGGTTGTTCGTACCGAAAAGGGTTTCGGCTATCGCACGCCCGCCTTCTTCGCCCGGTACCCAGGCTTCGAGCACGGCGTCCGCTTTTTCAACCAACTCAGAAATGGCCAGCGGCCGGCCGTTGACCAGTACCACCACGACCGGTTTGCCGGTGGCAAACACAGCGCGTGCCAGTTCCATTTGGCCAACAGGCAGTGCTATATCATGGCTATCTCGGGTTTCACCGCAGGTGCATTCTGCCGCCAGACCGGAGCGCTCTCCCAAAGCCAGCACCACCACCTCAGCCGCCTTGGCAACTTCAACGGCTGCCGGAATAGCAGAAAGATCGGCGGAATTCACATCGGCGCCCCTGGCCGATAGAATTTTTGCCTGTGGAATTTGCTCACGGATGGACTGCAAAATGGTCGGCACTTTGACAGTCTGACCTTTCAAGGTGGAGGGGTCAAAGTTTTCAAAGATCGAACCATCCGAATGCTGATACATTTGCAGCTCAACCACTGCAGAATAAGAATAATCCGATTGCAGAGCGCGAGCGTCATCCGCGTTTGGACCGATCACGGCAATGGTTGAAATAGCCTTTGAGAGGGGTAAAGCACCCTTGTTGCTGAGCAGCACCATCGTTTTACGGGCAATTTCTGCAGCCGCATCACGCTGATCGGGCCCATCCATCAGATCGGCGAAATCACCCTCAGCCACGTAGGGAGCTTCAAACAAGCCCAGTTCAAACTTCTTGGTCAAGTGGCGGGAGACTGCCTGATCGACCAATTCCATTTCCAGGTGACCTTGTTCAATCTCCGCGATCAAGGCGTCGGTAAAGGTCTCATTGGTCGGGAGTTCTACCTCAATGCCGGCACGGATGGAAAGAATGGCTGCTTCGGTCAAGTCGTCGGTGACACGATGATAGGTCTTCAGCATCGAGATGGCCTGATAATCTGAGACGATCAACCCCTCGAAACCCAGCTCTTCGCGTAGGACTTCATTTAAATAGGTCTTTGCACTGGCAACCACTTCCCCATCCAACTCAGGGTAAGAGTTCATCATGGTGGCGAGATCTGCCTCGCGAATGGCCGCTTCAAACGGGTAGAGGTAAGTTTCCTTGAGCGTACGCATCCCCAAAGGAACCGGCGCGCAGTTTAGCCCGCCCAGCGAGTAGCTGTGACCGATGAAGTGCTTCCCTGTGGCCAGTACTCCTTCCTTTAAATCATCCCCTTGAAGGCCGCGAATATACTGCACGCCAAACTGGCTGATCAAAAACGGATCTTCCCCAAAGGTCTCTTCGATGCGCCCCCAGCGCGGATCACGGGCTACATCTAAAACAGGGGCCAGGCCTTGATGCAGTCCCAGAGCACGGCACTGGCGGCGGATAATATCGGTCATTTTGACAGCCAGCTCAGGGCTAAACGAGCTGGCCAGGCCGATCATTTGCGGAAAGAGGCTCGCCCCCAGAATCATTGCCCCAGAGCAGCACTCTTCATGAACAATAGCGGGGATTCCCAGGCGGGTGTTTTCGACCAATAATTTTTGTACTGCATTGGCGGCCTTGGCCACCTGAGACGGCGGCAAGATGGAGTTCCCCCCAATGCGGGTCACCTGGCCGATCCCTGATTGCAGCCGCAGAGAAGCTTTGTGCAAATCAAGTTCGCCGCTGGTTTGCAGTTCTGAAAACCAGCAAGAGGTCATTTGAGCCACTTTTTCGGCCAATGTCATCTGGCCTAGAAGGTCTTCTACCCTTTTACCAATTGAAAGAGACTGATCACGATACTTCATATAGTAATAACCTTCTATCTAATATAAGATCCAAAAACATTGCGAAGCAAACTTGTTTAGCCTTTTACAGCACCAGCGGTAAGTCCAGAAACGATCTGTTTTTCAGCGAAGAAATAGAAAATGATCGTCGGAATAGAGGAAAGTGCGACAAAAGCAGAGACCAAAGCCAGATCCTGCCCATATTGCCCCTGAAACTGCATCGTGCCCAGCGGTAAAGTCCAAAGGCTATTTGAATTCAAGACCACTAACGGCACAAGCAAATCATTCCAACTTGCAATCATTACCAGGGCAGCCACAGCAGCCAGTGATGGCTTTACAAGCGGCAGCATGATCCTTCTGAAAAAGTCAAAATTGGTACAACCATCAATATAGGCTGCGTCTTGCAACTCTTTGGGAATCGCAATAAAGAAAGTGCGCAAGATCAAAATATTGCCCGAGAGTTGAAAAGCGGTTTGAACCAAAATCACGGAAAACAGATTATCGATCATGGGCAGGCCCAGTTTGTTCAATTGCAGCAACACAAAATAAACCGGCAAAATTGCCACATTGATCGGGAACATTAAACCAATCGTAAACAGGTTGAAAACCAAATTCTTACCCCGAAATTCCATTCGTGCCAGCACAAATGAAACCATTGAACAAATCAAAACGGTCAAGGTCGTTGTACTTACCATTACGATAAGGCTGTTCTTCATCATCAGCCAGAAAGTGGATGATGTAATGATGCTGATGATATTATCCCAATGAGCAGGGTACGGAAATGAATAGGGATAGGTATACATCTGACCGGTCGTTTTAAGACTGCCAAACACCAGGATCACAATTGGGACAAAAATCAATATGGTTGCGATGCTTAGGATCAGGTATTGTATTGTCCTTGGTAAAGCTTTGCGCATCCAGCGTGGGGTGGGAATAATTCCTCTCATTATTGATTCCTTTTAAAGACCGCTAAGATAATCGGGTTTGCGCGTCATTGCCTGGTAAATCAATGAGAAGATCACGCAAAGGATGAACATAATGATCGCGACGGCAGAACCATAGCCAAATTGATGTCGCACAAAGGCGAACTTATACATATAGGTTGCCATTGTTTCGCTGGCGCTGATCGGCCCGCCACCCGTCATGACCCACACAATAATGAACTGCTGAATGGATCCCAGCACGGACATATATACGGATGTGCGTATTGTGCCAGCCATGAGAGGCAAAGTGACATGAAAGAAGTTTTGAAAAGAATTGGCGCCATCCATCCGAGCTGCTTCTTCGATCTCAGTAGGGATATTTTGCAGACCCGTCAGGAAGAGCAGCATGTGAAAGCCAAAATATTTCCAGGTTAACACGATGAAGATCGAAACCATCACCACATTTGTATCTGAAAGCCATCCCACCGGGGCAAAACCCAGGTTCACCACAATGGCATTTAGCAGACCGCGGTCCGGGCTGGCATTGTAGAGCAGCATCCACATAATGGCTGCATTGACTTCAGAAAGCACGTAGGGCAGAAAAAAGATCGTGCGAAAAACGGCACGGCCAGGCAGGTCTCTGCCAACCATCACCGATAATGCCATAGCTGCCGGTAACTGAATGGCCAGCGAAAGAACAATGATGATCAAAACATGTTTTACCGCGCCAATAAACACCGCATCGGTAAATATTCTCGCGTAATTGGCTAACCCGATATTATTGGTTGCTTCACCTAATCCGGTCCATTTAAAGGTACTAAAGTAGACCGAGCGGAAAATGGGGTAGATCAAAAAGACCGAAAAAAGAATGAGAGCTGGGAGCAAAAATAGAATAACAAATGTTGCAGTTCGTAATTTTGAACTCTTTACAAATCTGCTATTGTGTTGAGTGCCATTCTTAGCTATCGCAGACAGGGAATTCATTTCAATCTCTTTCTGGTTTCATTCTATTCAGGGTCAACAGCTATTTCAATGGTGAAATGCTGTGAACAATTCTCAAAGATAAAGGCCATCGAAGAGAATATGACCCATCTAAAGGCAGGTGTGGGCCAGCGTTTGCCAGCCACACACCTGTCGAAAAAACTAGCGTAGCCTATTGATTGGCGTCCGCGGCTGCCTGGATCTCAGCACACACCTCTTCAGGAGTGGCGGTACCAGCATACAGCTTTGCGACAGCATCATTGACACTGCTGGCAACAGCACTGGGCAGAATTTGATCGTAGTAAAGCTGGAAGTAATTTGCAGAAGCAAAACCAGCTTGCACGAGTTTCATATTCTCGTCCTTCAAACCAACTTCAGAGCCTTTGACAACGGGGATATTCACACCGTCGGCAGCAAGGAGCGTCTGATTCTCGACACTGGTCAGATATTTAACAAAGTCGATAGCTTCTGGGGAGGCATTCATGCCAATTGCAAAACCGTTGCCGCCGCCCATTGCATCATTTGCGCCACCTTTGCCACCTTCAACAGCGGGGAAGGTGAACATACCCAGGTTGGCAACACCCTTACCATCGGCAGAGTTGGCAGCTTCTACTGAAGGAGCCCATTGGCCAGAAATTTCCATCGCGGCCAGACCGTTACCGAAAGTGGCTTGCATTTCGTCATGGGTTGCGCCCAGATAACCATCCTGGAAGGGCTGCATGTCGATGAGTCTCTTCAATTGAACACCAGCTTCAACGAAGGCTGCATCCGTCCATTTGCCGGTGCCACTGGCAGCGGCATTGAAGGCATCTGCGCCACCGATGCGGGTAGCGAGGTACGACCAAATGTGCATACCCGTCCAGGTGTCCTTTTCGCCCAAAGAAATCGGGGTGATTCCAGCGTCTTTGAGTTTCTGAACATCGGTCAAGAACTCTTCCCAGGTAGCGGGAGTATTTTCAATGCCCGCCTGGGCGAAGAGATCTTTGTTGTACCAAACAGAAACCATGCCCATATCCCAGGGAACGCCATAGTATTTGCCATCAACGCTGAAGACGCCCAGAGCACCGGGAGCAAACGTATCTTTCCAGGCGCCGCCATCTGCTTCGAGATCAGCAGTGATGTCTTTCAACAATCCAGCATCAGCCTGTTCAGAAAGCCCGGCTCCGCCCCAACTCTGGAAGATATCGGGAACTTCACCAGATTGCAGAACGGTGGCCAATTTGGTTTTGAAAGCTTCGTTTTCGAGAACGGTGATCTCGATCTTTACATTCGGGTGCATGGCCGTGTAATCATCAGCCATCTTCTGCCAGTCACCTAAAGCAGGGTCTTTGGTCGAGATGTGCCACCAGGTAATTGTGACAGGTTCCATAGGGGCTTCGGTAGCAGCGGGTGCTTCAGTAGCAGGTGCTTCGGTTGCAGGAGCAGCGGTTGGGGTAGCGCATGCAGCCAAAACAAAAGACAGTACGAGCACGAGGCTCATAACAAACATAACTTTCCGATTCATTTTCTTCTCCCTTTTTCGAATAATTGTGAAACGATGTTCGCATGCTCAAAAAACGTCAGAAGAGTTCGGTTATAATTCAGTTTGTTGGACCTCCTTTCATTCGTGCGAGGGGCTCCACAGACAAAGGACAGGAACGGTGAGGCTTAGGAGCTAGCCGGGCCTGTCTTTTGGTTTTGCAGTTGAATCACGAATGATCAACTCTGTGGGCAAAGAAATCCGGTTCGGTTTGATCCCCGGATCGTTCAGGATTTCGAGCAACATTTGGGTCGCGGCACGCCCCATCAACTCCAAAGGCTGGCGCACGGTAGTCAGTGCGGGCCGAATGAGCGAAGCCTGGGGAATGTCGTCAAAACCCATTATGGAAATATCTTCCGGCACGTGCAACCCTCGCTGGCGCGCAGCATCCATCGCCGCCATCGCCATCACATCGTTGGAAGCGAAGATCATGGTGGGGGGATTTTCCAGATCCAAAAAAGTGTTCGCTCCAGTGTATCCATCTAGCTGATCAAAGGTGCCCTCAAAAATCAATTCCGGACGGATGGGAATGTGATGATTGCGTAAAGCCGTTTTATAGCCTTCCATGCGCTCAACTGCCGCGCCAAGATCAAGCCAACCGGTAATAAAACCAATGGAAGTGTGACCCAGTTTGATGGCGTAATCGGTGGCGTTATAAGCCCCCTGCCAATTGGTGGCCCCCACTGCGGGACAGTTTTCGCCAGTGCCCTGATGGTCAATTAAAACGTACGGGAAATTTCGCTCTTCAAGGGTTCCCATGTAATCGACCGGGTTGCGCGGCAAAACCAACAGCAGCCCATCTACGGTATCCTGGGCCAGATTAGCAACATAATTAGCCTCTTTGACTGCTGCCCGATGCGTTGTAAAGAGCATCAGATCATAGTTGGTATCGGCCAATTCAGCATCAATGCCGCGGATGATCTCGCCGATATACCCAGTGCCCAGGTCTGGCACCATCACACCGATCAGATTGCTCTTACCACCGGCCAGGCTGCGCGCCTGACGATTGGCGACAAAATTCAATTTCGCCATCGCCTCTTGCACACGTTTGCGCGTTTCTGGCTTTACATGCACATCATTGTTAATCACGCGGGAAACCGTTCCAAACGAAACATCGGCTGCGGCTGCCACATCTACGATGGTCACTTTCGAAGCTCGTTTATTCATTGGAAGCGTTTACACCCTCGATTAGTTTTTTGTGCTACAGAGACCAGTACCGATGTACTTATTTACTTAATTTACGAAATTTGGCGACAAAACAAGAAATAAAACATTAATATCACAGCTATACTGCCACAAAAGCAGGCCTTTGTGGTTATAGATCACATTTTGTGATCATCTATTTTTGGAAGCGTTTACATGAATAATATAGCACTTTAAAAAAACCAAGTCAATAGGCAAATTGCATTTCATCGCCTGCTTATGATATAAAACGGTATTCCTCTTCACGTTTTTCATTCTTGTGCTAAAATTGCTCTCATTATGGTGAGCTTTTATCTGCTGTAATTTCGTTCAAATTTCCTTAGTCTCCCAACAGTATTATTACGTTTAGGGGCATTTCGGCTCTTTTAAAGCCGTGAATGCCCCTTTTTCGTTAATCCGCTCAGGCGATCTGTGCAGGATCGTTTTGCGATTTTGTATTCATTTAATTTATGACAGGAGAAATAGACAAGCATGAACATCACACTATCCAACGGCAAAGTAATTCCCATAGAAATGCACAAGATCAAGATCGTGCAGCAAACCCAACTTCCTACCAGCAGGCAACGTCTCACCGCCATCGAAGAAGCCGGCTATAACACATTTCTGTTGCGCACCAAAGACGTATTTTTGGATATGCTCACCGATAGCGGCACCAATGCCATGAGTGACAAACAGTTGGCAGCCATGATGCAGGCAGATGATGCCTACGCCGGCAGCGAGAGCTTTTACCGCCTGGCCGACGCGGTACGCGAGGTGCTTGGCTTTGAGTTTGTGATTCCTGCTCACCAGGGCCGCGCGGCTGAACATTTGCTGGCCAAGGCCTTTGTAAAGCCCGGCGATGTCGTGTTAATGAATTATCACTTCACCACTTCAAAAGCGCACATTGATCTGGCAGGCGGCCGTGTCTTGGAGCTTTTTGGGGAAGATGCACTCGAAACTGCCAGTGACAATCCATTTAAAGGCAACATTGACCTGCACAAACTGGATAAAGCGGTAGCAGAGTTTGGTGTGGAGCACATCCCCTATATACGCATGGAAGCTACCACCAACCTGATCGGCGGACAGCCTTTTTCGATGCAGAATCTGCGCGATGTAAAAGCACTGGCCACAAAACACGGCATTCCACTGGTCTTCGATGGCAGTTTGATCTCAGAACAGGCTTATTTCATCCAACAGCGTGAGCTCGAGTTTGCTCGTTTTACCATCCGTGAAGTGATCAGCGAGATGATGAAGAACGTGGATATCTTTTATATGTCAGGCCGCAAGAGCACTATGGTGCGCGGTGGGTTGATCGCCACCCATAATAAGAAATTTTACGATCAAATCTTGCCCTGGCTGCCAGTGTATGAGGGGTTTGCCACTTATGGCGGTATGTCGACCAAAGAAGTGGAAGCCATGGCAGTGGGCATGCGTGAAATGACCGAGCAAAGCGTGGCCAGCAGCTCCGCCGACTTTATCAAATATTTTGTGGCCCGCCTGGAAGAGGAAGGGGTGCCGGTGGTCACACCTGCGGGTGGGCTGGCCTGCCATGTAGATGCCATGAGATTTTTGCCCCATGTGCCACAGGCCGAGTATCCGGCCGGAGCATTGGCGGCAGCGCTTTACATTGCGTCTGGTGTGCGTGGCATGGAACGCGGCACGGTTTCTACCGATCGCGGCGCGGATGGTTCAGACACGCTTTCTGATCTAGAACTGGTGAGACTGGCCATGCCCCGGCGGCTTTATACACTTTCGCATATCGAATACACGGTAGATCGTCTCAAGTGGCTGTTTGCCCACCGCGAGCTGATCGGCGGGCTGAAGTTCGTTGAAGAACCGCCGGTGCTGCGTTTCTTCTTTGGGCGGATGGCTCCTATTCGGGGCAACTGGGGGAATGAACTGGCGGCCGCTTTCAGAGAAGATTTTGGAGAGACCGTTTAAGCAACCCACAAATCAACGAAAAAAAAATTTCAGTGCTTCTCCTTTAAATACAGCAGGGATTCTGGCGAATCCCTGCTGTAGTGCGTTTATGATGTTGTTTCAAGCAGCTTCTTGCCAGTTAAAAACGAAGGTCTCCTGAGGTGAAAAACGTTGCAAGTGGCTTTCCATCACCATTTTAAGTTGAGTCACCAAGCCTGGGTCGGGAGCCTCGATGTGAAACAACAGCTTTCCATTCTCGGCTCGCATCTCGCATTTGCCACCCCTGAACATCACCTGCCCCAGGCCGTTTTCGTAGCTGGCCGTAGTCTTTTGTGCAAAGTGATTGCATAAGGCCTTCAATAGACGTTCTGCCTTTTCAGTTTGAACCTCGCATACCTGAACCATGAATTCTCCTTTCGCTAATGGCACAAAGATATTGTAATATATTTGGATAATTTTTGTCTTGTTTTTTATGTATTATTTCGCGAGGAGAATACAGCTTCAAGAACGGTTCCATATACGGGTGTTCGGCGGGCAAGCCCGCCGAATGACTTCATCAGTCAATTATCAAAATCACCCGTCAATCTCAATGTTTTAATGGATGGATTCAGCCATTTGGATCAAGTTTTGTTTTATCTCTTCTTTATCGCTCTGAATTGGCTGAATGACGTTGTTCTCATCCCTTTGGGTATAGTCGACATGGTAGTGGTGCCCGGCTTTCTCCCAATCCAGTGAGATTTTACGGTCTGTGTCCCACTGATGCTGCTCATCCCAAAAACCATTTATAAGCAGGGCGGGGCTGCCATTGATCGAGATTTCTTCACTGCTATCCACACCAGCCGGGATTGCATAGCCCGTATACTCTTTCTCAATTAAGAGTTCAATCTCACTCGAATCAGGGCCTTCCCAGGTAAGCAGAACCCAATCGCCAGAGTTGGCAACCCCAACGTTTTGGTTCAAGGTAAAACCGGCTGGCACCCAGCTCGGCAAACTCAAGTCAAAGGGTGGATTTTGAAGCACCTGTGGGAGGGAGGCTGTTGGAACCACGTACTCAGTGATTTGAGCAGTTGGCACAGCTTCAGACTTTGCCTGATTGGTAGAAGCGTCTGATTCCCCCAATGCCAGACCTTCTAGCGGTGAGACCGTTTGCTCCTGAACAAAGAACCCGGCGATTGATTTTGCAAATTGTGAAGCCATTGCTCTGGCTGGCTGCGAAAAAGCAAAGATCATAACCAGCACCAGCACAGGCAATGCCCAGGCCAGTTTTCGATCTAGTTTAAAGATTGGATGTTTCATTTGAGCGTTCTCCTTTCTGGTATCCCGATCTCCATAATCCATTTCGGATAATCGGTGTGAAAGCTGATCTTTAAAAGTTTGTCGGATCGGCGGGCGATTTGAATACATAAATTTATCTTTCATGGTGCATCTCCCAGGCAGTTCTCAGTTTTTTGACGACTCTGGAAAGGATCGTCCCTACGTTACTTTCACTTATCCCCGTCAAACGGGCGATCTCACGATTCGTCAGTTCAGAACCGTACTTCAAAGCAATTAATTCTCGTTCGCGTTCCGGGTAAGTCTGCAAAACCGAGAAGATGTATTGAAAATCCATTTTCTCTTGAATATCCTTTTCAAAGTCGAATACCACTTCAGGAACAGACTCCCTTTCAAGTGACACCTCATTTTGTCTTTTTCGAAATTGATCCGCGACAACATTGCGGGCAATTCCCATCAGCCAGGCCCGGATCTCTCCCCTGGCAGTGTTGTAGTTGGAGCGGCCCATCCACGCCTTTTCAAAGGTAAGCGCAGTCAGCTCTTCAGCAAGGTCAATATTCCCGACCTTATAGCAAAAGAAATGGTAGACCCGAGTGATGTTCGACTCATAGGCCGCCTGCCAATCAATATTGGCAGTTTCAGTTCGGGTGTCAGTGAAATAGGCGATAGCTTTTTTCATATTCATCTATATATTCGCTCTATACCTCCATTTTGTCACACAATAAACAGAAATTTGTTTTTAGGCCACCTTGATCTACAACAACACGACATCTGCATTGGCACATTGACAAACCGGATCATTCGGGTTAACATTTGTTTACTTACCGGTCAGTAAGTTAACAAAGGAGCAGTATTTAAAATGAACGACAAAACACGTAAACAAATCCTTTTAGTACTCTTTCTAGGCGTTTTAATGGGCGCGCTGGATATCGCCATCGTTTCTCCTGCGCTACCTTCCATTCAGAAGTTCTTCGGCATTAACGACCGCCTGCTCACCTGGACCTTTACCATTTACATCCTCTTCAATTTAATCGGCACGCCGTTGATGTCAAAATTATCCGATAAATTCGGACGCCGTTCCATCTATGTGCTGGATGTAGCCCTGTTTGCAGCGGGCTCACTAATTGTGGTCTTCTCGCCCCAAAATTCCTTCGCCGTGCTGTTAGCGGGGCGGGCACTGCAGGGTCTCAGCGCCGGGGGCATCTTCCCAGTGGCCAGCGCAGTTATCGGCGACACTTTCCCGGTCGAGAAACGCGGCAGTGCTTTGGGTCTGATCGGGGCTGTTTTTGGCCTGGCCTTTATCGTTGGTCCAATTTTGGGGGGCATATTATTGACTGTGGCTAGCTGGCAATGGCTCTTCCTGGTGAACATCCCGATTGCCATACTGGTGATCGTTTTTGGTTTACGCCTGCTGCCCAATTCACTTGCAGCCCAGACAAAGCCCTTCGATTGGCCAGGAATTGCTTCATTGAGCATTTTACTGGCTTCATTTGCAATCGCGCTCAACCAGATCGATACAGCCAATTTCTTTAAGAGTTTGATCTCGGTGGAAGTGCTGCCCTTTTTATTGACAGGCCTCCTCTTGCTCTTTCTCTTCCCACTCATCGAGCGGCGCGCAAGTGACCCCGTGCTTAATCTAAAATTGTTCAAAAGTCGTCAGACAAAGCTGGCCAGCATCCTTTCTGCCGGCGCCGGTCTCGGGGAATCTGGCTTGGTTTTCATCCCTGCACTGGCTGTGGCGGCCATGTCCCCCACCATCAACACCCATAATGCCAGTTACCTGATCATGCCTGTGGTCGTAGCCATGTCGATCGGCTCCCCCTTTGTCGGTCGTATGATGGACAAATTAGGTTCCAAGCGAATGGTGTTCTTTGGCACTTTGCTATTAGCCATTGGTATGACGATCTTAAGTATCCCGTTAATCTCAAGCAATCTGATCGGGTTCATCTCTGCCGGTTTTGTTATCGGGCTGGGACTTTCTTCACTGCTTGGAGCACCCATGCGGTATATAATGCTCAATGAAGCTTCCGCCCAAGACCGCACCGCTGCCCAGGGGCTGATCGCCATCTTCACCAGCATCGGGCAATTGACCAGTTCGGCGCTGGTAGGAGCGGTTGCCACTTCAGCCGGGGGCGGGGTGGCCGGTTACAGTGCCGCCTATCGCGTGATCGGTGTCGTGGCAGCGATCATGATTCTGCTCACGTTTGGGCTAAAGAACCGTGAACAGGAGCTTTCTACCCATCAAAATAATCAGGCCGCAGAAAACAATTAGCTCAGAGCAGAAAGAACCTTCCATGAATCTTGAATCAGGTATGCGAGAAAAAATTTTGGACACCGCCAAACGGCTTTTTATCGAGCACGGTTATCACGGGCTGGCAATGCGTGAGATCGCAGAAAAACTGGAGGTCACCAAACCTGCTCTTTATTACCACTTCAAGGACAAAGAAGAACTCTTTTTGGCCATTTTGAACGAGAATTTAAATCAAATCGAACAAGGGCTGGATGCGATTCGGGCGAAGAATGTTGCAGGCGATGAAGAACTTTACTCTTTTATTCAGTTAGTCCTCGATCAACCGGCGGATGATCGCGCTGTGATCGTGCTGGAGATACAAGAAGCCAAACAACTGAGCGAAGTCGCCAAAATGACTTTTTATCATTCTTATGAAGAAAAGTTTATTTCGAAGATTCGCTCCATTTTTATTCGTGGCATTGAGCAGGGCGATTTCCGGGATATTGATCCGGCTATCGCCACCTGGACCCTGTTGGGAATTTTGTACCCTTACCTGACCTCTGGCCGCGGCGAACCGAATAGTCTGTCAGAAGAAAAGATCAAAACGATCTACGATATTTTCATGCACGGCGTTGGCAAAGGTTAGCCATAATTCTTACCTACAAAAGTGGGAGCCGATTGCTCGGCTCCCACTTTTTTCTACTCACTCACATAAACCGGATAAGTATCCACCAACACATAGATCGTTTGCAATGAAGAAATATCTTCCCCTTTGTCGATCGTCAGGTGAATTGCCTTAAGCGTGCCGTCAGGGTTCGCCTCGACCGAAGTGTTTTTGGTGTAATATAGCGGCAGCGGATTGCCGTTATCACCAACAAGCATGATGCTGTAAACGTGTTCATTGGCACTCAGAGCTGTGTCAGAGAAACTAGCAATGAATTGCGTCTCTCCCAGATCGTCGCTGCTTGTGACCGTGATCTCGCCTACGCCAGCCGGAGCAGAGACGGTATTCCAAACGCCCATTTGGGTGGCGCCGCGCGCGAACATTTGACCGGTCTTAAACTCGCTCATGCCCACCAGTTTCAGGCCAATGCCATAAAACTCGATCTCGTCGCAATTGGCCACGGCAACAAGCGTTGCATCCTGTGCGAAAATGCCGCTCGTGTTCAGTGAATCGCTGAGACGATAAGATGCAAAGGGCATGTCCCAGGAACCAATAAACTTCGTTTTGAACCCCTCGTAATTAGAAAGCGTTACCAGACCCTCTTTATAGTCCAGCAGTAGGGGGTAGCGCGTGATGGCCTGAGGGTCCACCACCGTCCGGTTATTCTCGTTCAGCTTGCCCTCAATGACCCAAACGATGGTTTGCCCGGCGGCATTTTTGGCCACTGCGCCGGCCAGGTAGTGAAGCGAATCGAAGCCGATCTGATTATAGGAAGGCAGCATCGAAGGGATGGGGGCGGATAATCGAGAAAGCTCCAGCACTGTTTGCTGCGCGTCTTCGAGTGCGGCTTTGAACGGATCAGCAACCCCGCTGGGCGTGTTCACTTTAAATGTAAAGGTCTCGTCAATAGAGCCGGCTTTGAACCCACCGAAGAATTTAAGCCCAAAGCGCATCAGGTTCGTTTTGTAATCCGCTTTTATATGAACCGTGATGTTGCCGTTTGCATCAGGCAGCCAGTATTCTTTGGGCACGATATTGACGAATTTGTTGGTGGCGCCCACTTCAACACGATAATTGGAATTTCCTGCTATTTCAACTGTGACCGAATTGCGATCCAACGCGGAAAGCACGTTGTCGCCGTTCTGGCGCAGCATCCAGGTAAATGTGATGGGCTCATTGGCATCGATACTTTGGGCAGGCACCAGATCAAGAGCCCCAAAAGAGGTGGTGAACACAAAATGCGCGCCATCCGCGGGCATGTTCTCGCCTATCGAATACGAACGCTCGTCCGCTTTACCAGCTTCACTAAGGGGATAATCGTAAGGCACAAAGAAAACTTCACCACTTTCCCCAGCGATGTAGACCCCATCGAACCCCAACGCAGGGGAACCGTTCAAGTCATTGCGCTCATCGGTGATAAGCTGGTAACTCCAGCGCAGTGTACCATCCGGGTTGATACAATACAGTTTGCCCTCGCCGTTGCCAAAGTAGATGTTGTCGTTGCCATCCACGGCCGGTGAAGAACGGATCGGTTCAAGGGTATCGAACTCCCACACCGATTTTCCGGTATCGGGGTTGATGGCGTAAAGCGTGCCGTCGGTACTGCCCTGAATGATAGTACCGTTTGAAAGCTGTGCCGGGCTGGCGTAGATGTGGTCTTTGGTGCCAAATTTCCACAACAGCTTGCCGGAATCCTGAGCAAAGGCGCGCAGAAAACCGTCAAAGCCACCCACCAGTAAAGCCCCTTTGGCTGAGTAGTTCGTCAGCATGCTGGTGGCTGCCACCGTGCCAAAGCTGCCCGTCAACCATTGACGGTTGCCTTCATAGTCGTACGAGTAAACGTTCTTGAGGATCTGGTTGTCCGTGGCAAAAAAGATCTTATCGGTATGGGTATTGATGGCCGGCAGCGACCAGATCATCTCATTGGCCGGGTAAATGGTGCCTTTTTCGCCATTTTCACGATTGAGCGTGTAAAGCAAATAATTGTCATTCGGGGCCAGCAGAGAGCCATCGGGCAGCATGCCGATATTGCCCTCGAACCAGTTGACGTTATAGGTTTTAATGCCAAAGAGCTTTTCGACCTCTTCAACCGAGTGGGCAGCGGCTTTCCAGAGTACCTGCCCGGATTCACGATCAACACAATAGACGTAACTGTCACCGGCGCCAAAATAGACGCGGCCTTCATCATCCAACAAAGCGGAAGAGTCAATGATGCCGCCGGTCTTCACCTTCCAGAGCACGCTGCCATCAGGAGCGAACTTGTAGAAGTAGGTATCCGCGGAACCGATATAGACGTTCCCCTGCCCATCCACCACCGGGGATGAAAAAATGCCTTTTCCGGTGCGATAGCTCCAGGGCGTTTTATCGTTCGCGACTGGCTGAACCGGGGAGCGGCCATTTTGCAACATATTGGCGCGGAACTTTGGCCAGGGGCTGCCGGGATCAAGGGGAGCATCGTATTCGAGATCCCCTCCTTCATTGGCCTGGGTGGTAGCTGCGGCCGAGAAATCATAGCGACCAAACGGGACAAAGAATATCACGTAGGCCACTGCGGCAACCGCCAACAGTCCCAGCAGGACAAATCCAAAAATATGTCCTTTTCGTTTTTTTGTGCTCTTCTCTTTAGGCTGATCTTTTTTCATCGCCGGTGACCCTTTCTGCTCTTGGAAATATGGATATAGTTTTTTTGAATGGGAGTTACAAAAGTAAACTCCACCCAGTGGCAAGTTAGTTGCAGATTCCAAACAGGAGGATTTCAACCAACTGCTCCTGCTTCTGTCTGAAAGTGAGGTCCGTATTCACGTCATTGTCCATCAACATATCTTCGATGGAGGCGGCGTAGATCTTGCTGAACAGTGCGTGATCAATGTCCTTAATCATCCCCGCTGCCCTGGCTTCGTCCATCACGGCTAGGGTGCGTTCCCAGCCCTGGCGCAGATGCTCATCCAGCAACCGGTAGGCCGCCGGAAAGCTCAACTTGAGCTCTTGCAGGTGATATTTGCGCATGGGCAGATCCGGGGTGGCACACAGCAATTTTTTGAGTTTTTCCACCGGATTCAAAGAGCCATCTGAATGAACAGCGTTCTGCAATTCGTTCACACCGGCAAAGTAATACTCCACCAACTGCACAGCCAGTTCCTCTTTCGAGCGCACCAGTTCGTAAAGGGTCTTCTTGCTGATGCCCAAACGGGCCGCCAGTTCATCCATAGTGAACTTGCCGCCTTTTTCGTAATACAGGTTCATCGCCTCACGAAACAATTCTTCAGTTGTCGTCAAAGTGGAAACTCCATAAACTAAATTCGTTTACAGAGTTTATTTTAGCAAAAATACGATCAAATGCAAGCAGAAGTTTTCCCCTTCTTCACCTGCTTGCTATTTCATTAACCGCGTCAAAGCTTCCTTCACCACAGTCACTGCCCGCTCATATTCTTGCAGTGAAAGGTGCTCATTTGGTGTGTGATCCAGCGCCGAATCTCCCGGGCCGTAAACCAGCGCCGGGCAGTTCCATGCCGGCGCCACGATGTTCAGGTCGGCCGTCCCCGTCTTGTAAACGAAGGCCGGACTTTCCCCCTGTTCACGGATGGCAGCCAAAAATGCGCGCACCGGTGGGGTATTTTTTTCACAAACCCAGGCTTCGATCGGGTTGCCCACCACACTCACCTCAGCCCCAGCTGCAAGGATGGAAAGTTCGCTCAACCAAAGCTGAGAGCTAAATGACAGCGGTAAACGCGTGTTGATGCGCAGGCACGCCCAACTGGTGAAACTCTCCTGCCCCGACTGAATACCCAACAAGGAAGATTGAAGTTGTTCAAACAGCTTTGTTTTCTCAGCGTTATATTGGCGGGTAAAGCGCATTATTTTCTGCCAGAGTTCTACCGCCACTTCACTGGCCGTTTGCCCGGCAGCGGCGGAATGCTGCACGCCCTGGCGCACGGTTACTTGCACTTGCACAGAGCCTTTATACCCAAGTGCCACGCGATGCCAGTGATTGGGTTCACCAATGAGGGCATAAACGGGCCGATAGTGGTCACGAACAAAATAAGCTCCGCGTGAATCACTCTCTTCGCCTACCGCGCCGATAACCACGATCTGCCAGCCTGCCGGCACTGTCATTTGTGAGGCAGCATCAACAAAACAGGCCAACGGCCCCTTGGCATCCACAGCGCCGCGGCCATAGAGCACATCGTTTTCTACACGCAACGGAATCTCGCCTGCGACAGTGTCGATATGCCCCAACAGAATGATCTGTTGTGGCCCCTGCCCACGCAGGCCAACGGCATTGCCTGCTTCATCCACAAAAGCCGAGTTATACCCTAGTGAGGTCATGTGCTGCACCAGCCAGCGGACGGCACCTTCTTCCTGACCGGAGGGGCTGTAATGCTGAACCAAACCCAGTAAAGTTTCGCTCGTCATCATTAATCCGCAATCTCGTTTTGCAGCACTTCTGTCAGGACGGCAACCAAATGATCCAACTGGTCATAAGTGATCACCAGCGGCGGCAGCAGACGGATCACGCTCATGCCGGCGTTGAGGGCCAGAATGTGCTGTTTTTGCAATTCCTTCAGGTAAGGAGCCGCTTTTTGCTTAAGCTCAATACCGACCATCAGCCCCAGGCCACGCACTTCACGAATGAGGGGCGATTGAATCGCCTTCAACTTTGCCAGCAAATAAGCTCCTTTTTCAGCAGCCTGCTGGGCCAGACCTTCTTCTTCCATCACATCCAGGCTGGCCAATGCTGCCGCGCAAACCAACGGATTGCCTCCGAAGGTGGAGCCGTGTGTGCCCGGGGTCAAGTGCTGCACCCGAGGACCGAAGAGCACTGCCCCAATCGGCAGCCCACCCGCCAGTGATTTCGCGCAGCAAAGCAGATCGGGCGTGATGCCGTAATGCTGGCAGGCAAACATCTTGCCGGTGCGGCAAAAGCCGGTCTGAACCTCGTCGAGAATGAGCAAGGCCCCGCGGTCACAACAAAGCTTTTCCACCCCCAATAGATAATCGGCATCGGCCGGGTATACCCCGCCCTCTCCCTGCACCACCTCTAAAATGACGGCCGCTGTGGTTTCGTTGATGACTTTCTCCATCGCCGCCAAATTGTTATAGGGTACATGGCTGACCCCTGGGATCAAGGGCAGAAACGGTTCACGGTAAGTTTTGTTCCAGGTGGCCGAGAGTGCCCCCATCGTGCGGCCGTGAAATCCGCGCATGGTGGCAAGGATGCCGGTACGCCCGGTCGAAAGGCGGGCAAATTTGAAAGCCGCCTCAACCGTTTCGGTGCCCGAATTGCAGAAGAAGACCCGATCCAGGCCGGGCACTAGAGCGGTGATCTTCTCCATCAGCAGGGCACGCTGATCGTTTGGAAAAGTCTCAAAGAGGGTGATCAGCCTGCCGGCCTGTGCTGCCACTGCCGCAGCCACTTTGGGATGTGCATGGCCCAAATTGGCCACCCCATGTCCGGCAGAACAATCCAAATAAGCTTCTCCACTCTCATCATAGAGCATTGCCCCCTGCCCGCGCACGAACACGAGCGGTTGCTTGGCATAAACGCCAGAGGTGTGTCTGGCCTCCATCTCGATAAAATCCATCATCTCACACTTTCCGTCCTTGAATGACCGTGCCTGCACCTTTAAGCGCATTGCTGATGGGGTCAGCCACGCGACCATCGGCGATGATGACCCTGCCCACGCCCATGTTCAAGGCCTCTTCGCTGCCCAGCACTTTTTTCTTCATGCGGCCCTGCGCCATTTCAAGCGCGGCGGGCAGTTGCTCTTTAGTGAGCGACCCGATCAGGCTGGTTTCATCCGGGAAGTTTTTCAGCAAGCCCGGAACAGCCGTGAGCAGCAGCAGGGTCTCAGCCTGTAACGCCCCGGCGATCATGGCTGCCGCACGATCGGCGTCCACATTGAGAGCCTCCCCCTGCTGCCCAACTGCCAGCGGCGCGATCACCGGCAAATAACCCGCTGCAAGCAGCATCTCAAGCAGAGGCAGGTTAACCCTTTCAATTTTGCCGGTGTAATCATCACGGATGATCTTGCGCTTGCCATTCTCAACACTTTGTACCGCGTCTTTGCGAACGGCCACCAATAAACTGCCATCCAATCCGCTCAAGCCAAAGGCATTTACGCCCAGCTTGTGCAACTGCTCGGTAAGCAGAGAGTTCACCTTGCCGTTGACCGCCATAAGAAAGATTTCCATCGTCTGGGGGTCGGTGTGGCGCGAGGTGTAGCCCGAAGGAGATGTAATGAAGCGAGGCGGTACACCCAAAGCCGTTCCCAGCGCATTGGCTTCAGCGGAGCCACCATGCACAAAGACAAGGTGTTTGCCCTCTTTGAGCAGCGCGGCTGCATCCGCACAGATGGCAGAAAAATCAACACCCTCCGTGCCCCCCAGTTTGACCACGATTGTTGAATTCATCGTCCGATTCTCTCCTTTAAAGTGGGTGCAGTCCGGCGAAATCCAGGCCGGTTGTCTCGTCCCAGCCCATGCTTACATTTAAGCATTGCACTGCCGTGCCGGCAGCGCCCTTCATCAGGTTATCGATGGCGCAAATCGAGACCACCTGCCCGCTGGCTTCATCCAGCTCAAAACCCAGGTCGGCATAGTTCGAGCCGATGACCACCTTGGGCTCAGGCACGCGATAGATGCCACGCTGCTCTTTGACCAGGCGAACAAAAGGATTCTCATTGGCTGCGGTACGATAGGCTTTCCACAGGTCTTTGTTGGTGACACCCGTCTTGACCTGAGCATGAGCAGTCGCCAGCACGCCGCGCACCAGATCGACTGCCGTCATGGTGAGGGAGACATGCGGCATGCCCATCTCTTGAATGACCTCAGCCGTGTGGCGGTGCCCAAAGACTGAAAAAGTGCGCACCACGTTGGCGCGCTCGGCGTGGTTTGAGCCGGCGTTCCCTTCCGCGCCGCTCTCTGAAGACCCCACCTTGATCTCGAGAATGGCCGGGGCATCCAGTTCCACCAGCCCAGCCTGCACCAACGGCATGAGAGCCAGGTTGCCGGCAGTGGCGTTGCAGCCCACCCCGCTGATGTAGCTGGCGCCGATCATCTCGCTGCGGTGCAGTTCAGGCAGCCCATAAACAAATTTGCCCAGCCATTCAGGGGCAGCGTGCGGTTGGTGATACCAGTGTTCATACGTTTCGGCATCTGCAAGGCGAAAATCGGCTGAAAGGTCGATGATCTTGCCTGCCAAAGCGGCGTAATGATCGATCTTTTTTTGCGCCTCGCCGTGAGGCAGCGCCAAAAAGAGCACATCCACCGCTTCCAGGCTGGCCGGATCACAAAATTTGAGCATGGTGCGTTTGCGCAGATTTGGGTGCACCTGGTAAACGTACTCACCTAAATGAGAGCGCGAGGTCACCTGCTTAACTTCTACTTCTGGGTGTGCCAGCAGCAGGCGCAACAGTTCCCCGCCGCCATAGCCTGATCCACCGACAATCGAAACACTTAACATTTCAAGTTCCTTTCCAGTTCACCGCTCACAAGCTGCCGGCCTTGCCCGCTTCGATCACATAATTGACGATCTCGCCGGCAATATCCACGCCGCTGACAGGCTGGGCCGTGTGAAACTCCATCGTGTGGTTGATCTCATTGACCAGCATGCCTTTTTCGGGGTGCTCAAAGAGGTCAATGGCCAGAATGCCACCCCCGACCGCCTGCGCAGCTTTAAGACAAAGCGCCTCGATCTCTGGGGTGATGGGGCAAAGTTCCCCTGCGCCGGAGCGGGCCGTGTTGGTGATCCAGTGCTCCGATTTGCGGTAAATGGCGGTCAGCACCCGGTCGCCCACCACAATGGCGCGGATGTCGCGCCCGGGCTTGGCAATGTATTCCTGAATGTAGAAAATGGAATGCTGCACCGAACCCAGGGTGGATTTGTGCTCAACGATGGCTTCAGCCGCATCCCGATCATTGATCTTGGCCAGAAGGCGACCCCAGGAACCGACGATGGGTTTAAGCACCACCGGATAGCCCATTTCTTCGATGGCTGTCAGAGCCGCCTCCGGTGAAAAAGCCGTCACCGTATGCGGTTGGGGCACACCGGCGGCCGCCAGAGCGGCACTGGTCACCAGCTTGTCGCCGCAGATTTCGGCCACCCTGGCAGTGTTCACCGTGGGCACGCCAAAGGCGTTGAGCATGCGCAGCGAGTAAAGACCGTTGGTGTAGCCGATGCTGCGTTCAAGTACCACATCAAAACTTTGCCAGGGTTGCGGGTCTTCGAGGTCAAAGCGGATCTCGCGGTCATCCAGGCGTTCATAATCGACGGCACGTTTTTCGAGGGCACCGAAGATCCACTTTTCTTCCACGCGCACGCGAGAAAAAAGCACACCGATATGCAGTCTTGGCTGAGTCATACGAGGCCCTCCTCTGCGGCTTTCAGTCTGTACGACGACATTACTCGCCCCAGTCTTCCTGTTCCATCGGCGCCAGGTCCACGCTGGCCGGGTCAAGCGAAGTGATCTCAAGGTCTACGCCACAATCGGGGCAAATCAAGATTTCGCCCACTTCACTGGTGGCTTCCAGGGTAATTTCGGCTTCACATTCGGGACAATTTACGTTGCTCATTTTGAAACTCCTTGTAGGATGGTTTGTGTTTGTTGTAGTTGTTTTTTTACTGATTCGAGTGCCGTGCCGCCAACTGCTGTGTGGCGATTGACCGAGGTGAGCGGGTCGAACACCGTGCTGACATCGGCCTCAAATGGCCCCAGTGCCTGCCAGTCGGTCAATGGTAGTTCATTCAGAGAGACTCCCTTCTCGGCAGCCAGGCGCACAGCCTGGCCCACGATGGCATGTGCCTCGCGGAAGGGAACCCCTTTGTTTACCAGATAATCGGCCAGATCGGTGGCCATCATCGAAGCGTCGATGGCCGTCCGCATCTTCTGTGGCTTCACCGTCATGGTCTCGATGGCTGCCGCCAGCACAGGCAGGATTGCCAACAGCGTATCGGTGGCGGCAAAGACGGGGGCCTTATCTTCTTGCAGGTCTTTGTCATAAGTAGAGGGCAGCCCTTTGAGGGTCACCAGCATGCCGGTGAGCAAGCCGATCAGTGAGCCGCTCTTGCCGCGGGCCAGCTCAAAGAGGTCGGGGTTCTTCTTTTGCGGCATCAAGCTGGAGCCGGTGGAGAAGGCGTCAGAAAGCTCAAAAAAGCCGAATTCCTGCGAAGAAAACAGTACCATTGATTCAGACAGCTTGCTCAGATGGGTGCCGATCATGGCTGCACAGAAAAGGTATTCGGCGGCAAAATCACGATCTGAAACCGCATCCAGGCTGTTGGGGGCCGGGGCATCAAAGCCCAATTCCAGGGCCAGGTCGTCACGGTCGATGGCAAAGGAGGTGCCGGCCAGCGCCCCACAGCCTAAGGGCAGCACTGCCACCCGGTCACGCAGATCGGTGAGACGATCCAGATCACGCTGCAGCATCCAAAAAAATGAAAGCAGCCAGTGGGCCAGCGTTACCGGTTGGGCGCGCTGCAGATGGGTGTAACCGGGCATGAGCACCGGCTGGCTGCGCTCGGCTACCTGCACCAACGTAGCCTGTAATTGCTGCAAGGCAGCGTTCAAGCCGGGTAGCGCTTCCAGCATCCAGAGGCGAAAATCGGTAGCCACCTGATCGTTGCGGCTGCGGCCGGTGTGCAGTTTGCCGGCCACCGGGCCGATCAGTTCGCCCAGGTGACGTTCAACGGCCGTGTGAATATCTTCATCAGAGTCGAGAAAGACAAAACTGTCATTCTCGAACTCGTAATTGATCGCCATCAGCCCGCCCTGAATGGCGGCGGCCTCTTTGGCGGTCAGCACCCCGGCCTGCAGCAGCCCGTTCGCCCAGGCCTGACTGCCCTTCACATCCTGCAGCGCCAGGCGTTTATCCACCGGCAAAGAACTGTTCAACAGCCAGGCCATCTCATCCAGTTTGCTCGAAAACCGTCCGCCCCATAAAGTCATAGCAATCCTCCTGTAACAAATTCCTGCTAATCCCGTTTGAAGCGCGAATAATCGGGCTTGGGCATATCCATGCCTGAGATGGGCAACCCGTTGAGGGCACGCACCTTGAGGCTGAGCCCAAAGAGATGAATGAAACCGACGGCGTCCTGCTGGTTATAAACATCTTCCTGACCAAAAGTAGCAAAGTCTTCACGGTAAAGGCTGAAGGGGCTTTTGATGCCGGCACTGATGATGTTGCCCTTGTAAAGTTTGAGGCGCACGATTCCGGTGACCGGACCCTGCGTGCTGTCTACAAATGCATCGATGGCCTCGTGCAGCGGGGTAAACCACATGCCATCGTAGGTCAGTTCGGCATATTTGAGAGCGGCAATCTGCTTGAACTGCACGGTCTGACGGTCGAGCACCAGCGATTCGAGGTCTTTGTGCGCCTGCATCAAGATCGTGCCGCCGGGAGTCTCATACACCCCGTGCGACTTCATGCCCACCAGGCGGTTCTCCACCAGATCCACGCGGCCGATACCGTTGGTACCGCCGATGGCATTGAGCACGCTGACCACCTGGGCCGGGCTGAGCTTCTTGCCGTTGACAGCCACCGGCTCGCCGCTGACGAATTCGATCTCCACATATTCCGGGGTTTCAGGGGCGTTTTCGGGTGAAGTGCTGATCTGGAACATGCTTTCTTCGGGCTCGTTCCAGGGATCTTCCAGCAGGCCGCCTTCATGGGAAAGGTGCCACAGGTTGGCATCACGGCTGTAGATCGATTTGACGGTGGCAGTGACGGGCACATTATGCTTGGCGGCATAGGCAATGGCGTCTTCGCGCGAGCGGATGTTCCATTCGCGCCAGGGAGCAATGATCTTGAGGCGCGGGTCAAGGGCCATCACGGTCAGTTCAAAGCGCACCTGGTCATTGCCTTTGCCGGTGGCCCCATGCGCCACAGCGTCCGCACCCACCTGATGGGCCACTTCGACCAGCTTCTTGGCGATGAGCGGACGGGCCAGCGAGGTACCGAGCAGGTACTTGTGCTCATAGACTGCGCCGGATTTGAGCAGCGGGAAGATGTAGTCTTTGGCCAGTTCCTCGCGCAGATCCAATGCGATCAACTGCACGGCGCCGCTTTTGAGGGCCTTCTCTTCCAGGCCGACCAGTTCACCATCGCCCTGCCCCACATTGGCGCAAAAGCAAACGACTTCACAGCCATAGTTCTCTTTGAGCCAGGGCACGATGATCGAGGTGTCCAATCCGCCTGAGTAGGCGAGCACGACTTTTTTGATAGCGGGTTTTTCTTGAGGTGACATAATTATTGCTCCTTGTGATGGTGCCAACTGAAAATGAGTTAAACGAAAACAGCCCTCCAAGAAGGAGAGCTGTTTGAGTTCAATGTGAGATTGCTAGTGGTCTACTATGCCTCTACAGAAACACAACGCGAAAGCTCCCAACCTTCTTGGACAGAAGTGGGCAGCTGTCGTCGAGCGCGTAACTGAGAAGAAACTGATTTCATAATGGGTGCAATTCTAGCACGGTTGAGGAATTTGTCAATGCTTTGGGCTAACGTGGGAAATGTAAATCATTTATTTTGAAATTAAATCACTTGCCTGAAACAGGCCTGAATCCTTTGTAACAAAAAACTTATGGTGCTTCTCAGTAAAAATCTTATAAATGTATTTTCGCAATTCATCACTTTGAGCTGGGGTTAGGCTTAATCGCCCCGAAAGGATGTAATCGGTCAGCATATCAGCATCCGTAATCTCAAGTGCATCTATGTATCGTTTGATCTTGATTTCTCGAAAATGGTTGGCAAGGATTTGGCTACCGTTTTCAAGCGTGAACGATTCAGATGAAAAATCTGTCCAAGAAGCGAGAGCTGCATCAAATTTGGTTAACAATTCTCCAATTTCGTGTAAATGGTTTTTACCAATTGTTGAGGCGAAAAAGCGTCCGGTTGGTTTTATTACCCGGGCTATTTCAGAAAGTGCTTTCAATTTATCTGGAACATGGTAGAGCATATGATTAGCAATAACAACATCAAATTGATCCACATCAAATGGTATTGCCGTAATGTCAATTACTTTGAATTTGAAATTCGGTAGGGATTTTTCAAGGTTGTGCTTTGTCTTTTCTACCATTTTGCTTGAAGAGTCTGATACTGTAATTGCACTCCCGACTGGTATGCGTTCAACGTTTTCCTTCCACAAATTTCCCATACCGCAGCCCAATTCAAGTATTTGCGAGTTTGGGCCTATTTCCATCTGCTCAAAAAGCCAGCGTTGCCAACCAACTTTATTAATACTGAATTTTTGGTGCACCTGAATTCGCACGTCCAAGTTTTTTGTGCTTCGGTATTGGTCACGAACATATTCCTCTTTTGCTATGTTTTGAATTTTGCCCACGGCACCCTCACATTATGTTAAGTCAAGCTTATAAATTGTTTCAGTAAGAATATGTCATCAAAAATTGATTGATTTTTTCATCAGTGTTTGCCAAAGAGCAGGAGTCATTTAATATTTAGTCAACGCATCCATTATGTTTGTCCCATCATTGAAAAAATCATCCGGTTTTAATGCATCAATCTCCACCCAGCGCGGCATCTCGGCTTCTTCATCTTGTACTTCATTATCAGATAACAGATCATACGTTAATGGAGTGCACAGGTAGAAAAACATCAAACCATGAAAAGCATTCCCAGTTGGGTCATAATAAAAGAAATCCTCGCGAAAATGAACAAGCTGCTTGACTTCCACCTCGATGCCTGCTTCCTCACGAATTTCGCGTCGTAATCCCTCCTCTATTTTCTCTCCAAGCTCAATTCCCCCACCCGGCAGGCAATAAGCCCCTGTATTATGCATTTTCAGGAGCAGCAAACGATTTCGGTGCTGGATGATCCCATAGGCACTGGGCCGAAATACCAACTCTTGAATTGGGATTTCTTTTTCTATGCCAAACAAGGTATGGCAAATAATTGTCACTTTTCCTCCCATCCTGCACAATCGTTTAAGTGTACGTTCAAATCCGGTGCTCACCTGTCAGTTTATTAATTTTACTTGAAGAAACGAGTCACAACTCTGGTTGCGTTCTTTTTTACCCAATCTCTTTGAAAAGCGCAGTTGTTAGATTCTCATTCGACCAGAAGCCTGTAAAAGTGTGCAGACTGCACACCATTTTTGCGGCGAATCCTCTTAGAATGGTCACGACATCACAAACCATCCTTAGGAGAATGCAGCCATGAATAAACGTGTCATTCGAGCCATTGTGCTCAGTTTTGTTTTAGTTACCCTTTTAGGCACCCTGACCGGATGCCAGAAGAGCAGCAAGGCGATCGACATGTATGTGCAGGATTACCGATTTGCCTACTCGCTGCAAGAAGTGACCGTTGCCGAAAACGGCAACACACTGGTAAAAATGCTCATGGTCCCCGAGAAGAACAAAGCCGGCGAAAAAGCCGATTTTATGCAAGCCATGCAAGTCGCCCAACTATTTCTCATGGAAGCTTATATTGTGGTGGACGGCACACCGCTCGAATATCTCGAAGATGTCAGTTGCGATATCAGCAGTGACAAAAACAACGACCCGGTCTTTGTGTATAACTTCGAGTTCCCGACCAGTGAGCAGCCGGACGAGTTGTATTTCTTCCCGGCCAATAAACGGGAGGATGCGAGCTACCACTGGCAGATCGACCCGCTTAACGGCAAGATCCTCAAAGCGGCCGCGATCACCGAAGAATAGGTCTGTTTTTTTGAAATGCTTAATAGAGCGGAATCCCCGCTCTATTTTTTTGCTTTTGCACCTGGATTTTTAATGCGTTTTCTTCCACTGGAGCGGAATATAATTGAGTTGTTAAGAGGCTCAATTTATTCATAGAACTGAGGTGTTCCCATGTTCCGCCGACCCCTACGCAGAATGATCGTCCGCCCGATGGCACAAAACGCCCTCGCCCTTGAAATGAACCATGCCGAAGAGCTGCTGGCCAGCGGGCAGCCTGCCCAGGCAGCCGAGCTTTACAGCAAGTTGGCCAACGAAGCTGAACGGCTCAACCATCCCCGGCAGGCGGGCAATCTGCACGCGCGCGCCGCCCACACCTGGCTGACCGCGGGCAATCAATCACTCGCGGACGAACACGCGCAGAAGGCACTCTCCATATTCAACCGCTTAGGGATGAGCGAACGCGCCAGTCAATTCCAAAGCCGTTTCGCCAGCCACAAGCAATCCCCCAAAAGCAGTGAGCCGATGCCTGGCAAAACCGCCGGCGCTGTTCAGCAACGGGGCATGCTGCCTGCCACTTGCCCGCAGTGCGGCGCTCCCCTGCGCAGCGACGAAGTAGATTGGGTAGACAGCAACAGCGCAGAATGTGGTTTCTGCGGCGCAGTCATTCACGCAAGTTAAGATTACACACTCACGCTGAAATAAACGTCATTTAGCAGTTTACTTCTTCCACTCTGCCAGGATCTCTGCGGCACGGTCGGGTCGAATGGCCTTTTCCTGCACCATCTGCTCGGCCAGGCGATCCACCTGGTCACTGCTTGCCCCGGCCGCGATGGCAACCTGACGGGCATGCAGGGCCATGTGCCCTTTTTGAATGCCCTCGGTTGCCAGCGCGCGCAGGGCAGCCAGATTTTGTGCCAGCCCAACCGAGACGACGATCTCGGCCAATTCTTGTGCCGACTTCACCCCCATCAATTTTAGACAGACCTTCGCAGTGGGATTCACCTGTGTGGCTCCCCCGACCGTCCCGACAGCCAACGGCATTTCAAGCGAGCCCGTCAGATTGCCGGCATCATCTTTGCCCCAGGTGCTGAGCGAGGTGTAGCGGCCATTCTTGACCGCGTAGGCATGGGCGCCGGCTTCAACCCCGCGCCAATCATTGCCGGTGGCCAGCACCACCGCGTCAATACCGTTCATAATGCCCTTGTTATGCGTGGCCGCCCGATAGGGGTCTGCGGCAGCAAAAGCCCAGGCCTCAATGATGCCATCGCGCACTTTTTCGCCGCTGTATTCCCCGAAGGCCAGATCGGCTGTGTGAATGGTCACCTGGGCGCGCGCCAGCCTGCGGTCGGCCAGGTTGGAAAGGATGCGCAAATGCGCCCGTCCACCAGTCAGTGATTCGAGCCTGGGAGCCAGGCGCTCCACGGCTGTGTTCACCGCATTGGCACCCATCGAATCGCGCACATCATAAATGAGATGCACCACAAGGAAAGCCCCGACGGCCGATGCGGGGATCCGGCGCACTTCCAGGTTTTGCGGGCCGCCACCCAGTTTTTCCAGTTGCGGGTTCAAGCCCCGTAGCGAGTTGAGCAGTTCCTCTTTCCCGGCCTGGATGCGTGCTTCGGCCTGGTCGAGATCAGCCAGATCCAGCAGTTGAATTTGCCCGATCATCAGGGGAGCATCCACTGAAGCCGTGAATCCACCAGCCGCCTGCGCCAGCTTTGCCATGAAAGAAGCCCCGGCGATCACTGAAGGTTCTTCAATCGCCATCGGTACCAGCACCTCACGCCCATTGACGACAAAGTTCTGAGCGATTCCAAGGGGCAAATGCAAGACCCCCACTGCGTTTTCTACCATGTGATCCGCTGCTTCAGCCTGCAGGGCGCCACTGCCCAATAAGATCTTCTGTTCTTCGTCTATCAGCCCAGCCTGCACGGCCAGATAGTTGAGTCGCTCTTCAATTGTGAGTTGATAAAATTTCATATTCATCCCTACCGAAAAGAAAGAATTCGTTTGTTATAAGGTGGTTTATTTTTATCACAAACCGCATTTAAAAAACTATCAAACTTTGCCAACGCATTTGTTTCCTTCTGGCGGATGAAGCCAATCTCATCATTTTGGTTGAATTTTGCTTAATTTGTGAAAAATATACCGTTTTATTGGTACATTTTTAGCTTATTTTCATTTTTCCAAACTATAATTTTGGTATAGATTTAAAAAAAACAAAGAGGAGCATTATGGCAATCAAATTAGTAAGCGTTGATGCAGTACAAGTAGATGGTTTCAAGATCGAAACAAAATCTCGCCAGCACGTTGCAATCGTTGACCAACCCCCCGCCGGGGGCGGCACCGATGCCGGCCCTACCCCGCTTGAGTACCTGTTCGTTTCTCTGGCCGGATGCATTGTCACCATTGGCCACATCGTTGCCAAACAGCGACAACTGCCGGTTCGCAAGATCGAGTGCCATGTGGAAGGGGAGTTGGACACCGACGTTTTGATGGGCAAAAGCACTGCGGTTCGCCCCGGTTTTCAGAGCATTCGTGTTCACACCAAAGTGGATGCCGACATGAGCCAGGAAGAAAAAGAAGCCTTCATCCGCGATGTTGATGCCCGCTGCCCGATTTCTGATAACGTACACAATTTGACTCCTGTCGAATTTGTGGTTGAATAATAATGTGAATCAAAACACTGCCGCACCCAACAGTTCGCCCGAGTCCCCTTCTGCCGACCTCATGGTTGGCGCGAGGCTAAAAGATCTGCGAACACAGAGGGGATTCTCTTTACGAGCTTTGGCAGAACGCAGTGATCTGAACATCAACACATTAAGCCTGATCGAGAACGGCAAGTCATCGCCCTCAGTCAGCACTTTACAGCAGTTGGCACAGGCGCTTGCCGTGCCAATTGCTGCTTTTTTTGCCTCAGACCCGGTCGAAAAAGAGATCGTTTTTACGCCCGCCAGTCAACGCCCCGGCCAATTCTTTGGTAGTACCGAGATGCAAAATCTGGGTAAAGACCTCTCTGCCACTGAAATCCAACCGTTTGTCGTCACCCTGCAGCCGGGCATGGGCAGTGGCGATCAGATGATCGTGCATACCGGGCTCGAATTCGTCTATTGTTTGAGCGGCTCCATCCACTATGAGGTCGAGCAACAAGAATTCACCTTGGAAGCTGGCGATTCGTTAGTCTTTAAAGCCCCTTTGCCGCACTGCTGGGAAAACAAGACCAAGAAACCAGCCCAGATCTTGTTGATCCTTTATTCATGTAATGAAGGGGAAACTTCTGGCGAGAGACATTTCTCATTACAGACCAGTCCAAAAAGAAATCGCAAGAAATAACCTTCTCTCTTCTCTACATACTTCTACCCATTTAACGATAATCCAGGAACTGCCGTCCACTCGTTTTGAATCGCATCCGAGTAGCTTAACGTATTTCAGTTTGATTCGTAATGATTAACGTTAACCTCTTGTTAACGTTTCATTAATCCCCCGACCAAGTGGATATGTTATTTTTACAATAAGAACTTTATACTGGGTTTTACCAAGGTTATCAATGTACACGCCCAAACACAACTGGATTCTTTTTGGAGTATTCTCACTTTTCGCCGTCAGCCTGTTCATTACCACCCTCTTTTCTCCATTAATTCGCAGCTATACCAAGGCTCCATTGCGAGACCTGTTACTGCCTCCCCCGACACCCATTGAACTGAATATCGTTTACTCGACCGAGAAAGAAGAATGGATCAACGAAGCTGTTGAGCGATTCAATGATCTTCACAAAACGGTGAATGGACATCCCATCCAGATCAACCTGTCCGAAACCGGCTCACGTGAAATGTATATAGATATTCTGGATGGCAATTCCAAACCGGTGATGATCAGCCCGGCCAGCAATTTGCAGATCAACATTCTCGATCAACTATCGCGGGCCAAGTTTGGCGCAAGCATCATCCCTGCCAGCCGCGATGGGCAGTGCGAATCGGTTTTCAGCACACCGTTGGTCGTGGCCGCCTGGTCTGATCGGGCAGAGGTGCTTTGGGGGAATCGGCCTTCAATTAACATCTGGAAGCAAATCCACGATGCCGAGGTAGACCCGCAAGGATGGCAAACGCTCGGACACCCTGAATGGGGATATGTGAAATTCGGGCACACCAACCCGCTGAAATCGAACAGCGGCTTTATGACCCTGCTTTTAATGACCTACAGCTATTACGGAAAAACCAGCGGGCTGACCGAATCGGATATTTTAGCCAACCCGGCCTATCAAGCCTGGATTCTTGAACTGGAAAACTCAATCTCCTCTTTCGGTGACAGCACCGGCACTTATATGAAAGAGATCATCGCCTATGGCCCCAGCATGTACGACATGGTGGCCGTCTATGAAGCTACTGCCATCGAGAACCTGCAAAACGCCGCCGGGCGCTATGGCGAACTGAAGCTTTACTATCCTCCAGCCACGATCTTAAGCGATCATCCTTTTTGCATCTTGAACGCCGATTGGGTCAGCGATGAACAGGCACAGGCGGCAAAGATCTTTTTGGATTATCTGCTTAGTCCTGAAATTCAGCAACTGGCGTTGGATAAATATGGGTTCAGGCCGGTTGACCCAGCCATTCCGCTTGACTCTCCTACCAGCCCGTTATCCATCTACAAAAACAATGGCGTTCAGGTTACGCTGCCGCCTCAGGTAGAAATTCCGGACGGAAACACTTTGAACACGCTTTTGGAATTTTGGTCACGAAACGTTCAACCATAAGAAGGTATTTATGAAAAAGACAGCTTCTGCATTACTCATCCTATTTTTGTTAACTTCTACCCTCCTTTCAGCCTGCGGCAATCTTTTGACAAGCAAAGTGGTCGTTCCCATGATCTATGGTTCTGAAAAGCAGAGTTGGATTGACCCGCTCGTTGAAGAATTCAACAAATCCAATCAAAAGACCAGCAGCGGCGCGGTCATCGAGATTCAAGCCACCCCAATGGGATCGATCGAATCCATGCGCGCGATCGTGAATCAGACCGAACAACCGGTAGTGTGGAGCCCGGCTTCCTCCATCTATATGCCTCAGGCCAATGCTGAATGGAAGAAGACCCACAGCGATGATCTGATCGTTGGCAGCCCCAAAGACCTGGTGCTATCCCCCATCGTTATTGCGATGTGGAAGCCCATGGCCGAAGTTTTGGGATGGCCCAATAAACCCATCGGTTGGCAGGATATTGCAGAGCTATCCATCTCAAAAGAAGGCTGGGCCGCCTATGGATACCCCGAATGGGGAAGCTTCAAATTTGGTCACACCCACCCCGATTACAGCAACAGCGGCTATTCTGCCATCATCGCGCAGATCTATGCCGGTCTGGGTAAGCAGCGCGGATTAACCCTGAGCGACTTAAGCAACCCGGACATGCTGTCCTTCGTCAGCGATGTGCAGTCCAGCATCATCCATTACGGCATCAGCACCGGCTTCTTTGCCAATCGCATGTTTGAGCGTGGCCCTTCTTATCTCTCTGCGGCCGTGATGTATGAAAACCTGGTGGTGGAACAAGAAACCAAACGCTTGAACGGTGAATCCAATCAGCTTGAGGTCGTTTCCATTTACCCCAAAGAAGGCACCTTCTGGTCCAACCACCCCTATATCATCCTAAACGCACCCTGGGTGAGCGACGAACAGAAAGAGGCTGCCGAGATCTTTGAGACCTATTTGCTCGACACCCCGCAGCAGATTCGCGCCATCGAAGCCGGGTTCCGCCCCTCTGACCCCTCCATTGCCCTTTCCACCCCGTTGGATGCGGCGCATGGGGTTGACCCCAGCCAGCCCAAAACCGTGCTGGAAGTGCCGTCAGCCGAAGTTCTTGACCAGGTAGACGATCTGTGGAAGCAGGTGAAAAAGCCGGTGGACCTGATCGTCGCCATCGACACTTCAGGCAGCATGAGCGGCGAGAAGATCAGTTCGGCCCGCTCCAGCCTGGCGGCTTTTATCTCAAAGCTGGATGACCGTGACCGTTTGCAGGTGATCACATTCAACAGCGAGATCAACACGCTGGGTGATCTGGTTGAGTTGAGCCAAAACCGCGACGAGATGGTGCGCCGTGTTTCTGGCCTGATCGAAGATGGCAGCACCCGCTTGTTCGATGCAGTGGAATTTGCCTACCAGAATCTTGAACAAAACGGCGACCCCAGCCACATTCGCGCCATCGTCGTCCTTTCGGACGGGGTAGATACAGAATCCACCCTGACCCTTAACGATGTTTTAGGCCAGTTGAATTCCGGCTCTGAAGAAGGCGGCAATTCGATCAAGCTCTTTACCATCTCATACGGCGACGACGCAGATACTGAGACCCTATCGAGCCTCTCGGACATCACCGGCGCCAGCATGTATAAAGCAGACCCCAAAACGATCGACGAGGTCTATAAAGAGATCGCGACTTTCTTCTAGACCTGATCTGAGGGAATATGGCAAACTTATTAATGGCAATCGGGCACCCTTTAAACGTTGTAATGTTTTTTGCCTCCATTCTGGCCGGGTTGTTGGCCGATTGGCGTTTGATCCCGATCGGGCTGGCGCTCTGGCTGGTGATGGTCATCAGCGTTGCGCTCAACCCATCCGACAAACTGAACAGCTCAGTTGAAAAGCGCTCTTACCTTTCGCAAAGGTTCCAACCGCTTATGAGCCGCATTCAGCGCTCTCAGGTAAACCTGTTCAATACAATCGAGGGTCTGCCCGAGGATACAAAAGCCTTTCTCAAACCAGTGCATCAGGGGGTAGATCAACTGGCCGAAAAAGCGCTGCTTTACTGCCAGCGGTTGACCCCACTTGAAAATTATCGTCTGGTCGCGCTCAACAGCTTGAATTACGAAAATGAAAAGCAGAAGCTGGAATCCCGCCTGAATTCGAGCAACAATCAGAGCGTCAGAGCAGAGCTGAACGAAGCGCTTAACTCCCTCAATTATCGCAAACAGACCTTCGACTCGGCAAACGCCCATCTCGATAAAGCGGAAGCGGTTCTTACCAGTTTGGCGAACGAACTGGATGCGACCCTGCTGGAGGTGATGCAGCTTCCTTCGCTGGAAAAGCCCACCATGAAAGCAAAAATCGACACCATCCTGCAAAAGCTAAAAACAGAGATCAGCGAGGTGGATGAGATCGGGAAGATTCCCTCGGCCAACCTGGTCAACGAGCCCAATGATACAATTCAAAACCAAAGTACTCCTTCTTAATAAAGGGCCCAAAGCGCAAGTGTAATTTTCAAACATAAAGAGCACAAAGAAAAAGAAGATACTCGGTATCTTCTTTTTCTTTTAAAATACATTTCAGGAACTTTTCTGCCGGAGAGATAGATCAGTCTATCAGTATTATTTTTTTTGCCCATAGTAAGCATCTTTGCCATGCTTGCGCAGGTAATGCTTATCTAGTAATTCCGTTTGCATCGAGCTTAATTCAGGGTTCAGGCCAAGAGCATGGTATTGGATAAAAGCAACTTCTTCCAGAACAACGGCATTTTCAACGGCTTTTTTAGGGTTCTGACCCCAGCAGAACGGCCCGTGACTGTTGAAAAGCACAGCAGGGATTGCGTTTGGGTCCTGCTTTGAAAAGGTCTCAACGATCACTTTACCCGTTTCCTTTTCATAATCCATTTTGATCTCTTCAGGGGTTAATTTCCGTGTGCAGGGAATTGACCCGTAAAAATAATCGGCATGTGTTGTACCGGTGGCATCTAGCGACACGCCTGCCTGGGCAAAACTGGTTGCCCAACGGCTGTGTGTGTGTACAATTCCACCGATGGTCAAAAATGCTTTATAGAGTTCAATATGGGTGGGCGTATCTGAAGAAGGATTAAGTTCACCTTCTATTTTGTTGCCGTTTAGATCTATTACCACCATATCTGAAGGATGTAGCGAATCGTAGTCTACCCCTGAAGGTTTAATTACCATGAGCCCTTTCTCACGGTCAATTCCGGACACATTTCCCCAAGTAAAGGTGACCAAATTATATTTTGGCAACAACAGGTTCGCTTCAAAAACTTCTTCTTTAAGCGCTTTGAGCATATTACCTCAACTTCCAGAGCAGGTCATTGACGCGCAATTCCTTTTTGAGTTCTTCGGTAGTGGTATTTTCGCCTAGATGCACAAACTCTATATCCATCATTTCAGCCCAATCTTCCAAAATAGTCGCTGAGACATCAAATGTCAACACAGTATGATGTGCCCCGCCGGCAGTGATCCATTGTCGGATGCCCTCGCGCAGGTTGGGTAGAATTTTCCACATCACACGGGCTACCGGCAGGTTGGGCATTTCCATGATCGGTTTAACACACTCAATTTCCTGAACGATCAAGCGCAGACGCCCTCCCATGTCGATCAAAGAAGCCACGATGGCTTTGCCGGCATGCCCCTCAAAAACCAGGCGAGCCGGGGGTTCTTTACCACCGATGCCCAGTGGATGTACTTCAATGCGTGGCTTTTGTTCTGCAATTGAAGGGCAAACTTCCAGCATGTGCGCGCCAAGCGAATATTCGCTGCCGGGCTTGTAATGATAGGTGTAATCTTCCATAAAGGAGCTGCCCCCTTTCAGCCCTTGCGACATGGATTTAATAATATGCACCATTGCCGCGGTTTTCCAATCGCCCTCGGCTCCATAACCGTAGCCCTGCGCCATTAAATGCTGTGAAGCGATTCCCGGCAACTCTTCCATTCCCCAAAGGTCTTGAAAGGTGTTTGTATACGCATCTGCATGTTCACGCCTCAAGATGCGCTCAATGGCAATCTCTTCTTTTGCCTGGTATTGAACAGCGTGAAGGTCTCCTGTTTTAAGCTCGTAATCTGACTGATATTGTTTGACCTTAGTGGCTACCTCAGCATCAGTCACTTTTGAGATCTCGTTTGCGAGTTCTCCCACTGGCCAGGTATTCACCTGCCAGCCCAACTTGATCTGCGCCTCCACTTTGTCGCCTTCGGTAACGGCCACTTCGCGCATATTATCGCCAAAACGCACCACCGATAAATTCTGGCTGATATGGTATCCGGCCGCGGCACGCATCCAATCGCCCAATTCTTTTATGACCGCTTCATCCTTCCAGTGGCCAACAATTACTTTGCGATGCAGGCGCATGCGAGCCCCAATAAAGCCATGTTCACGATCACCATGTGCAGCCTGGTTTAGGTTCATGAAATCCATGTCGATCTCTTTGTCTGGAATCTCAACATGGTATTGCGTCGCAAAATGGCAGAATGGTTTTTGCAGATGTGCCAAGCCGTTTATCCACATTTTAGAGGGGGAAAAGGTATGGCACCAGGTAACGATCCCAACACAATTTTCGGCATAATTCGCCTCGCGAATAATCGCGTTCACCTCTTCATTGGATTTGATCGTGCCCTTGTAAACGAACTTGCAAGGGATGCTGCTATCGGCATTGATAAAATCAGCCATCTCTTGCCCGCGCTTGGCAACAGTGGTTAAAACCTCAGTTCCATAAAGTAATTGCGACCCTACCACAAACCAGATTTCCATGTCTTTCAAATGCTGCATTGTTACCTCCATAATTCCTTATCGATAATTCTAAAAAGTCATTTCATGAACTCTATAGAAAAAAGTTTTCAAGAAAAATGCTCAACAGCGCTTCTTTCTACGATCAATGCTTGCTTATAACTTTGCATAAAAGCAGAAAAACCCACTACGTCTGATGCTTCAGGGTAAACCGTAGTTTGTCCTTCTGCAGCAAAGACACGCGTCATCAAATAATCTTCAAGGCTTTCCCCAGACGTTTTTTCAACCACATAAGCAGCAAGCAACGCAATTCCCCAGGCGCCGCCTTCCCCGGCGGTCGCCATCACGGAGACCGGGCTGTTCATCGCGGCCGACATTACCCTTTGACCGACATTTTTTGTCTTAAAGAATCCACCGTGACCCAGCACTTTTTCGATCTTTACCTGCTCTTCATCAAAAAGAATATCCAGGCCGATCTTCAAAGCTCCTATTGCAGAATACAGATGGGTACGCATAAAATTTGCCAGGCTGAAATTGCTTTCAGGAGAACGCATAAATAAAGGCCGTCCTTCTGACAGATGAGTGAGATGTTCTCCTGAGACATAATTGAATGAAAGCAATCCACCGCAATCAGGGTCACCCTCCATCGCTTTGGTGAATAACAGCTCAAATAACTTGTCCGGCTCAACTGAAGTGCCAAGTGACTGTGCAAATTCTTCAAACAGCCCGACCCAGGCATTTAGGTCAGAAGTGCAGTTATTGCTGTGCACCATGGCAACCGGCTTGCCGGTTGGGGTGGTCACCATATCAATCTCCGTGTGCAGTTTGGACAGCGCTTTCTCTAAAACGACCATGGCAAATACCGAAGTCCCGGCCGAGACATTGCAGGTTCGCTCAGCCACACAATTGGTGGCCACCATTCCCGTCCCCGCATCCCCCTCGGGTGGGCAGAACGGAATGCCGGCTGCCAGATGACCGGTTGGGTCAAGCAATTTAGCGCCCTCTTCTGTCAATTCGCCGGCTTTCGCTCCAGCCACAAGTATTTCTGGCAAGATTCCCTTTATCTTCCAAGTGAAAGAATGATCGCTGACAAGTTGATCAAATTGTGAAAGCTTCGTTTCGTCATAGATCATTTTTGAACTATCAATTGGGAACATACCTGAAGCATCCCCAATGCCTAACAATTTTTTGCCGGTGAGCTTTCAATGGATGTAGCCAGCAAGAGTTGTTACAAAAGAAATTTCTTTAACGTGGGGCTCTCGATTCAAAATGGCTTGATACAAATGAGCGACACTCCAGCGTTGCGGAATGTTAAACTGAAAGAGTTGGCTGAGTTGAACCGCGGCAGGCTCCGTGATGGTATTACGCCAGGTACGAAATGGCGCGAGCAGATTCCCGTTTTCATCAAATGCCATATATCCGTGCATCATTGCACTTACACCAATGCTGTTCACTTTAAGCAAAGGAGCATGAAATTTGTTGAAGTAAGCCTCTTTTAGCTTTGCGTAACAATCCTGCAGCCCGATCCAAATGCTCTCAAGAGAATACGTCCAAATGCCGTTTTCGAGCTGGTTCTCCCAATCATGGCTGCCGGTAACGATTGGCGTGTATGTTTCATCGATCAGAACAGCTTTGATTCGAGTAGAGCCAAACTCGATACCGAGCATAATGGTTTCAGGTTGATTTTTGCGCTGGTCAACGACAGGATTCATGACTCCGCCTTTTCAGTGATTAGGATCACATCGTAGAAGATATCTATTTTGCAGAAAATCGCAATACATTCCAGCTCAATGGTGGCAATTCCAGAGAAAAACACCCCTGATCTACTTCAAAATCTTTCAGTCTTTGCGGAACAACTGTGTTTGGAAATTGCTCGCTATTCACAGCATTCACATCGTCATGGTGCAAAACGATGTGTTCTGCGAATTTCATAGGCTGAAAAGCCCTCAGATCGCCGGTCAGATTCATGCTTTTATCCAAACTTCGATTCAAGGCGAAAATCGTCAGTAAACCATCCTCAGCCACTACTGCGGCGGCATCCAAAAAGGGTACGTCCTCATATTCTTTGGAGCTGTATTGCTCACTTTTGATGACCGGCTGAAGCACCTGTCCTCGGCCATATTGTGAGACATGCATAAATGGCCAAAAGATCGTCTGAGCCCAGCAACTTCGTTCACTGGTCATGATCGGCGCGATCACATTCACTAATTGGGCCAAGCAGGCAATTTTGACCCGGTCGGCATTGCGCAACAAGGTGATCAGCATGCCCCCAACCAATAGAGCATCTTCGAAGGTGTAAACATCTTCGAGCAAGTGTAAAGAACTGCCCCAATGATTGCCAGCCAGAATTTCTTTATCCTGCTCATTGGAGTGGTACCAAACATTCCACTCATCAAACGACAGATTTAGTTTCTTTTTACTGTGTTTCTTGCCACCAACTGCGTCGCAAATCGAAATGACGGTCTTAATGAAAGCATCCATATCCATGCTTTTGGCCAGGAAGTTGGCGGTGTCGTGGGTAGGGTTTTGATAATATCGATGCAGAGAAACGTAATCAATGTTGTCATAACACAGGTCCAACATTTCCATTTCCCAGTTGCCAAATGTGGGCATGTCGTAAGCTGAAGAGCCACAAGCAACCACCTCAATGGAGGGATCCACCCATTTCATGACCTTTGCCGATTCGTTGGCTATACGCCCATATTCATAAGCCGTTTTTTGCCCAATCTGCCAGGGACCGTCCATTTCATTTCCCAGGCACCAGAGTTTAATGTTAAGGGGATCTCTGGCTCCGTTTTGCTTGCGCAGATCGCTCCAATAACTGCCACCGGGATGGTTGGCATATTCCACAATGTTTCGCGCCGCGTCCACACCACGGGTGCCTAAATTGATGGCATACATCACCTGACTATCAACTTTTTTGGACCAGTCACAAAACTCATGTAAACCAAATTGGTTTTTCTCAGTTGTTCCCCAGGCCAAATCCAGACGTTGGGGACGTTGCGCCTGCGGCCCAATAGAATCTTCCCAGTTGAAACCGGAGACAAAGTTCCCGCCCGGATATCTGACCACGGATACACCCAGCTTCTTCACCAACTCCATCACGCCAACCGAAACCCGTTCTCATCCGATTTCGGATTACCCGGATCGTAAATTCCCCCATAGACCGCCCTGCCCAGATGCTCAATGAATGACCCGAACAGCCTATCGTCCACCCTGGCGAGAGCAAAATCTCGATCCAAAACCAGAGAGGCCTTGAGAAAGTTATCAGACGATTGGGTATTTGCGCTGGTCATGAGTGAAATCCTTTCAAGCATAGCAACAGAGGCAACAGGCGTAAACTCATTTTATCCAAAGATTGGATTTTTACTCAAGTGAAAAGGCTTCTCAATTTGCTGCCTTACCATAAAACCCATACTCGGCCCAGGCTGCTGCCTTTCATCTTATTTGCAGTCGTACAGCACCGCCCCCTGCCCGGATGAGAAAGCATTGCCCGGGCCCGAACTGCCGAACCCGCTCAATTGAAATGGCAAACTCACGGCCGAGCAATTTTCGCTTACCCAGGCGTATATTTCGCGCTTGCTTTGCAGATCACCGCTATCCAGCACGTATCTGAGAGCGCCAGAACGAACCATTTCGGATAGCTGTGCCGCGGTCACTACGGTATCACTGCCGGTGAAACCGCCCAGGGTAAGCACAGGACGTGAGGTATTCAGAATGAAGTAGGAGGCCTGGCGTGAGCTCATTACAGCCACCAGATAAGAGCCCTCTTCAGTATTGGCAAGCAAATACTCTTTGAGGTTCTCTTCATAACTGGATGTGGCCTGCGTATTTACAAGCAAATTCCAGGTGGCGCCAAAGGATGGCTGCGCACTGGGCAGATTGGTGTCGGAGCTCGGATTGAGCACCGACAAGAGGGCCCATGTGAAAGACGCGACCACCCAGGTCAAACACACCAGTAAGCGGATCCAGGTTACAGGGCGCAGCCAATAGGCAGCGAGAGCGATCAGAGCAGCCACTGCCAGCAAGATGGCAAAAAGATGCAGGGCGTCGCCGGCCGACAGGAGCAGGTATTCTCCATAGCCTACTGCGGCCAGAGTGAACACTGTGAGCAGAATTTTACTGAGCAAAGGCGAAGGATGCAGCGTTTGTGTGACCAGCCAATAAGCAACCCCTGTAAGTGCGGCCATGGCCGGCCCAAGCATGATGAGGTAATAAGTGTGCCAGATGCCGCTGGTGAAACTGAAATAGCCCATAACGGGAATCAGCCAGGCCGACCAAAAGGCAACACTTAACCACTGCATGGTTGTGGCCGCCAAACGCTTCTGCAAGAGGAAAAAGAGCAGCGCGGCCAGCAGGGCCAGAGGCAGCAGCCAGGAGGCCTGTGTGTCCAGTTGACGGGTGAACAAACGCAACAAACCGGGCGAAGTATTCTGATCCTGGCCCATGCCAGGCGCTCCCCGACCCGCGAAGCGCTGAATGCCAGGCATGTTATTGAAGTCATCCTGAGGAGCCGGTTGTCCACCAAAACCTTCTGGCAAACCGTCCGGGCGCTGCGGGGGAGTCTGGCCCTCAATACCTGGTTGTGTGCCCGGTTGGCCGTTCAGATTGCCAGGCTGCCCATTCTGATCACCGCCGCCGTCACGCATGGGCGTGGTGTTACCCGAATCATTCGCTCCATCACGAGAGATGCCCCCCTTGGTAAAGCGCTCGATGCCATTGTGACCGACGATCAATTCGAGCACCGTGTTATTGGTGCTGGAGCCTACAAAGGGTCGCTGCGAAGCAGGCACGGCGTCAACGATCAACGCCCAGGAAAGCGAAACGGCCGCCAACACTAACGTAGCTGTGCCAAGGTGGAGCAGACGCCGCCACCATTTCTGGCGAATGCCGAAAAAGTAAAGCAGATAGAGGGCCGGCAAGATCATGAAAGCTTGCAGCATCTTAATGTTAAAGCCCAGCCCCAGCAGAATCACACCTAAATACAGAAAACTGACCTTTTGCTTTTCCACCGCTTTGAAGAAAGCCCAGACCGAGAGCAGCAGCATAAACACCAGCATGCCATCGATAGTGTTGTTGCGCTCAGTGATGACAGTGATGGGTGTCAGCGCCAATGCCAGGGCGGCGAGCAGCCCAGCGATATTGCCAAATGGCTTTTTAACCAAATAGAACAGTAAAAGAATCGACCCCAAACCAGCCAGAACGTTTGGCAGGGCCAGAGCAAAACCGTTAAGCCCAAACACGGCCGCCGAGGCAGCTTCAAACCAAAACCCCAGCGGCGGTTTATCCACCGAGACCGACCCACCCGGTTCGTATGAGACGAAAAAGAAGTTGTGCCAGGAGGTCAGCATCGATTTGACCGTGGCTGCGTAATATTCATTGCCATAACCGCTGGCGCCCAGTTGATAGAAACGCAAAAAGGCACCCAGCAGCAAGATCAGGACCAGGCCAATGGCCGTCATCCAGCGAATGCGCATCCCATTATTTTTCAATTCATGGTTATTGTTTGTCATCATCGTTCGCCCGCTCTTCCAATAAGAAACCTACCCAGATAGTAGCGTCAATATTTGAAGAACTTATGCAGAGGACGTTGAGGAGATTGGAGCCCATTTTTCTCTTTCTACTTTTTTGAATGCTTAAAAACTTTTACCTTCCTGCCGGCTGGCTTCAGTTATACTTGAATTTGACGAACTTGATGGTGATCTCTTTTACGAGGCGGACAATGGATATTGAAACCCTGCGGCAATATGTGGCTCAACGCGATTCTTACAGCATTCTTGAAACGGTGGATGTTTTCAGCGGCGAGCGCAAAGTTCTGAAAGAATTCGATCATGTGATCGAGGCGCCCAACTGGACGAAAGACGGCCGTTTTCTGGTCTACAACAGCCGCGGGCGCATCTACAAATATGACCTGGCCAGCGGCGAGAGCCGCGAGCTGCCCAGCGGCTATGCCATCGACTGCAACAACGATCATGTGCTCTCACCCGACAACCAGCAGATCGCCGTCAGCCATTTCAGCCGCGAAGATGCCGTTTCACGCATCTATGTTCTGCCATTCAGCGGCGGCGAGCCCAGGCTGGTCACGCAAAAAGGGCCCAGCTACCTGCACAGCTGGTCTCCGGATGGCACAAGATTAGCTTACTGCGCCGAACGCGGCGGGCAGTACGACATCTACACCATTGGGGTGGACGGCGGGGAAGAAACCCAGCTCACGGATCTGCCCGGTCTGGACGACGGGCCGGAGTATTCTCCCGATGGGCGTTTTCTCTGGTTCAACTCGGTGCGCAGCGGGCTGATGCAGGTGTGGCGCATGGAGGCTGATGGCTCGAATCCCACTCACATGGCGGCACAAGAAGCCAACTGCTGGTTCCCGCACGTTTCGCCCGATGGCAACTGGGTGGTCTATATCGCCTATCGCAAAGGAGATGTGGAGCCCGGCGATCACCCCGCCAACAAGAACGTCGAGATACGCCTCATGCCGGCCGAGGGCGGTGAATCGCGCACCCTCCTTCGCCTGTTCGGCGGGCAGGGCACGATCAACGTCAACTCGTGGGCGCCCGACAGCCGCCGGATCGCCTTCGTCTCTTACCGATTGAAGTAAGGCGGGCATCCACGTTCGCCCTCCCTCTGGATTCGTTTTCAAAAAAAATGGAAAACGAATCAAAAAACTATTTTCCTTTTAGTGGATGTTTTTATTAAATAGAATATTCATTCTATCTCGATTAGAACATGCCTGTCAAGTGCGTTGTCTACCCAACGCGAATTTAGGCGCATCCCCACAAGTGACATTGTGTCTCTGGCCTCTACAGTTGATCCAAGGTCAGTCGGTTTAAAAAGCAGTCCTGAAGCTTTACACGCCTCCAGAGCCCGGTCAATAATTTAAGCTTCCCGTATAGAAACCCTCTTCTATTATTTGTATAATATGATAATTATGGTATTTTTTATCGTATTAAATGTATGGAGGAGATACTCGATCATGAAAAAATCTTTGTTTTTGACAACTGCATTAATGCTGGTCTTTATGTTGGTCTTGAGTGGCTGCAACTTGCCCTTTAAGATCGTCCCGGCAAACAGCGATAATGCCCCCGCCACAGAAGAGATGAGCGCTGCGGCAGCCACTGCCACCGAACAACCCGCTACAGAAGCGCCCACAGTAGAAGCCATTGCCAGTGAAACCCCTACCCCAGATGCCCTGCCCACCAACACCGTAGCCCCGACGCAGATCGTCCACTCGAGCCTGCCAACGGACACGTATTATGATCCCAACCAGATCGCGGTGGACTGCAACACCGGCGCGCGCCTGGCCTCCGGCTCGATGCAGATCAACGTGTCAGGCTGTGACTACTGGAACCGCGAATATCTGGAACGCCCGGCGGACTCGAACGGCGGCACTTACATCCCGGCGCTGGACATTCTATGGAGCCAGGTAGGCAAGGCCAGCCAGTGGATCTTCCTGCGCATCAAGGTGAACAGCCTGAGTGACCAGCCGGCCGGATACCAGGCCGGGTTCGAGATCGACAAAGACCTGAACTCGCGCGGCGACTATTTGCTGCTGGTGAACGAACCCAAATCGAGCCAATGGGCGACCGACGGCGTGCAGGTTTGGGAAGACAGCAACCACGATGTAGGCGGCGGTCAGGCATTTGCCTACGATCAGAATCAGAGCAACGGCTATGAAACCGAGCTCTTCAACAGCGGCGTGGGCAGCGACCCCGACTTGGCCTGGGCACGCATCTCGCCCAGAGATAACACCATCATCGAATTCGCGTTGAAAGCCTCGCTGCTTGGAGACGCCAAAACCTTTGCCTGGTGGGCCTAGACCGGCCAGATGAAACTGACCCCGGCGGATTTTGAGGTGGTGGATCGCCTGCAAGACAACGAAAGCTGGGATCTTGACAATTCCTGCTCGTGGATCTACGGTCTGACGCCCACGGCAGGCCAGGTAGCCAATTTGTGCGCCATCATAGAGCCCACTTCTACCCCCACCCCTATCCCCCCGACACCCAAACCCCCAAAACCTACCAACACAATCTTCATTCTTTATTAACTTCATGAATAATCAAAACGGCCCAGGATTTTCATTTCCTAGGCTGTTTTGATTATTTTACATTCCAAAGTAACCTTTGCAACTAACTTCAAAGCGGCGAAATTTAAATTAAAAAAGCGTCTTTTCAGGCTCGATCAGGGTAGGAGACTCCAGCGTGGAACTGTTGATGCGACTGCTGACAATCACCTGCTGCATCTTTTCGGCCGGGTAGGGCTTGAGCAAGGCGAGATGCTGTGCGGTCGGCGCGTCGCTGAGCCAGGCGTTGGCGGCAGAGGCATCGAGCAGGACGGGCATACGATCATGGTAGGCGGCGATCAGCTCATTGGGCGGGCAGGTGATGATGGTGCAGGTGCGAATTTCCTCCCCCTGCGGTGAAAGCCAGCGATCCCACAGACCGGCAAACACAAAGGGCTCGCCACCCTGCAGGGTGAAATAATGGGGGATGGAAGAAAGCCGGCCGGGGCGTTTCTGCCATTCATAAAAGCCATCGGCCAAAATCAAACAGCGGCGCTTTTGCAGCGATTCGCGAAAGGAGGGCTTTTCGGCCAGTGTTTCGGCACGCGCGTTGATGAGGCGCGCCCCAATCGTGGGGTCTTTGGCCCACGAAGGGATCAGCCCCCAGCGCATCCATTCCACCTGGCGCGTCACTGCGTCCGTCACCACCGGCACCGGTTGGGAAGGCGCCACGTTGTAACGGGTCGCGAAATCTGCCGGGAAGTCGCCGAAGTTAAAGGCAAGCTGAAAAGCCCCGGCATCTTGAATCAGTGTAAATCGTCCGCACATGGTGATGCTCCTGAATTAAGTCTCATACAGGCTCATTTTAGTCGAAAAGAGGGCCTGTCAGCCCTCTTTCAATTTCACTCTTCCAGTTTGGTGACAAATTTAAAGAGCAGCCAGGTAATGAAGTTGATCGGGGTAAAACGCAAAGAAAATTGCTTTAACTTATCCCCGAAGAGAGAAGACTTCGGCTCAACATCCGCCAGCGATCTCAAGTGCAGTGCCTGGTGCAGTTCCGCTTCACTCTTATCCTGCGGGGCCGGGAAGGTGATCGTCTTTTCCTGCCCGGGCAGCAGGTCAAAGAAATTATCTGAAAGCGGAGCAAGCACCCCATCCACCTCGGCGTAGAGCGAACGCACGAAAACGTCGGAATGCAAGGTGACGAAAGCCGTGTCGCCTTTCACCCGGCAAGAGGCCTGAACTGCGGCCCGGGGCAACCGGGCAAATTTGTCGGCGACGAGCAGCCAGGTCTTTTCATCCACCAGCCCCTCTGTGCTGCTGAGGGTAACGGTGAGGGTAAGCTGAGATCTGTCTTTGCCGTGCAGAATGGACTCAAAAGCGAGCCCGCACAGTTTCTGCGAAGTGACGGGAGGAACCGCAACCGGTTGTTCGCCCTGCGAGACCAGAGCGCCGCTGAAATCAGCCACCTGCCAGTGCAGGGTGCCATTCAACGGGGCATTGAGGTCATTGGCCAGGTAGATCTCAGCGCGGTCAGCATAGAGATCGTTGGAAAGACAGACGGGCTTATTAAACTGGCGGGCATGATAGTGCACCGCCTTGGGCTGTTTGAGATAATCAATACCGGCCCAGGAAGCGACCGGCCAGCAGTCGTTGTACTGCCAGTAGATCGAGCCGTTGCAGCGTCCCATCTTGCGGCGCCACTCATCGGTGGCGAAACGCATGGCCTGCGCCTGGGTAAGCTGGGAGAGATAAACGAAATCTGCAAAATTTTTGGGGTTCCGATAGTTGTCGATGAGGTAAAAAAGGATCTTCTGGTTACCGCCGGCCGACTTTTGATGGGTGAGCATGACCGGGTCGAGGTAATCGATATCGGGCTTGTCGGTAAAGGAACGGATGGCACGCATGGAGGGGAAGGACTCCACGCCGAACTCGGAAGTGAAGCGGGCCGGCATGCGGCGGAAGGAGGTGACCGGCAAGAGACCGTGCCACACGCCCCAGAGGTGACTATCGCCATCGTTCAGCTCAATGGCGTTGACCTCACGCTGACCGGAGGAAGGAGAGCCATACCAGTAGGGAGTGGCGGCATCCAGATCGTTCACCCAACCTTTGAGCCTGTTGTAATAAAAATCGTAATTGGCCTCGTAATTGAGCTTGTTCTTCTTCCACATGCCCAGCATCAACTCGTTCTCATTGTTGCCGCACCAAAGTGCCAGGCTGGCGTGATGGCGCAGGCGGCGCACGTTATCGATCACCTCTTGATGCACGTTCTCGAGGAAAGCAGCTTCTTCAAAGGGATAAGCGCTGCAGGCAAAGGCAAAATCCTGCCAAACGAGAATGCCGTTTTGGTCACACAGCTCGTAAAAATCATCGGACTCGTAATAACCGCCGCCCCAGATGCGCAGCATGTTCATGTTGGCCCATTTGGCCTGCTCGATGTAGAAACGCAGGTCTTCATAAGTGGTGCGATTCACGAAAGAGTCACTGGGAATCCAATCGGCCCCCTTGGCGAAAACAGGCACGCCATTGAGGATGAAGCGGAATTGCCGCCCGATCTCATCTGTGCGGGTGTCGAGCTCGATGGTGCGCAGGCCGATCTGTTTTTCGGCCTCATCCAGCACCTTGCCATCCCCAAGCAGTTGAAGGCTGAGGTGATAGAGCGGCTGGGCGCCCAGTCCATTACACCACCATAGTTGGGGCGAATCGATCACGAATTCCAATCGTGCTGAATCTCCATCGACCGCGGCTTTTGCGGTCACGGGCTTGCCGTCGGGGTCGCTGAGCACGCACTGCAAGGTCTGGCCGCTGCACGGAGCGGGGAACTGCGCCGTCACGGACAGGGTGACCTTGCCCCCGGCATGCTGCTGAGAAAGGGTCACGTCTTCAAAGCGATTTTCGTAGGCCGCGATGCCGACCTTGCCGGTGACCCCCACCGGGGGCAGGTTCGGGCCCCAATCCCAGCCAAAATGGCACTGCACCTTGCGCAAGTGCGAGACGCCCTTGACCGCGCCGCCCACGCCGCCCATCGGGTTGTTCTTTTGTCGTTCGGCGATATAGGCATAGGGGCTGGTAAAACAAATTGCCAGGTTGTTGCTACCTTCGTGCAGCAGCGATTTGACATCGAAACGATAGGTACGATGGCAGTTATCGGTACGGGCGACCTCCTGCCCGTTGAGGGTGATCGCGGCCAGCGTATCAACGCCCGCCAGCACCAGCTCTACATGCGCCTGCCGAAGCACATCCGCTTCAAGGTCGAATGTGCGCGAGTAGGTGTAATCGTCCGCAGCGACCTTTGTGCCATCGGCCTCGTTCTGCCCCCAAAACGGGTCAACGATGGCTCCGGCGGCCATCAGATCAAGATAGTTGCAGCCGGGCAAGTGGCCGGGGACGGTTTTGTCGGTGGTGTGATTCAGCAAGGTCCAGGTGCCGTTCAGGTCAATGAATTCCATGTTTGCCTCGTGCGGGAATGTGAAATGGTGTTCCATCAGGGAAAGCCCGACCGATTAATTTTAAAGAAAAGTTAACAATTTAGTACTTCATACCAAGACTTCCGGTGTTAGATCAATCAAAAGTTATTCACAAATAAAAAGATTGTATCGTAAAAAAAGACCTTGAATATATTCAAGGTCTTTAAGGTTAAGGTTTATTTTTTCTTGGCACTACTTTTAGCTTTTTTTATGCGAACACCAGCGCGTATCTTTGGGCTTTTTGTTGAAACTTTAAATACTACCGGAGAAACAATAGCTGTAGTTTGAGTACTATTGCTATTATCCACGGACGTTATCCCTATATTTAGATGATATTTTCCAATTACCATATGTACTCCATTTCAATCGTTCCATTCAAGTTTACTACAAAATGGGCAGTGCTACCACTTTGTCCCAAATAGATCCCTTTTGTTACAAAAAAGCACACTTGCACCCACTTTACTTCAATTATTATACAATAATTTCCACTGAAAAATTAATGATTAACTGATATTTCGAGTGAGTTATTTTTTCTCTGGATTTGACGAATAGGAAAATCCATCCCTAGAGAAGAGTTTATACCGACTTTCTTCAATTTCCTTTGCGGTAAGATAAATTGTATTCCCAGAATCCCACGCTGTAGCATGCTCTTGTACCAATATAAATGAAAAGTGAATTGGAGAATTTTTCCATTTAATATTTGGATTATTGGTTTTGAAATGTGTTCTCTTTTCTCGAATTGACATATAGAGGAGTTTAATTTTTAATTCTGTTTGATCTATTACTGGAAGTTGTAGGTTTTCTGGTCGAAACGCTATAAAGTGAGATCGGAATGAATTGCCATTCAACCAAATACTTGAAAATTGAATGAAATTTCCTTTGTCCTCTCCATCTTCAGGTATCAAGTCGAAATCATCAGCTAGAATATAAGGTCTGCAAGTTACACGATTCCCGGTTTTTGTATCGACAATTTCAAGGATTAAGTCATCGATTTTACCGGGTCTTGCTCCACGGTTTAAGAAATCCACAGGGATTGTTATCAGCTTTACGTTTTTTTTGGGATCCTCCGCTATCAACCAAGTAAGCATCAATTTACTGCCCGGGTGAGCTATTCCACGGAATGGCCTCCCTAATGTAAAATAAAATGTGATTGTTGACACCAAAAAGCCAAAAGAACCTATTAGTATTCCAAGAATGTCAGCAATATTCATTTTTGTTTCCTCCTAATGAAAACAAGTGATGCAAAAGAATCTACACTATGTAATTGCATATCTATTCACTATAAGTAAAACCTTTATAGCACATTAAAATCTAAGAAAGAGCTATCTAATCAATAAAATAACAAGCCCACCTAAAACGAGAATAATAGAGCAATCAAAATTGAATACATGACATGGATATCATTCGCTATTTTATGAATTGACCTAAATTGCTTTTCTGGTATTTCTATCATTCTAACCAGTTTATCTGAATAGGCTGTAGTGGGCAGAATTATGTCCTATGTTTAAATTGGTTTTGCTTTCGTCAGTTTTACGCAATAAGAACAATAATGTTTCCCTAGATAAAATATGGAAATGGTTCAGGTACCATAATTGGCACAAATGCATTCATTTTGTTCTGTCATTTTCCCTCATCTCAAATACAAATTGCTATTAGTATCGTTCCTAAGTACAGAATCGCTAGATCAAAGGCCGGTTATTGATAATGTTATTTTTCATAGTAATTTGTTACTTCACAAGCGTTCTGAAACATGTCATTAATTAAGTGTTCAAAATGGCAGGATTTTTTTTATCTCTGTAGTGATTTCCTTATATCAACTCCACCCATGATTTATTCACAAAATTAATTATAGACCAAAAAAGCATGTTTTTAACAAAAAGTTATCACAAGCGAGTTCTTTTTCATTTAGTCAGGGAGAAAGGATTTTCGCAGTCCCTCGATGGGGCACCTTGACCTGCCGGTTAAACAAAAATACCCCAAGAAAGGGTATTTTAGTCGGGGCGAAAGGATTTGCGCGTACCTCGATGGTAAACATTCGCCTCATGGCTTAAACACAAAATGCCTTTTCAGGCATTTATGTGTCGGGGCGAAAGGATTTGAACCTTCGACCTCTCGGTCCCGAACCGAGTGCTCTAGCCGGGCTGAGCCACGCCCCGTGGCGGTGCTGATTATACCTTACCTTGTCTCACCTCGGCAAGGGCTGAACGCTAGAGGAATACCTTTTCAGCGGCCGAGACCTGGGCGGCGTTGAGGGGCAGCAAGATCGAAAAGCGGCTACCCTTGCCTTCCACGCTCTCAACGATGATCTTGCCGCTGTGCATCTCGACCATCTCTTTGGCGATGGAAAGCCCCAGGCCGATGCCGCCGTGCTTGCGGGTGAGGTGTTTCTCGACCTGATAGAAGCGCTGGAAGATCTTTTGCTGTTCGTCGGCGGGGATGCCGATGCCGTTATCGAGCACTGCGATCTTGACGAAACCCGGCAGTTGTTCTGAAGTGACCTTGACGGCCCCGCCCGGATTGGTGAAGGTAAGCGCGTTCTTGACCAGGTTGCGCAGGGCAATGGCGATCTTCTCAGGGTCGCCTTCAACGACCAGATTGGGCTGTTTGGCGGTGGTACTGAGCTGGATCTTGCTGGCGTTGGCCTCGTCGTTGAAAGATTCCACCACGCTTTGAATCACCTGAGGCAAGAGCACCTGCTGCACACGGATGCGGCGCATGCCGCTGGTGAGGTTCTCGACATCGCCGATCTCTTCGATGAGGTCCTTGAGGCGCGCAGCATTGCGTGAAATGATCTCGATATCCTCTTTTTGTTCGGGAGAGGCGCTCTCGTTCAAGAAGGCCGCGTGGCCCAGGATCAATCCCAGCGGGGTGCGCAGTTCATGCGAAGCGATGGCAATGAAATCGCTCTTCATGCGATCCAGTTCCATCACCTTTTTATAGGCGGCTTCGGTATCGGCGATGAGGCGGCGGTTCTGAATGGCCGAAGCGGCCTGCACGGCCAGGGTATCGAGAAAGACGATGTCTTCATTGTTATAGTTGGCGTCGCCTACTTTGTTCATCACTTCGAGCACGCCAATGGGGGCGCCTTTGTAGAGCATGGGCACTGCCAGCACCGATCTGGCGCCGATGCTGCGTTCCCATTCAAAGGTGGTGACCCGGTTCTCTTTGCTGTCAAAATCGCGCACCACCATCATCTGCCCGCTGCTGAACACGCCGCCGGCCACACTGCGATCCAGCGGGACACCGATATTTTGCATCGCCTTGAGCAGATAGAACGGTGCGGCGGTGATCTTCAAATAATTGTTGGCCGAATCAAAGACCAGAAAAAAGGCCTTTTCGCTGCCCGTCAGGTCAGAAGCCACTTCGATGATGTTCTGAAGCAAGGGGCCAATTTCGAGATTGGCGGTTAAATTTCGGCAAACCTCAAGCAATCTTTCTAAACGGCGTGTATAATCAGAATACTGCTGCATGCTATCTCACCTGAATGGGTTATTAAAAAATTATAGCATACCCCGCATTCCGCAATCCCTGGAGGAGACTATTTATGAGCAATGGCAAGAAAGTAAGAGTGGCGATTATCGGTGTCGGCAACTGTGCCTCTTCATTTGTACAAGGTGTGCAGTTCTATAAAGACGCCAGCGAAACCGACCGCGTCCCCGGCCTGATGCACGTCAACCTGGGCGGGTATCATATTTCGGATATCGAATTTTCGGCTGCCTTTGACGTGGTAGACACCAAAGTCGGTAAAGACCTCTCTGAGGCCATTTTCGCCTACCCCAACAATACCTATAAGTTCTCTGATGTGCCGCATTTGGGCGTGAACGTCGATCGCGGCATGACCCATGACGGCCTAGGCAAATATCTTTCGCAGATCCTCACGAAGGCACCCGGCCCCACCGCCGACATCGTCAAGATCCTCAAAGACACCGGCACGGACGTGGTGGTCAATTACCTGCCGGTCGGTTCTGAGATGGCCACCAAATGGTATGTCGAGCAAATTCTCGAAGCCGGTGTAGGCATGGTCAACTGCATCCCCGTGTTCATCGCCAGCTCCGAATACTGGGGCAAGCGTTTTCAGGAAGCCGGCCTGCCCATCATCGGCGACGACATCAAGAGCCAGGTGGGTGCCACCATTCTGCACCGCACCCTGACCAGCCTGTTCGTTGACCGCGGTGTGCGCCTGGACCGCACTTATCAGTTGAACTTCGGCGGCAACACCGACTTTATGAACATGCTCGAACGCGAACGCCTCGAATCGAAGAAGATCTCGAAGACCGGCGCCGTCACCTCGATGCTGCCCTACAAGCTGCCCGAAGGCGACATCCATGTGGGGCCGAGCGATTATGTGCCCTGGCTGAGCGACCGCAAGTGGTGCTATGTGCGCATGGAAGGTACCACCTTCGGCGAAGTGCCCCTCAACCTGGAAGCCAAACTGGAAGTTTGGGATTCACCCAACTCGGCCGGTGTGGTGATCGATGCCGTGCGCTGCGTGAAACTGGGCCTCGAACGCGGGCTTGCCGGTCCGCTGGTGGCCCCGGCCTCTTACTTTATGAAGACGCCGCCCAAGCAGTTCAAAGATGAGATCTGCCGCGAAATGACCGAAGCCTATATCAGCGGCGAAGAGACGAAAAAGTAACTTTCGGCTTATTTGACCGGCACAAGGCAACGCTTGTGCCGGTTTCTTTAATCCATATTCAGGCAAGAAAATTGCAACCAGGAGCCTATGGAAAACTGCATCTTTTGTCAAATCGCGCAACACAAAGTGCCCGCGCAGATCGTCTATGAAGACGAGAGCGCCATTGTCATTAAGGACCTGCATCCGCTGGCCCCGGTGCACCTGCTGATCATCCCCAAGCAGCATTACGACAGCCTGAATGAGATTCCCGAAAGCGAGCCCGAAACGATCGGCAAGCTGCTCTTTTTGGCCCGCAAAGTGGCCTTCGAGCAAAACATCGGCGAAAGCGGCTATCGGGTGGTGGTCAACACCGGCCGCGACGGCGGACAAACGGTGCTGCACCTGCACGTGCACCTGCTCGGTGGCGGGCGCGCGGGCGCCGACCTGATGACCAAGGGACTGTAATGTCATTTTCAATGCGGCGAGCCCTCGGTTTGACCCTGAGCCTGCTTTTCCTGGCCGGCTGTTACCGGCCGGGCCCCACTGCCCAGCCCTGGCAGACCAGCTTGCCCGGGCAGTCGGTCCCTTCGCAGTTGCCATCAAATGGCCTGTCGGTGGAACTGCCCACCCAACGCAGCTATAACTCGCCCTATCTGACCCCCACCCCTGACGCGCCGCATGCGCTGCCCACCCTGCGCAGCCAGGAAGTGCAGTATGTGGTGCAGGCGGGCGATTCGCTCTCGTTGATCGCCACAGCCTACAGCATCAGCGTGAGTCCCCTGGCCGCAGCCAACGGGCTGACGGTGAGCGACTGGCTGCAGCCGGGTCAGGTGCTGACCGTGCCCGCCCCCCAGCCGGATATTCCTTCCTCTGAGTTCAAAATTTTGCCCGATTCCGAACTGGTCAATGGGCCGATGAGCACTACCCTGGATGTGGCAGCCTTCATCCAGTCACAGGGTGGCTATCTCAGCCGCTACAGTGAAGAGGTGGACAGCCGCAGCACTTCGGGCGCCGAGATCGTCACACGCGTCAGCAGCGAATACTCGGTGAACCCGCGTCTGCTGCTGGCCCTGCTCGAATATCAATCGGGCTGGCTGAGCCAATCTGCCCCGCCCGCCAAGATCGCCACTTACCCGATGGGACTGATCGACAACAGCCGCCAGGGGCTTTACCGCCAGCTTGCCTGGGCGGCCAACCAGCTCAACTATGGCTATTATTTATATAAGGTAAACGGCCTGGCTTATACCCAACTGGCCGACAATCATTTAGTGCCCTTTCCGGCCACGCTCAATGCGGGCACGGTGGCGGTGCAGCGCTTTTTCGCCCAACTGGACGATGCCTCTGCCTGGACCAACGCCGTCTCACAAAACGGGCTTTACGCCACCTATTCCCGCCTGTTCGGCATACCGTTTGACCTGGCGGTGGAGCCCCTGCTGCCGGCCGATCTCAGCCAACCCGAACTGCGCCTGCCTTTTGCCGACGGCGAGCTATGGTCTTTCACCGGCGGCCCGCATGGCGGCTGGGACAGCGGTTCGGCCTGGGCGGCCATCGATTTTGCGCCCCCCGGCACGGCTTATGGCTGCTTTAGCTCCAGCAGTTGGGAAGTTGCCGTGGCCGACGGCGTCATTACGCGCTCTGAAAACGGCGCAGTGGTGCTCGACCTTGACGGTGACGGATACGAACAAACCGGTTGGACGATCTTGTACATGCACGTGGCCTCGCAAGATCGCATCGCCGCCGGCACGGTCGTCCATGCCGGGGATCGCATCGGGCATCCTTCCTGCGAGGGCGGGGTGTCAAATGGCACACACTTGCACATCGCCAGACGGTATAATGGAGAGTGGATTTCCGCAGATGGGAATCTGCCCTTTGTCATGGACGGCTGGACCTCGCATGGTGACGGGAACGAATATGACGGTACATTAACGAAAGGCGGACAAACGGTCACCGCCTGGGACGGTCGCATTGCAGAAAACCAGATCCAACGCTAGAAGACGCAAGTTGCTTTTGGCAGCCTTTACCTGGCTGATGGCGACGCTTGCCTGCTCGCAGGGGTATATCACCCCCTTCGAGTTGACCATGACGGCGCAGGTGAGCACGGCCGTGCCTTCGGTCGTCCTACCCAGCCCCACCATGACCCAGGAAGCCACCGCGACCGAAGCCCCCACCGAGATCGTCGAAACACCGCTGCCTACCTTCACCGATCCGCCGGCCGAGACCGCCACCCCGGCGCCAACGGCGACCTTCAACCCCAACGCCACCGCCAAACCGCCTATTTTATACTATACGCAGTCGGGTGATACCCTGCCTTCCATCATGGGGCGTTTCAACGTCAGTGCCGACGAGATCACTTCCAGTGAAAAAATTCCCAGCACAGGGTTGATCAACCCCGGCCTGCTGCTGGTGATGCCCGACCATCTGGGCGAGAACACCACCTCAGATATCGCCATGCCCGACAGTGAGGTAGTCTATTCGCCCTCTGCCACCGATTTCAACATCGACGATTTCATCCAAAGTGCGGGCGGCTATTTGAGCACCTATATAGAGCAAATGGGCAGCGGCAATTACAGCGGCGCGGCCATCGTCAAGCTGGTGGCGCTGGAAAATTCGACCAACCCCTACCTGCTGCTTTCCATTCTGGAATATAAGAGTCATTGGGTCTACGGCCAGCCCACCAATCTGGCCGAGCGCGATTACCCGATGGGCTATATCAAAGTGGAATCACGCGGCCTGTATCATCAGTTGAGTTGGGCCGTGCAGCAGCTTTCCATTGGCTATTACGGCTGGCGCGCCGGCACGCTGACAGACCTCACCTATGTGGATGGCACGAAGATGCGCATGGGGCCGGCCCTGAACGCGGGCACGGCCGCCCTGCAGTATCTATTCGCGCAGTGGTACGACCCGCTGGAATGGAGCGATGCGCTTTACGGCGAAGAAAGCATGCCCGCCCTGATGGCGCAGATGTTCGGCTCTTTCTGGACGCGTTCAAAGAGCGTAGAGCCACTTTACCCCACCAACCTGAGCCAACCCGTGCTTAACCTGCCCTTCGTGACCGGCACCTGGAGCTACACCGGCGGGCCGCATCCGGCCTGGGGGCCAGGCGGCGCTTATGCGGCGCTGGATTTCGCCCCGCCTTCCAGCGAATCGGGCTGCGTGCGCTCGGAACAGTGGGTCACGGCCATGGCTCCCGGCCTGGTGGTGCGCGTGGGCGACGGGGTGGTGATCGAAGACCTAGACGGTGATGGCAATGAGCTGACCGGCTGGGTGATCATGTACCTGCACATCGAGAGCCGCGACAAGGTGACGCTGGGTACGTACCTGCAAACTGATGATAAAATTGGTCATCCCTCTTGCGAAGGCGGAGAAGCCGTGGGCACCCATGTGCACATCGCCCGCAAGTTCAATGGTGAGTGGATGCTGGCCGGTGGGCCGGTGCCGTTTGTGATGAGCGGCTACACCGCCGCCAACGGCGATGCCCCTTATGAAGGCAGCCTCTCCAACGACGTGAAAACGGTCATCGCCGCGGCCAACTCTGCCCCCAAGAGTGCCATTTCAAGACCCTGATCGAGCAGCTCAAATCCATGAAAAGAAGTTTATTGGTTGAAAAGCGTCTGCTGCGCAGCAAATGGATCCATTTGCTGCTTTTGGGCGTATTTTTGAGCGCCTGCACCGCCCAGAGCACGCCCGATCTTTCGCTCACCCAAAGCATTGAAGCGCTCACCCCAACCGCTACCTCTTTAACCGAGACGGCCACCCCCCTGCCCACACGCGGCATCTATGACCCCGGCACGCTGGTTGATTACGTTGCCCAGGATGGCGACACTTTGCCTGCCCTGGCAGCCCATTTTAACAGCAGCGAAAAAGAGATCCGCGAGGCCAACCCCGAACTGCCCGTCAATGTGACCACCCTGCCAGCCGGGCTGCCCATGAAAATGCCCATCTATTACATGGCCCTGTGGGGGTCCTCCTACCGCATTTTGCCCGATTCGCTCTTTGTGAATGGGCCGGCGCAGGTAGGCTTCAACACGGCCGAGTTCGTCGATGCACAGCCGGGCTGGCTGAAATCTTATTCCGCGCTGGCCGGTGAACAAACGCGGCGCGGCGGCGATCTCATCGATTACGTGGCCGGCGAATTCTCGATCAGCCCGCGCCTTTTGCTGGCGCTGGTTGAATTCCAGGCAGGGGGCTTGAGCAGCCCTGAAATCCCGCCAGACAAGGTGGACTACACACTTGGGTATCAGGAACCCTACCACAAAGGGTTCTACTTGCAGCTCGTTTGGGCGGCCAACCTCCTCAACAACGGCTTTTACGAGTGGCGAACCGGCCGCATCAGCGCCATTAACCTGCTGGACGGCTCGCTGGAACACCCCGATCCGTGGCAGAACGCCAGCAGTGTGGCCCTTCAAAATTATTTTGCGCAAATCTTGACCCCAAACCAATATCATTTGTCCATCTCTGAAAACGGCTTTAGCGCCACCTATACACGTCTCTTCGGCGACCCCTGGTTGAACGTGAGCAGCAACATTCCGGGCAGTTTGGAACAGCCTGAGCTGCGCTTGCCCATCGAACCGGGCAAGACCTGGGCCTTCACCGGCGCGCCGCACTCGGCCTGGGGGTCAGGCGATCCGCTGGCCGCGCTCGATTTTGCGCCCCCCACCGCCGTGGGCAAATGCTTCAATTCGCTCGATTACGTGGTAGCCATGGCCGATGGTGAAATCTCACGCGTAGATACCGGCCTGGCCATGCTTGACCTGGACGGTGACGGCGATGATCGCACCGGCTGGGTGATCTTGTATCTGCATCTCAGCTCGAACGAAAAAGTGCGCCAGGGCACCCTGGTCAAGGCCGGCGATTTTCTCGGGCATCCTTCCTGCGAAGGCGGCGAATCCACGGGTACCCATGTGCACGTCGCGCGCAAGTTCAACGGCGAATGGATCCCAGCGGACAGTGCCATCCCCTTCAACCTGGATGGCTGGGTAGCCCACAACGGGGCAGAGGCTTATTTTGGTTATCTGACCAAGAACGGCAAAACGATCATCGCCAGCGAACAGGCGGCCCCTTCCAGCTTCATCACTGTAAACAACAAATAAGGCGAGGAAAAAATCCTCGCCTTTTGGTTTATGCTTCTTTCAGGGTGACCTTTACTGTAACATTTGCCGTTTTCTTGAGCATGGCGTTGACCGAACAATATTTGGTCTCGCTCAACTCCACCGCCCGATTCACGGCTACGGGGTCCAAATTGTGACCCGTGACGATGTACTCCAGCGTGATGTCGGTGTACACCTTGGGATGTGCTTCGGCGCGATCGCCGTGCACTTTGATCTCAAAAGCGGTCACATCCTGCTGTTTTTTCTCGAGGATCGAGATCACGTCCATCGCGGTGCAGCCGCCCAGGGCGACCAGAACCACTTCCATCGGGCCGGGGGCAGAGCCATCCCCGCCATGCTCGACCGCGGTGCCCAGGGGCACCTGAAAACCCGATCCGGTTTCGCCTGTAAACGTCAATCCATTCTTCCAGGTTACTTTTGCATCCATGATTTATCTCCTACACCCATTATAGTGCAAGTGCGGAGCGGATCTCATCCACCAACTGCGGTTCAGGGTAGGCACCCACCACCGTGCCGGCGCCCATGTTGATCGTCGTCTGCGGCACGCCCGAAACGGCGAAACGCTCGGCCAGTTCAGGGAACTCGGTGGCTTCCACCATATCAGCGGTGACGTTCTCACTCTCAAGTGCCATGCGGTGCGCCAGAATCACGGCCTGTGGGCAATAGGGGCAGGTGGGCGTGACAAAAACCTGCAAATGGATGGGCTTCTTGAGGTCGGCCAGGAATTTGCGAGTGTCGGCCATCAAGCCTGAATCGCGGCCGGAGACCAGCAGCAGGTCATTGACGAAAGTCGAAAACTCGTGCCCGCTGGGAATGCCATAAAAGCGAATGCCGTAATCTTTCAATTTGCCATTCTCTTCACCGGCCAAAATGAACACAGGAGCCTGCTCCACCTTGAACTGCTCGCGGAGCTCGGCATCTGCATCGAAATCGTACTGTTTGAGATCGATCTTCTCAGAGAGGGCACTCACCTCACCCAATAACTGTTGAATCTCTTCGCAGTACGCGCAATCTTCTTTGCTTGCGAAGAAGAGAATCGAGACGGGTTCTTTCATCTCGGTGAACATTTCTTTGATCTGGCCTTCAATATCGGAATTCAGGAGTTTTTCCATTTTTACCTCTCGTAGTTGAGTTGATTAGCAAGTAAACACGCCGCGATCACCGCAAAAACCGCATTGATTGCAGCTCAAATTAAGCAGCCCGTCATATTCCATGATGCCCTGCTTACATTTGGGGCAGGCATCCCCTTCGTGCAGATCGGTAAAGGAGGCCGGCGTAAGCGGTGCAAGGATCAATGTGGTATCAGAACCTTTGACTGGTTTTTCGGGTTGCCGGGACGTATTGTTCTTCATATTCAGTTGGATGTAGAACGGCTGGAAAAGTGACACTATTTGAGAAATTCGTCCAGGTTGAGGCGCGAGTATAAGCGGGACTTCACATTATCAGGCAGGGCTTCCTGGCTGGTCTCGAGATGATAGAGTTCAATAGTACGTTTAAGCGTATCCACCACCACCGTGCAGTCGGTGCAGTGATGCAGGTGTTCCTCGAGCAAGGCGCACAGTTTCGGATCCAACTCTCCGTCAATGTACTCAGAAAGCTGGAACAAGTACTTTTGGCAATCCTTATGTTCTTCAGTCTTTACCATGATTCAGTCTTTCTCCAAAATAAGCCGAAAGCTCCTCACGCAATTTCAAGCGGGCACGCAGCAAACGGGTCTTGACTACATCCACGCTGACGTTCAAAATGGCAGCGGTTTCTTCACCCGAAAGCCCTTCAATGTCTCTGAGCAAAAAGACCGCCCGCAAACCGGTGCTGAGGTGGCCGGCCGCTTCTTCAAGCTTCAGGCGCGTTTCGCGGCTCATCAGCTCGGATTCAGGCACACAGCACCAATCCACGATCTCCTGCGGCTCTTCCACCTCTTCGTTCTCGCGGTCAATCTCCAGGTCAGCCTGCTGCGGTTTGCGTTTGCGAATCAGCATCAGGGCTTCATTGGTGGCGATGCGAAAGAGCCAGGTTTTGAGCGAAGAACGCCCCTCGAAACCGGGCAGGGCTTGATAGGATTTGATGAAGGTTTCCTGCAGAATATCTTCTGCATCCTGTTCCGAGTTGAGCAAACGCAGCACCAAACGATAGATCTGGGCCGAATTTGCCTCAACCATTTGAGCGAATGCTTCTCGATCTTGCTTGCGCAGCAACTCGATGGAGGGCTCTACAGGCTGCAAGTCGGTTTCATTCATTTAGATGCATCCAATGAGAAAATGTGACATTAAGAAAGCGGCCAGGTGGGGTTCACATCCAGATTGAGCGGATCGTGCTGCCCCTGCAGATAGTGATAATAGCCGGCCGCGCCGATCATGGCAGCGTTATCGGTGCACAGGCTGAGCGGCGGAATATGCACCGGGAACTCCTCCTGAGCGAGAAAGGCTTCACGCAGGGCTTTGTTGGCCGAAACACCCCCGGCCACCACGATCTCTTTGACGCCAAACTCACGGGCGGCCTTCATCGTTTTGCTCAAGAGCACATCCACGACGGCTGCTTGAAAACTGGCCGCCATATCACTGACCGGGATGGGCTGGTGCAGTTCTTCAAGTTTGCGCACTTCGCGCAAAACGGCGGTTTTGAGCCCGCTAAATGAAAAGTTCCAGGTTCCATCCAGGCGGGCACGCGGGAAGGCAAAAGCCTCGGGGTTCCCGTCCACGGCGGCCTTCTGCACCGAAGGTCCACCGGGGTAAGGAAGGCCGATCAGGCGGGCCACCTTATCAAAGGCCTCGCCGGCCGCGTCATCCAAAGTGGCCCCCAGGCGGCGGTAATGCAGATGATCGGTGATGAGGTTCAACTCGGTATGCCCGCCCGAAACCAGCAGTGCCAGCAAGGGGAACTGCGGTGGGGCAGGCGGATTGGCTGTATCGGCCGGGTAAACCCAGGCCGAATAGATGTGCCCTTCAAGATGGTTGACCCCGATCAATGGCAGGCTGCGCGCCAGGGCAACGCCTTTGGCGGCATTGAGCCCCACCACCAGCGAACCGGCCAGGCCGGGCCCGCGCGTGACGGCCACGGCATCAATATCGGCCAGGCTGAGATGTGCCTGCTCGAGTGCCTGTTCAATGATGGCATAAATGGTGCGGATATGCTGGCGTGAGGCCACCTCGGGGAACACACCACCGTATTTTTTATGAATTTCGATCTGGGTGGCGATGACGCTGGAGAGCATCACACGGCCATTCTCGATCACCGCCGCGGCGGTCTCGTCGCAGGAGGACTCGATGCCCAAAATTCGCGCTTTTTCTACCTTTTCATTTACCATAAGCGACTCTTTCACAATTTCATTTCACCGGTAAGATCAGATCCTTGGGGTAATCGACCAAAATCTCAAAAGTGCCGTCCTCGTTGGCCACAAGAGTATCTTCGATGCGCACGCCCATGCCCTTATTGGGGTAGTAGAGGCCGGGTTCGAGGGTAAAGACAGCGCCGGGCGCCAAAACATCGGTGGGAGACGGGTTGAAGGTGGAGGAGAATGGTTTCTCATGGATGTTCAAGCCCACCCCGTGGCCCAAACTGTGCACATAGCCCACCTCGGTGGCGGGATCGTGGAGGACAGTGGGATGACCTTGCGCTTCAAAAAGCTCACAGGTGCGCACCTGCGAATTCACGAAGGGGTCATTCAGCTTTAATTCAGCCGTGACCGTATCGTAGACGGACTTAACATCGTCATACAGCTTCTGCACCGGGTCGGACGCATAGCCCAGACACCAGGTGCGGGTGAAATCGTAGAAATAGCCGCCCTGTGCTTCACAGGGGAAGATGTCAAAGACAATGGTTTGGCCCAGGCGCATGGGGTCGCTTTCGGTACCGGCCGAGTGCGGCACGCCGGCATCTTTGCCGATGGCGAAAATGGTGCCTTCGGGATTTTCCACCCCTTCTTCGGCCAGCCACAAATTGATCTTCTTCTTAACATCGCCAATGGTGAGCGGAGAACCGTCGGGGTGAACGAGCATCTCGTTCTTCACCTTATGGCCGGTCAGGAAATCGGCCGTGCGGCCCACAACGCGGGTGGTCACCCCACCCATAGCGCGAATATGCTCGATCTCGTCCGCCTCTTTGGTCATCATGGCGTTGAGGAGGATCTCATCGCGGAGAAAGCCCATCAGCTTGAGTTCGGGCATCATCTGCTGCAGGCGGGTGAGAATGGCGTAGAAACCACCTATCTCGTTCTGTCCGTAAACCGCCACTTTGCCAGAAACAACGCCCACATCAGCGAGCATCTTCTTGTAGCGCAGGGCCACCGCATCGATATAATCGTTATCCACTTCTTTCATCAACTGGGCAAAGGGATAGTTTGAAAAAGAGACCGTTTTTAAACCGGTATGCGCTGCCTCGTCGCGTTCCATCGGACCATGAAAGAGAACGGGGTCTTCGCCGCGTTTTTTGATGAGGTCGGCATTGGTCACATGAGCGACACCGGTGAAATAGACCAGAGACGGGTTGTGCTGGGCCGTGCCGTTGACCAATAAAACGTCTACACCGTTTTCTTTCATCAAGCGATCGAGATCAGATTTCATTATGCAGTCCTTTGTGTGAAGTATTTAAGCGAAACTGCTTACAAATTACAGAAAATAGATCATTCTTCGCCGCGGCCGGGATCAAAGCGGTTGCGTTCGCGCAGGCGCAGTAAAAACTCGATGACGGCGAAACCAAAGAGCAGCAGCGCCCCCAGAGCGAAGTTAAGCACCTTGCCAAACTGCAGCCAGGCCAGCAGATCGAGATAAAGGCCGACCCACAAAGCCTCACGCAAGAGGATGGAGGCGCCTGCGGGTGGATCGCTGGGAAAGCGCAGGTTGAGGAAGTAAGCCCCGGGAAGAGCCACCCCACTGCCAATAAGGGTGAGCAAAAAGAAAAGCAGCCAGCGCGGCCCCAGCGTGGGCACGGTCAGCGAAAAGAGCAGAAACAAGCCCACAAGGCCCACCCCCAGCAAGATCAGGCTGGTGATCAGAATTGGTCTAAAAGGAGGGTTTTGAGAGGTTTCCACTGGGCAGCCTTTCCATAATAATGTACGAACTTGATACTACTATAAGCGGGCGAATAATTCAAGAAGAAGGGACTGGAGCAAATGAGATTCCGGCTAGTTTTTGAAGGTGGCAATTAGAAAAGTTATACCATGATTGTCATAGTGCCAAACCTTATAGTTCATCGTACCGTTGCCTGTTACCACTCTCTGGAAGGTGAAGCCGTAGTCGGTCTCAGTGACCGTGCCCACGTCGGTGCGAATCTCTCCTTACCCCTCTCGCCTTTGGCTCGGGGGCGCAAAGTTCGCGACGCCATGTAGCGTGTTTCGGAGAGCAGTGCTCCATTAGCATCGGTCACCCCCTCCACCGAGCCCAGATGATCGGTCAAGAAGTAATTGAAGGTGCTGTCTGCGCTCATGGCAATGACCGAGTCACTAAGTGTGTAATACTGGTGCACGCTTTCACCGGTACCATCGCTTACCACTTCGTATGCGTCACCGGCATAGTAATAGGTGGTCTGCACAATGCTGCCATCTCTGTATTCCTGCTTCGCTTTCACCCCATCGCCATCATAGATGTACAGCCAGGTCTTTTCGATGCTGCCGCGGTCATAGCAATCGCCTGAAACCGTGGCAATGCCGCTCAAACTTGCTCTTATCCTAGAAAAATCTAGGCAGGTTTTCCTAGACCTATTTTTTCAACGATACAGCCCATGAGAATGAACCCCATATCCGGAGGCAATTTGGCTGATCTCTTTCTTCTTTCTAGAATTTCTAAGGTAATGTACACCTTCTGACTAGCTAAATAGTGTTTTCGCGTGAATATGATATTCCCAGTGTACACCTTATTTTTGCCCTTTTGTGTGTTCAAATTCCTTTAGTCGCTTAATATCAATCCTTTTATCATTCTGCTTTGATAAAAAATACATACTCTGATATCAATTTTCGTGCATGATAGAATCGCACAATGTACTTTCCAGGATTAATCATTAAATGAGTGTCAACTTCTATCCTAAAATTTCCGTCGCCAAAAAATTTTAAATCACTGTATTTTCCGATTGATACGCTATCCGTGGAATCAAAATACAAATAAGCCAATAAATAAGTTGGTACATCAGTGAGTAAATTTCCACAAAATTCAAATTTTGTTCCATGAAGGGAATAGGTTTCCTCATTCCCATCCACTGCCAATTTTTCTCCATTACACAACTTAACGTTATTTATTGATAAAGTAGCGGGGGCACTTTCAATTAATCCATTGCTGTAAATATACATATACCCGAGTAATGCAACCGTCGCTAAAATAATCCAAACTAAAAGAAATGTTTTTCTAGCACTCATTGTTATTGTCCTCCACAATCGTTAAATGTGCACGTACCTATAACGTTGTGCTGGTGAATAAGTGAATTATTCCCCACCAATTGCACCTGCAAAAAAAGATTTACACCTAAATTCACAGTTGTTTGAGTAAACCTAACCGGTTTATGACTAAGTGGAACATAAGCAGAGGTCCTATCATATTATTGTTTTTTATCAAAAATTGACAATTGTGTTTTCTAAACCTTAATATATTTTCCCCATCCATAATTAACAACTTCTTTTTGCGTTGCAACTCTTGTCTCATCAATTGAACACCCTAATTCTGGAATTGTTTCAACAAAATTTCGAGTACCAAGTAAATTGTCCACCGGGTATTCAATTTCAATTTCAAGATCATTAGGTGAATTAAAAATCCGTTCACATTCTGCGCAAATTAGGAAAATCTTACCGCTCTTTGGACATATCTGAAAATACATTTGCCCATATGAACCCTCAAAAGGACAATTAATGTTCGAATATATCATAATCTCTCGCCTCTTTAAATTAGGGTATTGGCAGATAAGGATAGGATATTATCACTGAATTGTCTTGTAGAACTAAGTTAACTATTGTTGTAGAAGGAAATCCTAACATAGCTCCAGAAGAACCACCTATATAATCAATCGTTTGTCACATATCCACCAAACAGTCAATTGCTGAACTAGATGTAGCTTCATTTGGCCCCATATTTTGAACTTCAATCCAAGCCCTATCTAGTAAAGGCAGAACTTGAGATTGGTTTATAGAAAATACACCTTAAACCTTTGCCGATGGGATATCACCCATGCGTTCAATGTATACATTACTGCATTTTCTCCATTTGCACGTGGCTCATAAATTAATCTTTGAGAAGATTGCCAAAGGTTTCTACCAAGGATTGTTGATTACCCAAACTCATCAGAACAATCTCTTGCACAGGCGATATTTGCTCCCTCTGCAATTGTCGTTGCTGTACTTCACCACCCTGCTATGGCCACTTCGCCCACCGCAGCAACACCTACACCCATAAGACCAAACCCTGCTATGATTGTAACTGCTATTTCCGCGGGATGCTGTTCGCCCAAGCGCAATAGGATGTGTTGCCTGTCTGGCACATCAAATTTTCTCATCCTATTTATTGTACTCAATATGCTCTTTTGTTTCTGACCCCCTTTATCTTGCAATGTCATATGATCACTTGATCAGTGAATAGTGTCGGATTATAGTTAACATAATTATAACGGTTCCAGCTTTATGGACTCTCCGGCCTAGACGCGATCATATCCGACTGAATGAAGCATCAAAGATAAGAACACTAGAACCTTCATTTATGGTACAATCCAGACAATCTGGGTAGGCTTTAGCCGCCCACTCATCCAGAGAGGTGGAGGGACCGGCCCTGTGAGACCTCGGCAACCGCGTAACAAGCTGGTGCCAAATCCGGCAGAGCTTCGCAACTGAAGCGTTCTGGAAGATGAGGGAACCGAGAACTATCGTATGCCTCTCCCTTTCAGAGAGGTATTTTTTATCCAACCAATCGGAGGCCACAATGGAACCCAACTACAGCAACCGCACTTATCTCGACGCGATGAAGCGCAAGATCATGGTCTTCGATGGCGCAATGGGCACCAGCCTGCAAAAACAGAACCTCACGGCCGAACAGTTCGGCGGCGAGAAGACCAACGGCTGCAACGATTATCTGGTCATCACTTATCCGCAGGCGGTCGAGACGGTACACCGCTCCTTCTTGGAAGTGGGCGTGGATGTGATCGAGACCTGCACCTTTCGCTCGAACCGCATCACTTTAAAGGAATACGGCCTGAGCGAGCAGACCAGCGCCATCAACCTGGCGGCGGCAAAATTGGCACGCGGCCTGGCGGATGAGTTCAGCCAGAGCGGACAAAAACGCTTTGTGGCCGGCTCCATCGGCCCGACGGGCAAGCTGCCCTCCATGAACGACCCGGAGCTTTCCAACGTCAGTTTTGACGAACTGAAAGACGTCTTCCGCGAACAGGCGGCGGCTTTGCTGCGCGGCGGCGTGGATCTGCTGCTGATCGAGACCAGCCAGGACATTCTGGAGGTCAAGGCCGCCATTCTGGGGCTGGAGGCCGCCTTTGAAGAGACGGGCATTCGCGTGCCCATTCAGGCGCAGGTGACGCTCGACACCACCGGCCGCATGCTGCTGGGCACCGACATCAGTGGCGTGCTGGCCATTCTTGAAGGCATGCCCATTGATGTGATCGGGCTCAACTGCTCGACCGGCCCCGATCTGATGCGCGCACCCATCGAATACCTGGGGCAGAATTCCCCCCTGCCGATCTCCTGCATTCCCAACGCCGGGCTGCCGCTCAATGTGGACGGCCAGGCGGTGTACCCGCTGGAACCGGAACCCTTTGCCAAGACACTCTTCGATTTCGCCGCCAAAAACGGTGTGCGCGTGGTGGGCGGCTGCTGCGGCACCACCCCCGCCCATTTGCAGGCGCTGGTCGAGAAGGTGAACACCCTACAACCCGCAGAACACCCGGTGGCAGAACCCCCGCTGCTGGCCTCGGCATTGGCCGCCCAGCCCATGCTGCAGCAGCCGGCGCCCTTTTTCATCGCCGAGCGCCTGAACACACAGGGCAGCCGCATCTTTAAAAAGATGGTGCTGGACGAGGACTTCGACGCCATTTTGACCCTGGCCATGCGCCAGGTCGAAAGCGGCGCACACGGCCTGGATCTGTGCGTGGCGCTGACCGAGCGTGCCGATGAATTGGCCACCATGACCCGGCTCATCAAAACCATTTCGCCGGTGATCCGTCTACCGCTGGTGATCGATACAACAGAACCCGACGTGCTCGAAGCCGCACTCAAAACAGCCCCCGGGCGTTGCCTGATCAACTCAACCCATCTGGAAGGCGGACGCGCCAAAGCCGACCGCATTCTGGGGCTGGCCAAGAAGTACAACGCCGCCATCATTTTGCTCACCATCGACGAGCAGGGCATGGCCAAGACCGCCGAACGCAAGCTGGAGATCGCCAAACGCCTTTATCACATGGCAGTGGATGAGTTTGGCCTCAAACCCGGTGATCTGGTCTTCGACGACCTGACCTTTACCCTGGCCACCGGCTCGGATGAATTTTTGAACTCGGCCATCGAAACCCTCAAAGGGATCACTCTGATCAAAAAAGAACTGCCGGGTGTGCTCACCTCACTGGGCGTCAGCAACGTATCGTTCGGGCTGGCCCCCAATGCGCGCGCTGTTATCAACAGCGTGATGCTGTATCATGCGGTGCAAGCCGGACTGGATATGGCCATCGTCAACCCGGCCACCATCACCCCCTACACCGAGATCTCAGAGCAGGAACGCACGCTGACCGAAGACCTGATCTTCAACCGCCAGCCGGATGCACTGCAAAAACTGGTGGAATATTTTCAACAGGCCGGCCCCGGCGAAGAGAAAAAAGACGACCAGCAGGAAATGCTCAAGACCCTCGACCCGGCCGCCCGCCTGCACTGGAAGATCGTGCACCGCTACAAAGACGACCTGGAAAGCGACATCGACAGCCTGGTCGCCATCTTCCCTGCAGGAGAAGAACGCCAGCAAAAAGCGGTGGACGTGCTCAACAATGCCCTGCTGCCGGCAATGAAAGAGGTCGGCGACAAATTCGGCTCAGGCGAGCTGATCTTGCCCTTCGTGCTGCAATCGGCCGAGGTGATGAAGAAAGCCGTCAGCCACCTCGAAACCTATCTGGAACGCAAAGAAGGTACCAGCAAAGGCAAACTGGTGCTGGCCACCGTCTATGGGGACGTGCACGACATCGGCAAAAATCTGGTCAAGACCATCCTCTCGAACAACGGCTACGAGGTGGTAGATCTGGGCAAGCAGGTGCCGGCCGAGACCATCATCAGCAAGGCCGTAGAAGAGAAAGCCGACGCCATTGGTCTGAGCGCCCTGCTGGTAAGCACCAGCAAGCAAATGCCGCTGGTGGTCAATGAGCTGCACAGACGCGGCCTGAAATTCCCGGTGCTCATCGGCGGCGCAGCCATCAACGAGCGCTTCGGACGGCGCATTTTGCGCACCGAGGATGAATCGCTCTACGAGCCGGGTGTCTTCTATTGTAAAGACGCGTTTGAGGGCCTTTCCACGATGGACGCCCTCTCTACCCCACAAACCCGGGTTGCCGCGCTCGAAAAGATCAAACAGGATTCTGAATTCGAGTTCAAGCGCAGCGAAGATGAGTCAAAAAGTAAAACGACTGCGGCCACACGCTCGAACGTTGCCCCTGCGCAAAACATTCCGGTCGTGCCCGGCTGGGGGGCACGCGTGGTGCAGCAGATGCCGCTGGAGATCGTCTTCCAGCACCTGTCCAAAAACGAACTCTTCAGGCTCTCGTGGGGCGCCAAAAACACCCACGGCGAAGATTGGAAGAAACTGCAAGCCGAATATGAAGAACGCCTGCAGCACATGAGCAAAGAAGCCCTGCACGAAAAGTGGCTGCAGCCGCGCGGCGTTTATGGCTACTGGCCCACCCAGGCTGACGGGGACGACCTGCTGATCTATGACCCCGACTCGCTCGACGGTGCCCAATTGCAGGTGCTGACCCGCTTCCACTTCCCACGACAAAAGGGTGGGGAATCGCTCTCGCTGGTGGATTACTTCCAACCCGTGGGGTCTGGCAAGATGGACGTGGTCGCCTTCCAGGTGGTCACGGTGGGGCAAAGTGCCAGCGAACGCTTTGACAAGATGCAAAACGCGGCCGAGTACACAGAGGCCTACTTCAGCCACGGCCTGGCTGTGCAAACGGCCGAAGCGGCGGCAGATTATCTGCACAATCACATCCGGCGCGAACTGGGGCTGGCCAGCGAACAGGGCAAACGCTACTCGTGGGGCTACCCGGCCATCCCCGATCTCGACGATCACGCCAAGGTCTTCCAACTGCTGCCCGCCGAAAAAGAACTGGGCATGAAGCTGACCGCGGCTTACCAACTGGTGCCAGAACAATCCACCGCCGCCATCATCGTGCATCATCCGGCTGCCAAGTACTTCAATATCGGTGAATCGCGGGTTGAACAACTATTCAAGGGATAAGAAAGCGTATGAGCGAAAAGAAAACTTTCAGAGAACTGCTGGACTGCCACCATCCGATCCTTTCGGACGGCGCTATGGGCACACTGCTGCACCAGCACGGCGCAACCATTCAGGGCAGTTTTGAGGCCCTCAATCTGGAGCAACCTTCTCTGGTCTCGCAAATCCACAGCGATTACATTGCGGCCGGATCACAGATCATTCAGACCAACACCTTTGGCGCCAATCGCTTCAAACTGTCCCAGCACGGACTGGCCGATCAGGTCAACGAGATCAACCGGGCCGGGGTGGAACTGGCCCTGCGCGCTGCACTGGATTCTCACAAAGACGTGCTCATCGCCGGGGATGTCGGCCCGCTGGGCGTGCGGCTAGCCCCTTATGGACGGGTGCAGCCCGAGCAGGCGCGTGAGGCGTTCGCCGAGCAGATCAAAGCCCTCACTTCCGCCGGCGTGGACTTGCTCATCTTTGAAACCTTTGCCGATCTCTATGAGATCGTAGAAGCCATCAGCGCCGCCAAAGAGGTGGCCCCGGACGTGCCGGTGATCGCCTCCATGACCTTCACGCGCGACAACCGCACCCTGCTGGGTGACAGCCCCGCCAAAGTGGCGCACCGCATTCAGAAAGCCGGTGCCGACGTGATCGGCATCAATTGTTCGGGCGGCCCCAACCAACTGCTCAACATTCTCAAGCGGATGCGAGAAGCCGTGCCTGAGGCCGCTTTTTCGGTCATGCCCAATGCCGGCTGGCCACAGCAGGTGGAAGGCCGCATCATGTACCCGGCCGGGCCGGAATATTTTGGCGATTATGCGCTTTCTTTCTGGCGTGAAGGCGCCTGCGTGATCGGCGGCTGCTGCGGCACCACCCCGCAACACATCGGCTCGATGGCCCAGGCCATCGAAAGCGCCAATCCCATAGAGTTTGAGCGCAGCCGGGTAGAGGTCAACGCCAACGAGCCCCTCCAACCCGAAGTTTCACAACTGCCGCCCACCCAACTGGCGCAAAAGCTGAAAGGTGGCAAGTTCGTCATCGCGGTCGAGATGGATCCGCCGCGCGGGCTGGTGACGCAAAAACTGCTGGCCGGTGCCAGCCTGCTCTCAGAGGCCGGTGCTGACGTGATCGACGTGGCCGACAGTCCGATGGCGCGCATGCGCATGAGCCCCTGGGCGGTCTGTGACCTCATCCAGCGCAAAGTGGGCATCGAAACCGTGCTGCACTTCCCCACCCGCGGGCGCAACCTGCTGCGCGTGCAGGGCGATCTGCTGGCTTCACATGCCCAGGACGTGCGCAACGTGTTCGTGGTCATGGGCGACCCCACCTCCATCGGCGAATATCCCAACGCGATGGATAATTACGACCTGGTGCCCTCCGGCCTGATCAAGCTGATCAAGCAGGGTTTCAACGCCGGTCTGGATCATGCTGGGGCCGATATCGGGCAGCCGACCCAGTTTTTCGTGGGCTGCGCGCTGAACCTGAACCCGCACGACATGAACGAAGAGTTGAAGAACCTGCGCCGCAAGCTCAAAGCCGGGGCCGATTTCATCCTCACCCAGCCGATATACAGTACCGATCTGGTCGAAAAGTTCCTTTCAGCCTATGAGGCTTCTGAAGGCAGCAAACTGCCGATTCCTTTGATGGTGGGGCTGCTGCCTTTGGCCAGCCTGCGCCATGCCAATTTCTTGCAGCAAGAAGTGCCGGGCATCTCCATCCCGAATTTCGCCTTCAAGCAAATGGCCGAGGCCGGTGAACACGGCGCCGCTGCCGGCGTGAAGCTGGCCGCAGAATTGGCCCGCAGCCTGAACGGACTGGCGCAGGGTGTTTATCTGATGCCCGCCTTTGGCCGCTATGACCATGCTGCCGAGATCATTGAAGCCATTCGCTAAAAAGGTTAAAAATGAGGAGAGTCTCCTCATTTTTTCTTGCCTGCGGTCAATTTCTAGTACAATATTAAGTACGAGGATACCATGCTATTAACAATCGATATCGGCAATACCAACATCACCCTGGGGCTGTACGATGGCGAGAAGCTCAGCGGTCATTGGCGCATGGCCACCAATCACGAGCGCATGCCGGATGAATATGGCATTATGATGTCGGACCTTTTGGAACACAAAGGGATCAAACCCAGCGATCTGGAAGGCATCTGCATGGCCTCCGTGGTGCCCCCTCTCACCAGCCGGGTGATTCAGGCCTGCAACAATTATCTGGATGCCGAGCCCTTGAACGTGGATCATCAGACGAAAACGGGGGTCAAAGCCCTCATTGACGACCCGCGCACCGTAGGCGCCGACCGCATTGTGGACGTGGTGGCCGTCAAACATTTCTACAAATGTCCGGCTTGCGTGGTCGATTTCGGCACCGCCACCACCTTTGACGCCATCGATGCCGCCGGAGATTACCTGGGCGGTGCCATCGCTCCGGGCATCGGTATTTCTGCGGATGCGCTGGTAAGAATGACCGCGCAACTTCCGCGCGTGGATTTGCAGGCGCCTCCTTCTGCGATCGGGCGCAACACCGTGCACGCCATGCAATCGGGCCTGCTGTTTGGTTATGTTTCGATGACCGAGGGCATGGTGGCACGCTTCCGCAAAGAATTGGGGTCTGAAATGAAAGTAATCGCCACCGGCGGCCTGGCCGAACTGGTCGCGAAACATACTCCGGTCTTGCAGATCATCGCTCCCTGGCTGACGCTGGACGGGCTGCGTTTGATCTGGGAAATGAATCGCTAAGATGCTCAACCCATTTGCCAACAAACATATCGTGCTTGGCGTCACCGGCTCGGTGGCTGCCTATAAAGCCGTTGAACTGGCCTCCAAGCTCACCCAGTCCGGCGCTGTGGTGGATGTGATCCTTACCGAGAGCGCACTGCATTTTGTCTCTGCTTTGCAGTTTCAATCGGTGACGGGCCGCAAAGCCTTCTGCGATGCCGACCTGTGGGGCGGCGAGGCACACGTGGTGCACGTGAATCTGGGGCACAGCGCTGACCTGCTGGTGATTGCCCCTGCTACGGCCTCTACGATGGCCAAACTGGCCAACGGGCTGGGTGATAACCTGCTCAGCGTATCCGCGCTGGCGGCGCACTGCCCGCTGGTGCTGGCCCCGGCTATGGATCTGGGCATGTTCGCCCACCCGGCCACGCAGGCCAACGTAGCAAAGCTCAAAGAGCGCGGCGCCACCTTCATTGGCCCGGTCGAAGGGCATCTGGCTTCCGGTCTGACTGGCCCCGGCCGCTTCGAAGAACCGGTCAATATTCTGGCGCAACTGCGCTTCTTGCTCAGCCGCCAAGGGCCCTTGCAGGGCAAGCGCATCATCGTCACAGCGGGTGGCACCCAAGAAGCCATTGACCCGGTGCGCGTCATCACCAATCGCTCCTCGGGTAAACAGGGCTATGCGGTGGCGCAGGCTGCCCTCGATGCCGGAGCGGATGTGACCCTCATCACGGCCCCTACCCAACTGGCGAGCCCCGCCGGAGCCTCCGTCATCGAAGTGCAGAGCGCTGCCGAAATGCTGAAAGCCGTGCTGGCAGAAAGCCAGCAGGCTTATGCACTCATCATGGCTGCTGCCGTGGCCGATTTCAGGCCCAGTGAAGTGGCCGGCGAAAAGATCAAGAAAGACAGCGGCAAGTCTGAGATCAATTTGGTGCCCACTCAGGATCTTTTGCTCGAAGTGGCCGGGCAAAAAGCCCGCAGCGGCTTCCCGCATTACACGATCGGGTTCGCGGCCGAGAGCGAGAACCTTTTGCTCAATGCCCAGATCAAAATGACCAAGAAAAATCTGGATATGATCGTTGCCAATGACATCAGCAAAAGTGACAGCGGTTTTGAAGTGGACGCCAATCAGGTCACCTTCCTGTTAAGAGACGGCACCAAAGAGCCCTTACCCCTCCTGCCCAAAAACGAAGTGGCAGAGCGCATCGTTCAAAAAATCATCGAATGGGGGAAATAACTCCGCAAAATGCGCATTCTCGTCATCTCTGATATCCACGCAAACTACCCTGCCCTTGAAGCGGTGCTGGCCTCGGTCGTCACCGTTGATGCGGTCTGGTGCCTAGGCGATCTGGTGGGGTATGGCCCTTTTCCAAACGAATGTATTGAGAGAGTGATCTCACTGCCCAATCTCACCTGTCTGATGGGCAACCACGATTCGGCCATTGCCGATAGCAGCAATATTGATAAGTTCAACGATGAAGCCAGCAACGCCATTTATTGGACCAAGCGGGTGATCACCGATAAAAACCTGGCCTACCTGCGCACCCTGCCCGAAATGGTCAAGACCGATTGGGTTACCATGGCACACGGCAGTCCGCGCATGCCCACCTGGGAATATCTGATCGACCCACTGACCGCACTGGTCAACTTTGCCTTTTTTGAAACCCAGGTGGCGCTGGTGGGGCATTCTCACCTGCCGCTTGCGTTTTTGGTGGACAAAGAAGGGCAAAACATCAATCGCAGCATTTGCCAGCCGGGCAAACCGATCAAGATCGAGACCCGCGCCATTTTTAACCCCGGCTCGGTGGGGCAGCCCCGCGATCACGACCCACGCGCTTCGTATGGCATTCTGGACCCCGAAGAGCAGACCTGGGAGATCAAGCGCGTTTCGTATGACATCGAGACCACCCAAAATGCCATCGAAAAGGCCGGGCTGCCCGCAAAGCTCGCCATTCGCCTGGCGGAGGGCTGGTAAAGGAACTTTTTGCAAATAAAAACGTCTTTGAAGTAGACAAGTATCCAATGGAGGAGAATATGAGTGTCAAACGCCTGCTTCTGATTTCAACTGTTTTTCTATTGATCCTGACGGGATGTGCTGCCCAGGCCACCCCATCCATTCAATATCTCGACACAGGCAAAGCCGCCAACGGCGCCATGTCAGAATTTGAGGCCTACGCCCCAGCCGCCACTGAAGCGCCGGCCATGTATGATGAAGCCACCTCTGCCAGCGTGGACGCCGCCGGAGCCGCGCCTGTCAAGCAAATGGTGATCATGAATGCCACTTTGAGCATTCTGGTGGATGACCCCACCATCACCCTTTCGGACATCATGAAGCTGGCCGATGACATGGGCGGTTTCACCGTCAGCTCCAACAGCTACCAGACCTATAATTCCAACGGCGATCAGATTCCGGCCGCATCGGTCACCATCCGTGTGCCGGCTGAAAAGCTCAACGAAGCACTCGACCAGATCAAGGCCATGACCGGCGATCCGAAGGCGTTCGTGACCTCAGAAAATGTCTCCGGGCAGGATGTGACCCAGGATTACACCGACCTGCAATCACGCCTGCGCAATCTGCAAGAAGCCGAAACCGAGCTGACCAAAATGTACGAGAAGGCACAGGATGCCAGCGATGTTCTCGCCATTTATCAGCAAAAATTGCAGGTGACCGAGCAGATCGAGGTCATCAAAGGCCAAATGCAGTATTACGAACAATCTGCCGCCAAATCGGCCATCTCAGTGCAGATCGCTGCCAAAGCCAGCACACAGCCCATCACCGTGGCCGGCTGGGAGCCCAAGGGTGTCGCGCTGGATGCAGTGCGCGCGTTGGTCTCCTTCTTGAAGGGATTTGTTGACTTCCTTATCCGCCTGGTCATCACCGTGCTGCCCATTCTCATCGTACTGGGTCTGGTGATCGGCCTGCCCATCTATCTGCTGGTGCGCTGGCTGGTACGGCGCAACAAGGCCAAAAAGAATCAACTGCCCCCAGTTCCAACTGAGAAAAAGTAAACTCTCGTAGAAAACAGCAGTGGCACGGTAAACCGTGCCACTGCTTTATTTATTAATTAAGAACTCTTACCAGACTATTCTTTTTTGATCGTTACATGTGCGAAGCCCTCGAATTTAAGCGACAGGCTCCAAACACCGTTGCCTTCATCGATCAGTTCTGCGGGGGCGCCTTCCACCTCGGCGCTGGCTTTGGCCCAGGGCAAGGCAACCTTCACCCGGCCGGCAGCCGTGCGCGGCAAGCGCAGCGTGAAAGCGAGCAGGTCTTTACCCGCCTGCCAATCAACCACCTCTTTGCCCTGTGAAAAATGCAGGTCGCTGCCCAGATACTGCGGCCTGGTTGCGGTCACACGGCGGAAAACGCCCATCACGCAACCATGTGGCGGGACGGCTTCGGCCAGGTAAGCTTCAGATTTGGCCAGCTTGCGCGTCTTCTCTCCCCAAAAATCGCTGAACCAATATTCGTCCTTTTCCAGATCAAATTGGGCGGGATCCAGCTTTAAATCGACAGCTTGATCTGACCAGTTGAAAAGCGTGACCAAGTGCCACTCCCCTGTTTCGTTGAGCAGATCCAGGCGCAGGCGGGTGGGCATCTCGGCGTCGAACCAGTCGATCACGCGGGCGCGTTCACCGATCACCGGCAGCAAGACCTCGGCGATACGGCGGCGTTCTGCGGGCAAACGGGGCAGATCGTCAGAGAGCAGCAACGAGCCGCCAGTCAGGGCAATGGACGCGGTCAAGCTCTGCACTTCGGCCAGGCTGAGATGCGAATCGGGGCGGATGAGCAGGCAATCGGGGTCATTGATCCACCAGTGCTGGTGCATATTGGCCCGCGTGAGGATGTTGTTGATCGAATTGCGGGCACAGGGCATGGACGGTTCATTTTTGAAGAACAAGCCAATGCCATTAAACTGGGGCAGCCAATCCCCGCTCACATCCGGGCCAATGCGCATGGCTTCGACCAAGCCCAGCATGGAGCCAAAGGGCGCGCCGCAGCCCAGCAGGGTCACTTCCGGGCCAACCGCAGTGCGGATGGCCTCCATGCCCATGCGCAGCACCTGGGCGCGTGTCTTGGTGGCATCGTGGTAAACGCCGGGCAGCGCTGCCGCATACAAAAAGTCCAGTTTCAGGTAGGGGTAGCCCCATTCCTGCGACGCGGTACGCACCACACTGCAGGCATATTCCAGCGCCTCAGGGACGGTCAAATCCAGGCCGGTGTCGAGGGCGTTCCAGACAAACCCGGCATTGACCGGCTTGCCGTTGGCTTTACGCAGAATCCAATCGGGGTGATCTTTGAACAATTCAGATTTTGGGTGAACAATGAAAGGCGCCAGCCATAAACCCGGCAGCAGCCCTTCCTGCTTGATCTCGTCAGCCAGCACCTTGACCCCCTCAGCAAAGCGCGGCTTGAAGCTGAACCAGTCGCCCACCTGGCTCTCGAAACCATCGTCGATCTGCACCAGGTCAATGGGCATGGTCTCTTGCTGTGCAACGATGGTCTTCAAATTAGAGCGCACATCGTCGGCACCCAGATTGGTGTAGTAGTAATACCACGAACACCAGCCCACCGGTGACTCGGCCGGCACGCGGACGTGATTTTCACGCGCCACGGCCTCAAAGTATTTTTCAAGCGGTTCGCGGTGATCCAGCAGCACGGGCGAGTAGACGACCCAATCAGTTTCGATGGAGCAGCCAGCATCCAAACTGGCATGATCGCCGTTGGCCCACAGCTTGAGCGTGAAGGGGGCATTGTAATTGGCGTAAACGCTGCCAAAATGCTGCTTTTGCGATAGAAAACCCAGCACAAAGCCTTTGCGGGCCTGGCGATCACCCAGCACGGCGAAAAAGTCTGACCCAAATTCGCCCTTGTGGGTGGGCGTGGGTGTGCCGGTGTTGATGATCATGGGTGCCTGCATGCCGCCCAGGCGGGTGTGCGGCATTTTGCCATCTCCGGGCACCCAGCCCACCGGCGACCAGGACTGCCAGCCGTTGTGGAAAAAGCCCAGATCGGCGGGTGATTTTGCCTGAGCGAACTGCACTGCCGCGGCCTGTTCCCCTGCCACAATATGCAGCATCTCGATACGATCAATGAAAACCGGAGCCTCCCCCTGATTGGTGAGCTTGACCTTCCAGACCGCCAGTGGATATTCTTCCACCACGCCAAAAGTGATCTCGTAGCGCATGCCATCTTCAGAAGCGGGGACGATGAAACGCAGCAGCTTGACCCGTCCGTGTTCACCCGCTTCGGACCACTCAGGCACGGCTTCGTACCCCTGCCAGCCCTCTTGCAGATTTTGCTTCTTTTTGCCCGCAACACTGAACTCAACGCCCAAACGTGCGTTCAACAGTGCCGGAAAAGCAGCCTCTTTGGGAAGAATGGAAAAAGATCCATTTTGCGGATCAATTTTCAGATCGAAGATGGATTGGTTCAATTCGGCCATGATTGTCTACTCCGGTGGAAAGATGACTTAATCATATCATGCCTGTAAAAATTGCAACTCAAAAGGCCACCCATTTTTCATGGATGGCCTCTCAAATGTCATTGTGAAATGAACTACTTGTTGGCTTTTACCACCGCCTGATAGGCCGGCAGATCAGTGTAAATCTCTTCCTTGAGCGGGTTGCGTTTGGTGCGGACGATCTTGATGATCTCATAGACCAGCACGGCCACATTGGCGGCCAGGGCCAGGCTGCTAACCAGCCATAGCGCCCCAATGTTGTGAGAAGATTTGACCGCAAACATTGAAGTATCCACAAAACCGGGCACGGTCATGACGAACATCATCCAGAAGGCCAGCGTCTGCGCGCGATGCTGCAGCCAGGCACCTTTTTTGATGAAGAAAGCCGGAATGGTGCAAGAAATGAGCAGTGCAGCACCAGCATAAAAAGCGTGATCTGAGACACAGTTGTAGACGTAGGCGAAGTTCCATAGATCATAAGCGATGATCCAGAACCAAAGCATATCGGGCCAAAGCATATCGTGCTTCTTGTCTTTGCCGATGAAAATGCCCATCCAACCGGTGATGGTGATAATGTTGATGATGCCGGCGACGCCGTTCATGATGTTCCAGGGGCCGCCGATGGTGTAAATGCCATCCACCAGACCGTTGATGCCGAAGCATTGAAAATCACGCACCACTGCTTCCATGATATTAATGGCCAAAATAAGTGGCGGGAACATGAGCGCATATTTGTTTTTGTCGAGCCCTTTGATAAAACGCAGCGCCAAAAAGCCCAGGCAACCTGCCAGCGAGGAGTAAACTTTCACCCAGTGGAACCAATCACCCACGCTGGAACCCTCGCCAGCGGTCTTGTTCCAGACCGTGAAAGGCAAAACGGCGGGCAGCACCAGAAAGAAAGCCAGCGCAACCCACTTGTTCAAACGAGCCAGTTCGTTGAGCAGGATCAACCCACCCAAAACAACGAACCACATCAAAGCCGAATACCACGGGATCGAAGCAAACAAAGCCATTCCCAACCTCCAGAGATGAATTAAGGTCAGCATTTTCTGACCGATCAGCCAGATGGTTAATTCAACCAAGGCTAATGCCTGATTGAATATGAAGAACTATTCGCGATGTAACCATTGTTGAAAAACATACCAAGTGTTAGGTATTTATATTTTAGCACTTCCCTATTAAAAGTCAACCACTGGCTTAATTAAAAACAAAAAGCCCATTCCACTTTTCATAGAATGGGCATTGTGTAATGAACAACAGGAATTAATTAATCATCTTCATGATAATTATCCCCCCACGGGAAATCGAGATCTTGATAGCAGTTTAAGGTTGGGAAATTAAGCCTGACTGTATAGTTTGAATAATCGGTGTAGGTGATGACGGTAGTGAAAAATAAGGCCGCATCCCCATTAATATTGACTGATTCAGTGGTTGCTGATCCAGTTAGACCAGTAGTAATGGTACCAGATGGGATTACATCAAATATCGAGTAATTGACTGGAATTCCAATGGGAAAGTCCGGATTGAAGAACAACATGTGAAACGTATTTGGACCATCAACATTAAAATTAGTCGCACCATAGGAACGGTTGTCTGGTTCAAAATAACCGGAGAATACAAAATTACAAACAGAAGCAGCCGTCTTCGGCAATAATGATGCATCAGCCACATACTTGATGAATGCATAAGTGCCTGAGCCAGTGATGGTTGCGCAGGCTGTCGCCAGAGTGCCTTCTTCTGGCACTGAAATCGTGGTATCCAATTTATTCCATTTTTCGCCAGTCCATTCAGCTATTTTCCCACCCCAGCCCTGCTGAACTTCAACTGTTTTCATGTAAGAGCATACGATTGCCTTGCCGTAGCTCATGCCAGAAACGATCACGCCATTTCCGCCAAACTGCGCTTCACCAGAGGGGAACCCTACGGGAACGATTATTTCTCCGAGAGCGATGGCGCCGGGCAGAGCTTCAACAGAGACTGTTTTGGTAGTGAAGGTAGTATCGCCCGAAACCGGGGTCACCGTGGGGGCGTCTGCAGAGTCGGCCATAACGGTTGACAGTGATGAAAACAGCAATGTTAAAACAAGTACAGAACTGACTAACAATTTAACGCTTGTCTTCATAACAGACCTCCTAAAATAGATTGCAAAATACAATTAATATTAGTATATCCACTATCATGGAAAATACAACTATTTGAGGGTGGATAAAGCAACCTGTTTTCTGTAAGTTTGAGTCAGAAATATCCACAGTTCTTTAATAATTCAATTGAAAATCCAGCATCTGCTTGGAAATAGAGCCATCATTCCAGAACAGTTCTGTGGTCGAAAATTCAAACGGGTGAGGTTTTCGCCTTATGGTTTTAAGTTGGTCAAACATATTTCCTCACTTCTGCTGAAAATAGCGATTCCACAAAAAATATCAGCAATTCATTCTAATGGAATTCTTCTTGTTCAGACATTTTTACGCGGCACTTTCTTTTTGCTGAATAAGGTAAAATAAGGACACAGGGAGATAAATGCCATGCAGCGTGATGGGAAAAAGAGGATCATCCAGGCGGCACAACGCCTGATCGCAGCCAGGGGGGTGGAGAAGACCTCCATGCGAGATATTGCCCAAGAGGCAGGCATTACCACCGGGGCCATTTACTATTACTACAAAAGCAAAGAAGATCTGCTCTACGATGTGATGGATTATGCGATGGCCATTACCGCCAATATTATGGTGATTCGCAAAGAGAATGCACTCCCGCCCGACGAACTGTTGGATGAGATCGCCCGGCAGGTGACGCGCCGGTTGAAGGTGGGCGATGCCCGCCGGCTGCGCTTCTATCTGGCTTATCAGGCTGCACTGGGCGATGAAGAACTGCGCAAAAAGTTTGCCGATGATTATGCCGCTCAGGCGCAGCGCACAGCCGAACTGTTCAACTATGTTTTTGAGATCGAATCGCAGCCACAGGATAAGTACCTGGCCATCCTGATGATCGCGGCGCTGGACGGATTGAACCTGCAGCAATTCATCGGTGCGTTGCCCGTGGAAAGCGACGAGATCGCCAAAGTTTACAATGAGTTCTTCGCCTATGCGATACCGGGGTTTCTGAAACGCCTGCATGAGAGCAATCGCTTTGATCACCTCAATCTGGAAGAGAATCACAAAAACGAAACTGCCGCATAAATTCTCAGCATGTTATGCTGCTAAAATCCTCAGCATGTTATAATGACGCCATGAACAGCATGGTCGCCATCGATATTGAAACCACTGGTCTCGACATCCAGCGGGATGCAATCACCGAAATTGCGGCCGTCAAATTCAACGGCCACCGTGTCGAATCCGAATGGACCAGCCTGATCAATCCGGGCCGGCCCATCCCCCCCCAGATCACACAACTGACAGGCATCAGCAACGAGATGGTGCGCAACGCGCCCCCCATCCGTGCCGTGGTGCAAGACCTGGCCGACTTTGTGGGCGATTGCCCCATTGTAGGACACAACGTGCGCTTTGACGTGGGCTTCTTGCAGCGTCAAAACATCTTGCGCTTCAATCAGACCGTCGATACTTACGAACTGGCCGCCATCACCCTGCCGGGCAACAGCCGCTACAATCTGGGCACGCTGGGCAAAACCCTGGGCATCATGATCCCCAACTCGCACCGTGCCCTGGACGATGCCCGTCTGGCACACGCCGTTCTGATAGCCCTCTACCAGAAAGCCATTGAACTGCCCCTTGAGATTCTGGCAGAGATCGTGCGCATGGGTGAAAACATCGACTGGGACGGCAGCCTGATGTTTCAGATGGCCCTGCAAGAAAAAGGCCGTCTGCCTATCGAAGCACGTAAAGCGCATCAGGACGATTATGGTGCGCTCTTCGGCGGAGCGGCCCCGATAGCGCCTCCGCTGGTACCGGTGGAAACCCCCACCCCTTTAAATATTGATGATCTGGCCGCCAAGATCGAATACGGCGGGCCATTTGCCCATTATTTTGAAGCGTTCGAAAGCCGCCCCCAGCAGATCGAAATGCTGCGCGTGGTGGCCAAAGCCCTATCCGAAAGCCAGCACATGATGGTCGAAGCCGGCACGGGCACGGGCAAATCGTTTGCCTACTTGATCCCGGCAGTGGAATGGGCGCTGCAGAACTCGCTGCGCGTGGTCATCTCGACCAATACCATCACCCTGCAAGATCAGTTGATCAAAAAAGACATCCCCGACCTGGCCGCAGCGCTTGGCAGCGAAGTGCGCGCCACCGTGGTGAAAGGCCGCGGCAATTATTTGTGTCCGCGCCGTCTGGACAACATGCGCAAGAACGGCCCCGAAAATGCCGATGAGCTGCGTGTGCTGGCCAAGATCCTGGTGTGGTTGGATGAAGGTGGTGCCGGAGATCGCAGCGAGATCAACCTGAACGGGCCGGCCGAACGGATGGTGTGGAGCAACCTCTCCGCCGAAGATGAAGGCTGCAAAGGGGAAGTTTGTCTTTCTCGCACCGGTGGGGCCTGCCCCTTCTACAAGATGCGCATGGCCGCGCAGTCGGCGCATATTCTGGTGGTCAACCACGCCCTGCTGCTGGCCGATGTGGTGACAGGCAGCCGCGTGCTGCCCGAATACCAATATCTGATCGTGGATGAAGCTCACCACCTCGAATCGGCCACCACCAACGCTTTGAGCTTTCATATCAACCAATCGGATCTGGTGCGCCTGCTGCGTGAGGTGGGCGGCACCTCCAGCGGGTTGTTGGGACGGCTGCTCACTCTGCTCTCGCACGGACTGCCTCCCTCGGAATTTGCCGCGCTCAACATGCAGGTGCACAAGCTCACCGATCTGCTTTTCAGGGTGGAGAATGACTTCTCCGAGTTCATTCATGGCATGGAAGTCTTCATGGAAGACCAGCGCGACGGCCAACCCATCAATGGTTACGGTCAGCAGGTGCGCATCCTGCCCGCCACCCGCACCCTGCCCATCTGGTCAGAGGTCGAGATCGCCTGGGACAAAGCCGGCGCCAGCCTGCGCTCGCTGCTTTCGCTGTTGGGCGAATTTCAGAAGAACATCAGCGATTCACTGGAAGAACCGGGCGAAGACCTCGAAGATACCCTGGGTAGTCTGGCCAGCCTGAACCGCAGCCTGAACGAAGCCGAGATTACCCTGACCGCCCTGGTCTTCAAACCGGATGAATCGAACGTCTACTGGGCTGAATTGCTGCCCAACAACTTTAAGCTCACCCTGCAATCGGCGCCGTTGCACGTGGGTCCGTTGATGGAAAAATATCTCTGGCACGAAAAAGCCAGCATCATCCTCACCTCGGCCACACTGACCACACACGGAGAGTTCGATTACCTGCGCAACCGCCTTAACGCCGATGAAGCCAACGAGATCGTGCTCGGCTCGCCCTTTGATTTTGAATCTTCCACCCTGCTGTATCTGGCCAACGATGTGCCAGAACCGGCCGACGCCAACGCCTATCAGCGCGCCGTCGAGTCTGCCATCATCCGGCTGGCCAAAGCCACCCACGGACGCATGCTGGCCCTGTTCACCTCGTATGCCCAGCTCAAACGCACCTCACAGAACATCGCCGCCGCGCTGAGCGAGGCCGATATTCAGGTGTACGAACAGGGAGAAGGCGCTTCGACCAACACCTTGCTCGAAACCTTCCGCGAGGCCGACCAGGCCGTACTGCTGGGCACTCGTGCCTTCTGGGAAGGCGTGGATATTCCCGGTGAGGCGCTTTCGGTGCTGGTCATCGTCAAGCTGCCCTTCGATGTGCCTTCCGACCCCATCATCGCCGCCCGCGCCGAAACCTTTGACGATTCTTTCAACGAATACAACCTGCCCGAGGCCATTCTGCGCTTCAGACAGGGCTTTGGCCGCCTCATTCGTACCCAGTCAGACCGGGGCGTGGTGGCCATTCTCGACAAACGGGTACTGACCAAAAAATATGGCCGCCAGTTTATCGAAAGCCTGCCCACCTGCACCACCAAAGTGGCCTCGGTGGCCGAACTCCCCTCTGCCGCAGCCAAGTGGCTGAACTTATAGCCTCACAGCGTTCTGTTAGAAAGGACCTCACATGAAATACGTTCTGGGTGTCATGCGTCTTCCCTTCCTGATCCTCGGCCCGGCCTGCGTGTTTTTGGGCATGGCAGCCGCCATTGCCGCCAACGGGCAGGTCAACCCCGGGCATGCAGCCTTATGCTTCATCGGAGCCGTGCTGGCGCACATTGCCGTCAATGCACTCAATGAGTATGATGACATCCGCAGCGGTCTGGACTTGAAGACCTCGCCCACGCCGTTCAGCGGCGGCAGCGGCACCCTGCGCCAGGATCCTGCCAAGGCCCCTTATGCGCTGTATACCGGTTTGGTTGCGGTGGCGCTCACCCTGGCCATCGGCATCTACTTTACTATTTTGTTCGGCTGGCCGATCGCTGTTATTGGCCTGCTGGGGTTGGCGATCATCTTCCTCTACACCCCGGTTTTCAACCATCACCCGCTGCCCTGCCTCGTAGCGCCGGGGCTGGGGTTCGGCACACTGATGGTGCTAGGCAGCGATTATGTGCTCAGCGGCAGCTTTCACTGGACGGCGTTGATCGCTTCGCTGGTTCCTTTCTTTTTGGTCAGCAACCTGCTGCTGCTCAATCAGTTCCCTGATGTGGAGGTCGACCAGAGCGTGGGGCGACGCCACTACCCCATTTTGATCGGCAGAAAGGCCAGTGCCGTGTTATATACAGCCTTCCTGGCCGCCACCTATCTTGCCGTCGTGCTGGGGGTGGCCTTCGGTCTACTGCCGGTCTGGGCTCTGCTTGGATTGCTCACCCTGGTTTTCGCCCTGCCAACCGCACTGGCGGTGCTCAAAAACGCTGAAGCACGTGAGAAACTGCTGCCTTCACTGGGCCAGAACGTGCTCATCAACATCCTCACCCCTGTGCTGGTGGGGGTGGGCTATCTGATCCATTAATTCAAATCGAAGATCTTTCGACGCTCCCCTCTGGGAGCGTTTTTCGTTCCAACAGACCTTATCAGCTATAATAGGGCTATCTCATTTAACGAGGGTTTCATGCCTAATCCATTGGTGGAATGTATTCCCAATTATTCTGATGCACGCCGGCCCGAGGTGGTGGAAGCCATCATCGCTTCCATTCAGGCCATCAAGGGGGTGCAGATCCTTGACCGGCACTCCGATCTCGACCACAACCGCACCGTCATCACCCTGATCGGTGCACCCGCCGCCGTAGAAGAAGCCGCTTTTCAATCCATCAAAAAAGCCGCCGAACTGATCAATTTGGACGAACACAGCGGCGCGCATCCGCGCATCGGCGCCACAGATGTGGTGCCCTTCGTGCCCATTGCCGATCTCTCGATGGCGGACTGCATCGAGCTGGCACGCCATCTGGGCAAACGCGTGGGAGAAGAGCTTTCCATCCCGGTTTACCTGTATGAAGAAGCCGCCACCCGCCCCGAACGGCAGAATCTGGAAAACATCCGCAAGGGACAGTATGAGGGGCTGAAAGAGGAAGTGCTGCACAACCCCGAACGCAGCCCCGATTTCGGTCCCGCCCAACTTGGCACGGCCGGCGCCACGGTCATCGGCGCGCGCCATCCCCTGATCGCCTACAACATTTATTTGACCACCAACGACATCAGCATCGCCCAGAAGATCGCCAAAGCCGTGCGCAACTCCTCGGGCGGGCTGCGCTATGTAAAAGCGATGGGCGTGATGGTAGATGGCCGGGCGCAGGTTTCGATGAACCTGACCAACTTCCGCCAAACCCCCATCGCCCGCGTGGTAGAGATGGTGCGGCGCGAAGCCGAGCGCTACGGCGTGGGCATTCAGCACAGCGAGCTGGTGGGGCTAGTGCCGCAGGAGGCGCTCATCAATGCCGCCGTCTGGTACACCCAACTGGACCAATTCGAGCCAACACAAATCCTTGAAAGCCGCCTGTTTACCGGCTTGCACCAGGCACAAAGCGAAACCACTCCGCCTTCAGGCGATTTTCTGGACGAGCTGGCCAGCGCTTCGCCCACCCCCGGAGGCGGGTCTGCTGCAGCCCACACGGCCGCCGCTGCCGCCGCCCTGGTGGCAATGGTAGGGCGCCTGACCGTCGGCAAAAAGAAATACGTTAGCGTTGAAGCCCAAGTGTGGCCGCTGATCGAAAAAGCGGAGGCATTGCGCGCCCGCCTGAACGAACTCGTGAGCGAAGATGCCGCCTCTTTCAACGCCTTTATGGAAGCCACCCGGCTGCCCAAAGAAAATGAAGCACAGATCGCAGCCCGCAGCGCGGCCATCGAAGCCGCCACCCTTGAAGCCGCCCGCGTGCCCTACGAGACGGTGCAGCACGCCACCCAACTGATGGAACTGGCCCAGACCCTGGCCGAGATCGGCAACCTGAATGCCATATCAGATGCAGCCAGTGCTTTCCACTTAGCTCTGGCCGCCCAACAAAGCGCCGGCCTAAATATTCTGGTCAATGTCAAGAATTTGCAAGACCCTGCCCCGGCCGCCGAACTGCTGAAAGGCCTGCACGAATATGAGAAAGCCGGCAAAGGCTACGAAGCCAATCTGGCCAAAGCCCTGACAAGCCGCGCCGGAATCGAACTGGGCTAAGCTAAAGCATTTCACCAAGAGGAGAAAACAATGAGCATCCGTTCAGACAAGTGGATCCGCAAAATGGCTTTGGAACAAAAAATGATCGAACCCTTCGTGGAAAATCAGGTTCGACAGGGCGTGATCTCGTATGGTCTATCCTCTTACGGCTACGACATTCGCGTGGCCAATGAGTTTAAGATCTTCACCAACGTTTTCTCGGTAACGGTTGACCCCAAGAATTTCGACCCAAAATCGATGATTGATTTCACGGGAGAGGTGTGCATCATCCCGCCCAACTCGTTTGCTCTGGCCCGCACCGTGGAGTATTTTCGCATTCCGCGCGACACGTTGACCATCTGCGTGGGCAAAAGCACCTATGCGCGCTGCGGCATCATCGTCAACGTGACGCCGTTTGAGCCCGAATGGGAAGGCTACGTGACCCTGGAAATTTCGAACACCACTCCCCTGCCCGCCAAAATCTACGCCAACGAGGGCATCGCCCAGGTGCTCTTCTTTGAAGGCGATGAGGTTTGTGAAGTCTCTTATGCCGACCGCAAGGGCAAATATCAGAACCAGCAGGGGATTCTATTGCCAAAGTTGTAAACGAGTTCATCGATTGTTTCAAAATGCGGATATAATTTATCCGCATTCTTTTTTTTGGAGACTTAATGCAAAAACGCATTTTATTTGTGATACTCAGCGGATTATTGATGGCGGCTTTCCTGGCAGGCTGCGGCATGGGGCTTTTTGCCACCCCTACCCCAACCGCCACGGTTACGCTGGTGCCCACCCACACGCCACAGCCGACCGTTCCTCCCACCGCCACGCCTGAGCCCATTTACATTGAAGCAACCGTGCTTTCAGGTGAGATTCAAGCCCCGGCCGTGCTTTATCACCGCTGGGCCAATGACACGCGTGATGATGATTCGACCCACGTGCGTTATTCCACCTTCAAAGCCCAACTGCAGCAGCTTTACGACGCCGGGTTCAGTCTGGTCTCGCTGAGTTCCTGGTTGGATGGCAGCTTCACCGTGCCGGCCGGGCGAAAACCGCTGCTGTTCACCATCGACGATGGTTTCTTCGCCGACCAGCTCTTCCTCAACGATGACGGTACTCCCTCTGAGTACTCCGGGCTGGGAATTCTGTATCAATTTGCGCAGGAACACCCCGATTTTGGCTATGCGGCCTCCATTAACGTCAACATGGGCGATAAATATTACGGTGATCGCCGCGTGGGAGATTGGTTTCAGCCCAGTGATGGGGATGGCTGGAAGCCCAAGCTTGGCGAGGCAATGGTCTGGGCGCTTGAGAACAACGTAGAAATCTTCAATCACACATACACGCACGCCGACCTTGCCCTGACCGACCCCGCGGGCATCGAATTCCAACTGCAAAAAAATGACAGCACCGAGCGTGACTTTTTAGCGCTGGTGGGGCGCGCTGACCTGAACAACCGGCTGGGGAACGTCATCGCCCTGCCTTACGGCAACTGGCCTGCCACTCAGGCGGGCATGGAAGTGTTGAAGAACTATATCAACCCCGAAGGCATGCCCGTGGCCGCCATCGAAGAAGCCTACAATGCCAGCGAGCCTGTCTTTACCCCCTCGGTCTTTTCAACTGGTTACGACCGCATGAGCCTGCCCCGCATCACGGCCACGAGCGCTTCAATTGACTGGATCGTGGCCCATAAGGATGAAATTCCTACAGCGACATCCTGCCAGTTACAGGCGGCGACCCAAGAACAAGCCAATGACAGTACCGCCCTGCAGGCGCTCATTGCGGCTGCCATCCAGGCAGGTACCTGCCCGGAAGGGGTGTATCACCTGCAAGGTTTCACTTTTGTGGCGAACAACGGCAGCATCAGCCTTTTCAATCACTAGTGCATAACCCCGATCACAGTTACGCTGCTGTTCACCAGAACGGCGGCGTTTTTGTTTATTCTTCTGTATAATTTATTTATGTTTGCAAATAAAGAGAGGAAAGTATGGGAAAAATCACACAGGTCGTGAAGCGTACCGGTGCTGTCGTCCCATTCAACCCGGACCGCATCACCAATGCCATTTACCGCGCAGCCGTCGAGGTGGGCGGGCGCGATAAAGCCACCGCCGAAGAACTGACACGACAGGTGGTGGCCATGCTGGAGCAAAACTGTTCAAATGACCGTGTTCCACAGATCGAGGAAATTCAGGATGTGGTTGAAAAGGTGCTCATTGAAAACGGTCATGCCAAAGTGGCAAAAGCCTACATCCTTTACCGGGAGGAACGTGCCCGCCACCGCAAACAGCTCGAAGCACAGGGTTCGCGCCCTTCTGAAAACATCCCCTGGGCAAAGATCTGGCACGTGCTCGACTGGTCAGCCGCCCACGGCGTGAACACCATCAGCGGTCTCAACCACCGGCTGGATGAGGGTGAATTTCCGCAGCTCATCACCGAATCAGAAGCCGCCTATAATGTGGACGTGGAAAACGCGGTGAGAGAGATCATCGAGCGCAAAGACAAGCTCAAGATGGTCATCATCACCGGCCCCTCTTCTTCGGGAAAAACCACCACCACCATCAAGGTCGGGCAGCGCCTGAAAACCGTCGGGCTCAGCCTGGTGACCCTCTCAGTGGATAACTACTTTTTCGACCTCGAAATGCACCCCAAAGATGAGTTTGGGGACTATGATTTTGAAACCCCGCAGGCGCTTGACCTGCCGCTGATCAACCAGCATTTGAGCGAGCTGGTGCAGGGCAAAGAGATCACCGTGCCCTTTTACGACTTCAAGACCGGGCACCGCGACCCCGACAAAAGCACCCCCATGAAGCTGGCCGAAAACGAACTTGTTTTGATCGACTCGCTGCACGGGCTCTTCCCGGATATGACCGCCGACATCGCGGATGAACAGAAGTTCAAGCTCTACCTGGAACCACTGCTGCAAGTGAAGGGCGAGGATGGCGAATATGTGCGCTGGACGGATATCCGTCTCATCCGGCGTATGCTGCGCGATGCTGCCCACCGCGCCTACGACCCGCGCCAGACCCTCGAACACTGGCATTACGTGCGCTCCAGTGAGATGCGCAATATTCTGCCCTACATCAATACCACCGATGCCATCGTCAACTCTGCCATGCCCTATGAACTGCCCATTTATGCGCAGCGCATGCTGAGGCACTTCATTCAATGGACCGACCAATACAAGAGCGATCCGCTGCGCAGTGATGCCTTTGAGAGAGCCCAGCGCGTGGCGCATCTGTTGGGCAGTGTGCATCCTGTTGGCGATGACTCCTTCATCCCGACCGATTCGGTGATCCGTGAATTCATCGGCGGGTCAAGCCTGCAATACTGAGATTTGTATGTCCTCTGCCGTGAAGCCACCCACCTACAAAAACCCCTTGCGCATTCGCAAAGCGGTGCAGCGCCGTCATGCCGTAGCAAATCTGCTCATGGTGCTGTTGAGCTTTGCTTTTTCCGTCACGGCTACACGAATTTTTCTTAACCTCACCGGCTTCCCGCAGATTGGCGGCGGCGGTCTGCACATTGCCCATGTTCTCTGGGGCGGGCTTTTTCTTTTTGTGGCCAGTTTGCTGCCGCTCATCTGGGTCAATCAGTGGGTGCTGGCGTTAAGCTCTGTGATTGCCGGCCTGGGCGTGGGCCTTTTTATCGATGAGGTCGGCAAGTTCATCACCAGCACAAACGATTACTTTTTCCCCTCGGCGGCACCGATCATCTATGCGTTCTTCCTGCTGGCGGTGCTGGTTTTTACCCAGGTGCGCACCCGCCAGGACCTCAGCCCGCGCGCGCAGATGTATCGCATTCTCGAGGATTTCGCCGAAGTGCTCGACCGCGACCTTTCGCAGCCGGAATTGGAAGAGTTACAGGGTCAGCTTGACAAACTCATTCGTGAAAATGAAGACCCCCAACTGGTCAGACTGGCGCAAAGCTTAAAGGATTACCTGAACTGTAAAGATTTACAGATTGCCCCCCACCAACCCGATCTATATGAGCGGGTGGTTAACCGCTGGAAAACCTTTGAAGAGCGCTGGCTCACCCGTGCGCGCATGCGCCGTGTTTTGGCGGTTGGGCTGCTGCTCTGGGCTGCCTGGGCGTTGACCTCTCAGATCGTCATGTATTTGACCACCCACAATACTGCCCAATTTCAACTGCTGCTCGAACAATTCATGGCCAACAATCTGGTGCGCAACGCCAGCGGCATGAACTGGTTTGAGGCACAGATTTTGCTGGAAGGGGGCATGGGCATCGTGGCACTGCTCGCGGCAGGGCTGCTGGCTTTCAAGAAAGATGCTCCCGGCATCTGGCTGGGAATCGCCGATCTGGTCACCACACTGGTGGTGGTGAACCTGCTCACCTTTTACTTCAACCAATTTTCGACCATCGGCTTTGCGCTGGTGCAGTTTTTGCTTTTGGTATTGCTGCTCTCTTACAAACGTCGCTTTCTGGATCACCCCCAGAAGAAGCGCAAACACGAAAAGGAATCAATCCCCTCATGACGGCTATCCCATCTATTGACTCTTACTGGGTGCTTCCCGACAAGCTTTTGGCAGGACAATATCCCGGCGGCAACAACGAAGAAACCACCCGCAAGCGAGTGCAATCGCTCATCCATGCCGGCATCGACACGATCCTTGATCTGACCATGCCCGGTGATGCCTTTCTCCCCTACACACAGGTGCTGCAGTCAGAAGCAGCCGATTTTGGCGTCAAGATCGAGCGTTTCAATTTTCCCATTCTGGATTATGACATTCCTACCCGTGAGCAGATGGGTGAAATTCTCGGCCTCATTGACACCCACCTGGCGCAAGGCAAGCGCGTCTATGTGCACTGCATTGGCGGGCGCGGACGCACCGGCACGGTGGTGGGCTGTTTTCTCGTCAATCATGGGCGAAGCGGCCAGGAAGCCCTGAGCGAGATCGAACATCTGCGCCGGGATGTGGCCAGTTGGTGGCAGCCCTCACCCGAATCAAACGCCCAGATCGATTTTGTGTTGAACTGGAGCAAAGGGTGAGGTCAAATTTAATTTACAATTGCGTTTTTAATTTATTGCCGGTGCTTTCTTCCATAATAAAACAAGTAACAAAATGATCCCTACCAAACTAAGGCACATGCCAACATAAACATCCCAGGGTTGGTAGCGGAAGAGGTACACGTGGGTGCCCAGGCTGGCCGGCACCGAAAGGAAATCCTTCGTCGTATCCAACTGAAGAGGTTCCCCATCCATCCAGGCATGCCAACCGGTCCAGTAATACTCACGCACGGTTAAAACACCTGGGTGGGTCACCGTGCAGATCACCTCAATTTGCCCTCCCTGAGCTTCTGCCGAGCAGAGCTCTTTCATATCCCCCCCGTCCACGCTGGCGTACAACTGGCTGTCATTTTTGAGCAAGACAAGCGAATTTTGCGTTTTGACAACTACATCGGTGTCTTGAACGTTTTGCTCATTCACTACTTGCAGAAACGGAAAAACGGTTTCGTTTTCCTTCCACGACCAGGCACGATCTGCGATCACCAACTTGTCACCCTGCCCCAATAAAAAGGGAACCCAATCGTAATTAAGCGCCTTGACCCATTGAGCAGAATCCGTTTTCAGCATATCCAGATCCTCTTGCTGGGCTGAAACGTGTCTGACGTTCAGATAGCCATTCCCATACTCAAAGGGCGCCCAGATCGAGAAAACCATCAGGCCGATCAGAACCAGCCATTTTACAAACTTTACATTCAGCGAGAAGTTATCGGTGGAAATCGAAAAAGTAACATCGAACCATTTGCGATCAATCAGTTCCTGCAGGGTGATGGCTGCCAGAAGCAAAAGTGGCTGTACGGCCAGGCTCGCCGCCACATTGAGCGAGCGAAGCTGCTGCACGAAAGTCAGCCCTTTTAGCGGCAAATAAATCTCGCGGTTGGAAAATACTAGGGCCAGGATCGTTGCCAGGAACAGGAAGATCACTTCACGTTTGCGCCGGCTTTCCTTCAAGAACACCAGGCCCAACAAGGCCAGCAAAACCGGTATCCAGCCGACAAAATTGATATGCGCCCAAGGGGAAATGGTCTTTATCAGCGAAGTATTATCATAAAACTTCCAATCATGGATCACCAGATTCAAGATGGAATACCCAAGCGGCTGGATGGATTCCAAATTTGCCGTAAAAGGCTTTTGCCAGTTCCCGTTAAAGTGCAAAAACGGCACCAGCAGCACAGAAACCAGCAGAATTGAAAGAAGCAAAGCAGCAGCGGCCCACTTCCAGAGGTCGAAATGGGGCTTTGCGGGTTTGAACATGTACCACAAAACAGCCGGCAGATAGGCCAGTATCACCACAAGTTGCACATACCCCTGCCCGGACAGCCAGGTAAGCGTCAGAATGAGGGCCATCAGTGCCAGAGTACGCTTGTTGGGTTGCTTTTTTAAGTGCAGAAAAGCCGGTAAAACCAGACTAGCAGATGCGATCGAGAGCACCATCGGCACATTCCCGGCCTGCAGCCGCCCAAAGATGCTGCCCGCAACGATGGCCATGAGGCTCGTCCAAATGCGAGCCAGATAACCGAGCTTCATCTCACGGGCCAGCCACCACTGCCCCATCCCCACCATGAACAGGCTGGTTAAAACGATCACCTTGGCGCCATTGTTCACGCCCAGGAGCAGTGTAGAGACAATGACAAGAGGATGCAGAAAAGCCCCGTGCAGTTCAATAAACGAGGGAGCGCCACCATTCAGGTACCCATTCCAAAATACACAGAGACCGCATTTAAACAGCAACCCCCACACGTAATGGGAAATGGTGGTTAATACAAATTCTCCACCCTCAATGTAATAATTTGGGTCGAAGTTAAGAAATTTCCTGCCTACCAGCAAAGCTGCAAGCAGGAGGATCAAAATTTCAGTGGCGATTTGCCACCGCTCAAGAAAAAAGCGTTTCTGTTTTGCAGCAGTGTTTTGCGACCCTGTGTTTTCCATATATCCCCCTGCAAGATCAGGAAGTTTTCTTAATGTGGGTATCAAACAAAAGTATATCGCAAAATTTGCAGTTCGATAGCTTTTACTGCCAGATCAACAGCGGGCAGATGAACGTTTTATGGGCCTTTTGGGCAGGCCGACTTGTTTTAGAGTAGCCGTATTTATCAGGCTCTTGCATTGGCAAGCTGCTCCCAGAAATCAAGCTGATAAGCTGGCTTGTGACCATCCAAAAGGATAAAAGGAGCGGCGCGTTTGGGGGCAATTCCCAGTTTCGAGAGCTGCTGGAGATCGGTGAGCTTTCCATCTTTTCTGGAATTATAAATTCGTTCGGCGCCCAATTTGCCGATGCCCGGGATGCGCAGCAGCATTTCCAGGCTGGCCTGGTTGATCTCAAGCGGATGTTCGCTGAAATTTTCTTTTGCCCAAGCAACCTTGGGGTCAACTTCCAAGGGCAGATTGCCGCCAGCCCGAAAGGGAAGTTCTTCCATGCCAAAGCCGTAATCACGCAGCAGAAACGAAGCCTGGTAAAGGCGAATGTAGCGGGTATAGCCCATGCCCGGATAATTCTCCAACGGGGTATCCGGCACTGGCTGAAAACCAGAATAGTAGACCCGCGCTAACCCGTACTGGCTGTAAAGTATCTCGCTCAATTGCAGCGTTTCTACATCCGTTTCTCCGGCCACACCCACGACCAACTGAGTGGTGATCGAGGCTGTCTTCTCAGCAACACGGTCTTGCAGGCGACCCTTGCGAAACCGCCCCATCATTTGCAGGCGCTGGAAGAGGTCTTCGTGGAATTTTTTCATGGGGGCTAAAAATTGCAAACGGGCAGGCGTGACGCCCTCCAGGTTGATCGAAACCCGGCTGCACAATTGCATGGCTCGCTCAATCTGAGCCTGTTCCGCCCCCGGCATTATCTTTAAATGAATGTAGCCGCCGTAATGGAACTTGAGACGCAGAATTTCGATCGTTTTGAGCAGACGATCCTGCGTGTGCACGCCGCCGCCCACCACGCCTGAACTAAGCATGAGCCCCTGCACCAGTCCGCGCGAGGCTATTTTCGTGTAGGTGCTGGCCATTTCTTCGGGGGAGAATGAATGGCGCTGCAGATTGCGCGGGCGGCGAAAAATGCAATAGTTGCAGTTGTTTTCGCAGGCAGTTGTGAGCATGCTCTTTAATATCGGCAGCGTCTTGCCACCCCCCATCTGTGCCTCGTATACCCCCAGCCGTGAGGGATCAAGGGCACAGCCGTTGTGGACTGTTTCTTCTTTTGGCAATGTGATCGGAGGCACACCTTCTTCTTCATGGCGGATGCCGGAGGCCATCGCCTGTAGTTTCTCAAAAGCATCCATTTGTCACTCCAATAATTACGTCTAAAAAACAAAATGCTCTTGGTTTCAGTATATAGAATAATTGTTCTATTGTCAAGATGTGATCCCCCCTCAGTCGGAAACTCCATCACAGTTCGGCGCCCAACAAAAAACAGCCCGGAGTTGAATTCCGGGCTGCCTGACTGAAAACACGGTTATTTATTCTTCTTATCCAAGAAATGATAGACCAGCAACTTCACACGATCATTGACCAGGAACCAGGCAATGGCGTAACCCCACACTGCCAGTGCCCAACCCCAACCGATGGGGGTCATAAACACCCCATAGACTGCGATCAAAGTAGCCACGATCTGGGTGCCAAAAACGGCGAAAAGCAAAAGATTGGCCGGTTTGTTCGACCAAAAGGGGCCTCGCGTGCGGGTAAGGAAAATGGTCAGATGACCGGCAACCGACAATTTCAAATAGATCAGGGTTTGAATCACCTCTCGGCTGAGATGAAAATACTGCTCGCCCACGTAAAACAACCCAAACGAGGCGATCACGCCGGTAAAGCCCAGAACACCCGCCACCCACAAGACCCGCTTCATATCCCATTTTTCAGGCTGCGCCGATGGCACCGCATTGTCTTTTGAAATGGAGAGGATGGCGCCGTCGTTGAGCAAAGCCAACAAAACGATCATGATGGCAGTGACCGGGTAGAAATTAAAGACCAGAATCGAGAGGGTCATGAACAGCAGCACGCGGATCGTTTCGGCGATTCGGTAGATGGAGTAGCTGTTCATGCGTTGGAAGATCTTGCGGCTGACCCCGATAGCATCCACAATCGTGGCCAGGCCGGGGTTGAGCAGCACAATGTCAGCCGCCGAACGGGCAGCGTCGGTCGCACCCGAGACGGCAATACCGGCATCCGCCTTTTTCAGTGCCGGGGCATCATTGACGCCGTCCCCGGTCATGCCCACAATATGGCCGCGGCTCTGCAATGCGCCCACGATGTGATACTTATGTTCCGGGAAGACCTGGGCAAAACCATCGGCGTTTTCAGCCAGATCGGCCAGTTTATCGGATTCTTTGTCTGTGAACGAATCCAACACCTCTGCCTTCAAAATGTTCGTTCCCAAACCCAGTTGGCGGGCAATTTCCTGGCCGATGACGGCCTGATCGCCCGTGATCATCTTTACCTTAACGCCCAGGTTCTGTGCTGCCTGGATGGTCTCTTTCGAATCATCGCGCGGAGGATCGTAAAGTGAAAGGATCCCCAGAAGCTGCCAGGTAATCTCTTGCGAGTTAGCGGTTGGGCTCTTTGCCTCCCCGCGGGCCACGGCGAGCGAACGAAAGCCGCGTGCGGCAAATTTTTGAATGGCGTCGTCCACCTGTTTTTGCAATTCAGGTTCAGGGTGCACCAGAGCCATGATCACCTGTGGTGCGCCTTTGGTGACATAAAACGCCTTACCGTCCTGCCCCTTCACCGTGGCTTCGGTCCGCTTGTTGATCGGGTCGAAGGGTTTGAAATGAGCCAGCGAATACTTCTCCAAAACCGTCTCGTCTTTTACGCCTGAAATCACAGCCAGATCAATGGGGTCGCCATCCTCTTTGCGTGAAGCCAGGCTGCCCGCCATGATCAGATCCTGCGCATCCACGCCATTTACCACGAAAGGTTCGCCCAAAACCAACTGGTTCTTGGTCAGGGTGCCCGTTTTATCTGAGCAGAGCACATCCATGCCGGCCAGCTCTTCAATGGCCGCCAAATGACTGACCACGGCTTTTTTCGACGCCAGGGTGCGTGCACCCACCGCCATCGTAACGGATAGAACGGTGGGCATCGCCACCGGGATGGCGGCCACCGTCAGCACCAGCACGAATTGCAGGGTGGTTGCCAGAGCATCTCCGCGCAGCAAGGCAAATGCCAGTATCACCGCGGCTAAAACGGAGGCAAGAACGATCAAGAAATTACCGATCTTGAGCACTGCCTTTTGAAAATGGCTGGTCGAATGGGTACTTTCAACCAAATGGGCCGTCTTGCCAAAAAAGGTCTTGGTGCCGATGGCAGTGACCACAGCATCAATTTCGCCCTGTTTGATGACAGAGCCAGAATAGACGACATCGCCAGTCTTGTGGGTCACCGGCAGTGACTCCCCGGTGAGCGCCGATTGATCCACCTGTAACGGATCGCCCTCCAGCAATTTGGCATCGGCCGGGATGATGTCGCCCAGACGGATACGAATCACGTCGTCCGGCAGCAGCTCCCGGGCGGGCAGAACCGTCCATTGGCCATCGCGTTTCACCTTGGCCGTCATGGCCAGGCTCTTTTTTAGGGCAGCGATGGTATTGCCGGCCTGATACTCTTCCCAGAAGCCAACGATGGCATTAGCAAACAACAATATCGAAATCACGATCAGGTCGCTCCAGTGTTTATCCACTGCCGACAACACGGCCGCGATCTCGATCATCCACGGAATTGGGCCCCAGAAAAAGGATAAGAACTTAAGGATGGGATTTTGTTTCTCTTCGGGTAGTTCGTTATAACCAAAGCTGCCTCGCCTTGATTCAACCTCGCCAGTTGAAAGTCCTGCAAATTCTTGTGTTCTCTCATTTTGAAAATCTGTCATCACACTCTCCTAATAGAAAATAAGCCAAAAGCAATTGGCAAAATATACACACCTATCACTTTTTTGGTTACTTACAAGCGCTTGGGTCTATTTCGATCAACAAATGATATGCTTCCCACATGGTGGCAATATTGGGTGCCTGGCTCTTTAGTGACTTGATGATCGGTTCCAACTGATGTTTCAGTGCAGGGTTGTCAAAAACGTGGATCATGTGTATCACCCCTTCTCTCAGCAACTGATTCCCGACCCTTTTCGGGTCCATCAATGCTTTTAGGACTGCGGAAACGGCCTTTTCCCCCATGCCGGCCAGAATTGCAGCCGCTTTCCAACGCACCCCTGCGTCGCTGCTTTCCAGCGATTCCACTAAATCTTTTGCTTCTTCACAGTCATCCAGTTCGGCCAAATAACGGTAAGCTTCTTGACGAGTCTCATGACTCAGCGAAATGTTTTCGATCGTACGCAATGCTTCTTCGACATTATGGAATATCATTCATTCCTCCACAAATTCTCAAAGATTATAGGACGCAAAGATTGAAATTTCCTTAAAAACTCCTATGTTTATTCTACAAAATGGATGAGCCCATGTCAAATCTGGAAATTTGTTGTACACATCTGCCAAATTGTTTAAATATTTGAGCAACAAACTGCCTCTTAAAGGGTTATTAACCTATATCAGTATGGAGGTGTTTTTTGAACTCACAATCCTTAGTGGTCAACGCGTTTCGTACCAATCAAGCCCTTTCCATTGGATGGAACCCATCGGGCTCACTTGAACCCGTCTCTCAGAATACTTTAGCCCACTATTTATCAAATTTGGACGCCCCCTGCGTGTTCCTGCAACAGGGAGAAGGATATTTTGTTTCTGATAACGGCCGACCCGCATCCCTCTCAGAAACGGGTGCCAAACTGATCGGTTTTTGCCCCGAGCTGGATCCATCTGAACTCGGGGATCCGACCTTTAGGGCAACATACGGCACAAAGTATCCACTCTACGCAGGCTCGATGGCCAATGGGATTTCCTCTGAAGAACTGGTGATCGCGCTGGGCAAAGCCGGGTTCATGGGGTCTTTCGGGGCCGGCGGCTGCTTGCCTGCCCGGGTTGAAAAAGCCATTGCGCGGATTCAAACGGAGCTTGCCGGTAAGCCCTATCTCTTTAACCTGATCAACAGCCCCTTCGAGCCTGCCCTTGAGGCCAGAACGGCGGAGCTTTACATCCAACACGGCATCCGTGCCATAGAGGCTTCTGCTTACCTGACCCTGACCGCCAACCTGGTGTGGTATCGCCTCTCCGGTCTGGCACAGAACCCGGATGGATCGGTGCAGATCAACAACCGACTCATTGCCAAACTCTCGCGCAAAGAAGTAGCGCAAAAATTCCTCCAGCCCGCCGACACCAATATCGTCAATCAGTTGTTGGCCGAAGGAAAGATCAGCCAAGAACAGGCCAGGCTTTCAGCACTGGTACCCATGGCCGATGACGTCACGGTAGAGGCCGACTCCGGTGGGCACACCGACAACCGTCCGTTGGTAAGCATTTTGCCGGCGATCATTCAACTGCGGGATGCGATCCAGGCGAAACATCAGTTTGCCCAACCCACCCGCATTGGGGCGGCCGGCGGCATTGGTACCCCTTCGGCGGCGCTGGCTGCCTTTATGATGGGAGCGGCTTACGTCACAACCGGCTCCATCAATCAGGGCTGCCTGGAATCGGGCGCTTCAGAACACAGCAAAAACCTGCTGTCACAGATGGAAATGACGGATGTTGCCATGGCCCCGGCCAGCGATATGTTCGAGATGGGGGTCAAGGTGCAGGTGCTCAAACGCGGCACCATGTTTGCCATGCGCGGGCAGAAGTTGTATGAGGTCTATCAAAAGTACGAATCCGTGGATGATATTCCGCCTGCCGAACGAGAAAAGCTGGAATCCACCATCTTCCAACAGAGCCTGGATTCGGTTTGGAACGAGTGCGTGAAGTTTTTCAGTGAGCGTGATCCCAGGCAGATCGAACGCGCCAATGAGAAACCCAAAGACAAGATGGCACTCATCTTCCGTTGGTATCTGGGCCTCTCGTCACGCTGGTCGAGCATCGGCGAAAAAGGTCGTGAAATGGATTATCAGATCTGGTGCGGCCCGGCGATGGGAGCGTTTAATGACTGGGCAAAAGGTACCTATCTGGAAAAGCCGGGGAATCGCTCGGTGGCCGATGTTTCTCTGCATTTGCTAAAAGGGGCTGCTTATTTGTGGCGCATCCGCATGCTTGAAGCACAGGGGCTGCGTTTTGCGGATGAGCTCTGCAAATATACCCCCGCTGAAAAACTGCTCTAGAGATTGGCGCGGATCAATTCAACAGGGTGCTCCGCCGCAACACAAGCGGTCAAAACAAAATTTTCTTCCCTGCGCCAATATAGACGCAGGGAATTTTCATTTAACAGGCTGGTTGTAAACCCGATCTCTTTCCATCCCTCTTGCGTTGAGGCCTGAGAGACTGCCTCCACCTCAATGGAACGGGTATCCACTTTGAGCCCGATGGAAAGCGCTTTGAGGATGGCCTCTTTGGCGCTCCAGATCAGGGTTGCCAGTTGAGCCGCTTCCTGTGGGGGGCAGAGCTCCACCCGGCGAACTTCTGCCGGGGTAAAGAAATCTTGCACGAAAGCCTGCGGGCGTGGCTCAATTCGTTCCAGGTCTACCCCCAGGCGGGAATCTGCCGGGCAGTAAGCACAGAGCAGGAAGCCGTTGGAATGGCTGATCGAGATCGAATGGTTTTGGAGGCGCTCCCCATTGATGCATAAATAAGGGGCTCCGCTTTCTTCTTTCAAGATTTCAAGCTGCTCCTCTGCATATTGAGAGAATTTTGGCTCTGCCACCCTGAGCAGTTTCTTGATTGCCAGGCGACCGGCAAGCCATTCCAGGCGCCGTTTGTCAAAACGAAGCGTCTGAGAATAGGCTTTTTCCCTTTCTCCCAGCGACGCCGTAATCGTCGTCGGCTCTGTGGTCAGGAGATCGGCACGAATCGGCTCAAAGGCCCAGTAAACATTCATAAGGGTTATCTCCCCGCAAGAGAGTTTCTAGCGGGGAGACCTTTCTTTTCAAACAAATTACTTCTCGCTGATAGAAGCCAGCTTCTTGAGCGGCTCTACCAATTGCTGCTCGGCCGGGTAAGGCAAGGCAGAGGTACGATAGTCCGTCAGTTCCAAAAAGACATTGCCTTTGGCGTCCAGCACACGAGCATCGAATGAGTAAGTATTTCCCTCTAGATGCGGTTTGACCTCGGCGTAAATGGCGACCCCGTTCAGCGGCTGCTTGAACAGTTTCAGCGAACCCACCGACTGAGGCAGTGCCAGAATGCCGGTGGCGCCTACTTCGTACAGACCGGCCGTTTGGAAGCACATTTCGATCAGCAAAGGCGTGGTGAACAGGCTGGGTTCATCTGCAGCGATCTCGACCAGTTTCTTGTTGAACTTACCCAGCAGCGTGCCGTTGCTGACCTCAGCCGACTCCAACACCTGGAAGGAGGGGCCGTGGAAGTAGAGATTGTAGATGTCTTGTGAAGTCACCACGTTTTTCTGGCTCCATTTGGGCGGTTTGACCACCTGCTGACGATCTTGCTCGCCTGGCAGCAGGTAAACGGTGCCGCTGAAATGAAGCGAATGCTCCACCTCGCCATTGTGGCGGGTGATGTCCGATTCGAGCGTCGCCTCCACCCGGATGCCCCCTTCATCGCGAAAAGCTACCGCATTCCACTGGATGGTACGGGTCTTATCGCCATAGAACTTGAACGGCGAAAGGAAGCGGATATTTTCCATTCTGTCCATCTCGAACAGGCCATTATCAGAACCCAGCACAGAGGCAATATGTCTGGCAGCCACAGAGAAGCCTTCAATGCCCATCACACCGGGCAGCACCGGGGTGCCGTTAATGCGATGGTCGTTCAGGTAGGCTAACTGGGTCGGATCCAGCTCCGCTTCCAGACGCACCCCCTGCTCAATGCTGAAGGCGGTCAGATGGCTGAACATTTTATGGATGGGATCCCCTGCGCGCAAAGCGATATTGGCAGCCTCTACATCCACGCCGCAGTTGTCCTGGCACGAAGGTGCCAACACACCCAGAGACCCGGCCACCACATACTCCCCCTGCAAGCCCAGTTCGAGCGCACGGCGCACCATTGGTGCCGCCTGGGCCGGTTTGAGCATTTCAATGCCGGCGCGTTCCATCAGCATCGGAATGCTGCCACGGCTGGCCATGCCCACCTCAGCCCAGGCGCCCCAATCCAACGAGACCGCCCGCATGGATGGGTACTGGCCGTGCAGCCAAAGTGCGAACTTTGAGAGCATATCGTTGGCAGCGCTGTAATCGGTTTGACCCGAATTGCCAAAGCGCCCCGCCACTGAAGAGAAAAAGGTGACCGAAGCCGGCAGCAGACCGGCTTTTTCAAGTGCCTTTAAGAGGAGGTAAAAGCCATCCGCCTTAACTGCCACTGTCTGCTCAATCTCAGCGGCTGACTTACTTTCGATCTTGCGGCTCTTTTCAACCCCGGCCGCGTGGATAAAGTGATCAAGATGATCGGTGGCACTCTTGATCTCGCTCACTGCCGCTTGAACGGAGTCGGCATTTGTCACGTCACAAACGATGTAAGTGGCCCTGGCGCCTGCCGCCTGGAGGGTGTCCAAAACGTCCAGCATCGCAGCGGCTCGTTCCAGCGCCTGAATGCGCTGATCCAACTGCAGCGGGGTGACCTTTTCGCCGTTTTCTTGCAGACGTTTTTGCAATTCAAGCTGATAGGCGGCACGGTCGGATTTCAACAACTGCAGATCGTGGTCCTCTTTGCCCGGCAGTTGGGTGCGGCCGAGCAGGAAGAACGTGCCGTGCGTGGCCTTGGCCAGATCAAGCAGCACCGAGGCGGTGATCCCGCCCGTAGCACCGCTGACGACAAAGGTACTGCCTTCCTGCAAAGCCTGTTGCTCCTGTGATGTCGCGCTTATTTCCTGCAGCGAAACAGAGTAGCGGGAATCGTCTTCGTAGCCGATTTCAACGGTAACGGGATCGTGCAGGGTTTCATTGAGCAAACAATCAGCCACCTGGGTGCCTTTGGCATCTGCGCTAAAATCGACCAGTTTGACCATCTGCTGCGTGCGTTCACGGCGCAGGGCCTTGGCGAAACCGCTGACCAGCCCCAATTGAGGGTTCTTTGCGTGAATGAACCCAAGCAGCCCGCCCATTGCGGTGCCACAGATCAAAAAGGCCGATTCAGGCAGCACACGAGCCAGCGCAAACAAGGGGTCCAACTGCTGCCGGCGCTGTTTGCTCCACAAATCGGGGGCATCCGATTGCCAATCGAGCTTCGCCTCCAACCCGCTCAGGGAATAAACCCCGGCAAGCTTGCCTGCTTTGGCCAGTTCGGCAATTTTTTCTGGTGCAGCCGACGGTTTCAGCGTTACAGGGGCTGCCCCCAATGACTTCAACTTCTTCGCCAGGGGCGTGCTTACTTTAGCCGAGTCGGCAACGATCACTACATCCTGGCCGGAAAGCTCCACAGCGGTTCGAGCACATAATTCAGTCTTGGGCAGCATCACCAGCAGCGGCTTTCTATAAGCCAATGCCGGAGTGGATTGCTCCTCCACTGCCGATTCTTTTTGCCGGGCAGGTTTTGCGCTGGTGTCAAGCTGCACAGCCGTTTCAGGTACACTGGCCAGAGAATCTTCCACAAAGCCGATCACTTTGGCCAATGTGTTGTAATCGGCCAGGATCAGGTCTTCGCGGCGCGGAATGCCGTAATGGGTGCGAATCGAAGCAAAGAGCTCCGCCTGTTTGACCGTGTCGATGCCCAAGTCGGCTTCGAGGTCAAGATCGAGATCGAGCATTTCCACCGGGTAACCGGTCTTCTCGCTGACCTCGGCCAACACGTGCTGCTTGATGGCCTCATTGTCTGCCGTCCCCGCAGGTGCAGTTGCCGCTTCTATAACGGGTGAGGCCTCTTGTGGGCTTACCGCGGGTGTTTGGGTTTCGCCACCAGCCAGGTTTTCTTCCACAAAGCCGATCACTTTAGCCAGTGTGCTGTAGTCAGCCAGGATCAAATCTTCGCGGCGCGGAATGCCATAGTGCGTTCTGATGGCGGAAAAGAGTTCGGCCTGTTTGACCGTATCGATGCCCAGATCGGCTTCAAGGTCGAGATCGAGGTCAAGCATTTCCACCGGATAACCGGTCTTCTCACTCACCTCGGCCAGTACATGATGTTTGATCTCTTCCGTGCCAGGATTCAGCACGGCTGGGATAGGGGCGGGTGCCACTACGACCACAGGCGCCGCTTCAGGTTGTTCCACTTTAGCGGGTATCTGAGTGGGGGTAGTCCTTACTATTTCGGTTTGGGGCAGTACACTTGCTTGCGCTGCTTCAGCCCACAGGGTGGGTAACTGGCCATATTGCCAGGTGGGGTTCATGGGGTCACGGGTGGGAATGCCCTGATCTTTGATGTGCAGCGTTCGCTTTACCAACTCTGTCTCAGCATTATCGTAACCACTGACTGCTGAGAGCCATTGGGCATAGCGCTCCCGATCGATCCGTTCGCCCACACCGGGGATGCGACGCACCAGGGTCATGGCGATCTGAGAGCCAAAGCCGGCCCCAAGGCGCAGGGCGAACTGCGGATTATACTGCCCGCCTTTGGACAGGTTGAGATCACCCAATTCGGGGTCAGGTTCAAACCCCTCTTGAATGTTGGCAATGGGGGGAACAATGCCGGTTTCAAGGGCACGCGTCACCACTACATCTTCAATGCCAACGCCCATCGAATGGCCGGTGAACCCCTTCGTGTTGGCAATGATCACCTGATTGGCCACTTCGCCAAAGCAGTGGCGCAAAGCGCGGATTTCAGCGCTGGCACTGCCGCCGCGCGCGGGTGTGTAAGTTTCGTGAGACATGAACACCGTCTCATGGGCAATGGCCTGTCGCTCCACGCCGAAGCGTCTTTCGGCAGTTTGCAGCAGGCGCTCCATCACCTCGCTGACGTGGTTCACATCCAGACGCGTGCCGTGAAAGGCACTGTTGGCGGTTTGGGTGGAGAGAATCTCAGCAATGCCACGCACGCCACGTTCACGGGCGGCGTCTTCGCTTTCGATCACCATTGCGGCTGCCCCCATGCCGATGATCATGCCGTTGCGACGTTTATCAAAGGGGATGGCTGCCAGGCGCAGATCTCCTTCCGTGGTGGCCGCCCCACTGGCAAAGAGACTGGAACCGATCCAGGCGAGCGAATTTTCTTTGGTCACGTCGTCGCCGGCCACGATGATCACGCGGCGGCAGCGGCCGGTGCGAATCCAATCTTCGGCGATCGAAACCGCGTGGGTGGTGGTGGCACAGGCGGCATTGACGTGGGTGTTGGGGCCGCGAGCACCGATGTATTCGGCAAACTGCGAATGCCCCATCGAAAGCACGCGGAAGACATAACGGCGGTCAAAATGATAGTCCGCCTCTTTGATCTGCGCCTGCAAGGCCTCTGCGCGACCCTGCAACTCTGCCAGTAATGGTGATTGGGGATCGGTCGAAGAAGACTTCACCGAATCGATCAGTGAATTAACCTCCTCCAGCCGGCGTTCCAGAATTTTTGCTTCATAAAAACGATCCGCTTCATCCACCACTCGGTTCAGCCCCGGAAAAGCCGAGCCAAAAATGATGCCGGTGTCATCGCGCATCGATTCGGGCAGTTTCCAGCGATCGGGCAACCAGGTGCCCGTGGTGGTGCGGCGGTACGACATCACCAGTGGAATGCCGGCATCGCGCAGGGCTTCGATGCCGGCCGCAATGGCCAGCTTGGAAGACACATCCAGCGATTCCACGCGATCTTGCGGCACGCCGAATTCTTCAGTCAGGTCGAAATCGCCCGATTGACCGGCCAGTTTCAATACCTGGTCGAGATCGGTGATCTCTTCCATCACCGCACCGGCCTCTGATTTGACCAGGCGGGTGACATGCTTTTCAAGGATGGTATGACGCACCTCTTCAGGAATCGATTCGATGCGCATTTCTCCCTTAAGAATTCGCTCAAAGTTCTCATCCCCAAAGATGTGATTCTCTCGGCCGGGCAGCCCCAGCCCAACACCTGAGATGACCACCGACCCGGTGATGGGCAGTCTTCCATCTGAGGTAAGCACTTGTGGCCGGGTTTCAATTGGTTGGGCAACTGACTCAATAGTAGGAACCGAGGGGGCAGCGACTTGCGTCATACCAGAAGCCGGAACCCCGGCCGCGTAGATACCGCAGAGGGCCTCGTTAAAACTGGCCTTGCCGCCTTTGCGCGGATGGTTGGTGGCGATGATGGTTACATCCTCGCGTTCTTTAAGATTATCTTGCGCCAGTGCATTGAGCACACGCTTCGGGCCGGCTTCAATAAAGACACGCACGCCTTCACGATAAAGTGTTTGCATGCCTTTAACAAACTGCACCGGCGAAGCCACCTGACTGGCCAGGATATCCAAAATGGCTTCACGCTCAATTGGGTATAGCTCCCCGGTCACGTTGGCCACGATCGGCAGCCGCGGGCTTTGCACGTTCATGCGTGCGATCACCGAGCGCAGCGGACCGCTGGCAGGCGCGACAATTTTGGTGTGAAAGGCGTGTGAAACCGGAATTTTGACGGCCTGATACCCATCGGCGGTGAATTTTGCAATCGCTGCGTCAATGGCCGTGGTTTCGCCGCCCAACACCGATTGCAGCGGGCTGTTGATGTTGGCGATGACCACATACCCCTCCACCGAGCGGATCACTTCTTCCACCTTTTCGAGAGGAGCCGAGACGGCCGCCATACAGCCGGGGTCTTCCACCTTGATCTTGCTCATCTCGCGGCCGCGCGCGCTGACCACCTCAAGCGCTTCGGCGAAGGTCAAAACACCGGCAGAGACCAGGGCAGCATATTCGCCCAGGCTGTGCCCGATCACCATATCGGGATAAACCCCGTATTTGTTGAGCACACGCATGAGGGCCACATTGGCCGTCAGCATGGCCGGTTGGGTAATGGCAGTGTTCTTAAGCTCCTGCTCGGCCTGTTTGAGCTCTTCTTCAGAGCCATTGGTGTAGATGAAGCTGGTCAATGGCCGACCCAAAATGGGGGACATCACGCGGTCGGCTTCATCAAAGGTGTCTCGTACCAGTGGTTCGCTGTCGCGCAGATCAAGCAGCATGTTCACATATTGCGATCCCTGCCCGGGGAACAAAAAGGCGACCTTGCCGGGTGTGCCGCTGCCACGATACACCCCGTGGGCCTGCATGGCCTTCCAGATGGCCGGTGCATCGTTCTCGAATGCAGAGAGCGTCTTTTCGAGCCGTTTGGCCAACTCTTCATCGCTGGCAAAGTCAATGGCGATCCGTTCCGGGCGGCTCAATTCCGGCTGCGTCGGGCAATGAGATTCAAAATGATTCCCAGTTTTCAAAGAAGCCAATTGAGCGCTGACCTTTGCCTTCAGGCCAGCCAAATCGTCGGCAGAGGCGAAGAACAGCCCCTGATAAGGTCGCAATTCTGAACCCTCTGTCACAGTGGACGAGTGAACCTCTGCGGCTTTCTCTTGAGTCGCTGCTGCTGGCGCGTTTGTGGTTCCGCTGCCCAACGCATCGGTTACAAAGCCCACAACTTTAGCCAGGGTGTTGTAATCGGATAACTTCAGGTCTTCGCGGCGCGGAATGCCATAATTGCTGCGCACTTCGGCAAACAACTCGGCCTGCTTGACCGTGTCGATACCCAGATCGGCTTCCAGATCAAGGTCCATCTCCAGCATTTCCACCGGATAGCCGGTCTTTTCGCTGACGGCTGCCAGCACAAAGGTTTTTACCGCTTCTGCATCGGCGTTGGCCATTTGGGGCACTGCCGCTTGTGTCACTGTTTCTGTCTGTTTCATTTCAGTCACCGTTTCCATTCTGGCAGGCACCGTGTAAGTTGAGGCCGCTTTGCCAGTGATGCCAGGGAAGTATTCTTCCAGCACGACGTGAAAGTTCGTTCCGCCAAAGCCAAAAGCGCTGACCCCGGCAAAACGGTAGTTTCCTTCTTTGACCTGCCATTCATCCGCACCACGGATGACGCGGAAAGGCAGGCTGGCAAAATCAATGTTCGGGTTCGGTCGTTCGAAATTCACGGTGGGAGGCAGCATCTTGTGATGCAAGGCCAAAATGGTCTTCAATAAACCAGCGGCACCGGCGGCGCTCTTGAGGTGACCGATGTTCGATTTGACCGAGCCGAGCACAACGCTGCTGTTTTTCAGCCCCAGTGGGCCAAAAATGGCATTCAGGCTGCTGACTTCGGCCACATCCCCCACTTTGGTGGAAGTGCCATGTCCTTCAACCAACCCCACCGATTCAGGGGCGACCCCGGCATCCTGCCAGGCACGCATGATGGCCAACTGCTGGCCGGTTGGGTTGGGCGCGGTGATGCCCTTGCCTTTGCCGTCAGAACTGCCGCCGATGCCGCGAATGACGGCGTAGATCTTATCGCCATCGCGTTCGGCATCTTCCAGACGTTTCATCAAGAAAACAACGGCCCCCTCACCCATGACGAAACCGTTGGCCCCGTCAGCGTAAGGGCGCGAGCCCTCAGCACTGAGGGCACCGATCTTGCTGAATTTGATGTAAGACTCCGGGCCCATGTGGCGGTCAATGCCACCGGTAAGCACGGCGTCGTATTTGTTCTCAAGCAATCCCTGGCAGGCGGATTGAATGGCCGCCAGAGAAGAGGCACAGGCCGCATCAGTGACAAAGTTTGGGCCGGTAAAGTTAAAAACGTTGGCAACACGCCCAGAGATGATATTTGAAAGCTCGCCCGGCATTGTATCTTCACTGATGGCCGGAGATTTGGCGCGAATATTATCGCTAAAGCCCTTCAGCAGCCCTTCTTTGACGGCAGCGGGCAGGCTCTCAAATTCAGGAATCGTCTGCAAAGCCTGCAAATATTCAGGTAAATAAATTCGCATGGTGGAACGATAATGATACTCACCGGCATTGGCATTGCCGAAGATCACCGCCACCCGCTCCGGATCCAGCTTGCGGTCTGGATAGCCATAATCTTTCAAGGCCTGCTGGCTGACCGCGATGGCCCACTGTTGGGTAAAGTCCATGAGTGCCAGCAGCTTGGGCGGAATGGCCAGTCCATTTTTGAGCGGGTCAAACTGGTAACCGCGCACAAAGGCGCCGATCTTCGAATAGGTCTTATCGATGGCCGCGTGATCCGGGTCGTAATACAGGTCTGCGCTCCAACGGTCGGCAGGGACATCCGTGACCGAATATTTGGCACTGAGAATATTGTTCCAGAAAGCCGGAACATCAAAGGCATCGGGGAGCAAAGCCCCCATGCCAACGACTGCAATCATTTTTCCATTGTTCATAATGCTTCAACCTCCAACAGCGATTTTCGGAAACGAAAACAGGCTTCCAACGGGAGTCAATTTTCCTCCCGGGAGTAGCGTGCGAAATTTATTTGTTAATTTGTGGGCTTGATCAATTACCGATAATGTTTAGTAGATTCATATAGGCACTCTCGAATGTTCCGTCCTATAAATTTGAACACCCACGAAGGCAAAGAGGAATACGCGTGCCACTGCTGTGGTTCACTTGACGAGAATGATCTCTTTGCCCTTCTCCACCTGTTCGCCGGCGCGATACAAAACGGATGTAACTGTGCCCGCGTTGGCAGCGCGCAACTGCATTTGCATCTTCATCGATTCGAGCACCGCCAGGGTCTGGCCCTCTTCCACCCTATCGCCCACTTTCGCCAGCACGCTGACCAACATGCCGGGCATGGGGGCCAGGAGCGCACCGGGGTCATCGGCAGTTGTGCGGCGTTTGGCCCGACGCAGCGAGTTCTCCACCCGGGCCACCACCCGCTGCCCGCTGACCAAAACCTCAAGGGTCTCCCGATCCAGAGAGTTCAGGTAAAGCTCCATAGATTTTTTGCCGCGCTGCAACACATGCAGGCCCGATTCGTTCACCGGTTTCAATTGGCCTGAAACCACCTTGCCGTTTACCTTGAGACGATTTCCATCCAGGGTTACGTTATATTCATTTTTTCCAATCGTGACGGTATAAAGTGACATTATTGTCTCCAATCCATTTACATTTGTTCAGACCAGGCGGTCTGCAGCCAGGAGTTCAAGACCTCCTGCTGAGAAGTGAGCTGGGCATCGTGCTGCTGCTGAGCATACAAGGCCGCGGCCAGGGCGACCGCTTTTTCCAGTTCCACATCCTGACTGCTCACAGGCAGTCTGGCTTCTTCGAGATAAGTGGTGTTCACCTCACCCGCGACAAACTTGTCACTAGTGATGATCTGCTTCAGAAACTCAAGATCGGTTGAAATGCCACTGATCTGAAACTCGTCCAGAGCACGATGCAGGCGTTGAATGGCCGCCTGACGATCATCCCCCCAGGCGATCACCTTGGCCAGCAGCGAATCGTAGTCGGCACTGATCTCGATTCCCAGATAGAGAGCGCTGTCGATGCGAATGCCGGGGCCGCCGGGTTCTTTCAGATAACAGATTTGCCCCGTGGAGGGCAAAAAGTCCATAGCGGCATCTTCCGCCAGCACACGCGCTTCGATCGCCGCCCCGCGCACCTGCACCTGTTCGGCATTCAGGGTTAAGGGCGCGCCCAAAGCCAGCATTAACTGCTCTTTCACCAGATCGAGACCGGTGACCATCTCCGTGACCGGGTGCTCCACCTGAATGCGCGGGTTGACCTCAATAAAGTGGAACTGGCCCTGCTGATCGAGCAGAAATTCCACCGTGCCAAGACCGCGGTATTTCAGGCTGCTGCCCAACTGCTGTGCAGCCCGGCACATACCCGCCCGCACAGATTCGGGTAAGCCGGGCGCCGGTGACTCTTCGATCAATTTCTGGTGGCGGCGTTGAATGGAACATTCCCGTTCCCCCAGACACACCACCTTGCCCAGACCATCCCCGATGATCTGAATTTCGATATGACGGGCCTGCTGCACCATCGATTCGAGAAAGACACTGTCATCCCCAAAAGCTGCCAGCGCTTCTTGCCGAGCGGCTTGAATCACCCCCGGCAGTTCTTCTGCCGACCTGGCCAGGCGGATGCCTCGCCCTCCTCCACCTGCCGCCGCTTTGACCAGCACCGGATAAGTGACCTGGCTGGCCATTTCCAGCGGGAATTCCTGTGGCAGCGGCTTCTCCGACCCAGGCAAAACCGGCAGGCCGGCTGCCAGCGCGGCCTGGCGCGAGGCTAGCTTGTCGCCGAGCAGTTCGATCGTTTCTGAACGCGGGCCGATAAAGGTCATGCCATTGTCTTCCACCGCTTTACAAAAGGCACTGTTTTCAGACAAGAATCCGTAACCGGGATGGATAAGATTGGCATTGGTCTTTTTGGCCGCGGCGATGATCTTCTCGATGTTCAGGTAAGCCGTGCGATCCCCTAGTGACACTGCCTCATCGGCGTAACGCAGGTGCAAAGCCAACTGATCTGACTCGGTATAGACCGCCACCGTAGGGATGCCCAGCTCGCGGCAGGTGCGCAAAACCCTTAAAGCGATCTCTCCTCTGTTTGCAACCAAAACTTTCTTCTGATTCTGCATCATAAAATTCGCCTGTACTCAGTCCACCTATAAAGGAATATTGCCATGTTTGCGTTTCGAAACCGGCTGGCGTTTTTCACGCAGCGCCTCGAACGAGCGGATCAACCGCTGACGGCACTCTTCCGGCTGGAGGATATCATCCAGATAGCCGCGCGAAGCTGCCACCAGAGGCGTCGCCAATTCAGAACGGTACTTCTGCGTCAATTCCTGCTGGCGCAGGTCGCGATCTGTGGCCGCTTCGATCTCTTTGCGAAAGACCACATTGACCGCAGCTTCTGGACCCATCACGGCAATTTCGGCGCCGGGCAAAGAGAAATTCAGATCGCTGCCCAAGTGTTTGGAACTCATCACGATGTAAGCACCGCCATAAGCCTTGCGCAAGATCAGGGCCACCTTGGGAACCGAGGCCTCTGCGTAGGCATAGATCATCTTGGCGCCGTGTCGAATGATGCCGCCGTATTCCTGTTCCGCGCCGGGCATGAAGCCCGGAGTATCGACCAGGGTGAGCAAGGGAATGTGAAAAGCATCGCAAAAACGAATAAAGCGGGCCCCTTTATCAGAGGCGTTGATGTCCAAAACGCCGGCCAGGGTATCTGGCTGATTGGCAATGACCCCGACCGGGCTGCCATCCAAATGCATGAACCCGATCACCAGATTGGTCGCATAGCCGCTCTGAACCTCCAGAAATTCACCATTATCAGCCAGGCTTTCGATCACGCGCAGCACATCATAGGGCTGCTGCGGGTCTTGAGGCACCAGCTCTGCGATCTCAGGGGTGAGCCGGTTGGCGTCCTCTCCAATCACAGCACGTGGCGGAACAGCCAAATTGTTGGCAGGCAAAAATGAAAGCAACCAGCGCACATTTTGCAGCAGGGTCTCTTCATCGGCGGCAGTGAAATGCGCCACCCCACTGCGGCTGCGATGAACCTCGGCACCGCCCAGGTCTGCGGCACTGATCTCTTCATGCGTGACCGTGCGCACCACCTCAGGGCCGGTGATGAACATGTGCGCATTGTTTTCGAGCATAAAGACGAAGTCGGTGATCGCCGGGGAGTAAACCGCACCACCGGCGCAAGGTCCCAAAATGACAGAGATCTGCGGGATCACACCCGAAGCGCGTACATTGCGAGAAAAGATCTCTCCATAACCGGCCAGTGCATCCACCCCCTCTTGAATGCGGGCGCCGCCGGAATCGTTCAGCCCGATCAAGGGAGCGCCGTTTTGCAGCGCCAGGTCCATCAGGTGAGCGATCTTTTTGCCGTGCGCTTCACCAACCGACCCGCCCATGACGGTAAAGTCCTGGGCAAAGAGGTAGACGGTACGTCCATCGATCTTCCCCCAGCCCGTCACTACGCCATCGCCGTAAGGATGATTCTTTTCCATGCCAAACCCAACGGTGCGGTGGGTCGTAAATTGTCCGATTTCCTGAAAGGTGCCGGTATCCAGTAATTTTTCGATGCGTTCGCGCGCCGTGGCTTTGCCCTTGGCGTGCTGAGCGTCAATGCGCTCTTTGCCGCCGCCGAGGAAAGCCTCTTCGCGTAAGGAATTGAGTTGATCTTGTAGGTTGCTGACTGCCATATTCATTCCTGTCAATGTAAAAAACATAACAAAATGACCAAAGTGTCAAAATTGTCAACTTATGATGCAAAACCCTCTTCGCTTGAGAAAGTTGCGCTGTTTCATGGAATCCATATTTGAACAGAAAAAAAATAACGATGGAAGTAAAAAACGATGTAAAATTGGAATGCATCTTCTGGGGTGGAAACAGAACCGGCTCCAAAAATTGCCCGCGTTTTGCCTGATAATTTTCGTTGTATCCCCTTATAAACACATAAAACTCTTGAATCCCGACGACAAAGGAACCGACATGGAAGACAGCCTGATTCAAAAAACGATCTCCCGCTCCAATCGCAGCCAGCTCTTGTTATGCGCGCTTGGAATCGCAGCGGTATTTCTGCTGGCCGCGCTCAACTTTCGCTATTTTTATAATTTTTTCCTCGGCCCGGTGGATGTAACCGACTCCGAACTCTCCTCGTTCACATCGGCGGCTGAACCCCAACGCTATTGGCTGAATGTGAACGGTTATGGGATGGTCAACACAGGCATACAACTTATCAGCAGCAGTGACAGCGGCAGAGAAACCATTGAAGCCACTTACTTTGCCATGATCCTGGAAAAAAATATTCTGCTGGTGGAGCAAAAAGGGGATATCCTTGCCGACACCCTGCCCGGCCAGCAGACCGGCTGGCTCACAAAACTGAGCAGCGAAGAAAGTGAACAGATCGTCAGCGCTCTGGAGCAGGACGAACCGTCCATTGCCGGCACCTTTTTACCCTTCAAACTTGAGACCGGCAACTTTCGAACCAATGGATACATCGGCCTGGCAGTCGGCCTGATCACCCTCCTCCTCTGCGCCTGGGGGTTGGTCACTGTAATCTTGCGCATCAGCGATCCAAACACGCATCCGGTGATGAAAAAGCTGGCTCGTTTTGGGCCGATAGAGCTTGTCAGCAACCGTATCGACAGTGAACTGGCCGTCCCCCATACCACACTGGGCAGGCTGCATCTGACCAAAAGCTGGCTCATCTACGCCACCAACACCAATTTGATGGCTACACGCTTTGAAGATATTGCCTGGCTGTACAAGCACGTTCAAACCCACCGTTCTTATGGCATAGTCGTTTCGAGAATCTATACGGCTATGGTGTTCGACCGTTTTGGCGTTCAACTCAACCTAGTGGCCGGCAACAAGGAAGCGCCTGTTGATGAAATGCTGCAAGCCATCCTAGCCAGAGCCCCCTGGGCAGTGACCGGTTACAGCAAAGAAACCTTGAATGTATGGAAAAAGCACCGTGCCGATTTTCTAAGCGCTGTTGAAAAACGCAAACTGGAAACCCAGGCGCAGACCAACTGAATCTCTCTGCCTTCGGACTGTTTTTTCATCCACTTTTTTTATGGATGAAGTAAAATTTATTTGGTCAATAAATTGATTTTGAATATCAAATCGCCAGGAAAGGATCCCTTTTCCCTCTATGGGAAAAAAGGGGAAAATGCTCATGGATGCTCAACTGCTTGCTGAAAAAACCCAACACCTGCGGGACACTTTTCGTACCGGCAAGACCCGCTCTTTGACATGGCGGCGCGGTCAGTTGCTCGCGCTGCAGCGCATGCTCAAAGAGCAATACAACGAATTTGAGAGCGCCATGCGCAGTGACCTGCACAAGAGCGCCTTCGAAAGCTATGCCACCGAGATCGGTTTTCTTGAAAGAGAGATCGAACACGCTCTGAGCCACCTGGATAAATGGACCCGCCCTATGCGGGTGGGTACGCCCATTTTTTTGCAGCCGGGGGCCAGCCGGGTCATTTTTGAACCGCTGGGCGTTGCGCTTATCATGGGCGCCTGGAACTACCCGATGCAGTTGACGATCGGGCCGTTGGTGGCTGCCATCGCGGCAGGCAACGCGGCTGTGGTCAAACCGCCACGTACCGCCAAAGCCACCTTTCAGGCCATGGGCCGTTTCTTGCCGCAGTATCTGGACGCGGACGCTTTTCTGGTGATCGATGACGACACTGCCAACGATCTGATCTTGAGCGAACGCTGGGACAAGATTTTTTTCACCGGCAGCGCCCCGGTAGGCAAGATCGTCATGCAAGCCGCGGTAAGTCATCTCACCCCGGTAACACTGGAATTGGGCGGCAAGAGCCCGGCCATGGTGGATAAAACCGCCAATTTGTCGGTCACTGCGCACCGCATCGCTCAGGGCAAATTCTTCAATGCCGGGCAGACCTGTGTTTCGCCCGACTATGTGCTGGCGCAAGAAGAGATCTACGATGCACTGATCGCAGAGATCGGCAAGGTCGTGCGCGAGTTTTATGGCGAGGATCCGCAGCAAAGTGAGGAATATGCACGCATCATCAACTATAAACAATTCGATGCCTTGGTTGGGTACCTCAAAGACGGCGAGATCGTCTGCGGTGGGCAAAGCGACCGCGATAACCGCTACATCGCCCCCACGATTTTGAAGCACGTTTCACCTGACTCCCCCGTGATGCAAAACGAGATCTTTGGGCCGATCTTGCCGGTGCTGCCGGTGAAAGATATGGAAGAAGCGCTGCAGTTTGCCCAGTCGCGCGAAAAACCGCTGGCCTTTTACATCTTCTCAGAAGACCGCGCCACGGTAGAGCACATTCTGGCAAATTCCACCTCGGGCGGCGTGTGTGTGAATGAAACGCTCAATCATCTGGTGGTGCCGGGGCTGCCTTTCGGCGGCGTGGGCAACAGCGGCATGGGCAAATACCACGGCGAATGGGGTTTCCGCGAATTCTCCAATGCCCGCGCCCTGCTTGACCGCGGCACCAGCTTTGACCCATCTCTGCGCTACCCGCCTTACGGCGATGAAAAGGTCAGACGCATGAAAAAGCTGCTCACCCTGAAGACCCCAACGGCTTTTGACGGCCTGCTGCGCTGGTTGCTGGGAAACTGGGGAGATTTTCTGCTGAAGTTTATCAAATAAAAGTATTGGGATACAAAAAGCCATTCAGAAAACTGAATGGCTTTTTAGTCGATTTATATGTAAAGCCTAGGCTTCTTCCAAGGCAGAGCGCAGACCTTGCAGCCGTTTTTCGCGGTCATCCACAAAGCGGCGGATGCCTTTAAGCAGCCATTCGGGGGTAAGGTGTGCCTCGTCGATCACATCTTCCAGCCTTCCGCCGGTGCGCCAGCGGTCGTCCCAATCGGTAGACATGGCGTATTCTTCGCCGGTTTTACTGTAGAGCCAATCGTGCATCAGCCAGCGCGCCTGGGTGGTGATGACGGTCGAGTTCATCTGATCGGCAGCAGAAAGCACGCTCAATTGATATGCTTCGCTCTGCAGGGCAAACAACTGCGGGCTGGTAGCACAGACCACTTTTACGTTCAAGCCTTCTTTGTCCAGTTCGGGCAGCAGTTTGACCATTGAATTCATGGCACTGGTCCCCTGCACGATTAGCGTTCCGCCCTTTACCTGGCCGGGGGTGTAATCGCGCACCACATAGGCACCGCGTGCAGCGGCGAAATGCGAGGGCATGCCCAGTTTCTGGCGGTCGGGAATTTCAACGGGCGGGCGGGTGAGATGCAGCGCGACCACGGGTGCCTTTTGCTGCAGGGCGGCGCCTAATAACACCGGCACTTCATTGTGCTCCCAGGGGTAAAGGTTGATGATCGCTCCCTTGGGGAAGAGCTGCGTGACGCCGGGTGAGAACACGCCAAAGTGAGTGCGGCTGTCATCGGCGGTTTCAGGGCCGGAATGTCCTGCAATCCAAATGACCTTGCCCAGCTTCATCTGGCAATCCTGCTGCAACTGGCTAAACAGGCGGAATAATCCGTACTTCAAGTAGGAGAAGGAACCATAAGTGGAACAGGCACCCCAGAAGCCATCAAACTCAGCCTCGGGGTTTTCAGCAAAATTGACCGAGGCCATGCCGCACATGATGCCGGCGTTGGCGAATTCGGTGATCTCCTGCGGCAAGATCACGCCTTCGTGCTTGCCAAAGCGCTCATACCAGCCATAACCGGCGAAATCACCATTGCCGGCGCCAAACCCGCTCAGGTTGGTCGATTCAGCCAGATCGGCCGAGGCCACCACAAACAATGGGCGGCCATATTCTGTGGCGCCAAAGGCGTTCGCCCAGGCCCCCCATTTGGCCAGACCGGCACGATTGGGCACTTTTTCGCCCACTTTGGCATAGAGATCGGCCGGGTAATTTTCATAATCATAAAGCCGCTTATCTTGATAGGGGTTGCCCCGTTTGCCCAACTCGAAAGCGGGGAACGTTTGCGGTACGCTCTCACCCACCTTCACCAGAGTATCGGCCAGGAAATCCACCAACTCCTGATCGTTCTTCAGCACATCCATGACCACTTTCAGGTTGGCCGCGAACTCTTCTTGATAAGCCGCTGCCTCAGCAGGGGCAGCGCCGCCAAAGTTCTTGAAAGTGACGCCATACTTTTCGGCGAATTCCTGTTTGGTTTGCCAGAACAGGTCGCTATCAGCCTTGTGCGGTGCCCCGTGAGAAGCGAAATCATATTTCAGGTAGCCACGGCCCTTGCGTGTCTTCACCCAGACAGCGGTCGGGCGGTGCTCGGGGTTGGCTTTATGCGCGGCCGTCAGGAGCGCTTTGGCTACTGTGGGCCACTCACTGCCCTGCTCGGTGCCTTCCACCAGCCAGCCGTGCGAAGAAAACCAGTCATCTGGGGTGCCGTAAACGGCCGAACTGACCGGGTGACTGTCGATGCCGAAGTCGTTCCAATCGAGCACATAAAAAAGATTATCCAAACCCAGCCCATAGGCCGAGTTCAAGGTCTCATGCACGCCACCGGGGGTCATGCCGCCTTCGCCGTCGAAAGCGAAAACGCGCACATCCCCTGCGCCGGCACGTTTGAGGGCCAGCGCTTCACCAGCCGCGGCCGGTGCACCATGCCCGGATGGGCCAGTGTTGAATTTGAGGAAGAGGGACTTGCCCTCCATCTCAGCGTGACCCGAAAGACCGCCACGCTCACGGAAGCGCAGCAGGTCTTGCCAGTAGAGCACGTTTTCAGCGGGCATCTTGCTGGCGTATTTTTTGTCGCCGGTCTGTTCAAACTTCAAACGCATCGCTTCGTTGAGAACGGCCAGGGTGCAGTAGATCAAAGGCACGGTGTGGCCGCCCACCAGCACAAAGCGGTCGCCAAAGCGATTTTCGGGGTTGCGAACATCCCAGCGCATCACCCCACCCAACAGTGTCACCAGTAAAGCGTGCACTTTTGAGCGCGAACCACCGGGGTGCCCGCTCTGACGATAATTCAGGATGATATCGATCAACTGATCGATGAGGTCTTTTGTTTTTTCAAACTTTGGGAAAGCCGCCTCAAGCGTTTTCAATTCCATTTCGATGTTTCCAGACGCGTCCATGCGTTCTTCTCCTCTAATTCAACGATAATAAGTCATCCAGTTGCTCCCAGGCTTGCGCCCAGGTCAATTGAATGTTATCCAGAATCTGATCGCTGGCTTCGCCTTCTTGAGGACGGACCTCGAACCCCAGCCAGGGTAATTCCGCTGCTGGCGTTCCGGGCTTTAAGTAACCAACATCAAACAACACCTTGAGAAAATGCGTCAGCTCGTCCACACCGGCAACGCCCCCCGGATAATCAAAGCGGGGATGCTGATCGCCGTAGGACGGCAAGGAAGGTGCTTTCACACAATTTCCCAAATGCACCTCGGCCAGGTCATTTACCAATAATGGTAAAGTCTGTTCGGGGGTTTCATCCAACAAGGGCATGTGCCCCATATCGTAAAGCAGGCCAAAATCAGGCCGGCTTTGGCGAATTTCTCTCGCCAGGCGGCTGGCCTCATCGGCGGGGCCGACCAGCGCGCATTTTTCCACCGAGCGATCAAAGATCTCCAGCACCAGGCGTGTGCCAAGTGAGGCAGCAAATTCATCCAGCGTCAGCAGCGATTCTTGCAGCGCTTCATAAGCCGCTTCTCGCTCCTCAGCGCCGGGGTCTCTGCCAGACAAAATGACCACACTCTCAGCGTTGAACTCGGCTGATTCTTCAATAAATTTTTTCAAATGCTCAACTGCGGAGAGACGATCTTGCAAAATCAAGCTGTTCAGGTTGAGACGGTTCTTCAAGATTAACGGCTGCGCTCCTGCGGCCAGTTTGAAACCGTAGTTATGTGCAGCCGTTTTTACTTCACGGCGCAAACTGGGGCGGTTGATCTGCCCCAGTTCTAATGCGCCAAAAAAATTCAATTTTGCCAGTGATTCGATCGTTTGAGCAAATGGACCCTCGCCGCTTTGCAGCTCGGGATAAGCCATGAAATGCACCAGGCTCAGCAGACAATAGTCTTTCCAGTTGCTCATTCGCTCTCTACTCTTTTACGGTCGCGCCCAGGTAAGCGGCTTTGACACGCGGATCATTGGCCAGGTCTTTGCCCGTTCCTTCGATGGAAACAGCACCATCTTCGAGAACGTAGGCATAATCAGCCATTTTGAGCGCGATCGAGGCATTCTGTTCCACCAGGACGACGGTCATCTGGCGATCTTCATTCAGCTTCTTCACCAGATCGAACACCTGATTGAAGATCAAGGGAGCCAAACCCAACGAGGGCTCATCCAAAAGCAGTATCTTGGGGCCAGCCATCATACCGCGGCCCATGGCCAGCATTTGCTGCTCGCCGCCCGAAAGCGTGCCCGCCTGTTGATTCTGGCGTTCGCGCAAAATGGGGAAGATATCAAACACTTCCTCTTTGCGGCAATAGATCTCGTTCGAGTTGGCATGGTAACCGCCCATGAGCAAGTTTTCGTTGACCGAAAGGGAGGGAAAAATGCGGCGGCCTTCTGGTACTTGGATGACACCATGTGTAACCACTTTGTGCGGTGCATTGGGCAGTTTTACTCCATCCAGCAGGATGCTGCCCGATTTCACACGCACAAGGCCGGAAATGGTGTTCAACAGGGTTGATTTACCGGCGCCGTTACGACCAATGACCACCACGATCTTGCCATCCGGCACAGTGATGTTAATGTCGTGCAATACTTCGATCTTGTTATAACCAGAATGGAGATTTTTGATCTCAAGCATTGGTGATCTCCTCTCCCAGATAGGCTTTGATAACAACGGGGTCTTTCTGAATCTGTTCAGGGGTGCCTTTGGCGATGCTCTTGCCAAAGTCTTGAACATAAATCCAATTGCAAAGCCCCATGATGATGTCCATGCGGTGATCGATGATGATGATCGAAAGAGACAGTTCGTCGTGCAGTTTGCGGATCAGCTCCACCAGACCGTGAACTTCTGACTGGTTCAAACCGGCACCCGGTTCATCCAAAAGCAGCACTCTTGGCTCGCTGGCCAGGGCACGGGCAATTTCCACACGACGCTGCATGCCGTAAGGCAGCGATTGCGCATTCACGTCCGCCTGCGAGGTGAGGTCAACTTTTTCCAGCCAGTGCAGGCTTTTTTCGCGCGATTCTTTTTCGAATTTACTTACCCGCGGTGAAGAAACCAACGTCTCAAAAAAGTAATACGGTGCGCGCCAGGAGTAGGCGGTCATCACGGTTTCAAGCACGGTCATGTCCTGAAACAGGCGGATGTTCTGGAAAGTACGGGCGATGCCCAGATGATTGATCTTTTCAGGATCCAGTTTGCTGATGTCTTGGTCATTGTAGAGCACCTGACCAGAAGATGGCGGATAAACCCCGGAGATCATGTTGAGGATGGTTGTCTTGCCAGCCCCGTTCGGGCCGATGATGCCCACGATCTGGCCTTCATACAGGTCGCCTGAAAAATCATTGACAGCGCACAAACCACCGAAATGTTTGGTAAGGTTTTTGATTTCGATCACAGGTCGCTTTTCCATTATCCCACCTCCTGATGTTTCTTGGGCTGGAACAATTTGATCAGCGGACGCAGGGAGAGTTCCCAGGTGCCAAACAGGCCACGCGGGCGAATATTGATGGTCAAGAGGATCAAGACACAGTAGACCAAAATACGCCAGGCCGAAGTGAAGCGCAATGCTTCAGGCAGGGCCAACAAGGCCAATGCCCCCAGCACCGTACCCGTCAGGCTGTCACGGCCGCCGAAGAAGACGATGATGATCCAGGTCACTGAGGTCATCCAGCCGTACATGGCCGGTTCAACATATTGTGTATGAAAGGCCATGAGAGCGCCGGCATAAGCGGCGAAACTGGCGGAGATCACAAACACGATCATCTTGTGGCGAAACACATTAATGCCGGCCACTTTGGCGGCCAATTCATTACTGCGAATGGCCAGGCTGTCGCGTCCAAAATGTGAATGGCGGAAGCCCCAGACGAAGAAGATCGCCACTGCCAGCGAGATAAACGCGAGTGTTGGTGTGGTGATGTGCGGGATGTTTGAAAAGCCCATCGCACCACCTGTTACATTTACTGATTCGGTCAAGATGCCGATCACGGCCTGACCAAAGCCGAAGGTAGCCAGAGCAAAAAAGTCTTGCCTGATCTTCAAAGTGGCAAAACCGACGAACATTGCCAGAACAATGGTCACAGCAATGCTGATTACAATTGCCAGAGGCAGGGGCAAACCATAATTGACGACGCAAATAGCAGAGACATAGGCGCCCAGCCCCATGAATGCAGCCTGTCCTAAGGAGAATAGGCCATTCATACCTGTCAGCATGAAGGTACCTAACACTGCAATAGAACTTACCGCAATTGACAGAGCAACAGTCAGATAAAAAGTCATGTGTATATCCTCCGTGACCTAAGCTTTATCCGTAAAATTAACACCAGCAAAACCTTGGGGACGGACAAGCAGGAACACCACCATGATCAAGAAAATGACCACGGGTGAAAGTCCTGAACCGATGGTGGAGATCAAAAAGACCTCGATCAATCCCAAGGCGACAGCGCTGACAGCAACGCCCACCAGGCTGCCTAAACCACCAAGCACTGATGCAATAAAGCCCTTGACCACAATCTGTCCAATTTGCGGTGAAAGAGAGGCGGAGATACCATAAAGCACACCAGAAAGCCCGCCCAACATCCCGGAGACAACGAATGCCGCGATAATGACAAAATTGACATTAATGCCCATCAAACTGGTGGCAATCAGATCATTTGAAGCCGCACGGATGGCAATACCAATTTTGGTTTTGTTCAAGACATAGATCAAAATGGCGAAGGCAATAACGGTTACAAGCAGGGTTAACAAATAGGTGACCGAGATGGTGATCCCTTGAATGTTGATGACGCGGGTTTTCACCAGCGTATACGGGTAAGATTCAAAGGATGCGCCAAAAATGATCACCAAGACCTGTTCCAGGAGCATAAGCATCGTAACTGAGGTCACAAAGAAGTAAACCAGTTGGCCTTTTTGCAAGCGAATCCACCTGAAGGCGATGAACTCGACTAACACGGCCACAACGGCGCCAGTTACCATACCAATTAAAATGACCGGAACTAATGGCAATTGGAATTTTGTCGCGGCGATGAAACCTGCATACGCACTGATCCCCAGAACTCCACCATGCGCAAAATTGGAGAATTTTAGTACATTGAAGATCATAGCGAAGCCTACCGCGATCAGTGCATAGACTGCACCGAGTGATAAGCCATTGATGACCTGTTGCAAAATGATTGAAAACTGCATATTCGCTCCTATTTTTAGGTTGGGGTTCATAGAGATTCTATGAACCCCAGACCAAATTTCTTAGAAACTCATCTTACTCAGCAGGGCCATCCGGTGTGTAGAATGTCACAAATTTCGGATCACCATTTTCGATCGTCATGATAGCCATAGGCAGAGCGTCAGGCTGATGGCGGCTCGGGGACATAGTGATGGTGCCCTGGAAGCCCTGGTAATCTTTCACGTTGTTAACTTCGTTGGTGATGCATTCAGAAGTAACATCGTCACCGCAGGCGGTGATGGCTTGCACCATGATACCGAAGGCATCGGCGCCAGAGAATGACTGGGCAATCGCATCCACACCAAATTTTGCTTTGTAGGAATCAGCCCAGGCGGTCAGTACGGGATCGAAGGGGTTGATGCCATAGGGGTAGAAGGTGTTGGTGGTTGCGGCAGGATCTGTGCCACCTTTCAAACCGGTGGGAGGAACCGAGTTGCTGCCGATCATGGGAACGGTGATGCCCAATTCATACGCCTGGGTGTAGATCAGGGGGATCTCAACAGGGTAGGAGGGGAAGTAGATCACGTCGGGATTGGCGGCTTTGATCTTGGTCAACTGAGCGCGGAAATCTTTGTCTGTGCTGGTGTAGGTTTCTTTGTCAACAACAGTGCCACCTTTGGCAACAACCACTTTTTCAAATGGGGTGGCCAAACCAACAGAGTAAGAGTTCTGTGAGTTGTAGAGAATAGCAACGTTCTTTGCTTTCAGCTCATTCATTACATAAGCTGCAATGGTGCTGCCTTGAACTGCTGCAGAGTCCTGACCCAGGAACATGTAGGTCCAGGGGCGGCCATCTGGCTGGATGATCGCATTGTCATCCATGAACAAACCAACGATGGGGACTTTCAATTCTTCTGCAACGGGAGCTAAAGCGATACCAATGTTGGAGATCGGGGGGCCGAAGACTGCAACAACTTTGTCTTGTTCGACCAGGCGATGGTAGGCATTGATGGCTTCGTTGACATCGCTGCGGGTATCGTAGGTGATCATTTTGATCTGGCGGCCATTGATACCACCGGCTGCGTTGATCTCTTCGATCTTCATTTCGGCAGCGTAGGTCAAAGCGATACTGAGGGCTTTCATACCACCCGATTCGTCCTGGAGGTTACCAATGACGATATCACCTTTGGGGGCTTCAGTAGCCGCTTCAGTAGCTGCGGTCTCGGGGGCAGCAGATTCTTCAGTGGCAACGGTCTCGGTGGGTGCAGCTGCGGGAGTGGCGCAGGCGGTTACGGCCAGGGTCACAACCAACAAAACGACAATCAAAATACTAAGCCTTTTCATTAAGTTCTCCTCTTCAGATTTTTGTTCAGGCACATACACTACAAAAGATCGGTCGTTGTTCTCTTCGTGCACCTCCTCTCAAAAAAACAGAGTTAGCCAGGGAATTTGAGAATTTTCAGCTTTTCTTGTTAAGTTCTTGCCATACTTTCTCAGGGGTAAGTGGCAAGTCATGGAAAACGACCCCGGTAGCTTCAGAAACAGCCAGAGCGATGGCAGGTGCGATCGGAATGATGCCGCTCTCGCCGGTTCCTTTGGCGCCTCTTGGGCCGGAACCATCAGCGTGCTGGATGAGCATGGAAACAAGCTCATCGGGGGTATCTTGCGTGGTCGGAATACGGTAATCAAGCGCACCCAGATTAAGCATCCGACCCTTGTCGTCCATAATCAAGTGCTCCATCAGGGAATGACCCAGACCCTGGATCGCTCCACCCTCATCTTGCGACTCAACCAAAAGGGGATTGATGGCAGTGCCGATATCACCCACGGTCACCAGTTTGAGCACATGCACAAAACCGGTTTCGCGATCCACTTCAACTTCGGCTGCGGCAAAGATTACCTCGTAATAGGATATGCCGCCACCCAGCGGGTGTTTTTCGTTGCGGGCTTCTTTGTAGCTGCCCAGGCCAATGATCTCGCCAGAGACCAGGCCAAATTCGGTGCGCACCACATCGGCGTAACTCAGTGATTTGCCGGGAATATGGACCATGCCCTCTGAGATCTTTACATCTTCTTGTCTGACGTCGTACCAATCCACCATGATCTCAGTCATTTTGTTCTTGATATCTTGACAGGCGTTGACGACAGAATTGCCCATGAAAACGGTCGAACGACTGGAGGCGGTAACCGAGTCAAAGGGAACCAGGTCGGTATCGCCATTGATCACTTTGATGCGATCCATTGGCACTTGCAGTTCATCCGAAGCGATCTGAGCAAAGACCGTACGAGCGCCCTGGCCCATTTCAGTGGTGCCGATCATTACCGTCAGGCTGCCATCGTGGTGCAGGCGCACAATCGACTGTGAAACTGTTGCGGGTGCCGGTGACTTGATGCCGATGCCGAGCCCGCGGCCGTGATTTTTAGCCAGGGGTTTGCCCCAGTCAATGGCCCGGGCGGCTTTGGTCAGCCCTTCTGCCCACTCGCCATCCACGGGGAGTTCACCCGGGATCAGCGTTTGGCCCTTGGCAGGGATATTCATGGTGCGAATATCCAGGCGGTCAATGTTCAGTTTCTTGGCGGCCATATCCATGATGCTGTCGAGCGCCCACATGAACTGCGGTGCACCGAAGCCACGGAAAGCGGTGCCGGGAACGGTGTGCGAAAGAATGGCCCTGGCATTGATCAACGCATTGGGTGGGAAATAAGCCCCACAGCCCACCAGGGCGGCCTTGGCCACCACACGCGGAGAGGCATTGGCATAAGCGCCGATCAGAAAATCGGCATAGACCTGCATAAAGGACAAACGACCGTTATTATGAAAGCCTGCTTTTACGCGAATGCTGCTGGAATTTCTTCGGCCCAGCAGAAAAGTTTCTTCAAGCGACATGCGCAAACGCACGGGACGGTTCAATTTCATGGCCAGGAAGGCCACCAGCGGTTCAAACTTGGGGTACCCTTTGCCGCCGAAGCCACCGCCCAACTCGGTCGCCACCACGCGCACTTTGGCCACTGGGATGTTCAAAGCGCGGCCCACCACACGGCGCAGCAGGAAGGGGTGTTGAACAGTGCTCCAAATGCATACCCCTTCATGGTCAGGGGCGGCCACAAATACGTGCGGCTCAATGGCAAAATGGGTTGTCATTGGAAAGGTGAAAGTATCTTCAAGCACCAGATCGGCGCTTGCCTTTTCGGTATCTCCCCACTTGAAATTCCATTCATCCAAAATATTGGTGCTGGCAAAGGCCTGACCCGGGCGAATGGACGGGTCTTGCACCAAGGGTGCATCAGGTGCCAGAGCCTGTTCTACTGAGAACACACCCGGCAACTCTTCATAGTTCACTTTGACCAACAGGCTGGCTTTGGCAGCAATATCTTCCGTTTCGGCTACCACTGCCGCTACCGGATCGCCAAAGAACTTCACTTCATCGGTAGCGATGATCGGCTGGTCATTCAAAAACGGGCCATATCGGGCAACCGGTTGAGGTAGATCTTTTTGGGTCAAAACGAAGCGTACACCTTCAAGGCGTTCAGCTTCGGATGTGTCAATGGAAAGAATGCGGGCATGCGCAACGTCTATACGAACAAGTTTGACATGCAATGCATTCGCGAACTTCATATCAGCGGCATATTTCAAAGTGCCGCAAATCCGTTCTTCTATACCTACGCGCTGTACTGAATCACCAATCTTTGTCATCGAATCTACTTCTACCTCAAAGATATTTATTTTTTTCTCTGCAGCATCTCGCCAGCGGTTTGATGCTGCAGAGGGTTCATCGAGCGTGCTATTTATTTACCGGTAACTTCTTTTACGATCTCAACAAATTCTTCGTCGTTCACTAATGCTTTCTTGATCAAGCCTAATTCTTTGATCTTTTCCATTACCTGTAACTTTTGTTCTTTTTCCATGGCGGGCAGGCCGAGGTCTTCGAGTTTCATTTCGACCGACATCACACCCGATTTTTTGCCGAGCACATATTTGGCCTTCTGACCCACCCAACTGGGGGTGATACCAAACATGGCCAGCGGCTGTTTCTTGATCAGATCCACGCCCATACCGGATTCGCGCGTGAAGGCACGTTCGCCGATAACAGGTTTGGAAGGAGCGATCTGGAACTTGCTGATATCCAGCACCTGCTGGGAAATCTCATACAGTTTTTCGAACTTGATGTTGCTATCCAAACCGTACAAAGTCTTGGCAGACACGGCGGTTTCATCCAGTGGGGTATTGCCGGTGCGTTCACCCAGGCCAGCCACAGAGGCATGGATCACTTCAGCACCTGCGGTCACAGCAGCCAGAGAGGTGGCAACGCCCATACCGAAATCGGTGTGCGTGTGCACTTCGATGCGTTTGTGGGTGAGCTCTTTCATCTGCTTTACCAGGTAAACAGCCGCCTGCGGGGTGAGTGAACCGGAGGTATCGACCACACTGACACCATCCACCTCTGGTAAAGCGCCGACTTCCTGCAGCACACGGGTGAAGAATTCGGGGCGGGAGCGGGTGCAATCCATCGGGAAGAGAACGACTTCCAAGCCCTTGCTCTTGGCAAATTTAGCCCAGTGAGAGGCCTTTTGCACCACATCGTCTTCGCTCCACTCGCTGAACTGATATTTCAAGCGGGGGGTACCCACCGGGAGTTCCAGGATGATGCCATCCACGCCACAGTCGAGGGCATTCTGAACATCGCTCTCGATGCCACGGCAGAGAACGAATACCTGAGCCTTCGGGCGCATTTCCACGATCATTTTGGTGGCGCGCTTGTCTTCTTCAGAGACGGCCGGCAAAGAGGCTTCAATACGGTCTACACCCAACTGATCGAGCAGTTTGGCAACATACACTTTTTCGTCGGCGCGGAAAGCCACACCGGGGCTCTGCTCGCCATCGCGCAAGGTCACATCGTGAAATTTAAGTTTTTCGGGCAGCTTGTAGGCGGCACGAACTTCGTCGAAATAGTTGTACGGACTGGTCCAGTAATTCTCGTTATGAAATAAAGTTTCTTCCATGATCCTTTTCACCTCAACTAATCTTCAATGATGGCAACTGCACGGGTCCAACCAGCCGAACCACGTTCGATCTTCACCGGGAAGCAGCAAACTTTGAAACCGGTCGGGCCGGGCAGCTCATCAAAATGACCCATCTTTTCGATTTGCAAATATTCGATGCGGCGGCCATAGAAGTGAGAAGGCCACAAATGTCGTTTATCGCCAGTAGCGTGATAGGCTTCGACCATCTTGGCAACCGGGCGGTCGAGACCCCAACCATCAATGCCGATCACTTTTACACCCTGGTCAAGGATGAACTTCGTCGCTTCCATGCCCAACCCAGATTGAGCGGGCAGGTATTTGGTGGTACCCCAGAACTTATCGGCGCCGGTCTGAATCAAAACAATATCGCCAGCTTTGAGGGTGTGATTGATCTTGGCCAATGCCTGTTTCACATCTTCATCGGTAATCTCGGAACCCTGGTCTAAATGGCGGAAATCCAATAAAACGCCATCGCCGTAGCACCATTCCAAAGGAACCTGATCAATGGTTTTGGAGGGTTTGCCATCCACTTCGGGGCCATAATGCCAGGGGGCATCTACATGGGTACCTGAGTGGGTGCTTGCATTCACCTGATCAGAAGCGAGAGCCATGCCGCCTTCAAAGTCGGTAGGATCGATCTTTGCCAGTGCCGCCAAACGACGTGCGCCTTCTTGATGCGTGGTATGGGTAATTGAAGGCGGATACGGTTCGCTGGCATAGTTCTCATGAGCCAAACTCAAATCAACAATACGTGTCATAAATTCATTCTCCTTATAGTATTTGTAATAAATACTTCGCTGTTCGCTCGATTTTCAAACAGCAATTTGTGATTGAATAAGTGCGATCCGTTCAGTGGGATCCATATCGCCTGCACCCTGGCGTCGCACACCAAAAATCTTGATCTCTTCGAGCCCTTCCTGCTTGAGCAAGGCGCGCAGCTCGTCGATAAAAATGCCCGATTCTTTTTGCTCAGAAATATCGCGGCTGGTACCGAGCATGGTGCCCTTGCCTTTGGAGACTTCCACACCGCAAGAGGGGCTGGGGTTCATGCCCATCACACCCACCACTTCAAATCCCATGGCCAGATAATCTTTGATCTGCTTGACTACAATGGCGGCATATTTTCTGAAACCGGCACGCACTTCGTCTTTGATGATGATGCCGTAGTTGGCCTTTTCGAGGCCCAGCACCTCATACTCCGGGCAAGGCATCTGTACGATGCCCAGGCCGCTATCGAGCAAAGATTTGATGAGCGGCGAGTTGGCGCCTGCAAAAGCGGCCCCTTCAGGGAAACGGGTGTTGATGTTAAGCCAGCAGTGGCTGATAAAGATCACGCGGCGCTGGCGCTTGTCATGCATAAAGAGATAGCCCAACCGGTAGGCATCGGCAAAAGAGCCCTCGAATTGAATTTCACCGGTTCCCCACAGAGCGATGAAAAATGGCATTTTGCCGCTGGCAACTTTATCAAGCACTTCACTGTTGCAGCGGAGCGTGAAATCAGAAGTTTCGGCGTCTGCCTCAACGAACTTTTCTCCGTCTGAAACCCAAAAGGTCTCTTCTCCATCTACGATCCAACACACCGTCTTCTTCCAATCTTTCAGACGGAGGGGTGTCAATTCGGCGGTGTTGACCCTTTCGAGCAGGGCGGCAATATTTTGATTCGTAGAAGAAGTTGTCATGATTGTCATCCTTTCAGCTATTGTGCGTTTGCCACAGACAAAACGGCCTGGATGATGCGGGAATACCCGGTGCAGCGGCACAGGTTCCCGGCCAGGGCTACCCGGACATCGGCTTCAGTGGGATGCGGGTTGGTATTCAACAAATACTGCGCAGCCATGATCATGCCAGGCGTGCAAAAACCACATTGCACGGCGCCGGCATCCAAAAAAGCCTGCTCCAAAGGATTCAAGCTCTCGGGGCCGCCCAGGCCTTCGATGGTGATGATCTCAGATTGATCGGCTTCAACAGCCAGCACCAAACAAGAGTTCACGGCTTTGCCATCCATCAGTACCGTGCAGGCGCCACATTCCCCTACGCCACAGCATTCTTTGGGGCCGGTAATGTCCAACTGGTCACGTAATACTTCAAGCAGCGTGCGATGCGGTTCGACTTCGATCGCATAGGCTTTTTCGTTGATATGAAGGTTGATGCTATGAAGTTTGTTTTGATTCTCCACGATTCATCCTATCTTCAGTTATTTTCAAGTTGTTCGATGGCAGCTTCAAGAGCGCGCTGTCCGAGCACGACCAGCATGGCCATGCGGTATTCTTTACTGGCACGAATATCCCCGATGGGCTTTGCCGGGGCCATGATCTGCTCGATCAAGGCTTTCTTTTCTTCGGCGCTGGCGTCTTTCGAGGCCAATTTTCCACTGGGGTCTTCCACGATGAAAGGAACCGGGCCGGCAGCGCCCAGTGCAAAACGGGTCAGTCCATTCGAGCGCACCTGGCAGCACAGATTGATGGTGGCCAGATCAACGCCCTTGCGGCGGGTGAGGCGCTTGAAAGCGGCACCCTGATCTTTGCCCGGCAGTGGCAGCAACACTTCCTTCACCAATTCATCGGGCTCAAGGGCCGTTTTGCCGGGGCCGAGAATGAATTCGGGCAGGGACAGAATGCGCTCGCCGCGTGGGGAGATCAACTTAATTTGTGCACCGTAAATCAGAAGCGATGGGGCACTATCTGCGGCGGGAGAGGCGTTACAGAGATTGCCGGCAATAGAGGCGCGGTTGCGAATTTGTACAGAACCGATGTTGGAAACAGCTTCTACGATGGCGGGGAAGTTCTGAATGATGATCGAGTCATATTGAATCGTGGCCATTGTGGTGAGGGCTCCGACGCGCACGATCCCTTCTGATTTCTCGATATAGCTCTGCAATTCTGAAACACCTTTAACATCAATAACGGCGCGGGGAGTTGCTCGGCCGATCTTGATCCGAACCAACAGATCTGTGCCCCCTGCCAGAACCTTTGCGTCACGACCATATTCATTCAACAAGGCGAATGCCTGCTGGATGGTTTTGGGGGAGTAGTAATTGAAGGAATTCATCGATAAATGGATTCTTTTCTATAGTTTGGTATTAAGGCTAGGCGCCTTGTTTTTCGAGGGCTTCAAGTAACTTTACTTTTGAATAATTCTTATGGCGCTGCAAAACTGCGATCGCTTCTTCTGTTTTCTTCTGAGCGACCAGGTTCAATATTTCACGATGCTCCACCTGCGAATGCTCCAACATGTTCGGCACCAGTGAAAAGACCGAACGGCAGCGATTCAACTCAGCCTTGTTCCAAAGATCACTGATCATGTCACAAAGCATGGGCATGGGGCTGTAAGAATACATCTGCATGTGGAACGCACGGTTCAGGATGCCAAATTGGTGGGTATCTTTTTGTCTGGCAATCTCATCCATCTTGTCGAGGATAGTACTGAGCTCTGCCAATTGCTCGGGGCCGATGCAGGGAATGGCCTCGCGCAAAGCCAGTTCTTCCATATGATAGCGAATGGTGAGCACTTCTTTGGTATCTTTGGAAGAAAATTCAACCACGTAAGGGGAATGATGGGGGTCCTGGCGAATCAGGCCTTCTGAGGTGAGGCGGCCAATCGCACTGTTGACAGGAATGATGCTGACTCCCAGTGTTTTTGAAAGGTCAGTGAGACTAATTTTCTGATTGGGCAAAAGATCGCCATTGATGATGGCTTCTTTGATCGCTTCGTAAGCAAAATCTTCACGCGATAACGGAATATTTTTGGTAAGCGAAGGAATATTTGTCATAGTCTCTTTCTAAGTTTTATATTTTATAAAATATATTATATTCATTATATTTTATATTACAAGAGCAGCCCAACAAAAACGGGAAGATTTATGACATTCTTCTTAATTTTCTGCTTTACTAGTAACTGGAGGGGATTTTCACTGCGAATCAAACGTCTGCCCTACCAATAAAAAGCGCAACCATTAAAATTCAGCCAATACTTTAATCTGTTCGTTTCCCGGCTGCATAAGCGAGTCAAATCCCTGCTGCAGATGGGTAAAAGGCAGACGACTGGTGATCAATTCACGCAAAGGAATCTTACCTTCCGAAACCAGTTGAATGGCCTCTTCAAAATCCCAGACGTAGCCCTGCGAACCGGAAAGTGAAATTTCACGTTGCACAAACAAATTGATGGGGATGACCGGCTGGGGATCTTCAAAGATGCCCAACAGGGTAGCCTTGCCACCTTTTTTGAGCAAATTCAATGCCTGTGCCAAAGATTCTTGCCGACCAACGGCCTCAAAAGCATGGTCAACGCCCAACTGCTGCGTGCCGGTCAGAACCACCTGGCCGATATCTTCGCCGCGGCGTGCAAAAACACCGCGTAAACCCAGATCAATTGCCCTTTGAACCCGGAAATCGTTGAAATCAGAGATAAATGGGCTGACACCCGTGGTTTGATGAAGCAGCAACGCTACCAACAAACCGATCGCCCCGGCACCGACCACAGCACTGCTTTGACCAATGCCCGCACGGCTGCGCTTTACCGCGTGTAAAGCCACCGAAAGCGGCTCGATCAGGGCCCCCTCTTCCCAACTAAGGTTGTCAGCCAGTTTAAACGTGTGTTCTGCGGGCGAGTAAAAATACTCGGCAAACCCACCCTGCCCTTTGCGATACTGAAAGCTGACATTGGTGCACAAATGATAGGCACCACGCTGACAAAAGTAACAGGTACCACAGGCGATCACCGGTTCAACGGTCACGCGATCTCCCTCATGGAAGTTCTTTACCCCGGTGCCAATTTTAACCACTTCACCCGAAAGCTCGTGGCCAACGGCAGCCGGCAACTCAGCAGAGGGGTGCTTGCCGCGAAACAGGTGCAGGTCACTGCCGCAGATGGCGGCCCGATGTACCTTGATCATCACTTCACCAGGGGCAACCTCCCGCAAGGGCATCTCACGAAATTCAATTTTGCCGGGGGCAGGAATAAACGCCATAGGATAGGTTGTCATCAGTTTGACCTTTCAGCGATCGTGGTATTCCATAGGGAACAAAGTTTTTCGATGCCGATTTCGATGGTGTCGCCCGGTTTTAGTGCGTAGGCGGGGTTCGGCTGGCCGTTGATCGTTTTGGGGCTGCCGGTAAGGATCACGTCCCCCGGTTCCAGCGTGGTGAGGGTGGAAAGATAACTGACCAGATAAGCCACATCAAAAAACATCTGGCTCGTGCTGCCCTGCTGCACGGTCATGCCGTTCACCTTGGTATATAACTTTAGGCCATCATATTGCATCAACTCACAGGGCGTAAACAAGACCGGTCCCATCGGGGTAAAGCCATCGAACATTTTACCGCTCGTCCACTGAGAGGTACGCTTTTCAATGCTGTGATCGCCCAGATCGTTAGCCAGGGTGTAACCGATGATCACATTAGCGGTTTCTTCGAGGCTTAAGTTATGGCCGGTTTTACCGATCACCACTGCCAATTCGACCTCGCAAGCCACATTTTGAGCGATTGTTGGCAGGCACACTTCCATCTGGTCGGCGGCAACCCCGCTGGCGGGTTTCAGAAACACGGTCGGAAACTCGGGGCCATTCTTATCTTGCGCAGAGGGGTAATTCCCCCCAATGCAAATCACTTTACCGGGCCGGGAAATCGGCGGCAGCAGGGTGACCGTATTAAACTCAAACAGAATCGTTTTTTTATTGTGCAAGGCCACTGCGTCTGGAGGGAGCTGCAGCACCCAGTTGGTAGCCTCTTCAATAAGCGGCAAAAGCTCAGGCGCTAAAGCCGCCAGATCGGTCAGGTGCTCTACTTCGAATGATGGCAGCTCTGCCGGACGCGGGTTTACTTCCAAATAGACCGATAGCGCCCGCTGCACATCTACCCCCAACAGCCCAACCAAACGTCCAGAACGCTGTTCACCATCGATGAGATAGGAGAATAGTTGCATGGTGACCTCCGTACTACTCGCGATTAAAGTTTGGGGAGCGCTTTTCCAAGAAAGCCGCCCGCCCTTCCACTGCATCTTTGCCACGACCCGTTTTCACGCGCAAATCGCTTTCAAGGGCCAGGCCTTTTTGCATCCCTTCAGCCAACCCCACATTGATGCAGCGTTTTGCCGCCGCGGTGACCGGGCCGGAATATGAAGCGATGGTAGCAGCGATCTTCAAGGCTTCTTCCATGAACACTTCATCCGAAAAAACATATTCGACCAGGCCATACTGGTACGCCTCCTGGGCATTGATCACCCGTCCGGTCAAAAACAGTTCCATAGCGCGCCCACGCCCTACAAGCCTGGGCAAGCGCTGTGTGCCGCTGCCTGAAGGGAAAGCGCCCACTTTTACCTCTGGGAAGCCAAATTTGGCGCTCTCGGCAGCGATTCTAAAGTCGCAAGCCAGAGCCAGCACAGCCCCCCCGCCCAGAGTATGGCCGTTACAAACGGCGATCAGCGGAAAGTGCATGTCTTCAAGTTTTTGGTTGAGGTTGGTCTCCCAATAATCGTTTTCCAGCAGCCAGCTCACCTCTTGACTGAAGGTATTGATGTCAGAACCGACGGAAAAAGCCTTGTCCACGCCGGTGATGATGCCGCAGCGGATCGAAGCATCTGCATCCAGTTCGTTCAAACGGTGCATCAAGGCACGCTTCACCGAATGACGCAGCACGCCCAGCGGGGTTGAAGCAATGGTGATGACCACCACCCCATCCGCGGGACGGGTGATCTGTATTGCGTCGATCTCTTCACTTAGATCAGTACTTGCAAATTCTGCATTTGTCATACGAACCTCATTTTTGCAGGCGAGTGGGGACATTTGCCGGCGGATTTTTCGCCAGATCCATCGCCAACCCCATCGGCTCATCCAGGAATAAACGCCGATCCATTTCTTTCAGGTCGGCAGCAATGCGCGGGCGAAAATCCATGTGCGCCAGAATATCGCGTTCCAGATCAATGCCGGGGGCGATCTCGATCAATTCGATGCCTTCTTCTACACGCTTAAAGACGGCCCTTTCGGTGATATAGAGAGCTTCCTGTCTGCGTTCAGCAGCAAATGGCCCGCTGTAAGAGATCTGTTCGACTTGCTGCATGAACTTTTTGAAACGGCCCTCTTTGCTGATCACGGTCTTGCCAGCCGGCCAGTTCATTTCAAGACTGCCAGCAGTGAACGTGCCGCTAAAAACGACCTTCTTGGCGCTCTGGCTGATGTTGATAAAACCGCCAACGCCAATGATGCGGCCGTTAAAGCGGCTCACGTTCACGTTTCCGGCAGCATCCACCTGTGCAAAGGAGAGAAAGGCCAGGTCGAGCCCACCGCCATCATAAAAATCAAACTGATAAGGTTGATCGATCATGCAGGTATAGTTGACCGCTGCACCTGCATCCGAGGAGGGAGCGCCACCGATGAGCCCTTGCTCATTGGTGAGCACGATCTGATCGAGAATACCCTCTTCGGCGGCAATGGTTGCGATGCCGGTCGAAACACCCGAACCCAGGTTGCAGATCGCACCCGGGCACAATTCCATCGCCGCACGGCGCGCGATCACCTTGCGCGGATCAAGCGGCAGAGGGGTGATCTCGTTTAGGGGAACCTTGATCTCACCGGCATAAGCCGGGCTGTAATCCATCAGATAGGTTTGACGCTGTTCCGGGTCTACGACCACCAGGTCTACCAGCATGCCGGGAATTTTCACCTGTTTGGCGGGTAATGTTCCCTTTTGCGCCAGGCGGCTCACCTGCACGATCACCAGTCCGCCATTGCGGTGAGTGGCCTGCGCCATCGAGAGCATCTCGCCAAAAACAGCTTCGCGCTCCATGGTCACATTGCCCTCTTCATCCGCGGTGGTGCCGCGCAAGAAAGCCACATCCACCTGATAGGGTTTGTAAAAGAGCCACTCTTTGCCGGCCACCGTCATTAATTCCACCAGGTCTTCACTGGCACATTTGCTCTGACGGCCACCATCCAGGCGCGGATCGATATAGGTATGCAGACCGATCTGCGAGAAGAGGCCGGGGCGACCGGCTGCCATCTCGCGCATCAACTGTGAGAGAGCCCCCTGCGGCAGGGTGTAAGCCTCCACGGTGTCTTCTTCTGCGCGTTTTTGAAAGGCCGGGCTGTTCACCAGTGCACCGGTCACAATTCGCTTTACCAGGCCGGGATGTGCCAGGTGGCCCACCCCCTGGCTGACGTTGTCGCCAATGCCAACCGGATGCAGCAGGGTGAGATTCTGGGGGCTCTGTTCTGCCAGAAAACGATTTTCGAGAGCAACGATCAACGCTTCAGGAACGGCATGGCCGCCGCCTGAACCGCCGATCACTAAAGCATCCCCGTCCTTGATATATTGCACAGCCTGTTCAAAAGTGACTACTTTCAAAGGGATCTCCTGAATTATTTTTTCAAAGATTTCTTGATCTCTTTAAGCTGTTCTGCTTCGGAGCGGTTTTTGTAAAAATCGTCCAGTGGGTAGCAGCCTGAGACCAGACCCTTGCGCGGAGCAGTGGTGCAGTCGCTGAAGGTGCGGCAAATGGCGTTACGCACAGCAGGACGGCCGGCCAGAATATCCAACGGGAAAGCCGGGTAAGACAGGGTGGAGCGGCCCAGACCGACAAAATCGATCTTGCCTTCGCGCACGGCTGCCTGTGCCACGTGAGGAATGAAGTCCTGCAAATAGCTGTAGCCGGAACCCACACAGGCCAGGCCATTGCTGTGGGCATGCAGTTCGGCCGCCACCTTGATCTGCCGGGCCACCCCTACAATGGGGTCTTCCGGGGGCAGGTAACCATCACTGGGCGGATAATAAGCCGGGCGGGTCAGGTGCGGGTTGTAATAGGGGCTGGCCGCCGAGAAATTGACCAGCTCAACGCCGATCTCTGCCAGCAGTTCCATCAACTTGATCGGTTCGTCCAATTTGATCGTACCGGGCTGATCGGGGTCACCACCAAAGGCATAGGGGTAGCGCCCGTCCGGGTCAGTGTACTCCACCATGTGCCCGACATTTTCTTCATCGGGTCGGAAAGGCGGCATATCAAAGCTGCTGAAGCGCACACCGATCGTCAAGCCGGGGCATTCACGCTGAATGCCTGCCACGATCTCTCGCAAGAAGCGAGTGCGGTTCTCGAAGCTGCCGCCATATTTGCCCGGCCGCGTAACTGCGCTGAGAAATTCATGGCCCAAATAACCATGACAGTGTTTGACATCCACAAAATCGAAACCAATGGCTTGCGCGCGTTTGGCGGCGCGCACATAATAACCGATCAGATCGTCCACCTCGGCGTCACTCAACGGAGCCGCGTCTGCGGGCACGTTGAACAACTTATCCAGCACGGGATGGTGATAGGCAATTTTCGATTCCAGTTTTGTTTTTTCATTGGGGCGGCTGAAACGCCCTGAATGGGTAAGTTGCAGGCCAACGAAGAGATCATCCGTTGTGCCGGTGGCTTCCTGATGGGCTTCGACCAGCGCCAGGCGCAGCTTTTCCAGTTCTTTCATGGTGCTGTCGAGGATCATGAGCTGATTGGGGTTGGCGCGCCCGTCCGGTCGGACTGCGGCCGCCTCGCCCCCCCAGATGAGCTTGGCGCCGCTGCGGCCAAAATTTTGCCAGCGCCGGTAAACCAGTTCAGTGGGGTTGCCGTCTGTGGTACCGTCCCAGCCTTCCATAGGGTGGATGCAAAAACGGTTGCCGATCTTCTTGCCGCTCTTCAGGGTGAAAGATTGTGCCAGGGCACCTTCAGGTGCCGCCACGATCTCATCATCAAACGGAATTTCGACGCCCTGCCCCGCCACATGAGCGCGAAACTCGCTGCCTGTTTTCAAGCGTGCAATATGCGGATAATTTGGTTTCATCAGTTCTTCTACCTCACTAAAAATTTAATGAACTTTGCGGGCGTGCTGCTTCGATCAAGGCCAACACTTCTTTGACTTTGGCCGTAATGGCCGCATAATCACCGGTCTTCAACAGGTCGGCCGGGAATAATTTGCTGCCCATGCCCACACAGGCAACGCCGGCCTTAAACCAGCTATTGATGCTCTCTGGGGTGGTATCCACACCGCCGGTAGGCATAATGCGTGACCACGGCAAGGGGGCCAGCACATCCTTTACGAAAGCCGGCCCACCCACGGCAGAGCCTGGAAACACCTTGCAGATTTCCACGCCCAATTCCTGTGCGGTTGAGATCTCGGTCACCGACCCACAGCCGGGGCAATAAGCCACCTGGCGGCGATTGCACACGCGGGCCACTTCGCTGTTGAGGCAGGGCCCTACAATAAAGTTGGCCCCCAACTGCAAATATAAAGAAGCCGTCCCAGCGTCCACCACCGAGCCGGCGCCGAGGATGACGCGGTCATCGTTTTTGAAACGCAGCATCAATTCTTTGAAGACCTCGTGAGCCATATCGCCGCGGTTGGTAAATTCAAAGCAGCCTACCCCGCCGGCAGCGCAGGCATCGATCACTGCGGCCGCAACTTCTACATCGGCATGGTAAAACACAGGCACCATGCCAACCCGGATCATGGAAGTGAGCACCTTTAATCGTGAATATTTCGCCATTGTTCAGTCAGGATCAGCGGCTAACGCGGCCGGATCCATCCCCTTTCATGAGTTTTTCGACTTCACCAACACTAACCAGATTAAAATCACCGAAAATAGTATGTTTGAGCGCGGAGGCCGCCACAGCAAAATTGATCGCCTTTTGCGGTTCCTCAGCGTAAGTGAGCAGGCCATAGATCAGGCCGCCCATAAAGCTGTCCCCGCCGCCCACGCGATCGACGATATGGGTAATGTCATAAACAGACGCCGTATAGGTCTGGCCGTTCTGCCACAGCAGGGCGCTCCAGGTATTATGTGAAGCGGAGATGGAACTGCGCAGGGTGATGGCAATTTGCCGCAAGTTGGGGAATTTTTTCGACAAAGCCTCGCAAACGAATTGATACTGTTCGGCCGCCACCTTGCCCTGGGTCACATCAGACTGCGGGGCCTTAATGCCGAACACTTTTTCGGCATCTTCTTCATTGCCGATGGCCACATCGCAGTAAGAGACCAATTCTTCCATGACCTCACCGGCGGTCTTCCCCCACTTCCATAATTTGGCGCGGTAGTTCAGGTCGCAAGAGACGGTCACACCCATCTCTTTGGCAGTCTTGACCGCCTCGAGGCAGGTTTGAGCGGCCCCTTCAGACACAGCGGGTGTAATGCCCGTCCAGTGGAACCAGCCGGCCCCGGCGAAAATGGCTCGCCAATCAAACATATCGGGGGTGACGGTGGCAAAAGAAGAAGCTGCCCGGTCGTAGATCACCTGGCTGCCGCGCATGACGGCACCGTTTTCGAGAAAATAAATGCCCAGCCGATCACCACCACGCTGGATGAAAGAAGTGCCCACCCCATAGCGACGGATTGATTGCAGACAAGCCTCGCCGATGTCGTTTTTAGGGAGACGGGTCACATACTCGGTCGGGATGCCGTAATTTGCCAGCGAGACGGCAACATTGGATTCTCCACCGCCGTAGGTGGCATCGAAAGAATTCGTCTGCCCAAAACGCAACTGCCCGGGCGGCGAAAGGCGCAACATGATCTCACCAAAAGTAACAACGTTTTTCATAGCAACCCTAGAGACGGTGAATATGGAAACCACCATCCACATCGATCACCTGACCGGTGGAAAATGGCAAATAATCTTCTGCGATGGCCACAATGGCTTTGCCGATATCTTCGGGCTGACCCCAGCGTTTGATGGGGGTGATGCCTTCGGCGATCAGCTTTTCGTATTTATCTTTGACGATCTCGGTTAAGGGCGTTTGAATGATGCCGGGACGAATCTCATACACGTTGATGCCTTCATCGGCCAAACGATCGGCATACAAAAGGGTGTTCATCGAAACGGCAGCCTTTGAAATGCAATATTCAGCCCGGCTGGTGCTGCTGGTATAGGCGCTCATGGAACCGATGTTGACGATCTTCGGGTGCTCGATCTTGCCCTGGCGTTTGAGTTCGATCATCTCTTTGGCAACCAGTTGAGTCAAGAAGTATGGGCCGATGGTGTTCACTTCCAAGACTTCATGCATGCTCTCAACACTGATCTCAAGCATATCCATGCGCACACGTGGGCCGATACCGGCGTTGTTCACCAGCAGGTCAATGCGCCCAAAAGCCTTCATGGCCTCAGCCACGATCTTTTGGCGGTCTTCAGCCAGGGTGATGTTGCCCAAAACGACCAAGCCATCCGAGCCGGCCTGGCGCACCAGAGCCAGTGTTTCTTCGGGCGGGGCCGGGTTCCCGATATCGTTAATAACGACCGTCCAGCCTTTTTGTGCCAGTTGCAGAGCAATGCCGCGCCCAATTCCCCGGCCAGAACCTGTGATGATTGCAACCTTCCGATTATTCTGCATGACTCCTCATTTCAACACTTTAAAATACGGCAGCCATTAACATGCTGCCAGATCTATTCGTTCACATGCCCCATTTGACGGGAAATTTTACTGGCCGTCTCGATCAGCTTCTGGCCGAACTTGTTCACTTCTTCTACCGGGAAGCGCTGAACCGGCACCGAGATACTGATCGAGGCGATCGGGTACCCGAAACGATCAAACACTGGCGCCCCTACACAGCGTCCGCCCATTTCGTTTTCCTGCTCATCAATGGCATACCCCCGCTGACGGGTAAGCGCCAGTTCTTGCATGAACTTTTGCGGATCAGTGATGGTGAGCGGGGTCACTCGCGTAAATTGATATCCTTCGAGCAGGGCAAGCTGTTCAGCCGCCGGCATAAAAGAAAGGATGGCCTTGCCCAGCGAGGTGCTGTGCAGCGGGCCGCGTCGGCCCAATTCAGAGCGAATGCCCAGCGAATGATTGCCAAACATGCGCTCGATGTAAACCACTTCGCCGCCGTCGCGGATGCCCAGGTTCACGCTCTCGCCGCACCAGTCGCGCAGTTCTTCCAACAAAGGCGCTGAAATTTTGCGCAGGTCAAGCTGATCCATGAGCACGGCAGCACGCTCGGCCAGTTTGAGCCCCAGGCGGTATTTGCGGTTCACCGGGTTCTGGTCGAGATAATGATTGACCTTGAGCGTGTAGATCAGCCCCGATGCCGTCCCAATGGGGAGGTCTACCAGGCGGGCGATCTCGGCATTGCCCAACTCTTCGTGCCCTTTATCGAAAAGGGCCAGAATATCCAGGGCACGCTGTACCGAGGCGATGATCTTGCGTGGAGTGTTTTTTGAAGTGTCGTCCAAACGGTTATCCTTTTTGGATCTTGATGACTTCACAATCGACTGGGGCCACAGAGAAAATCAGTGACCCCAGTAAAACTTTCTAAAAGCTTTTACAGTTCGCTCACCTTTTTGGCAAAAGCAGCCACTTTGGCATTGAATTCTTCCGGGTTGCAGTAGAAGAATACATGCCCGCCGGTTTCAAAGGTATGTGATTCTTTGTAGACAGCCGGGTTGGTATTTTGAGGATAATATTTGCTGGCCAGGGCCTTACCGTTGGCGGTGACAGCCGAATCGGCGCCCATGAACAAGATCGGCAGGGTGACCTTGGGCAGCATTTCAAACCCATTCTGGTGCACCATATCGCTGTAGATGGCGAAGGAGATCCAGGCCGGGGTCTTCAAGAATTCTTTTGTGCTCCATTCGATCATGGAATCATCATTGCCGCCCCAGACCATCTTCGCGAAATATGCACAGTAGCCTTCATTGTCGTTGTAAGACATGGCCAGAGAACCATTGAAGGCATCCATGTTGAAGCCTTTCAAATGGTGGGCATTCCATTCTTCATCATACATGGCGCCCAGCGGGCAATCGAGCAGGCCAATGGAATCAATACGATGGTTGCCATAAAGCATGTGGTACTTAAGCACAAATTGGCCGGCCATCGACCAGCCAAGCAAAGTGGCATTTTCAACATTCAGGTAATCGAGAAGTTCTTTGATGTCTTGCGCATTGCGGGCAATCGTGTGACCCTGCAATCCCTTTGAAGAATTCCCCTGACCGCGCGGGTCAAAAGAAATAACACGGTTGGTTTTCGACAGTCCTTCAATGTTCTTTGCAAAAAACTTGGTCGAACAGACAAACCCCGGTACAAGTACGATCGGTTTGCCTTTGCCGTGATCCTCAAAATAGAGAATCGCGTCGTCGCTCGTGCGAAAATAATTGTTACGTGTTCCTGCCATTGATTCCTCCTGATGTGAATGAGTGGTCTTGCCAGAAATCACCAATAGCCAGTCCCCTGGCTTTTTACAACTTACTGATTCTTTTTTATGCGCGAAACGTCCAACTGATTCAATTGTTGGTCATTCGAGTGTTTTCGATCAAATATACGACATTGTCGAATGACATACGGTATTATCGCATATTATCACGTAGAACGATAGTGACAAATGTCATATTTTAAAAAAATTCTCCCCGATCCAGAAGAATCGGGGAGCCAATTGGTGCAGTTTTGCCTAATCGTAAATCTCGCCCTGACGGAAGCGCGCCCAGACGACCTCGAACCAGGCGTCACTCTCAGGGATGGGCCGGCAGGGCACCCAGCGGTTTTGTACTTCGCCCGCTTTGGTACAAACACTTTCCAGCACCTGTTTACGATACTGTTCGTCCTCAGGTGCGATCTTCCAGGTGGCGTCCAGCAATGGATGTACCTGTTGGCCGTTTTCATCCAGAACGATGGCGGAACCACGGCTGCCCACCCCACTCTGCAAGACAAAGCGAATCGCGTCCAGATAAACAGCCTGGGCAAAGGCCAGTTGGCGGGAGCGGAAGGCGTAGCGCAGTTGTTCCTTGCACTTCACCGCACAGCCAGCCTTCTCAAGGCGTTCCACTTGCTGCCAGGCCTGAGGGGTTTCTTTTTCAAGCGTGGCCTGGCTGCGAATGTGCGCCCCGGCTTTCGACATACGTGCTTGCATCTGCTGCAACTCTTTCAGCCAGGGGGTCTCCGCCTGCAAACAGCCCTCTGCCCAATCGGCCACTTTTTGCAAAGCGGTTTGAGCAGCCTGCTCGGCTTCTTCAGGTAAAGTCCATTCGGTGTAGCGATTGGCAATATACTCGGCGGCGCGCATGGACGCCACCTGTCCGGCATTGAGGGCCGAGCCGCCCGGACGGGTCACGCCGTGCGAACCGTTCACCTCACCGACCGGGAAGAAATGTTTAATGTTGGTAGACTCGTACCACAAATTCCCTGCCAGACCGCCGTTATTGTGCTGAGCACAGATGGCCACCTCAAGCGGTTCCTGGCGCAGATCAATGCCATGTTTCTGATAAAGCTCCACCGCCCCGGGATTCATATGCAGTAAACGTTCAATGGGGGTGGGCTGATCAGCCCCGGATTTTTCGAGATAAACCCGCGCTTCCTCTGGCAGATCTTGTGTTGAATAGCCAGCCGGGTTGGCGCGAAAATCCAGGTAGACACGGCGATTATTCACCATAGTTTCGATGTACACCAAAATATCCACGATCGATGAACCACCCACGGCCTTGCGCGCGTCAAAGGGCCATTGATAACCCTTTAAGAAGACCTTGCCGTTCATTTCGCCGACCGATGCAAAATATTCCGGCATGAACTCGCGTTCATCCGAGACCCCGTCAGCGGCACGGCTGATCACACGCGGAATTACCTGCATATAGGTACCCGAAACGTTCCAACGGAATTTGGTCGAAGCCAGACCATATTGCGATTCTGACAAATTGCTGGCGCAGGCGCCGGCCATCAAGCCCAGGCCAATGGCGCCGCTGTGCGCGGGCGGATAGACGCTTGTTTGATACAGCCCGCCCGGCCCGCCAACAGCAAAGACCAAATTTTCGCACAGATAGACCTCAAAATCGCCTTCATTGGTGATGGCGATCAGCCCGGCGATGCGGTTTTCAGCCCCGGGCAAAGTAATTAATTGAACAGCGTTGCGCTTTTCGCGGATGGGAATATTGAGGGACTTGACCTGATCGATGAGTCGCAGGCACATTTCACGTGACGTATAGGGACCAATCGAGGTGGCACGCTGACGCGGATCGTGATCCGTTTTGTAACCGACAAACTGCCCATATTCGTCGCGCGGAAAAGGTACGCCCAGGTTCACCAGGTTAATGAAACAGCGCGCCGAGAGGCTTGACTCAACCAGTGCCAGGTCACCGTGCATGGAGCCGTTGGCAAAATAGGTTTCTGCCATATCACGCGGTGAATCTGCATCTGCCCCACACATGGATAACTTGTAATAGGTTTGCTTGTCGCTGCCGGTGTTGATGGAAGTGCCCATGTTTAGCCCCTCGGTCAGGATCAGTACCTCTTTGACCCCATTGAGCACCAACTGGGCGGCTGCGTTTAGACCGGCGGCACCGCTGCCTAACACCAATGTATGTACCCGTGTGACGGGCACAGAGATCATTTCCTCCCCCAGACGAACTTCAAAATTCGTTCCAGCCATAATTAAACTCCGCAATTATTTAGTTATAAATAGTTGGGGTTCGTTTCGCAGCCTGATTATATCATTCCCTTTTGTTTAAGCTATTCAATCAAGATAAACTCGTTCAAATCCGAATTGAGAATGTAGGTCAGCTCGGCAAAGTTTTCCTGGCGGGTTTCAGTGAACAAAAAGCCAAAGACCGGGTACTTTTTATAGTCGATCTTCCTCAAATCGAGTGGGGTTTCAAATTTGGTCAACAGTTTTTGAAAATCAAAAGAAGCGATTACCGAGGCGTCTTTACCGGTTGAGTTATCCAGCACGATCACACTGAATATCTTGTTTTCTTTTCCGGCGAGCAGCTCGCCCCAATCAGGTTTTTGCTGTTTGACATAATAAAGGTAGGGGTTGATGCCATAGGCGAAAAAAGCCAGATCGGGGGTGGAGCACCAGCCGCCAAAACGCATAGGGTTGACTTCAATCGGTAACAACACCCCTTCTTTGCTGCGTCTCAACTCAATGTGTACCGGGAAGTTCTTCACCCCGGCCAATTGCCCCATGCGGGCAACGAATTCGGTGAACTCCGCCAGGTTCTGTTCAATGATCTCTTTGGACGTGGAATAGACCCGATCACTGACATCCGTTTCTGAAGCAAAGGTGTGGTGCAAAATATCCAGAATGACCGCCTCACCCTGTGAATTGTAATAAGCGTCAATGGCAAATTCATCCCCTTCGATCACCTGCTCAATAATGAAGGAATGGAGGTCAAGTACCTCATTGGGGTAAAGTCCCTTGATCTGTTCGATCTCGGCGTAGATGGAATCGACAGCAGCCAGCCAATCTTGCGCGCTCGTCACCTTGCGTACCCCCATACTGAAAAAGCCCACCGTTGGTTTTAAGATGACCGGCAAGGGCAACTCACCAACTTTGACACCCCTTAACTCTTCCAGTCCCACTTCGCGATAGAAAAAGGACGGGAAGAGCGGCTTTGTCAGTGTGCGGAATTTCGCCTTGTTTTTGAACAGCTCAATCTTTTCAGGGTACTCACTGAAGGCAAGGTTTTTCGCCACCCAACCAATCGAGTTTTCAGAGGTCGAATAAAGCATCAGATTTTCAGACTCACGTGCCTGTTTGACGGCCTGTTCTTCGCTGATGAGGTTTGTGCCGGGCAGCAAGCCCAATTTTTGCGCTGCTTCTGTGTTAACAACGGGAATATGATTTTCTTTTACCGTCTTTTTGAAAAAATCTGATATATAGGGCTCATCGACGAAAAACATGTGAAATCCTTATGTGCTGTGATTTTGGACTCTTTTTGTAAAACATTCTAATGCAAATTCGTGCATTTAGTCCATACGGTTCGTTTTTATACAAGGCAAAAATAGAATTGCTGTGAAAAGGATCTCCACTGGCTAATGCTTCTTGGCTAGGGGATATAAATGGATTCTATTTTTATTGGTATACTTATTGATAAATACATAAATATATACTAGTATTTTAGTACAAACTAAACATTTGCTTTCATTAATCGGGGAACCCACATGAAAAAACGATTCTGGCACCTCATAACGATCTCCATCGTCCTAATAAGCCTGTTTTCCCTGGCAAAATCTGTTCAGGCGCAGACACCCCAAACCGAGAACCCCGTTTACATTTACCTTTTCTGGGGAGATGGCTGCCCCCACTGCGCCAAGGCCAAACCCTATTTTGAGAATCTGGCAGCCGCTCACCCAGAGATCGTTTTGCACACCTATGAAGTCTATTATGATGCCGAGAATCAGAAACTGTTCACAGAGATGGCCCAAAAATATGGGGTGGAGCAGTTGGCCGTGCCAACAATCTTTGTTGGGCCTTACTTTCTGCAGGGCTACTCAGAAGAGTACAACCCGCACATTGAAGAAATTGTTTTAGGGTGCCTCTCAGATGGCTGCGTTGACGCTGGCGCGGAATTCATGACGGAAGTCACTGCGGCCCTCCCAACTGCGGAGGCTTCAATATCTGGCACGAATCCCCCGCTCGTCACACCCACCACTTTTCCTGCAACCCAGGCAGCTCCCACAGCAGTAGAAAGCGCTCCCTCCGCGGAGACCGGAGGAATGATCTCTTCGGGTGAGGTAGAAATTCCTCTTTTGGGCAAGGTAAATCTGGCATCAAAATCGCTTTGGGTAAGCACCTTTTTGATCGCCCTGGTGGATGGGGTCAATCCTTGCTCTCTCTGGGTGCTTACCATGTTGCTGGCTTTAACCCTGCACACCGGTTCACGCAAGAAGGTTTTCGTCATCGGCTTAATTTTTTTGACCGTTACAGCCGGAATCTATGTGCTCTTCATCGTCGGTCTATTCAGTGTTTTAAAAATCACCCACTTTTTGGGTTGGATTCGTATTTTGCTTGCGCTTGTTGCGCTGGGTCTCGCCATGGTGAATATCAAAGATTACTTTTGGTACAAAGAGGGCCTTTCCCTCACCATTGCGGATGATAAGAAACCGGGCATATTTAAGAAGCTACGTGGAGTGATGGATGCCGGCCAGTCCTTCGGTGGAATGGTGGCTGCTACTGTGACACTAGCGGCCGGGGTATCGTTGATCGAGTTTTCCTGCACCGCGGGCTTCCCACTGGTGTGGACCAATCTCCTTAATGCACAAAACGTCAGTGGAACTACGTTCGTCCTCTTGTTGTTACTCTATATGGTCATTTATCAGTTGGACGAAATGGTCATTTTCTTCGCCTCTGTGGCAACCCTAAAAACCAGCCGCGTGGAAGAAAAGCACGGACGCATCCTTAAACTGATCAGTGGGGTATTAATGGTCACACTGGCCATCGTTCTACTGGTCAACCCGTCCTTGATGAATAATCTTTCCAGTTCACTGCTTATTTTTGGCATCGCCCTGCTGGCCACCCTTGCCGTTTTATTGATCCACCGCGTTTTGCTGCCCAAGATTGGCATCCATATCGGGACCGAGTTCAGCCAAAAGAAAGCCCCCTCTCAACGAAAAAACAAGCCATAAATTCCTGTTGTGCAAACGCGAGCAACGAATGCCTATGCGAAACCAAGGGGCGTCTTTTAACTTTCTTTTCAGGCTGAAGTAAACTGCCGGCAGGTGGCGACAAAAGACTGAATCGCCGCGGTGAAATACTTTTGGTGGTGATAGATCAGGTTAAAGTCTCTGCTGAGTTCCAACCCTTCCACCCGGATTGTTTTTAGCAGGCCGCGTTGTTCTTCATCTATAATGGAAATCTTTGGTACAGCCGCCAGTGACAGACCCTCGATGGTGGCTTTTTTGATCGATTCAGTATTGCTGTAAACACCACTCCTTTTCCAGTCCACCCCTGCTGCTTGCATCACTTTTTCAAATAAGGCGCGAGTGCCGCTGCCAGCTTCACGGATGATAAAGCCCTGCTCGGCTAAATCGCTTAGGCCGAGGATGTGCTCGTTCCAAAATGGGTGACCCTGGCCGCATACGATGACGAGTTCGTCGCTGCAAAGCCTCTCCTGTTGAATGTATTTGGATTGGATGCTCCCTTCCACCACCCCCAGGTCGATTTGATCTTCCAAAAGCATCCCCTCAATGACACGGGTATTATCCACCACTGAAAAAAGATCCACGGCTGGGTTTTGTTCATGGTATTTGCGCAAAATTTGCGGCAGCAGATATGCCCCCACCGTCTGGCTGGCCCCCACCCGCAGCGATCCGGCTGAACCTAATTCTGCCAGTTGCTTTTTGGCCTGATCAGAGAGATTCAAGATGTGGCTGGCATAAGAACGAAGCTGCTGCCCTGCCTCCGTCAGGTAAAGGTGGTGGTTCATCCGCTCAAAGAGGCGCACTGCATACTCCCGTTCCAGCTCGGATATCGACTGGCTCACCGAGGGTTGGGTCATATATAACTGTCTGGCCGCTTTGGTCATGGAACCAGCTTCACAAACGGTTAAAAAGATGCGCAAGTGGCGTGAATTCATAAGTAATTTCCTATGCTTTTTATAAAATTATACTATTTTACAAATATTCTGACAGCCGCTATGATTGCCGCTGTTCGTCACACATCCACGCAAACAAGAGGAGCAATCATACATGGCTCGTTTTATTCAAGAAAAGGGATTGGGAATTCTGTTGTCTCTGGCCATTGCAGCCTGCGCGTTCTTTCTCGGCAAGTTGGTGCCGGTTGTAGGCGGACCGGTGCTTGGCATCACCCTCGGCATTCTGGTCACTTCGTTGTTCAAGCTGCCCGAAACCTCCCGCGCAGGCATTAAGTTCACCTCCAAATACATCCTTCAGTTTGCAGTCGTCTTATTGGGGTTCGAAATGAACATGACAAAGGTGATCGAGGTGGGCAAGCAATCCATTCTGGTGATCTTCCTGACCCTGACGGCCTCTTTTCTGACCGCCTACCTGGTCGGCAGACGGCTGCAGATACATAAAAAGCTCGCCATTTTGATCGGGGTCGGCACAGCCATCTGCGGCGGTTCGGCCATTGCTGCGGCCGCGCCAGCCATCAATGCCGAAGACAAAGACATCTCTTTTGCCATTTCTACCATCTTCCTCTTCAACATCATTGCTGTGTTTCTCTTCCCGTTCATCGGGCACCTGCTGCACATGAGTGATGCGGGCTTTGGCATGTGGGCGGGCACAGCTATTAATGATACGTCTTCAGTGGTGGCAGCCGGGTATTCTTACAGCAATGCGGCGGGGAATTTCGCCACCATCGTGAAACTGACCCGCAGTCTGATGATCGTGCCCATCACCCTGGCGCTGGCACTGCTCACCGCACGGGCGGAGAAAAAAGAAAACAGCAACTTCAATTTTCTAAAGGTATTTCCCTGGTTTGTGGTTGGCTTTTTAGCTGCGGCGATCATCAACAGCCTTGGCTGGCTGCCCGTAGAGGTTTCGTCCACGCTGGCGCAAAGCGGCAAGTTCTTCATTATTATGGCCATGTCCGCCATCGGTCTGAGCACCAATGTGCGCACCTTTGTGCAAACCGCCCCACGGGCCTTGATCCTGGGTGCCTCCACCTGGCTGGCGGTGATGCTGACCTCACTCGCAGCCCAGATCGGCATGCGGTTGTGGTAAGTTCGTTCACACGTAGTTGAAATGATGAAAAGGGGCACTTGAGTGAAAGTGTCCCTTTTCATAACATGGTATCGTTTTATTTTCGTCAATTTGTTCACAGTATGTGAATTTGGCATTAATTGACTTTCACTAAAGCGGTAAAAGATAAGTTTAGAAGTAACGACCTATTACGCCAATTGCCATTGGGACATGAATTCAGTATAATCTTTTGGCGCTCACAGTTTCTATGTTCAAGATAGCTTTACTCATGTAGAGGGAAAATGTTTGTTAAAGAGGACCTAAAAGATTTTCTGCAAGCCGTTGCAAAAAATGAATTTATATTCCCCGCCGGTGCCGAACCTTTTCCTGTGGCACTGAAAATGATGCAGTCCATTGGTTCGCCCGACAGTGAACTGCGCGACGATCTAATCTACACGGCTTTTTATCATTGGATCTTGAAGTATAACGTTTTCACAACTGGGCAATTGCACCAGTTACTTGCGTCTGCATTGGATGAAAATCATCTGTTTTACTCAATCGGCCACGAAAATGATGATTCTGTTTTCACCCGCTCGTTTTCTGTGCTGCTTCTGCCCCTGCTCTTGATCAGGCATCGTGAAGACCCTTACCTTTCTGATGCAGAAATTCAGCTAATCAAACAGAGCCTGATCAACTATCTGGCTGCTGAACAAGATCTGCGCGGATACACCGGTGAGAAAGGCTGGGCACATGCGATTGCCCACACTGGGGACGCGCTGGATGATCTGGCCCAATGTGAAGAGATGAGTGCGATTGACCTTGAAGAGCTTTTAGGGGCGATTGGCAATAAAATGGCGGTAGAGAAGTGCGCTTATCACTTTGACGAAGATGAACGAATGACCACGGCCGTGGTGAGCATTCTCAAGCGTCAACTCATTGATGAAAATACGCTCGAAAACTGGGTCAAGAACCTGACCACCCTGGAGCGAGAAACAAAACGCTCGCCGCTGTCTTTTCGCCAGCACAATGTCATTGCTTTTCTCAGGTGCCTCTATTTTAGGATCGATACAAAAGAAGAGTATAAGCAATTGCTGGGGATTTTATCTGATTCATTGAACGATCTCAATCGTTACAAAGAGTGATATTTTTATCTATACGAGTGAAAAACGCCAACATAGTGAAACATGGCGGCGTTTCCATACTCCAATAAAAAGCTCAAACTGACCTAATCACAGGGGCTCTCCTGCCCCAATTCTTTAAAGACCATGTTCTCCTGCAGTAGGCTGATCAACACGATCTTGTCCCCGGCCTGCCACATCTGCTCACCGTAAACCACCTCAGCGCTTTCGCGCCGAATGCGCAAGATCGGCAGAATTTCGCATGAGGTGTTGGCATCCACGGCCCGCAACAGCGGGCTCGTTTCGGGAACCACCCAAACGATCCTGTGAATTTCCATCTCAGGCTGTTCCCAATCTCTCACATCAATGAATCGCGAAAAGACCTGCCGGCCGCCTATCTGATCGAGCAGTTTCAGGTTGACCCCTTTGGCCGGGTCACTTAAGGCCGGGAAAGCCCTTTCGATGCCAAACACTTCATGGGCAAGCTGACAGGCCAGCACATTGACCTCTGAATTGGACGTCAGCGCCAGGAAGGTATCGTATTCTTCCACATGGAGCTCTTCCAGCAAGTTTTCTTCAAGTGCATTTCCATATACCGCTTCAAAGCCATTGTTGCGAGCCTGCTCAACTGAAGTACGGTTGATATCCACCAGCAGAACCGGGCGCCCATTTTCTTTGAAGAGTTGCGCCACGGTGTAACTCAAACGGTTGATGCCCACGATGAGAACCTTTTTACCCTGCATGTCTTGCAGGCCCAAGAGACGGGTCAAAGGGCGGGCGGTCAGACCCTGCACGATCACCGTCAGCAAAATGGTCAGGAAGGTCAGCGCCAAAAGGCGCTCTCCCCCGGCGATGCCAGATTCGCCCAGCGCCAGCGCAAAAATGGAAGCCATCGAGGCCGCAATGATGCCGCGCGGCCCAATCCAGGCGATCAACGCCTTTTGCTGCCAGGTGAGCTTGGTACGCCATGTCGAAACAAAAACGGCCACCGGCCTTACCACAAACATGATGAGAAGAACTGTCAGCAAACCGGTCAACCCCTCGTGCCAGATGGTAACGAGATCCAAATTCGCTGCCAGCAGGATAAAGACGACACTGATCCCCAAAATGGAAAGGAGCTCTTTAAAGCGCCGCAGCCGCTGCACGCCGGGAACGTTTTGCCGCTGCGTGATCAACCCCATTGCCACGGCGGCCATGATGCCGGCCTCACTCTGCAAACTCTCGGCTACCGCAAAGGTCACCCACACCAGAGTCAGCGCCACCAGGTTGCTCAACTCAGACGGGATCCAGCGCCGGTTCTTGAGCAAAAATGCCAGCACAAAAGCGCCCAGAGCCCCGACGGCGCCACCGATGAGGATGCGGCCAAAGTAAACCCACAAAATGGATAGAAAAGTGGTGCCCCCCTGTGAAGCATTTGCCAGGATCACATCCAAAACGGCGATTGCCAAAACCGCCCCGATCGGGTCAACGAGAATTGCCTCAGCCTCGAGCACCATCTTCACGGAGCGCGGCGCAGAGATTCGCCGTAAAATCGGCTGTACCACCGTTGGGCCGGTTACCGTCATCAGCGCGCCAAAAAGAAGAGCAATTCGCCATTCAAAGCCGGCCACAAAATGGGTCAGCAGCGTGGTGAGACCCCAAGAGAGCAGCACGCCAATGGTGACCAGGCGGCGAATTTCAACTGCACACTGCTGTAACCATTTCAGATTAAGGTTTAGAGCACCCTCAAACAGGATGATGGCCACCGACAACTTGATCAAAATGCCCATGCCACCATCGAACATGTCGGGCTGAATGATTCCCAAAACATCTTTGCCTAAAATAATGCCCAGGCCCAGCAAGAAAACAATGGCCGGAATTTGCCAGCGATGGGAGAGCACCTGGGCCAAAAGCCCAAAACCTACCGCGGCGACGATCATTAGTAAAACTGTTGTTTCGCTATGCATAAAGAGTTTTCCTCAAATCAGCGACTTTCATTTGCTGGTGATTATACAGGATTTCAATTGTCCTTTTCCAATCTACCACAGCCTAGGGGGATAAATCAATCCGCTTGAACATTAAAGGATATTTAGCCTTGCTTAAGAAAAACTTTACAAAAGCGGGCTATATTCATCATGTAATGAGAAAGAAGTAATTGAAAGGAGAAAAAATGAACACACTTATAAACGAGATAACGAAGAAAGTTGGTATTTCAGAAGAAGAAGCCCGTAAGGCTGTCACTCTCACTGCCGATTACTTATAGCACAGAATCCCCGAACCGCTGGCGACCGAAGTCGCCGGAATGCTGGAACTGGGTGAAAAACTCAATGAAGAGGAAGCCAATCTGGTCGGTTTGTTCCCGATTCCGTAAACACAGTTGCCAGGATTACATAAATGACGATCTGCAAAATCTACAGGTCGTCATTTTTCATATCGCAAAATTATTCGCAGGGGTTAACTTACCGGCACAATTCCCAGGCCCAATTCAGCAAACAACGCCAGCGGGGCAACTGCCAACCCCACCATTCCCGGCCCGGTATGTGCGCCTAACGATGGCGCGATCTGCACCACTTCTTCAAACAGGCATTCAAATTTCTCTTCAAGCTGTTCTTTTAACTTCTTGATCCCTTCAAGATCATACCCATGCAGTAATTGAATGCGCAGGGGTGTGCCGACAGGCATCTTTTTAGAAATTGTTTCCACCACCTTGCCAATTGCGCGGGTGTAGGAAAACTCTTTGCTCAGATCAATGTATTTTCCTTCTTTTTTTTCAACCCCGATGACGGGTTTGATCCTCAATGCCGAACCGATCAGTCCCTTCAGGTGGCCAATTCTGCCCCCGTGAATTAAATATTTCAGGTCCGAAACGGTAAAATATCCCTCTGCTATAGATTGAATCTGGTTAAGCATGTGAACGATCTTCTCGACGGGCCAGCCAACCTGAACCGCTTTGGCGGCGGCCTGTACCTGCCAGCCGAGCGGGCAGGAAAGCGTCTTTGAATCGATAATCGTTACGTGTGCCTCTGGAACCATTTCTGCACCCATACGAGCAGCGTTCACCGTTCCGCTCAACCCGGAGGAGATATGAATGGATAATATTTCCGGATCATGCTGTGCCAGTTCCCGGTATAGCTTTGCAAAATCGCCCGGGGCGGGTTGCGAAGTAGCCGGATAAGCGTTTGTCTCAGCCAGCAACCGATAAAAGGTGGAATTGTCGATACTTACCCCGCTGACATAAGATTCCCCATTAATGGTGACATTAAGAGGAATGTAATGAATGTTCAGTCCCTTTTTTTGTTCTTCTGACAGATCGGCACCGTAATCGGTTACTATTTGCATTAATCCTCCAAATTATGGCAGATCCCCTATAGATATCTGCACTATTCACAATGAAAAGCGAGTCTATTATAGGTGGAAGTGGATGAAATTCAATGTGGCTGTAGACCTATTTTTGCAGTATGACCTGGCCAAACTATAAGTAAGGTATGTAAACCTTTCTCATTGGAGAATTCCCGCACAAGGCGGATAAATCAGCCTTTTCATCAGGGTTCTCCGGGTAGGATTTCCTTATGACCGGCCTCATTTTTACCTGCCGGGGGAAACACTTCAATTGTCGGTTCCCAGCAGAGAAGAGTATCGACAAGTATTCCATATATGCAGATTCTTGAATTTACAAAAAATTAACTGCATAAAAATGAGGCCTATTTTAAAAACTAACGCTAAAATGAATAGAAGCTCTCTCAACACCCTAATTGATGTTCTGTCTAAAAATGCTGTTCGAGTGCATGCGAATCAAACCTCGATCCCAGCAAATACATAAAGCAAGTCTTCTCATTTTAAAACACCGGCTTTTTTAAATCTTAACCACGCAGGAGCCGAAATGAGCGATACTTTCAAAGCAGATGTCATCGTAGTTGGCGCCGGTACGGCCGGCACCTATTTTGCCTGGCAGATTGCCAAAGCAGGGTTCAAGGTGCTTTTACTCGAAGCCCGCGCGCTGGATGTGATGGGGAAGAACATTGAGATCATCCACATGGATCAGAGCGCCTTTGCCGAATTTGCCGTGCCCGAACCGCAGCCGCCCGAACTTGTTCATCTCGAAACCATCGGGGTGATGTGGGCCCCCGATCGCAGCATTACCGACAAAGTGGACCATCCTTTTTACGTCTTGAACATGCCCGCCTTGTATGAACGGCTACACGGTTATGCTGTTGAAAGCGGAGTTGAACTTATCGAAAAAGCCAAGGTCAATGGGGTGATTATCGAAAACGGTGCGCTGCGTGGTGTCACCGGCGAGATGAGTGGCAAGCCCTTTGAAGCTCGTGCCAAACTGGTGGTGGATGCATCCGGGATGACCGGAGCAGTGCGCACGCTGCTGCCCGATGCTTTCGGTGTAGAAAACAAACCCATCAACCCGGCAAATATTTACTGCTGCTGCCTTGAGCTGCGCACCGATTTGCCTGAAGGTTCGCTGACCGGCAGTAATTCCTTCATGTCAGAGAGCGGCTTCTGGAATCGTTCTTATGGGAACGACATCATCATTGGCATGAGCCAGCACGGCGGGTACGAGTACACCTGGCAAAAGCACAAAGAATTCCGCGAACGCAATTGGGGAGACCCAGGCAAGTTGGTTTCACGCCGTCAGGGTCTGGTTCCTTACCGGCGCTCGCCATTCTCTTTAGTCGGCAACGGTTTCATGGTGGTTGGCGACGCTGCCTTTCAAAACCGTCCCTTCTCAGGGGAAGGCATCATCTCGGGCTGGGGAGCCTGCCGGGCAGCCCTGCCGACCGCCCTGCAAGCACTGCGCAGCGGGGATGTCAGCCGTGAAGGATTGTGGGGCTATAACACCACCTACTTCCACGACCAGGGTGCCAAGTTTGCTGCTGCCATGGCCCAGCTACCCGCTGCTACTGAATTCAATGCTCAAGATACCAATTACCTCTTCCGTCATCACCTTGTGTTCAACGGGAAAGATTTCGCCGAAATGGCGGATACTTATGAAGTTGTCATGGGGCCAGGGAAGCTGCTTAATATGGTCTTCTTCCTGCTTTGGGGAGTGATTACAGGGCAATTTCAGGCTTCAACCTTGAAGATCTTGATGACCGTCAGCAACCAGGCCGGTAAACTAAAAAAACATTATCAAAATTTCCCCGCCGACCCGCAAGAATTCCCCACCTGGGAGAAACAAGCCGTGCTGCTTTGGGGCGAAGGGAATTAACCCGTGGCAGAGACCTTTGAAGTTAACTTACTGGAAATTACCAACCTGAGCTATGAAGAAAGGCTGACTGCAAGTGCACTGCAGGGTCTGATCAATCGTGAGGCACCCACCCTTTACCTGATCAACAAAAATTACGATGACCCCGGCACACGAAAGACCAATGTCGTCCATATGACGGATGAAAACTGGTACCACAAATATCGGGAATACATTCAAGACAATGATTCGGCCAATCTGGAGTACTACCGGTCTGCTTACCAGCTAAAGACCCAATCGCTGGCCGGGCTGAACGAAGCCGTTCAGAAGTTCCGTCCCCGGCTGAACGGGCTGGTTATCTGGGATCCTGACCTGGACGATTCGGTGAATCTGGCTTTGATGCTAGCCGCACAAGAAGACCTGCTGGTCATTGCACCTGACCAAATCGAGTGGGCCAGATCACAGGGGATTGAAGTGATTCGTCACGATCTGCGCGGCCGATTTAAAGACCGTGTGGAACTGTACTCCTGGGCCTTTAAAAACTTGTTCGCGCAGTGTAAACCCGGTCAGGTCGCCTGCATGGAACCGCAGTGGAAGAGAAGTGAATTTTGCGATTATATCGTGCAGAACAAACTCTTCGTCTACTGCCTCTCTTCATATAAAAAAGGCGGCCTGCGCACATTGGGTCAATCTCTGCTTATGCTGTTGGTGGGTGGTCCCTTCGGCTTGCGCAATTTTTTGTTCGCCACGCATCTTGATGCTGCAATCAAGGCAATTGCCCGATTGCTTTTGAGCAGCGGCGCCCCCGAAACACGTCTGGGGCACAAGATCCAACGAACAGTCAAAGCACTGCCCTTCCCCACGATCTTTGGCTGGCACAGTGACCGGGATGACGAGTTGAGCTTCATGCTGCAAATATCCATGAACAATATGCGGCTGGCCCCCACCTTCATGGCCGGGAACTTCAGCTTTCACAGCAAACTGCCGGCCGCCGGCCCGTATCAACAGAACTACATTGACCCGGCTGAGGTGAAACTGGAGAACAAGGTTTATCTCACCTTCACTTTATCGGATGGCGATCAATTCACTTTAATGAACACCGGCGAGTTGGGCAATTGGCGCCGACCCGAGCGCGGCAAGGTGCCTTTCAACTGGGAAATGCAGCCTCTACTGGCCGAGATCGCCCCGGCCCTGCTGGGATATTATTACAGCAGTCTCAAAGAAACCGACCTGCTGATCGCCGGCCCATCAGGCGCCGGTTACATTATCCCGCCGCTGTCTGGCAATTTGCCCGCCTACATGGCAGAAAGTGCACGCTACTGTGATCAGGTGGATGTGAGGGTAACCACCTCTTATATCGCCGACCCACCCCGGCGGGTGGTAAAAGATCATGGCAAAGCGCCGGGAAAGTTTTTGGGCTATCTGTCAGGGTATTTTCACCTGGGCAGAACCCCCATGTATATGGCTGAGGGACGTCCTTTTGTGGCCAACCTCTGGCCCAGACCTGAACAAATCCCCTGGGAAAGCGATCAGGTGCTGGAAGGAATCCGTGCTCTGGTAGATCAACCCGGCACTGTTCCCCGCTTCGTTGCCTGTCATCTGTTTGCCTATTGCACCACCCTCAACGATGTATACCATTTTGTTGATTCTCTGGACAAAGACAAAGTAAAAGTCGTGCGTGCCGATGAATTTCTGTATGCATCTGCACTGGCCATGCAAGCTAATCCATCCATAATCGGAAAACCTGGAGAGATAAAATGAGCGATAAAGTTCCCGGCAAGGTAAAAGTGAAATATGGTGTCGGCGACATGGGCGTTGCCATGCTGACCGCCATCACTCAGTTCTTCTTAATGATCTATTACACCGATGTGGCTTTGATTGACCCGGCCATTGTGGGGTCGGCTCTCATGGTCGGCAAAATGACCTGGGATGCGGTGAATGATCCATTTTTCGGTTACATCTCTGACCGAACCCAAACCCGCTGGGGCAGACGCCGTCCTTATTTGTTGTTTGGCGCAGTTCCCCTGGCCCTCGGCACCTGGCTGCTGTTCTCCATTCCAAAAGGGCTAACCGGTGTAACGGCTTTCCTGGTGGTACTGTTCACTTTCTTGCTGTTTGATACTGTACACACCATCGTATCGGTCAATTACTCGGCCCTCACCCCCGAGCTCAGCCAGGATTACGATGAGCGTACCTCGATCACCACCATCCGTGAGATCTTCACTGTGGTGGGTTACATTTTGGGAGCTGCCACCACCACCGTCGTCGCCGGGTTACTCATGAGCGCCTTCCATTTAAGTGAGCATGCTGCTTACAGCGGCATGGGCCTGTTCTTTGGTTTGATCGCCATGGCAGCCGTATTCGTGACAGCTTTCGGCGTCAAAGAAAAACCGGATGCGGTCATCCCGGCCAAGATTCCGCCTTTCAAAGCTGTTGCTTCCACCCTGAAGAATAAACCCTTCATGTGGCTGATGGGCTGCTTCTTGCTCACCAACTTCAGTTTTACGCTACTCACCACCCTGCTGCCTTATTACTTGACGTATCAGCTAAACATGGCCGACCAAATGCCCATCGTGATGATTGCGATGCTTGGCTCAATCGGCCTTTTCTTGTATCCAATGAAGCTGTTGACCGATCGAATCGGCAAGGGTCCTGCCTACGCCGCTGGGTTGGGGCTGGCCGCGCTGGCCTGTGCCTCCACCTTCTTCCTGCCGCATTCCCCCACCCCCTTGATCTATGTGGTAGGCGTTGTTGCCGGGATGGGCTTTTCAGCTCAATGGGTGTGCCCGTGGAGTATGCTGCCCGACGTGGTGGAATACGACGAACTAAAAACCGGTCAGCGTCAGGAAGGGCTTTATTATGGCATGTGGAACTTCATCACCAAATTCACCAATGCCTTCGGTATTGCAGTAGCCGGTTGGTCACTGGCGTTGTTTGGTTACGTGGCCAATGTTGAACAGACCGCTCATGCCCTCTTTGGCATTCGCTTGTTCTTCGGCCCGGTCTCGGCATTGGTGATCTTGATCGCCCTGCCGCTCTTGATCTGGTACCCGATCACCCGCAAAAGCCACTTGAAATTGCTGGCCGAATTGGAAGTGAAACGGGCTCAGAAAGCTGCTTCAGTGGAATAGCTTACAGCTCAATTCAAACTGGCCTGCCAGAAAATGAATTTTCTGGCAGGCCTTTTGGATTGTGACGTTTTACGCTTTTTTATGCCAGTTGTAAAATTTGCTTTGCTATTCAATTTTCTTGAAATGGCAAGAAACATTTCAGCAAAACGATAAATAGACATCAATTTCTTTTGATGTAAAATTAGCTTCGGGCTAAATTCAGGATCCGATTTTTAGCCGTTCTGGGTGGTGAGTTAAGTCTTTCTCTCTTTCGTAATATTACAGCAGAAGGAAAAGAAATTGAAACTTCGAACATTCTATATCAAACTACAGCATCTTGCTCCAGTTAATTTCTTGCTGGATGGAAACACAGAACATTACCGCTGGCTAAATCGCATTTGGTTGGCACTTTGTTATTTTACCGGCGGAGTGCTCTGGGCAAAGTTTCTCAATTGGGGAAATATCCCGTTTAATTTCCATGACTGGGCAGAAATTAATGCGCCCAGACTTGCGTTTTTACGTGCAGCAGTGATTAAAGGAATGCTGCCGCTTCACATGTCAAATGGTTCTGCACTGCGAAATTTGACCGATCGGTTTATGGCTCTGCCAGATGTATTTTTGTCTCCCCAAACGGTGCTGCTACGCATTCTGGATGTTGGGCCCTTTGTTTTAGTTAATACACTGTTGGTCTATTCGCTGGGTGTGTGGGGATTGTGGTGGTTCAAGAAGCGTTTCTCACTCTCCCCCCTTGTTTTTACTTTTTTGTTTCTGCTTTTTAATTTCAATGGGCATATTTTGGCCCATATGAGTGTTGGTCATTTCACATGGGGAGGGTATTTCTTATCTGTTTGGTTTGTTGTATTGGTCGTTCGTCTTCTCGATGGTGATCACAGTTGGCGCTGGATCGTGGGAATGGCGTCTTTTCTTTTTATTACCTTTTTGCAAGGTTCATTTCATCAGTTTGTTTGGGAATGTATGTTTCTGATCTTCTTGGGATTGGTCGCATGGAAACACTGGCGCCCCTTATTGCTAACGTTGCTTTTTGCCGGCTTATTCTGCATGGTACGGTTTTTACCCCCCACCCTTTTGCTGGGCAAATTCGATACCGATTTTTATGGCGGCTACCCCTCGCTTTGGCAATTGCCTATTTCGTTAATTTTGCCGGCTACCCCGCAAACTTCATTACCTTTCCTTAATTTTGGCAGTAACTTAGGATATTGGGAATTTGACCTGTATATAGGCCATGTGGGAGCGCTTTTTGTGTTGATCGGAATATTGTTGTGGGCCTGGCAACAGATAAAAAATCGTAAATTTTCACCCCTGTGGCTGCCTATGCTGGCATTGGTTCTGTTCTCAATAAGCGATATTTATTTACCTTTTGCAAAGCTGCCGATTCCGTTATTGAACGGGAAAAGGGTGACTTCTCGCTTTGCCATATTGCCCTTAACGTCTGCCTTCTTTCTCGCAGCGGCAGTAATTCAGAACTGGCTTAATAAAACGCGCTTCCGCCTGGAGGCTGCTTTACTGGGTGTAGTTTCGCTGCCATATTTGGCCACTGACCTAGTCAGAAATACACTTGCGTGGCAGGTGACAAAAGCCTTTTCAGCTTTTCCCACCACACCAGTCAACCTGATCGGTAAAGTGGTTGCCAACCATAGTGATCCGCCTTATATCACCTTGTTATCAATTGGGGCTGGAATTACACTAATTTCACTTCTGGTGGCTTTATTTTTGGTTTGGAAAGAAAATCGACAAAAGCGATCACTCTAAAGAAAATGAAGTCAATATAAAAAGAGATTTGTGATTTCATAGCGGAGAAAGGTATCTTCAGTGAAAAGCGCAGGAAGTATATTTGGGCAACTTTCTTAAGAAGTCCCGAAGCAACCTCTTGGTTATGAAATGCTCGCCAGCACCCAGCGCGGCTTTTTTCTTGCCTTCTTGAGTGCGTGGGTCAAAATCCTGAATCTGGGCCGCATGGTCCTGCTCTTTAGGATTTGTGTGGCGGGTCAAGCAAACACTTGCGCCTGCTGCAAGTGCAGGTGTCAGCATGGCCGGCGAACGTTGGCCGCGAAGCGCCCTCTTGAGGGTTTACGCTTACCCGGTACGTTGCGGCCCCACAAGTAGGTGATATAGCTAATCGATGTTCGTATAACAGCCTCTTTTATTGGTGTGTCAATGCCTGATTGACTGAAAGTTGCGGTAAAGACATGGATATACCTATCGATAAAATGGCCGCTGCATTTGTTGGCTTCGTTGTCAGCGTTGCTCGAGTTTTGGTTGACGATTTCCGGGACTTTGATGTGTAGCTGTGGTCAGGCGATAATGTATTTAACGAAAGAAATGCGGATTCAGTCAAAAAAAGCATTTAACTGAATCCGCATTCATCGCCCAAAATCAAACTATCAAGCTGCATGGCATAGCTAATAAGAGTGTGCTGACCCGCTACATATAGGGGCTGAGCAACATTTTTACCTTAATTATTAAATCGCCATTCTGTTCCACTAAGTTATTTAGATCTTGAGATGATTTCGAGCAGTCCGGGTCATTGATAATCGCGTCGTTAAACTTAGTATTAGCTTGTTGATAAAGTGGGTTTCCCCTATCTTTCAAGGCAGTTCGTTCTTCAGTGGTTAGTGATGCAGAGCAGTTCTTTTGAAACTCGTCGCTTAGTTTGATCTCTTGTGAAATATAGGTGATTAATGTTTGCTTCTCATCAGCAGTTAGACCGTCCAGTCGATTGATCACGCTGGCAAAATTGTCAACCGAATCCCACATTTCGATGATCTCTTGTTTGGTGATCGGAGAAGTACTGGTAGCAGTTACTTCGGCTACAACGGCCCCAGCGGTAACGGTTGGATTGGAAAGCGATGTCGCCGGGATATTGGTAGGCTGAATTTCATGCTCTGCATATTTTGTGCATGCACTGATGGCCATTGCCAAAAGGATTAATAATCCTCCAATTTTTATGAATTCTTTGATCAACCATCTCATTTTTATTTTCATTTTTTGACCCTTCATATTGTCTGATTGTTTATTCAGGGTAGCGAAGTCGCCCTAAATAAACAGTTTAAGTAATCTTCGCAAAGCTTCCTAGTGCAACACGCTAATAAACTTGGCGATGTAGCGATCACCACGTTTGTCTGCCCAGATGCTGAGAATGTCATTTGCGACGATATCCTTGACCGTGATAATCTTCAACTTGCTTTTTACCGCTGACCAAGAACCGTCGTCTGCCTGGTCGATCGTTTTATATCCCTGGTACAGATAAATTTTCGTGTCCTGATTCACTACCACTTCCACTTCGCTTTCATTCAGGAAGGCCGGCGAAATGAATATGCTGTTATCCTTGACCTGCGTTACTTCGCCAGCCAAGTCGTAGTTTGTGTAAGGCAATTCATCCGGTGGCATCACGGTTACGTTGGCAAAATCGCCCATTTTTTGATCACTGGCTAGTGCGTTCCGGTTGAATAGACGTGGCGCCAGAAAAGCGGCACTGGCCAGTAAAACTAACCCAATTACAGCTACCACGATGGGCATAATTTTCGTTTTCATTTTCATACTCCTTATCTACTTGTTGTGTATCTGTTAATCACGTCGCAAGGCTTCGATGGGATTAAGCCGTGAAGCGCGTGCTGCCGGGTAGAGGCCAAAGACCACACCGGTCAACACTGCGACACCAAAGGCCAACGGCAGGCTGCCGGGATCCAGCAGGGCGATCCCTTTGTTGAGAGTAGCTGCCAAAGGCACCATCAAAATACCCAGCCCCATACCGAACAAGCCACCCCCGGCACTGATCAGCACCGATTCGAGTAGGAACTGGAGCACAATATCACTCGGCTGCGCCCCGATAGCCAGTCGAATGCCAATCTCGCTGGTGCGCTCAGATACGCTTACTAGCATGACATTGATGATACCAATGCCACCTACTGCCAGCGAAACAACAGCCATGGCAGCCAGTAAGATCGAAAACGTGCGGGCGGCATCCTGCTGTGCGCCCAACAGGTCTTTGCGAGTGGTCATGGTGAAGTCATCCAAATATTCATTGTTATCCGGGTTCACGATGGCATGACGCTTGCGCAGTAGTGAGGTAATCCCCTGGCGGGCTAAGCTAATCTTAGAAGCGTCTTTCACCTCCACCGTCATCGAAACAGATGGCTCTTGGTCGTAGAAATTCATTACCACCGTGCTGATCGGCATGTAGAAGGTTTCATTGGGCTGGCTGTTGTAGCGTTGAGCTGGATCAACCATTTCCAGCTTGGTCAGTACACCAACCACCAGACAGGTTATTCGCCCCACCCGCAGATTCTGACCCAACGGATTTTCACCCTGGAATAGTTGGGCGGCCGTATTAGACCCCAACACGCAGACCCGTGCGCCATCCGCCACCTCTTTAGAGCTGAAGAACCTGCCCCGGGCGATAAAGTCTTGCATGGTGAGCGGTTTATCCTCTGGCCAACCCACTGGTTGGGTCGTATTACCGGCGATATAGCGTTGGAAGCCATCCACAGTGAGCCCATTTACATTCCTATCAAGTACGTTACGCCCAAAACGCAGCTTGCTGGAGGTAAAAACCGACATATCTACCAGTTTGACCTGTTCCGCTTCCTGACGGATCGCTAGACCGTCTTCATAAACCAGCGGCTTTCCGGTGGGTTTGTCGATGCCGGTTTCAGCGGTATTGCGGCTATTAATCATAATGGTGTTGGCGCCCAGATAGCTAAAGTTTGCGTCTACCGCTGCTCGTGCGCCATTGCCCAAGGCTAACATTACAATGACCGAGGCTACCCCGATGACCACTCCAAGAGCGGTCAGGCCAGCACGCAGCCGATTGGTGGCGATGCTGCGCATTGCCGTCAGCAGACTATTCAGAAAGCTCATTTTTACACTCCTCACGAATGATCTGCCCATCTTTCATCCAGACTACTCGTTGGGCAAAATTCGCAATCGTCGGGTCGTGGGTGATTAACAAAATGGTTAATCCGTTTTTCCACAGATTGACCAACATCGCCATTACCACGGCGCCGTTGGCGCTGTCCAGGTTGCCAGTCGGCTCATCGGCCAGCAGGAGATGCGGATGATTTACCAGGGCCCGCGCGATGGCAACTCGTTGGCATTCACCGCCCGATAATTCGACAGAATGATGGGCGGCTCGTTCCTCTAGCCCGACTCTTTGCAAAGCAGTCAGAGCCTGCCTGCGCGCATCCGCCAGGCGTGCACCTGGTTGATAGAGCAGCGGCAAGGCGACGTTATCCACTGCCGACAGATTGGATATCAGGAAGAAGGACTGAAATACAAAACCCACTTGTTTTCCGCGCAATAGAGAACGCTCCTGCATGGATAACCTGCTCACTTCGCGCCCTTCAAGAAAATAACGGCCTGTGGTAGGTTCGTCCAGACAGCCTAGCAAATGCATCAATGTGGACTTTCCGCTGCCAGAAGAACCCATGATGGCTACGAATTCGCCTGCCTCAACCCGCAAACTGACACCGCGTAGTGCCGGAACCTGCGTCTTTCCGAGGGTATATGTACGGGTCAATGCTTCGGTCAGAATAAGCGGTTGGGTGGTGTTTACATTCTTTTGCTCGCTCATTGCACCACCACCAGGTCACCCACATCCAATCCAGAGAGAACTTCCACATACGAATCGCCGCTTAGCCCCAATTGAATGATTTTCTTTTCAACTGCCTCCCCCGTCCAAACCTCTACTTCGGCTTTATCTCCACCGAGCGAACGGACGGCTGTACGTGGTAACCTCAACACGTTGGTCTTCCTATCAATCGTGATACTCGCATCCACGGTCATCCCTTGTACAAGGGCATCTGGGATTTGATCCAGCGAGATATAAACGGGATACAAAGCTTGGTCTCCCTGCACCCTTTCAGGCACGATGCGTGAAATTTTTCCGCTAATGGTCTTATCTGGTATGGCATCAAAAAAAAGTTCTACCGGCTGACCGACATGGATTAGATTGAGATCCTCCTCGACTACCGTTACCTGCACCTCCAGGCCTTTCGAATTCGACACGGTCATTACCAGCGCACCTTTGGCCATATTTTGCCCAATCTGCCCAGATACATTGAGTACCACGCCGTCAAAGGGCGCTTTGATTACCAGATGATCCAGATCGGCTTGGGCCTTGGCAAGAGCCGCTTGAGCGCTGTCCAAACCAGCTTTGGCTTGGAGAAGTTCAGGACTCTGGTTATTTTGAGCCAGTTCCAGAGCGTGGTTGGCTTCCTCCAGGGTTGCTTTTGCTACATCGGCCTTTGCATTGGAAGCCGCAACTTCATCGGCGGTCGGTTTGCTCTGCAAGTAATTCAGTTCCAAAATGGCAATGTTGAACCGTTTACGGGCTAAAGCCAGTATATTCAGGGCGTTATTGCGAGAGACATCATCCACAGGAAAATTACTCACCTCATCGTAGGCATGCTGGGCTTCTTTGAAAGCATTTTCGGCGAGGTAATATTCCGCCGTGGCTGCCTCGATAGACGATTGACTTCCTCGTACATAATTGGGATTGAGGCGTTGGTTATTGGCCTTTTGATATTCTTGTAAGGCCAGGGCCTGATTTAGCTTGGCCTGAGCGAGGAGTTTGGCTGGCGAGGTAGCATCCAATGTCGCTTGTGCTTCTAGGACGTTTGCTCTGTCCGTATTGACCACATTCTCAAAGTCGGCTCGTGGTCCGAGAGTCGCCAGTACCTGGCCAGAGGAGATTCGATCGCCAGGGTTAACATTCAAACTCTCTAGCTTACCGTTCACCTGTGATTCGAGAGTTATCTCTCCGCTATCCACGGATATACCTGGTCCAGTTACTGTAAAAATCACATCACCGCGTTCCACGGCTGTCGTTTGTGGCGCTTGCACAGAGGCAGTCGTCTTTTTGATATTTTCTTGGTAACCGAAATAAAAGGCACCGCCGATTACTGCCAGCACCAGAAATGAGCCGGCAATCCACATCCATCGTTTCATAAAAATCCTCCTGATTGTAAAAAATGCCGCATTGAACCAACCCTTGCGGGTCTGGCCCGTAAGACTTGTAGGATCACTATCTTCACTAATATGCTTTTAAGAATTTACTTAATGGGTTACTCCAGAACCATCGATAAATTTGACGCCTTGCAAATCACTCAAATCCCAGGGTACCTGGCTATCGAAAGGCAATATCTCGTCAGTCAGATACTTTGTGGTGCTGGACAGATATTCATGACCATCATTTTTGATTATTTCTTGTTGTTCGAGAAGCTGGTAAGTCTGTGCATCGAAGATCAAGATATATGAAAGTGAACCAGCAGATTCATCTTTCGATATTTTTGAACGTAAAACATATACTTTACGTCCATCCCCATCCTGCCAATTTTTTTTGCCTACCAATTCAAAGTTTGCACTATTGCGTTGAATTTCGTACCACTGCTGGGCAGTCGTGTTAGCGCCACTACGGATTATCGTAATCAGAGAATCCTCATTTTCAAGCGTGCGAATGATCGGCAGCAAATTACCGCTTGGGTTGGCGAGCCAGGATTGGTCTGCCGAAAAAGTGTAAGTACCATCGAAGGCAAAAGCGTCCATGATTCTCCCGGTTTCTGCATCTGTATAAACCCAACGAATTCGGCCATTCCTGACGTCGTAATAGTTATCGATAATATACTTTATTGGGCTGGAGTTACCATCGGCGGTGTAGGGGTAGACAATCGATTCTTTTTGAGTATGGTGGATCCCCAGAGAAGGATCAGTTGTAGATTGAACCGCCACGGCTCTTTCGAGAATTTTCTGTGCAGAGACCGAGGTGACATTGTTGAAAAATAACCCACTTAACCCCACCAGGATCAGACTGAGGATTAAGGCTGGAATCACTATGGACTTCTTAAGGAAAAAGACATTGTAGTCAACCCGGGGAGCTCGCTTTTCAAGCCGCTTCTGAACGCTGGGCCACAAATTGACCTGTTCTGGCTTTACGTACTTCTCTGCCAAATGATCCAATATTGAATAGAGGATAGAATTCGTGCTGCTTTTTGGCTCCCGTTCACTTTTCATCTTTCACCTCTTTATAATCATGCCTCCAGAAAGGCTCTAGGATCTTCCTCAGCCGCCTGTGAGCCGTTTTCATTCGCCAGCGAATCGTGGTTTGTGGCCTCTCCAGTTCTCGGATCATTTCTTTCTCGCTCATCCCCAGAAAATGACGCATAACGATGACTGCTCTCTGGTCAACTGTCAACTCTTCCAAGGCCTTCCACACCATTTGGCGAGTTTCTTCTGTTTCGACGATGTATTCTGGATCGAGATCTGGGCCGAGCAGCCATTCTGCCGCCTCAGCAGTCCGCTCATCGTCATCGCTTTCTAGCGGGATGAAACGACTGCTCTTTTTTTCCGTTTTTATAGCGGCATTTACCACGCTGCGGATGAACCAGGCGCCAAAGGGTTTACTGTCATCGAACTGGTTGATCTTTTCCGTCGCGTGCAGAAATGCTTCCTGCACCACATCTTCGGCAAGTTTCAAATCACGGACGATTAAAAAAGCAGTTTTCATAGCCTGAACTTGATAATGCTCCACCAGCACTTGCATACCGCTTATGTCACCTTTCTTCAAGAGACAAATGGCTTGTTTCTCATCCATGCCAGGGTTGGTATCAGTCATAACAAGGTCCTCTATCTATACTATCTTTTCGACGCCACAAGTGGGAGTACTTCAGCCCAAGTTTCGCACAGTAAGGCAGTGATTTAAAGTACGGAAGGTCCGTTTTGCCCGCAAAGCCCAATCTTGCGGTAGCACATTCCTGGTGGGCATCATACCATATCTATGGCGGCTACACTTGCTGTCTGGCGCTCAAAAAGATGGCAAGGGCACACCGCCAGTTTTCCCTCCGGCGTTGACTCCAATGGCCAGGACAGCCCTAAGAAATCGCTTGGCCACGAATCAGCATCGTGCCAGTCGATGGCAAAGGACGTCAGGTTTTCACCGCTTGGCCAGGTGACCTGTTGTTGGGTCTGATCGGCTGTTCGCCCGTACGCCATCTCATGCATGCGTGAGATGGGCTATGCGGGCCTCTCTAAGGATAAATCCATGGAGAAGGAATGTTGATCATCGTCGCTCAGGGGCAGTCGTTGAGGATGCTGCCATGCCCACTTGATAGGGATTCAACCCAATGGATAATCAAAGACCGTCGGGCTATGGTTTACTATTTGCAGCGGGGAGCGGATTCGATACAATCCCTCGATGGGAGACTATGACCTAAAAAAACTGCACAATAAAGGATGATTTTTGTTTAGTAGCCGGGAGTGGATTTGAACCGCCACCCTAAAGGGTGCTAACGTGACCTCCGGGTAAAAAAGCACCTTGTGGTCGCCATCCTCTAGCGTGGCTTTAATACCTTCTTGAGGGCGTGAGTCAAAATCCAGAATCTGTGCTGTTTGCTTGGCGGGCTCTGCAAATACTTGCGCCTGGTGCAAGTGCAGGAATCAGCCGACCTGACGAACTCTGGCCCACACTTCCCCTAGGGGATACTTCGCGATGCCGGGCACACTACGGTCCCACTAGGGGATGATATAGCTAATCGATGTTCGTATAGTATCTGTTTTACGTGGGTCCGTCAAGTGATGTCTGCATTCCTACTCATTAAATATTCAGAAGAGCAAAAAGGTAATTAATCAGGGCGATTACAATACAAACCTATGGGGATACTTTGGCACTTAAGGAACAACGAAAACCAATGTTGTAGCTTGAGGTTGAAGGGTAATAATTAAGTCGATTAGAGGAACGGAGACTGCGCTCATTATCAAGGTATGAACCCCCACGCAGAATTAGAAATTGTCCTGCGACCGGCCCCGTTGGATTCTCCGTTGGGCTGCTTAGGTAATAACCCGCTGCATACCAATCTGCCACCCATTCCCACACGTTACCCGCCATATCCAGCGCCCCAAAGGGGCTGACTCCTACCAAATAACTTCCCACTTTAGTTGTATCACCGACGTTTCTTTTGTAATTTGCTGAAGTTACATCTGGGTCATTATTTCCCCATGGATATGTTTGCCCATTTGTGCCGCGGGCGGCCTTTTCCCACTGTGCTTCTGTGGGCAATTGTCTTCCAGCCCATTGACAATAGGCCAGTGCTTGATCCCGTTCCACATTGATTACTGGGTAATCGGCAAAACTAGCGTTGCCATAATAAGAACTACGCGTGTAGGATGTGTTACTGGATGGCTCTGTACATTCACCTGCGTTTACGCACAACTCATACATCCCATTTGTAACTTCAGTCTGGTCGATCCAATAGGCATCTAAATGCACTGTGTGCTGTGGATGCTCATCATTATCACCAACCCCAACTAGTGATCCCATGAGAAAATTCCCAGCCGGCACATACATCATTGTCATTCCATCTTTGGGCGAGACTTGTTTTGAGCCGATCCCTAAGACTGGTTTATAAGGTTCTGTCCCTTCACTTGTCTCAGACTGGGTCTGCACAATCATTGGAACAGAATCAGATACGACTGCCTCGATAGTAGTAGTACCAGTCGAAATTTGAGAAGCTATCGCCCCAGAAGAACCACTGTTCCGATTGTTAATCACTAAGTAAATCACTGAGACTAACAATCCAAGAATAGCCACCCCCGCTACCACCTGCCAAATCAACAGGTAGGAATGTTCACCTTTCTTTTCCCGTTCATTTTTTTCATTGTCGGTTGATCCAAGTAAGGCCGGTCCCAGAGATTCCTGCTTTTCTTTTTTGGCTCCAGAAATAATCGTTTCTAGTGCCCTCGACAACTCAGAGATTGAACGATATCTTTCTTGGGGTTGCTTTTGTACTGCTTTTTCAACTATTGTTTTTACCCCTTCAGGAATTTCACCTGAAAATCTATCTAGAAAAACTGGCCCCACCATCAAATGTTGGGTAATTATTTCATCCGGCGTATTCCCATCAAAAAGCACTTTCCCGGTCAGCATCTCATAAAACACACAGCCTAATGAATATACGTCCGTGGCCGGGCTCGCAGGCGGTTTACCTCTCCATAGCTCGGGCGCCCGATAGGCCGGTGTGCCTGCTCCTACACCACTATTTTCTCCCGATGAGCTTGATGCCCGGATCGCCTTCGCCAACCCAAAATCTCCCAATACGGCATGACCATCACTATCGAATAGTATATTCGCGGGTTTGATATCTCGATGTACCAATCCTTTTTTGTGTGCCACTTCCAACCCGACACAGATTTCACCCATGATCTTTACGGCTTCATCAAAGGGAAGTGCCCCTTCTTTTTCCAGCCGTTCTTTGAGTGAACCACCTGAAAGGTATTTCATGGCGATAAACACCCGTCCGTCAACCTCACCCATCTCGTAGATCGTAACGATGCTTGGACTATCTAAAGACGCCACCATCCTGGCTTCATTGCGAAATCGCTCCAGAAAATCAGGCTCAGTGGTTAGCTGCGGGTGCAGCACTTTCAAAGCCACCTCGCGTACCAGAGTGGTATCGATGGCCCGGTAGACGACGCCGAATCCACCTTTCCCTATTTGTTCATGGAGTTCATATTTACCGAGTTGGGTCATGGTATTTTGACATCATTTCTTTGTAAAGTAAATTTTATGAAAAAATAGTTAATTTGTCTCTTTCCAAATCTTTAATCGCAGACTTGGATAAATTGCCCAGACCATACAATTTTAGATTAGTTAGGTTTGGAAGATTCTTTAAAGAATGAAGGCCAAAGCTTGTGATCTTTTCACAATTTGAGAGGTCAATATCTTCGAGTGATTTAATCTCCACAATAAAAGAAATCCCTCGATCGGTAATATTCTCACATCTGGTGAGGTTTAACTCCGTCAAGTCAGATAAATATTTCAAATTTTGAAGATCATGGTCTTTAATTTGAACACATCCATCCAGATTCAATTTCTTAAGGGTTTTTAACTGACCGACAGATGAGAGACCCAATCCACCGATTTTTGTATGACCGAGATGCAATTCCTCTATATGTTTGAAATTGCTAAGATCATTAAGGTTCCAATCTTCTAAATCATCGATATTAAGATACAGTACTTTAAGCTTCGGTAAACCTGATAAGCTTTTAATACCCATTCCTCTGATATTCTCGCATTGAGTGAGCTTCAAGAATTCAAGTTCCCTTAATCGAACTAAATTTTGCAAACCTTCATCAGTTATGCTGGTAAAGCTCAAATCTAATATGCGAAGGTTTGCTAAATTAGATATGTAAGAGAGGCAAAAATCATCAATTTGCTGGCAAAAATTAAGGTCTAGCTCCTCGAGCTTTTTTAAATAAGAAATATGCATAATCCCAGATAAAGAAATTTCTTTAACACTACTCAAATATAATTTCTGTAAGTTAACTAATCCTTTTAAATTCTCAAGACCAGAATCAGAAATATTATCGTTTATGGAAATATCTAATTTTTCAAGACCGATTAGGGCTTTGATATTTGCTAAACTAGTATCCGAGAAATTTTTACAATGCATAATTGTTAGACTCTTTAAGTTTTTAAGTCTTTGCAGACAAGAGAATCCTCTATCAGTAATATGGTTATTTCCTGATAAACTGAGCGCCTCTAAATTAATAAAACGATCCAAAATTGCCATGGTCACATCTGTGATCTGGTCTTCTTCAGAAAAGGAAAAATTATTTATTTCACGAATACTTTGCGCAACTACAGGCAGCTGGCTAATTAACCTATAATATTCATCATTTTGTGGAAATCCGTAAAATTCTACCTCTTCTATTGCAGGAATTAGGTGTAAGACTGACAGACCTGCTAACGTCAACCTTTTACAACCGGTAATTTTAATTTTTTTAAGTTTTTAAACACTGGTAGTACACGAAGGCCATCATCAGTAATAGAGTCATTGTAAGAAAGATCCAATTCTTCAGCTTTTTCAGAAAAAACCGAAAGTTTACTTAAATTGTTTAGTCCCTGGTCATCTAATGAAGCGCGATTAAAGCTGATCTTTTGAAGAGAAGGTAGATTCTTCAGGTAACTGAATCCTGCCCCAGTTATTTTTGTACATGATTCAATAGTTAATTCTGTCAGTGAAACCATATTAGACAAATGAATCAAACAGGAATCAGATAATTGTTCATTATGACTTATATCCAACCTTGTAAGTTTTTGTAATTTTGATATTCTTGAAAGATCAATATCCCTCAAGGACTTCATATTGCTTAGTTTTAGTTCTGTCAGCTCGGGGAAATTTTCAAGCGCTACTAAACCTTGGCCTGTAATTTGTTCGTTGCCATCCAAGCTTAACGAATTTATCTTTGAAGAAAATGGTAGTTTTGAATAATTCTCCAATCCTTGATTTGAAAGACTCACCCCATAAAGCGAAAACGCATTAAGCTTAGGTAATGAGCTTAAAGGTAGAAAACCGCTTCCATTGATCTTTGTGCAATTCATGATGGATAAATTTTTCAAATTTAACAAGGAACTTACATAACTCAAGCCTGTGTCTGTGATCCCCTTGCAGTCATCCAATTTTAATGTCGCCAATTGCGAAAGTTGACCAACGGACTTAAGGGTTCCATCGGAAATCAGCGTATCTCCAAGGTGAAGCCATTCAAGCGATGACAATTTGCTGATTCCCACAAAACCGCGGTCAGATATCTGCTTGCAGCCTCGAAGACTGAGCGTTGTAAGTCCAGAATTCCGGCAAATCAATTCTAAGCATGAATCATCCAAATTTTCACAATCATATAGATATAAAGCTTTGATTCTTTCTAGGTGAGTAAAAAAAAGTATGCTTTGTTTATTAATATTTGGCGATCTACCCAGATTAAGTTCTTCAAGGTTTTCAAAATCGGCCAGATGATCCAAATGGATTTCAGAAATTTGCGGATTACCGTGAATGGAAAAACGTTTTAACGTTTTCAGTTTTTTTAGGAAGTGTAAACATTCTCCATGAACTTTTTCACAATTTTCGATATACAGAATCTCTAAACATTCGTGATCCTGAAAGTTGGAAATTCCTTGATCGCTTACCAATTTACAGCCTGACATTGTAAGACTCTTTAGGCTTTTAATTTTCGCAAGATGATATACACCTTCATCTGACAATGATTCACAATCACCCACGTTAATGTTTTTAATCTTAGTGGAGTAAGAAAAATTCGCGAAACCTGAACCAGTGATCGCATCACAATCATATAGTGATAGTTCTTCTAATGTTGGGATCGAACTAAGTATAGCTAATCCATTATCCGTGAAATGCTTCAAATCTTGTAGATATAGGCTTTTTAACCTGGGTAACTTTTGCAAATCAAGTATTGAAAAATCATTTATACCTATACAGTATCTAAGATCAAGTTCCTCTAATGTAGCCAAGTTTTGAAGTACTTTTAATGCATTTTCATCAAGCAAATCGTTAAAACCGAGATCTAGATAAATAATTGGATAATTTTCAATTTCATCTATTAACTCCGCTAGCATTTCAGTACTATAGTTAGAGTTATTGATCTTAATCCCCAAATCAAAATTATCTGGTATTTCTACTTCTCCAGGTGTTTCACCTGCATATTCCCAATCACTACCCTCATCATGTGAGCGTAAAAAAACATAAACTTGTCGTGCTGATTGAAATTTACCTTGACCCTGTAAATTATCTGATTTTATTTCAAAAGGTGGATTGTCTAGAATGGTTGCCTGATTGTGGGGGACTTGCTCGAGTTTACTGCGTAACTCATTAATAATCTTTGAAATATCCTGGCTTCTTTCTTGAGGATTCATTGCAAGCATTTTTTGCAATATTTGATTCAGATTTAGTGGCAAGTCTTCATCCAGCCTTGGCCCATCTAAAACATGCTTCGTCATGATATCAACAGGGGTTTCGCCTTCAAAAAGGATTTTGCCGGTCAACATTTCGTAGAATATACACCCCATGCTATAGATATCAGAAGCAGGTGTAGCAGGTTTCCCTCTCCAAATTTCTGGAGCAATGTAAGCGGGTGTGCCTAATAACACACCAGTGGTGCTCATACCGCTGGTGGAAGCTGATCTGACCAAGCCAAAATCTGTCAGCACAGCTCCATCAGTGGGGCTGATGATGATATTTGCCGGCTTGATATCTCTATGGATGAACCCCTTTTCATGAGCAAACTGCAGTCCCTCTCCAACCTGCTGCATTATTGGGATGACCTCATCCAACGGAAGTTTCTGTCGTTCCTTCAATATTACATCCAGAGATTTGCCCTCAATGTAACGCATGACCAAGAAAATACGTCCATCGGCTTCATCCAGATCGAGGATGGTGGCAATGTGCGGATGAAAGAGCGAACCGGCTGCCAAAGCTTCGCGTTTGAAACGTGCAATTACATCAGCGTCATCTGCAAAGCCAGGTTTAAGCACTTTGACCGCCACTTTGCGTTCTATCGAATCTGTGGCTAGATAGACAGTGCCAAAACCACCTTTGCCAAGTTCTTTTTGCAATTTGTATTTGCCGAGCGTAGACAAAAAATTATTCGCTGTCTTCATTCTTATATTACCTTTTTACTTAACTAAAGTCAGATTATAGAGACCAGCGATACTGTAGCCATCCATCAGATCTAATGGCGGAATTGGTGGATTGGTGCCATCGCCTAAATGTGGAAAGTTTGCCCAAACATTTTCATTCACTGTGTGAAAAGCCTGTGGGCGATACATCAAAGTGAAGGAAGGAACATCGGTCAAATAGATCTTAACCAACTGAGTGTATGCTTCCTTGAGGGCCACAGTATCAGACATGGTCGGGATTGCCTGGATCAGTGCGTCAGCTTCAGGATTGATGTAACCACCCCAGTTACCATCCCAGTTGTTAGTAGTCTTGGCAAATTCGCTGCTCATCAAATGACGGATGCGGTTCCATGGCTGGGCCGGGCCAGCGCCATCTGACCACATCATGAAGATATCATAACCATTTTGCAGAGGCCAGTTGGTAATAACAGCCTGATAAACAGACCATTCAGGATAGTTGGTGGTGATATCGATACCGATATTCCTACCAGCAGCCGCAACAACCTCCATGGCAGCCTGCCAGTCGGACCAGCCATTCGGACAGGTAGCGACATAGGACAGTTTTATGCCTTTGTATTCACGCCATCCATCACCATCGGTATCAACAATACCAGCGACATCGAGCATCGTCTTGGCACCCTCAATATCATTGCCAGCCCACTGCAGATCAGCCACAGCGTCGTGATCGTAGAGAGCCTGTTCGCCGGGGGTAGGGTTCATCAAGGAGCGAGGAACCTGGATGAAGGTTGCAGATTGGTTTGTCAAAGCATTGGCAATGATGGTGTCGTAATCAACCGCAATGGCGATCGCTTTGCGGATGGTTACATTGTTCAATCCATAGGAGCCGAGATTAAATATAGCGGTCGGGAGGCTTGCGCCCATATCGTAAGGTGCATCGGGAAAATAAGTAGAGATGGGTAAATTGTCCTTCAACCATAGATCCTGAACATTGGAATAAAATTGTTGAGAGACATCCACTTCGCCGGCCTTGAGGGCGGTTGTGCCGGCAGCATTATCTTTGTAGATAACATGAGCCAGGTACTTGGGAGCAGGCAGCTTACCCCACATGGTAGCATCAGCCCCCCAATAATTGTCATCACGAACAAGGACTATTTTGGTATCATCAGCAAAGAGCTTGTGATACGGGCCAGAGTAAACAACGTCTTCAGCAGTATCGGCAAGGAAGGCTGCTGGGTCGCCATTGGTGCGTGCCTCTAGGGTCTGCGTCCATTTCTTTTGAATGACATAATTACTGTTGACATATGCCTCGACCAGAAGGGGATACAAAGCCTTGCCATGATCGTCAAGTTTTGCCTTGATCACAACTGTAGATGTGTCGATTGCAATAATATCTTCGATGTAACCTTTGCCAACAGCGCCGGTTGAGTCGTTATATCTGACGTGGGTAGCCCAAGTGTAAGCGACATCGTCTGCGGTCACGGCAGTGCCATCACTCCATTTTGCAGCTTTCTTGATTTTGAAGGTGAGTTCAGTTTTCTCATCGTTCCAAGAATAAGCGCCATCTGCCAAAAGAGGATATACCTTGCCATCCAGCATATTGTAAATGTAAGGCGTTTCGAACATGGTCACTCGGGCATTATCCTGTTGTGCAATCGCCATGGCATTATTGCAGTTGGAAGAGTATGGATTCCAGCAGAAAACTGAACCCCATTGTTGGCCACTGAAATATAGAGTTTCATTGCGGGGTAAGTCATTGGCACCGGTTATTGGTTGTATTTCATTGTTATCTGTGATCAGCGTCGCTGTGGAAGACAAAGCAGTTGCTGTAGAAATGGGGCTTGTTAATGTCGTTTTTGGTGAGAACCAGCCACTGGACATGCCAATAATTAGTATCACCACAATCAACCCGGCTACCATGCTCACTGCGGTCTGCCAAGGCTGCCACCTCTTCGTAGGCAGTGTTGTTGGTGACTTTATTTGTACTGGTGGGATAACTGAATATCTTTGTGGTACAGGTATGGATATGGGATTCATTACTGGCTGCAGGTCATTCAGCGCAGTTGTGAATCCAACTATACTTTGATAACGTTCTGCAGGATTCTTAGCCAATGCCCGACTAAGTACGCCGAGTATTGGGTCATGAACGTTTTTATCCAGTTGCGGTCCATCCAGCACATGTTTTGTCATTACATCAGCGGGACTATCGCCTTCAAATAGTACTTTACCGGTAAGCATTTCATAAAAGATGCAACCCATACTGTAAATATCCGATGCCTGAGTTGCCGGCTGGCCACGCCAGATCTCAGGTGCCATGTAAGCCGGGGTGCCCAGCATGGCACCGGTAGTGCTCATGCCACTGGTGGTAGCTGATCTTGCCAGACCAAAATCGGTCAGGACTGCTCCTTCAGTGGGGCTGATAATGATGTTCGCAGGTTTGATGTCACGATGGATGAACCCTTTGTCATGCGCGAATTGTAGTCCCTCGCTTACTTGTTGAATTATTGTAATGGCTTCATCCAGCGGAAGTTTCTGCCGTTCTTTTAATACCACATCCAGGGATTTGCCCTCAATGTAACGCATGGCCAGAAAAACACGACCATCGGCCTCGTCAAGATCGAGAATAGTGGCAATGTGCGGGTGAAAGAGAGAGCCGGCCGCCAGCGCTTCACGCTTGAAGCGAGCCAGTACCTCTGGATCATCTGCAAAACCGGGTTTAAGTACTTTCACTGCCACGGTGCGTCCAATATTATCTGTGGCTCGGTAGACAACGCCGAATCCACCTTTTCCAAGTTGTTCATGGAGTTCATATTTACCTAGTGTGGTCATTGTGTTGTTCTCCAAAATAAATTATCAAACGATCAGTTATTCAAAAATCATAAGATCAGAATTATTTCTTGTTCCCTATAGGGATACGCTGGCGCTAAGGGAACAACGAAAGCCAACATAATTACCAGTAAAAGATGGATAGTTCCAGTCGCGGTCGGCAGACCGTCCGATGTTCACCAAATTAAACCACGATCCCCCGCGCAGGACTTTACTTAGCCCTGAAGTTGAGCCAGGCGGGTTGTCCGTGGAACTCTGGCTGTAATAGGAACCACTATACCAGTCTGCAACCCATTCCCAAACGTTTCCAGCCATATCCAACACACCATATGGGCTCATTCCTTCTAGATAGTTTCCCACTGGTGTTGTGCCTCCCAACTTGCCATCGTAATTGGCAAATTTAGTACTTGGTGCTTGATTCCCCCACGGGTAGATTCGTCCATCCGTCCCCCGTGCTGCTTTCTCCCACTGCGCTTCTGTCGGTAAGCCTACTTTATGGTTGACCACTTTGCTCAACCATTTACAAAACGCTTCGGCATCTTGCCAGCTCACATTGACTATAGGGTGATCTGCTTTCTCTTTAGAAAAATTATTGTTAATCCAGCCATTCGGCGTTTTCCTGTTAGTTTCTTTTGTAAATACTTGATATTGTTTGTTCGTGACCGGATACTTTCCGATCCAGAATTCATCCAGGTACACTTGATGCTGCGGTTGTTCATCACTTTGTGCTGCTTTATCCACTTTTGGGTCACTCCCCATCCAGAACTCCCCTGCTGGCACTTTCACAAACTCCATCGTGACCCCGTTTGCAATCTTCAAGGTGATCACATTCGCTTTGGAAATAGTCTCCCCAGTTTCTTTGACCTCTTTCACTTCGATTCGATCTGTTGTTCTTCCACCCACTGTCTGCTTTGAATTTCTCTCATCAATTATTTGATAAAATGCCTGCGCATCCTGCGGCCGTTCTGCAGGATCTTTACTCAAACTCTTCGCCAACCTATCACTCATTCCGGTCGGTACATCCGCCTTCCAGGTCTTTGGCATCTTTGGCCCATCGATCAACACCTGGGTCAGGATCTCGTCCGGCGTATCCCCTGCAAACAAAGGGTCTCCTGTCAGCAGCTCCACCAATATGCATCCCAGTGAGTAGACGTCAGTAGCCGGGCTGGCGGGTGGTTTGCCCCGCCACAATTCCGGGGCACGGTAGGCCGGCGTGCCGGCAATGCTCATGCTTGAGGACGCTCCCGATACCTGCACCGCCCGTGCCAGACCAAAATCACTGATCACGGCATTCCCTTCTGCATCAAACAATACATTCGCCGGTTTCATGTCTCGATGGACCAGCCCTGATTTATGTGCCTGTTGTAGACCCGCACAAACCTGTTTGAGGATGGCTAAACTCTTTTCGTAACCGAGTGCGCCTCCTTTTTGTAAAAGCTGTTGCAGACTCCCCCCTGACAGATATCGCATGGAAATGAACACCCGTCCATCTGTTTCGCCCAGATCATAGATCATAACAATATTGGGGTGTTCCAGTGTGGCCAGCGTTCGTGCTTCTTTTTTGAAGCGTTCTACAAAGCTCTCCTCCACCATCAACTGTGGGTGCAACACCTTGAGTGCCACCTCGCGTCCAAGCGACGTATCAATGGCCCGGTAAACCGTGCCAAAGCCGCCGCGTCCAAGCTGTTCATGAAGTTCGTATTTGCCAAGTTGGGTCATTGGGTTATTCTCCAGCTAAAATATTTCAAACCGTCAGCTTTGTAAGATCGAGGAGATCAGGAACAAATTCATTGCAGGTCCCCAAAGAAGATACACTGGCGTTAAGGGAACAGAGAACAGCGAAAACCGATGAGATTGTTCGAAGCCAAAGGATAGTCCCTGCGGCGGTAGGCGGAGCGAATGTAGTACCCATTACCGCCCCACGAGCCCCCACGCAGAGATCTTTCATTCCCGGATACCGGGCCAGAGGGGTCATTTGCTGGACTTTGACTGTAATAGGAACCACTGTACCAGTCTGCAACCCATTCCCATACATTTCCCGCCATGTCTAATGCCCCATAGGGGCTCGCACCCGCCGGGTAACTGCCTACCTCAGCCGTATCCCCGACATTTGAATCATAATTTGCCAGGATTGAATCAGGTGCTTGATTTCCCCACGGATAGATTCGTCCATCTGTCCCCCGCGCCGCTTTCTCCCACTGCGCTTCGATCGGTAAGCCTATCTTCTTCATTGTTTTTTCACTCAACCATTTACAAAACGCTTTGGCATCATACCAGCTCACATTGACTACAGGATGGTCTGCTTTCGCTTTAGGAAAATCATTGTTGTTCCAGCCAACAGGTGGTCTCCTGTTGGTCTCTTTCACAAATACTTGATATTGTTTATTCGTGATCGGATACTTTCCGATCCAGTATTCATCCAGGTACACTCGATGCTGCGGCTGTGCATCACTTTGTGCTGATATATCCACTTTTGGGTCACTCCCCATCCAAAACTCCCCCGCTGGCACTTTCACAAACTCCATCGTGACACCATCGCCCAAATCCAGCTTGAGTTCCTGAACGCGACCAGTTATGGCCAATTTCTCTTTCCAGTTTATATCAATTTGCGAATCATTTACTTTATCCCCAAACTGAACTTCAATTTTCTTATCAGGAATGCTCTCCTTTTTTTCAAGTTGTATAAAAAATTGCTTGGCATCTCCAGGTCGGTTTTTTCCATCCTTGGATAATGCTTCTGCCAGGACTGCACCGATTGTATCAGGGACTCCGTCCGGCCATGTCTTTGGTAGTTGCGGACCGTCCACCAGGTGCTGTGTGATGATCTCATCCGGTGTTTCGCCATCAAACAATACTTTCCCGGTAAGCATTTCCACCAACATGCATCCCAGTGAGTAAACATCAGTAGCCGGGAAGGCGGGTGGTTTCCCGCGCCACAACTCCGGGGCACGGTAGGCCGGCGTGCCGGCAATGCTCATGCTCGAGGATGCCCCAGATACCTGCACCGCCCGTGCCAGACCAAAATCACTGATCACGGCGTTTCCCTTGGCATCAAATAACACGTTCGCCGGTTTGATGTCGCGATGCACCAATCCTTGTTCGTGTGCCACCTGCAGACCTTCACAGACTTGCTTCATGATCGTCAGGCTCTGTTCGTATGTAAAGGCCTTCTCCTTGTGCAATCTTTGCTGCAAACTTCCACCGGGTAAATATCGCATGGCAATGAACACTCGCCCATCGGTTTCGCCCAGATCATAGATCGTAACAATATTTGGGTGCTCCAGTGTGGCCAGCGTTCGCGCTTCTTTCTTGAAGCGCTCTACAAAGCTCTCGTCCACCATCAACTGTGGGTGCAACACCTTGAGTGCAACCTCGCGTCCCAGAGTGGTATCAATGGCTCGGTAAACCGTGCCAAAGCCGCCTTTCCCTAGTTGTTCATGGAGTTCATATTTGCCAAGTTGAGTCATTGGGTTATTCTCCAGCTAAAATATTTCAAACTATCCGCCATACAGAGTTAAGAAGACTAGAAATCAGATTCATCGCGGGCCACTACTGAGATTCACTAGCACTTAGGGAACAGCGAAAACCTATGTTGCTGCTCGCACTCGAAGGACTATCTTTGCTCCGGTAAGCAGAGCGAATGTTGTAAATATAGTTTGTCCATGATCCACCACGCAGAACATGAAATTCTCCTAAAGTTGACCCTATAGGATTGGATTGGCTTTGGCTATAATAAATTCTGTTGTAATACCAGTCCGCCACCCATTCCCATACGTTACCCGCCATATCCTTCACCTTATATGGGCTGTCCCCAAACGGGTAATTACCCGCTTCGGTTGTATCCCCTACAATACTGTTGTAATTTGTCAGAAAAGAATCAGGAGAGTTATTTCCCCATGGGTAAACTTGCCCATCTGTTCCTCGGGCTGCTTTTTCCCATTGAGCTTCGCTGGGTAATTGACGGCCTGCCCACTTGCAATAAGCCTGCGCCTGATCCCAGTCCACATAAATTACCGGGTAATCGTAGTAAGTAAAATTTCCATAGTAAAAACTTCGCGTGTTTGAGGAATTATTTGACGGAGGTGTACAAGCTCCTTCATTTACACATAGTTCATACATCCCATTAGTTACCTCTGTCTGATCGATCCAGTAGGCATCCAAGTACACCGTGTGCTGAGGATGCTCGTCATCTTCTCCTACCGCGTCAGGCGAACCCATGAGGAAGTCACCAGAAGGCACATAGACCATCGTCATATTGTCAATTGAAGAGACCCGAGTTGAACCAATATCTAGAATTGGAGTAGCGGTGGGAGCTTTTATAATGATCGGGGTTTGCGTAACAACTGCCATCGGCGCAGCAGTAGGTACTGTCTCAGGAGTAAACCAGCCACTAGCCACACCGATCATCAGAATTACAGATGCAATTCCAGTCAATCCAACTGCCAATCCTACCAAAGCAAAATGCCAAGTCTTTGGTTTTATTTCTTGTGGAAGCGGTATGTACTGAGGGTAAGTGACAGGATTTGGTGTTTTCACCTCTTCGGGTCTACCCAATATAGATTCTGCATTAGGCTCCTTTATTATTAGGGAGGAAATTGGCATCGCCTTGCCTTCCTCCAGTCTTATTGCTACGAAGGCCTTGTTCAATTCAGTGGCCATCTGGTAACGGTCTTCAGGATTCTTCTCCAGAGCCTTCTCAAGTACCGTCCGTACTTTTTCGGGAAGTTCATCTGAAATCAGTGGCCCCACCATCAAATGTTGGGTAATTATTTCATCCGGCGTATTCCCATCAAAAAGCACTTTCCCGGTCAGCATCTCATAAAACACACAGCCTAATGAATATACGTCCGTGGCCGGGCTCGCAGGCGGTTTACCTCTCCATAGCTCGGGCGCCCGATAGGCCGGTGTGCCTGCTCCTACACCACTATTTTCTCCCGATGAGCTTGATGCCCGGATCGCCTTCGCCAACCCAAAATCTCCCAATACGGCATGACCATCACTATCGAATAGTATATTCGCGGGTTTGATATCTCGATGTACCAATCCTTTTTTGTGTGCCACTTCCAACCCGACACAGATTTCACCCATGATCTTTACGGCTTCATCAAAGGGAAGTGCCCCTTCTTTTTCCAGCCGTTCTTTGAGTGAACCACCTGAAAGGTATTTCATGGCGATAAACACCCGTCCGTCAACCTCACCCATCTCGTAGATCGTAACGATGCTTGGACTATCTAAAGACGCCACCATCCTGGCTTCATTGCGAAATCGCTCCAGAAAATCAGGCTCAGTGGTTAGCTGCGGGTGCAGCACCTTCAAGGCCACCTCGCGTACCAGAGTGGTATCGATGGCCCGGTACACCGTGCCAAAGCCACCTTTCCCTAGTTGTTCATGAAGTTCGTATTTGCCAAGTTGGGTCATAACTTATCTCACTTTTATAATGTGGGGGCAAATCCCCTCGCGAAGCACACCCGAAGGGTGCCTAGCCCGCCCCAGAAGTACAGAAATCAGAAGATCAAAATTTAAGTTCATTTCATATCCCCTAAGGGGATACGCTGGTACTAAGAGAACAGCGAAAACCAAAGTTAATGAAGCTGAATCCGTCGAAGTTGTTTTTCGTTAGCATAGGATCAAAACCAGAGCGATTGGCAACACGCAGTTCATATCCAGAATTGTTGTTCCACGAGCCCCCGCGCAAGGAACGGTCAGTTCCTGATGATGGCCCAGTTGGATTCTTATTTGTGCTGTTGGCATAATAATTCTCATCATACCAGTCCATCACCCACTCCCACACGTTCCCTGCCATGTCTAGCGCCCCATACGGACTGGCCCCTGCTGAGTAACTCCCCACTTCAGTTGTATCCCATACATCACCATTGTAATTTGCCAGGGCAGAATCAGGATTCTGATTCCCCCACGGGTAAGTTCTACCATCTGTCCCACGTGCTGCTTTCTCCCACTGCGCTTCCGTGGGCAGTTCTCTCCCTGCCCAATGGCAATACGCATTCGCCTGATTCCAACTCACACGTATTACCGGGTAACTATCAAATTCTGAATTCCCATAATATGAGCCATGAGTATTAGAGGAATTATCGGACGGTGCTGCGCAGGCTCCTGCCGTTACACACTTTTCATACATCGCATTGGTTACTTCAGTCTGATCGATCCAGTAGGCATCCAGGTACACTGTGTGCTGCGGGTGTTCATCCGGGTCACCCACATCATCCGGCGAGCCCATCAAGAAATTTCCTTCTGGTACATAAACCATTGTCATACCATCAACAGATGAGATCTGCGTCGAGATGGGCACAGCGGTTGAGCCGGGCAGGCTCGTTTCGGTAGGTAAGAGGGTAATTTGTGCAGTATATGTCAGGGCTGTTACTACAGAAGTTATAGGGGTGGCTGTTGGGGTTGCGGGAAGACTGAACCAGCCCCTAGCAGAACCTGCGATAAACACCAATATTGCGATTCCCGCGCCTGCTATCGCACCAATAAGCCAGGGCTTTGGGTTCCTTATTGAAAGGAACGGCTTTTCTACTAACTTGGGCGGCTGGGGAGGCTTTATTGGAACGGAGGGCAGTTCTTCCACTGCCTCCTGCTCATTCCTTTTTGTCAGTAGATTTGATTCTTTACACGTGGAGGACTCTTTCGACGCGGGTGTTTCCTGAGGTTTGGTTTCTTTCCTTTCCAGTGCCTTGAGTTTGGAGGTAAACTCACTTATGGTCTTGTAGCGATCCGCTGGCTCCATGGCTAAGGTCCGCAACAACACCGTCTTCGTTTGCGCTGGCAGCATTTCGTCAAGCTGTGGCCCATCCAGCACATGTTTTGTCATCATATCAGCAGGACTATCGCCCTCGAACAATATCTTGCCAGTGAGCATCTCGTAAAAGATGCAGCCCGTGCTGTAGATATCGGATGCGGGTGAGGCTGGTCTTCCGCGCCAAATTTCTGGCGCCATGTAGGCAGGTGTACCCAGCATGATTCCAGATGAGCTCAAGCTGGTGCTGCTTTCCTCAGACAATGATTTGGCAAAGCCCAGGTCAGCTACCCTCACCGAGCCATCCTCATCGAAAAGAATATTACGCGGTTTGAGATCGCGGTGAATAATGCCTCGTTCATGAGCATAATCCACTCCCCGACCTGCCTGTTCGAGAATATTTATCGCCGTTTTTTCATCCCAAGGGCCATTTTGATCGATCCGATCCTTCAGCGAGCCACCCGGCATGTACTTCATGACCAGGAAGAATCGACCGTTGTCTTCGCCAAAATCCACCACCGGTACAAGATTGGGATGATCCAGTTTGGCGGCTAATTGCGCTTCTTGCTTGAACCTTGCCAGAAAGATGTTATCTGAAACAAGCAACGGGTGAAGCACCTTCACGGCCCGTTCCACATCCAAAACCGTATCCAGAGCGCGGTACACCGTGCCAAAGCCACCTTTGCCAATTTCAGCCAGGATCTTATATTTCCCAATGAAAATATCTGCCATTAAAACCCTCTCTTTTATTTCCGCGTTTTGATCCTTTGGGTCGAACCGCAGATCTGGCAGGCACCGGGTTCAGTCAGCACCGCACCGCATTTCCCACATTTTTCGACAAATTCAAGGGCCTTTTTCCGCGAGCGGATCAAGCTGAATACCGCCCCAGCTAAAACCATGAGAATTAGAAGATCCGCCCAAATATTTTGAAGCAACCAATTGACAAGATTGAAATTACCTGATTCCATCTGGTCATTTTGAACAGATTCAGTCACTACGGGGGTAATTTCTGCAGCGGTCGGCTCTGGGGTTGAAGCAAGTGGAATTTGGCCCATTTTCGCTTCGGCAAGCGCCTCACTACCGGCAGACTCTAGTCTAAATGAAATGTTATGACTCTTGCCATCGGACGGTAAGGAAGATGAATAATTTGCGGTGTAGTCTGTTTTGAGTAAAATGGCCATGTTATAAAAAAGGTCACTTAGTTCAGATGAACGCGGTGTGGAACGGTAAAAACCACCTGTTTCACTGGTGAGGGATTGCAGATACTTTTCGTCAATATCGCTGCCCAGGCCTATGGCAAAGATAGGGATGCCCGCCTCTTTGGCAAGAGAGATCCCCGCCTGTGGATCACCTACATTCGCAGGGTCATTCTTGCCATCCGTAAAGAGCAAAATCGCACGATGCCCCGCTGGCAATGCTGATACCATCTTCACCGCTTTTTCTACCGCGTTGTAAACCTCTGTTCCCCCGCTTGCGGTCAATCCTTCGATCAAGTCATAGGCATTGACCAGGTCATTTGAAAAGCCCACCTCTTTTTTAACATTGATACTGGCCGGATCGGTATCAACCTTATCAGAGAACGCGATCACTGCCGCTTCGTCAGATTTATTCAACCTATCCAAAAATCGGTTGGCGGCATTTTTTGCGTCTGTCAGCGGCTGACCAGCCATGGACCCAGACACATCGAGGACAAGCACCACAGAAAGCTGGGCATCGGTATTGGCTACCAGTGAAACCGGGTGAATTTCTGACAAGTTGTCTTCTTGAATAAATATATTGTCCGTCGTCAGATCAGTTAACGGTATGCCATTAGAATCCCATGCCGTAAAATTCACTAAAACGGTCGGGAAGTTGGTAGAATCCACAGTCGAGATATTCAAAAAGATCGGTGAATCTGCAAAGCAAGGAATCACACTAAGAACCAGCAAACAAAGTGTAACGAAAATCGAAAGTATCAGTCGTTTATTCATACGCCCCCATAAAGTTATTTCACATCTTTGAAGACGTTCCCGCAAAATTCGCAGAAACGCGAGTCCACGGCCACTTGTCGCCCACAGGATGGACACGTTTTTGTTTCATAAGAGTCGGTTACTCCTGACTTGGAAGTTCTTATCACCGAACCGCCCATGGGTCCGCCAATGATGACCGTTCCAGACCCATTAGCGAAACTTGAACTTACGTCCTTTATGGCATCAATGTTGTGTTGAGACATTTGCTGTAAGCGGTCCATTGCATCTTTCTGGAGATCAAGCAACACTTGCTGGCTGTTCTGATTGCTGGCAAGTAATTTCTCGTACATTTCGCGCTCACGTTGATCCGCTTTTCCTTCAGCAATCGCACGATACTTTTCTTCAAACACACGGCCAAGTTCCGGCGACTTTTCGGCAGCCATCGCCAGAATTTGTTCTTCACTCATACCTTTTAACAGTTCTGTACGTTTCAAATCCTGCAGAATTTTCCCCTGTTCAACAGATGATGCCGCGATCAGTGCCTCGGTGCCTAGAGTGCTTAGTTTATCCAGCCGTTCCAACTCACGCTTATGCTCAGCATCTTGCCGCGCAATTTCCATATCGATATTAGCACGCGCCTCAGCCAAACGTCGGTTCATGGCCAGTTCAGCTTCTTGATTTTCGAGAAGCATTTTTTCTTTCTTCAGCTTGATCAAGAGGTCAATATCATCCTCAGCTTCAGCTTTTTCAAGGTCGTCGTACATTTTTCGACGGCGAATATCTGCCTGCCATTTTTCTTCTTCAATCTGAATAGAAAGACCAGCCCGTTTTCGCTCCAATTCAAGCCGGAAATCTTGTTCTTGAACAGCAAGTTCCCCTGTTGATTTAATCTCTATCGCACGCAATTGGAATTTTTCATCAACTTCAGTTTTGGCCAGCAAGAAAGCCCGCGCGCGATCGTGATCTTCTGCCTCTTCACGCCATCCTCGCAGTAAGTCTTCACGATCTTTTTTAGCCAGCAATTTTTCACGGTCAATACTATCCAGGAATTTTTCAAAATCGGCTTCGCTGCGAACATCGTCCATTTTTGAAGACAAAGCGGCCTGGTGAATACGGCGATTTAATTCGGCCAATTTCTCATCTTTTTCAATTTTGGAAGTTCTCTCCGCGAGGTCAAATAGATCGACACTTTTCTGCAACTCGAGAACGTCTTCTTTGCCATTCAACTCAGCAAGACCTTCTTCGACGATCAGGGAATATTTCCCTTTGATCCCCTTAATTTTGTCGAAGGTCTCAAGATCCATTTCAACAGTTCTCAGAAATACCAGCTTTAAACCATATTGCGCAAAGGTAATACGTAAGGCCTCTTCTACGGCAAGTTCCAATTCTTTGCGAGTAGACGGATTTTCCACCAATTGTTCAAGGGTATGATCTTGCAAGTATTTGTTCGCTGTATAGGCGATTTCAGGTTCGATGTAGGCTTTTAGATCGTCTGTTGAATAACGCTCGCGATTACTAAGGGCCGAGACAAGGAACTTTGAGGCATTTTCGACCTCTACCACTATGCGCATACTGAGACTGATTGGTAACGGGTCGGAGGTAAACCGGTTTTGGATGGGAATTACAATTTCTTTGGGAGATGTTTCAACAAGCAATGCAGTAACAGTTTTGGGTACTCCAGACAGCCAATTGGCTACCGTCTTTCCAACCGAATCTAGAGTATAAACGCCGGGGGGCAAGATTTCTTGGGCTGTGCTGTTGCTAACGATCAAAGCCTGTGTGCCAATTTCTACTTCGAGTTTTTTACTCAACAACCCTGGTAGATCAGAGACATTTATTTTTATGGCAAAATCATTGTCGCGTCTCGCCCAATGATTGCCGTGTAATTCAGCTTCCTCATTGGCAGCCAGTGGGCGCCCGCACTTTTTACAAAAAGTGGCGTCATTTGCATTATCAGCCCCACAAACGCTGCATTTCTTACCCGTCCCACCTGCCAGAGGGCTTCCGCACTTGCTGCAATATCTAGCATCAGAATTATTCACAAAATCACATACCGTGCATTTCTTACCAAATAGAGGACTCATTTTTCTCTCCTTTTTTATCAACTTAACCTAGAGCGATCATAAAAGCTGTCGTTGAAAACTTGCAATTGATTTTCAATTTTGTTGATGTCTTCGACATTCACATTTGGGATAGCGAATTGAAAAGCTTCGGTCATCAAGCCTAATACCTTGGATTCTTGCAAAGAAAGTTCTTCCTGATCCAAAAGCCGTTGCCACTCAATATCAGTTACTGTCATCTGGGTCAGGTAAAATGGTTTCGTGTTTGATACATCAAGAACTTTTTTTTGTTTTTCCTCCAGTGATTTTTCCAGCTCTTTAATTTTTAATGCAAGTACGGTCTGACCTTCGTCATACAACTTTGCTCTAGAATTATTCAAAATTTCACTTACATGCTTCAATTCCATAGCACATTGCTGGCGAACTAGTTTATCCACCTCAGATCTCATCTCCAGCCCAACCAGCTTCCCTGAGTTAACCCCTGCAAGGCCATTCTTTGCAAGCATGACAGTTTCTTTTTTGTCAACTAGCTTTCTGATGGAATGTAGAAGAAGAGAAATGATCAACCCCCAAATGCCGACGAGTGATCCTATGATTTCACCACTCGTGAGATCAAAACCGAAGCGATAGAAAATATAAGTCAGGCCAGAACCGATTAACAATAACAGAATGATCCAATTTATTTCCATTCTTTGCCATTTTCGCAATACATTTTGTGTCTTATCATCCGCCTCATCAATCCCTTTGTTTGAAAGAGCCGTGAGCATCCAGTGCTGTTTTGGACGGTTTTCAAGGCGCTTAACTTGGTGAAAGGCATCTATTACTTCTGAGAGAGGTCGGGGTTTTTGTGCATCCAAACGTACAGAATCTGGGAAAACTTTTTTGATTACCTCGTTCATTTCAGAACGAGTCGTCAGTTCAGCATCATTGGTCAAGGTTTTTAGTGCCTTTTCTTCGATCTCTGAAATCTTGCTTTCTTCAATTGATCTGTGATCTGACCGCTGAAACACTAAGAATGACATTTCCAGCAATTTCAACCCGAATTGAGGAAATAATGGAGCCACTAGTTGAATAATTTCTGTTGAAATATTTTCTACAGGCACTTTTGAAAGAATGTCTTCTCTTTCATACTGTAAAAGCACCTCGCCGATTTTTTTTCGCAATGAGACCGGCTCCAAGTCAGGAAGTTCCACCAACTCTCCCGCAGGAAATACAATCTTGGAAAAGAACAACGCAGGGGCACTTACCTCAACCAGTAGTATCATACTGACATCAATTGGTTCACTATCTCCACAAGGTAAAGCCGAAAACCTTGCCGGAATTTCAAAAGCTCCCAATGGGATATATCCCAATCGAATTTTTGTCCCTTTTTCAATCCACCGATCAAAAGGGCGAATCACCGGGCGTTTTCCCGAAGGAAAAAGCTCGTATTTATTATCTCTATACAAAATTATCCCTTGTTTCCCATCTGGAACATGGAACCATTTTCCGAACCAACCGGAAAGATCCTCAATTGAATAGGCCTTGGCAATAGGTACTTTAGTATTCTTCTCAATTTCCATATTCACTCCCGTTTCAGCTTTTAACTTCGGATGGAATACTGAAGCTCAATTCTGCGCTTACCCGTTCCGCTAATTCTTGCACATTTCCTTTGTTGTCCAGTTTTAATTTGCTTATAGCAGCCAGGCGAACATCGGGGTTTAAGCGAGGATCTTTTTTTAGTAACAAGCTTAAATCAGTCAAGCTTATTTTTGTTGGGTCAAATGAAATATTAGCTGCGATTAATACCCCATACGGGACGCATTCAACACCGCAATTTAATGCACATTGAAGGCAAAGCAATTCGCCTAACGCATAACGCAGGGGCTGATGAAGTGAACTTGTGAAAACATCATCGAATTTTTCTCCAACTTGTGCGAGAAAATTTATAGCATCTAGAACATCCGAAGTTGATACTGATTCCGTCAGGAATATCCTCTGAACAGCTAGAAGAAACGAATCGCATAGTTCTTTTGGGAGCGAAGACGAACTATCAATTATTGCTTGAAGAGAATGTTCAGGGCTTTGAGATGTTTGAAGAAAATTCATTTTGACATAATCTTCGATAAATGTTGCCCACCCTTCTTCCAAGAACTGGGAAACATCGAAGAGGATTGAATTTTGTTGATTTCTCAATTGAAGGATTGGATCATCTGATGGATACATGCCAAACTGCGATGCAATTTGGGTTAGCGATATGCCCAACTCAGTTTTTAGCTGACCTAGGGTGGAATAGACGCTCAAAAAACCATGTCCCAACTTTTCGTGAGCTGCGGTGGCCAAGACTTTGCTAAAAACTTCTGGGTGATCAGGAACTGCACTTGGGTCAATTTTGGCAAGTTTCGCAAATAACCAGCCATTCAGGTAGCAGCCCCGGCCTGGAAAATTGACCCCAAATATTCCACCCTGCTTAGCCTCAGCCATTTTCTGAGCTTCGGCTATCAACCTTTGCAACTCCTGCTTTTTTGTTTGTGTTGAGAAATTCAAGTCAGCCATGAATGGTATAAAGAACTCTTCCAAACTTTCGCAAAAGATCGTTGGATAAGACAACTTTGAGAATGCAAGATGCTTTCCTAAATTAAAAGATGAAAAGAAAAGCTCGTCCAATGCCTTTAATGGACTGGAATTTGTCATGTTGACGAGCGCATTTCTTGCTTGTGGAAGAGGAGGAGGAATTGGAACGCTTTTATGAAGAACGAATTCTGTTTTTGAAAAGCTCGCAGAGAGTTCGCTCGCAGAAATTCTTTCACCTGAAAATGATTTGCTTAACTTGGCTATATCCTCATTAAGCAGTTTTTCATGAGCCAGGCGCATCTGCTCAAGTCTTTCAGAAAAATTATCACGTGTTTGATCCGACTCTGCCATGTTCTGCTCCCTTGCCTACGATTTGTTTTCCAATTTGCGGCCACAACGATTACAATATTCCGCATCCTTTTCTAGGGGCTGGCCACATTCCGGACACTTCTTCAATAATCTTGAATCGCTGATATCACCATACTCAGCATCAATCACATGGGTCCTGCCGTTCTGGCGAATGATCTGATCACCAACATGTTTATTTCCGCCATTTTCAACAACATCGCCTTTTACCTGATATCCTTTTCCTGAGACTACTTGTTCGGCGTTTTGGATAATGATTGGGGTTTCTCGACTCTCTTCCACGGTTACGAAGATATTTGTTTTTTCTTGGACTAAAACCCCATTTTTATCTTGCCAACTGCACCGCAAAATAAAAGGGGTAGCACCAAAGAATTTGTTATCAAGTGGTCGAAAAGAAAATAACACCAATAAGTGTTCGTTTATTCCAAGATGCTTAACGATTCCTGACATGCCCAGGTCGTTGATCTGATAATTTTCCCCTTCCACTTGAAGTTGAATGGAGTCAGCCCTCCCGAATCCTCTATTTTGAAGTTCAACAGTCAAATTAATGGTCTCACCTTGCTTGAAAGTCTTTGTGGTTTTATCGACGATGGAAATGTACGGAAGTCTCTTGTAAAATCGAAGTCGAGCCTGACATTGTTTCGCCTTTTCAAGCATCCCTTCATGGTCAAAATATTTATGCGCTTGTTCATAAAAACGAATGATCAGCTCTTTCTTGGTGGATTCATGTGTTTCTAATTCAAGGGCAGCCTGTAAATACGCCTCAGCGGCTTCACAATAGTTTTCTAATTTTTCCAAAGCAGAGGCTTGAGCAGCAAATAATCCCCGTTCTCGTGTCTGAGCAACAAGTTTTTCAAGAGACCATTGTTCTGGTGAAAGATCACATAATTTTTGCAGGGCTTCAAATGCTAAATCTTCAGAGCTATGACCGGCTTTTTCAAACAGGTTATACGCTTTTTCATATTCATCGAGCTTACCGGCCAAAATACCAGCTTCTTTGTATTTTCCTTCTGCTTCCAGTTCCTCAATATCACTGAATTGCGGAGGGACAAGGTCAATTAAGCGCTTGATATCTTTCGTTTTATTTAGCTTTCTATAAAGAGTTAATGCTCTATGAAGTTCATTTGATTTTTCGAAAAGCTCCGCAGCTTTTTCCAGTTGGCCTTCTTTTTCATACAGCTCGGCAGCCGAAAATTCATCCCCCATTGCCAGATGCACTCGCGCTTGACCAGTGGCATTATCAGCCTTTTCATAAAGAATTAACGCCTTTTGTAACTGTCCTAATTTATTTTCATAAATTTGGGCAGATTCATTAAAGTTTCCCCTAATAGCATATGCACAAGCTGCTTCCTCAAATTTCTCAGTGTGAACAAGGGTCTCGGGGTCATCACTCGACTTAATAATTGATGTAACTTGGATGGCAGCGACGATACCTTCATACGTTCCTACCCAACAGACACCATCACACACCACTAAATGTGTTTGGACCCGGTTAATCTTCTCCTGACCAAAACTATGTTCCCAGATCAACGAGCCGTCCTGGCTGGAACAAATTACAATTCTCGGATCGCCCATGCCAATCAATAAATTTCCGTCAGGCAACGGTTGTATCTCTTGAGCACGGATACCCAGTGGCGTTTTCCAATTAATCTCGCCATTTGTCGATTCCAGACAAAATAAGGTGTAGTGACCTTCCTCTCCAAAACCAACAAGGTCACGGGCCACAAAATAAAGTTGACCATACGTAGAGTAAATACCACTGTAAATCCGCTCAAAATCTTTCTGCCAAAGCAACTCGCCCTTTTTACTGCTGATCGCTGTCAGGCGGTGTTTCGAGGTGCGATAAACGATCACATTATTGCAAACTGCAGGTTGTGTATCGATATCGGAAATATCCGTCTGCCAAGCCAATTTTCCATCAGTGAGATGAAAGGCTTTCATGACCATTTGTTCTCGTGTGACTTCACCATCCCAGGCAATCACCATATCCCCTGTCAATACCGGCGCGAGGGGTTTATATGTTTTCAAGGGAACTTCCCAGATCGGTTGGGATAGGGCCTTACGCGCGAAAGCAACCATCCGCGGACGTGCCGTTCGCACAAAAAGAAATTCATCGTTAAAAACCGGGGAAGTCATGGTAAAACCATACCCTTGCCAGAGCTGTTCCATTGCACCTGTTTGTGGATCTATCTGGACAAGTTTTCCATTCTCGGCTTCTTCAAGGGAGCGGTCATCGGGGACCACTGTGAGCAACTTGCCAGACCAATTAACAAACTGCCGTGGAAATTGCTCTGGTGAGGGTTCTGTACGCCAAAGGATCCTCCCATCATTTTGAGCAATCCCAACCAACTCACTCGACCGCAAAGGAAATACACCCACTCCATTGGCAATTCCAGGCGTAAAGAAAGATTCCTGAGCCGGGCCTCCAATCCCGGAAGGAAAGACAACCGGGGGCCAAAGCAATGACCCCAGAGTGGTGACAGGTGGTCGTTGCCAACCGCAAATTGGGCAGCGGGGCTGGTCAAGTATCAGGTGATTGGATGGGCAGAAAATTTGATTATTCATAGACTATTTTGGCCAAAATATATAACGATACCCAACGCAACTAGTATCACAATTCCACCGGCAACAAAAACATCAACCGCTGAACTTTGTGGAACAAAAGAAGAAATGATTGAACAAATTATCGAAACAGATATGAAAATCATGGTAAAAATTATCCATTTGTTAACTTGTCGCTCCTCGTCTGCACTGATTATTTGGCTATCAACACTTTCTCTGACAATCTTCTCACCTCGACTTCTAACAATACCGTAGTCGCCATTCCCGATAATCCATTTCTCATCCGCCTCAAGATTCTTCAACTTTTCCAAAATTTGATCCATCTGAGTATGTGCCAATTTATAATCAACCAATAACATTTCACGCCGCTTGCACTCACTTAGTACATTTTCCATCTTTTCATCAGGGCGAATTGCCAACAACTCGCTAAGTAGACTCGCAGCTCCTTCATAATCCTTCTCTCTCATTTTCTCTAGAGCAGTGTTAAATTTTTCTTGACTCAGAGCGGCTTTCCGTTTATCCGCAATATCGTCCAATTCATTTATTAGCGCTCTGGCAGAACCAAAACGTTCTTCTGGTTTCTTCGCCAACGCCTTCATAAAAATAGCCGTGCTTTCTTCTGGCAATGACCTATTCACCCCAAGTATGTCCGGTACATCTTTGTGTACTTGACTTTCCTGTATTTCAAATGGTGTATCGCCATCGAAGGGAATGATCCCTGATAGCATCTGAAAGGCAACAACTGCAAGTGCATATTCATCAGTGGCGGGGGTGAGTTCACGGCACAGTATTTGTTCAGGCGACATGTATTGGGGAGTACCAAATGCCACCCCGGTTGTCGTCTGCCCTTTTGTATCTAGTGATTTCACCAGACCAAAATCAGTTAATACTGGCTCATCACCTTCCATAAATAAGATGTTTGAGGGTTTAATGTCGCGATGAATAAGATTCTTGCTGTGAGCGTAATCGATCGCTTTGGCAATCGGTTGAAGGATCTCCAGGGTTTTCTCCAGAGATAAGGATTTCCCTCCCACTAACCTGTCTGCCAGTGAACCACCCGGCATGTATTCCATAACGATGAAATAGCGGCCTGAATCCTCAAGGACTTCGAGCATTTTTACAATGTTGGGGTGATTAAGTGACCCCATCAAGCGTGACTCTCGTTTAAAGCGCTCCAGGTATTCTGGTGAGGAGGATAGTTCAACCTTCAATTGTTTGATCGCAACCAGTCGATCAAGGGTAGTATCGTTGGCTTTATAAACGATACCAAAACCGCCCTCCCCCAATTTCTCGAGGATTTCATATTTGCCGACCGTTTGAGATGATTTTTTATTCATTGCTCCTCCCTAAATAAATCACCTTCGTTTATTAGCGCCAAACTTGCCGGAAGCAAAATCTTCATAAAGCTCGACCTCTTGTCTGCGAATTGAAGGCTGCATTGATCCAGCCACTTCTGATAAGTCGGCCTGCCGAATTGGGCGGAAATTTCCCTCATGCACAGCCTCACTAAATACTTTCTCCCGCGTGCGCTTGGATAACTCGGCCATATCCGCACCGCTAAAGCCCTCACACTTGCTAGCGATCTCTAGCAAATCCACCAATTCATCAACCGGCGCCTGTTTGAGATTCATCTCCAGTATTTTTTGCCGTGCCGGAAGGTCAGGGGGTGGAACATAAACAAGCCGATCCAAACGACCCGGTCGCAACATGGCCGGATCCAAGGCCCAAGGTTCATTGGTTGCTCCAATAAGGAGTAATGGATTTGATCGCTTTGAAAAGCCATCCAATTCTGCCAGCAATTGTGGAACGACGCGTACCATGATTGTTGAACCCGATTGCCTGCGTTTTGGAGAGAGCGATTCCATTTCATCCAGAAAGATCACACTCAAAGGATAAGACCCCGCCTCTGAAAAAAGACGTGTAATGTTTTGTTCTGCCACCCCCACCCACTGGCTCATGATCTCGGAGGGTGTGATAGAAAAAAAGGCAGCATCAATCTCGCCGGCTACTGCACGGGCGATCATTGTTTTACCAGTCCCTGGCGGCCCATAAAGAAGCATCCCCCCTCCCGCAGATATTCCATATTGAGAGGCGATCTCTTTATGGGTAAATGGATAGAGCAGTTTCAACCGAATTTGTTCCTTCACATTTTCCAATCCGGCGATATCTTCAAAACGCACATTGGGGCGTTCTTTTACGATCCAACTCTCTGCCTGAGAATCATCACCAATGTTCAAAGCCGTTTTATTTGATGGAACAGAAAGCGGCAATGGCAAACCTGTTTGCTCCAGCGAATTAGCTTCCTCCAATAATTGCTCGCCAAGCTTTTTACGCGAATCACGCAATACCCCGGTTGAAAGGGCAGAGGCTTTGAAAAGTTTTTCAGATGCCAATAGTAAGTGAATTCGAGCTGCTGCCAATTCTCCTTTTGCACGGCATTGCAAACTGGACTGAAATTCCTTCAGTCCAATTTGCATTAAACTCTCCAAACTTTCTTCTGCCACTTCTATCCCTCCTGATTTACGAATTGGGATTCGGTTTTATTCTTCCTTTTTGTTTTTTTCGTTTTCTAATTGTTTGCGGATCTTTTCCAAACCAAGCTCAATATCCTTATCAAATTGAGCCGATTCTTGTGTGACAATTTCTTCACCCAGACTTTCACGTAATTTCTCTAAAGCACTTTCATCTGCGGGGATGCCAGCAGATAAGGTGGAATCCATCATGTCCATCATGACGTTAATGCGGTCATCCATCGACTCTGTTTGAGCGAGACTGCGATCAAGTTGTTCTTGAAGTTTGCTCACCTGTTCTGTCCCCGCCAACTCGGTCATTGAATCTGTCATGATCTTGACGGTATGGATCAGATCAGATGAGGCTCTTACCTGGTCGCGGCGGGCTTCCAGCATTTCCAGAGTCAGCGCATATTTTTCCCAACGCACGATGTCGTTCTCGGTCCAGATCACCTGCTTACCAATTTGCTGGAATCGTCCCTCGTCTCCCATAGACAAGGCCCGCTTTGCCAACCCACGCAGCCTTGGAATCATTTCTTTCTGATGATTGATATGGGAGCGGATTCTACTCTTACCCTGCCGTAATTGCACATCACGCTCCATTTCAATGGCATTTTGCTTCTCTTCCTTACTTCGAAAGAGATATTTAATTCCTTTGGCTACGTCTTTGGGGTCTGGCAACATGACTCCCTCCCATGATTCATTTTGAATTATTCGCCCAATTTTCAAACCGCTTTATCGCTTCAGGGGTAGTGATCGGTTTGACCTGGGTGAATGCAAAAGAAAACTCATCTGCGGTAATCGTATCTACTTTGATGGTATATTCGCGTACCGCATCACGGCCTTTATCCACAATCTTCAACGAATCAGGGTTCTTACGGCGAATCATGACTTCAATCGCAGTGCTGCACAATTGGCGAATTTCATCACCAGAAAAACCCTCTGTCTTCTCAGCCAATTCGGTCAAAGGGACAGATGAATGGTGCCCTTTTTTCTCTAGATGAATGGCAAGAATGGCCTCACGCAAATTTCGATCAGGCAATGGAACGTAAATCCTTTTGGGAAATCGACGAAGAATGCCGGTATCAAGCACCCAGGGAACATTGGTAGCGCCAATGGTAAGAACAAACTGATCATTTTCCTTGAATTCCAACCCATCCAACTCTGCCAGTAAAGTACTGACTACCTGCATATTGGCTGTGCCAACGCTTTCAGTACGCGAAATCGCCAGCGCCTCGATTTCATCCATAAAAATTACCGAGGGGCTTGATTTTCTGGCAACCCTGAACAATGCCGAGACTTTTTGGGTACTTTCACCAAACCATTTGGAAAGCATATCACTGGCTTTGGCACTAAAAAATGTAGCGTCCAAATTCCCTGCAGTGGCTGCAGCCAGGAGTGTCTTCCCTGTTCCTGGCGGCCCATAAAGAAGAATCCCTCTTGCCCCGCTCACTTCAACGTTGGGAGGTTTTTTTGCGAGCACTTCAAAATAGGCCGTCTTGATGGCGGCTTTGGTGTCCTCCATACCCGCCACATCATCCCATGTGGTTTTGGTACGAATGATCAGTTGTTTGATTTGCTCTTCAAAATCATCCTCTGCTTGTTTGTCACCATTGCTTTCATTCCTGGACCCTCGTTCAGCCGACGATGAATTTACTGATTTTCCCTTCGAGGGCTCATCAGGGAATTTTCCCATGTGGCGGCCTTTGCTTTCAAGTGCATCCGCTTTCTCGAGGCGTTTTTGTTTTACAGACGGATCCAATGCGTATTTGGCGTAGCTGCGCATAAATTCGGCTGCCTGCAAATATGCGCTGGCGGCTTCGTTGCGGCGACCGTCTCGTTCGGCCGCAACAGCAATTTTGTATACACGCAGGTACTGCGAGTAGATGGAAGCGCTCAGATCAACAGGCATGCTCTAGCTCTCGTCTTCAAACTCGGGATTTTCCTTCGCTGTTCGTTTGGCTTCCATTTTCTCGTTGAATTCTTGATATTTTTGGTCAAGGATTTCAGGGTCATCGCGAGCTTCACGCGCAGTTTCAAATTGTTTCATGATATCAGTGATGTCGGAATCTTCCACCTTGTTATGATCCAGTCCTTGACGATCAAGAACACCCAGCATCTCATTCATTTTGGTCGTATTGAATTCACCATCGATAAATGAGTTATCAATGAACATTACCAGTTCCTGCATATCAAGGTTTTGCAGCATGGCGCCAATACCCGATTCTTTTTGAATACGGGCCAGGTCTTTTGCCTGAATGAGGCCATTGATCAGGCGGGTTTGCTGCGAGAGAGAATCCAGCAAACGATCCATATTGGCTGCCTGACCATCCACTTCTTTGATCTTGCGGGCAATGATCTTGGCTTCTCGAGAACCAGCCGACTTAACCCCTTCTTCGAATAATTTACGTTTCTGAGCTTCCAACTCGCGTACTTCGTTCAGGGTCTTTCGTTCTTCCAACTCAAGACGCACTTTTTCCCGCTTCATATCATCGAGCTTTAGATCGTCAAGCCTTGCCGGTTTTACCCCTTCTGCTTTCTCTGGCTCTTTAAGTAATTCCCGTAAAACGCTCTTCCCGTATTCCCACATTGTTTTCTTGTTGAGACCCATCTTTTTCCTCCTGAACCAACTATGAAATATGGCGCTTTTGAATTATTACTTGATCAATGCAATCCCCATGTCTTTGACTTCTGTGATTTTATATTTCCCTACTCCAGCTATTGCTTCGAAGGCTTCCTTTAACTTTTCTTTTTGTTCCGGGAAAAGTACCGCAGCCTCTTCCAGGGTGATACTTCCATAGACTGCCAACTTTTCATTTATCGCCTGGATCAGTTGATGCAATTCTTCTGAACCCAGCACAGGGCTAAAAAGTTGTGCATAGCGACGTGAACGATCATCTGAAGCGTTATAGATGAGCGCATTGCCGGGCATATCAAATAAATAAAGCATTGCCAGGCGGTGACTGAAGGGGTAACCCTGAGCGCCCGTGATCGCAGCACAAGCAGATTCATCCCAACCCGTGGTCGCTGCCAAGAGCACCATATTAAAATTGCCGGTTTTGGCAGGGGCTTCGATCAATCTTTCGATCCAGAGATTTAACACATCCAACGAGAGGGGGGCTGCATCAAAACCATCTCGAGCCATCTCGTCCATACGACTAATCACCTGCACATGAATTTCTAAAGAGCTGGTCTTCTTCCCTTTATTCTTTGCCGTGTAATGATGCCAGGCGTTCAAAGGAAGCGCCGAGATAGTTGCGCTATCGAGAACCACCTTCCCCAGCAAGTGCATCAACTCAGTCCGTTCATCCCCAGTTTCAAGGATCTCCTCCCAGGAGGAGATGTTCACTGCCTCCCCTGTAGTCGGATGGATCAGCGTCGAAAAAGAAGTTAGATGAGAATGAATACGATTGAGAAAGGTGGTCTCAGCCAGATGCGCCTCATTCGCTTTGACAAGCACAGGCAACAGCCCGGCCTGCTTTTGCTCCTGGGCTTTTCGAAGACGCTGTTCGCGGTTGGGAGAATGCTGCGCGCAGGTGTGAATGTTCAAGTTCCAACATTGTTTACAGATGAATTCCTGGCAGCCTTCCTTTTCACAGGTGCCGCCAATCTCATCATCGGACTTCAACAAATGATAACAAAACCCACATTTTAGCCTGGGAAGGGCCGGTTCGCTTTTCTTTTCTCCTTCAGGTTCCGGGGAGACACGCCGGGCAGCTAGCAGTGCCTGCAGATCTTTGCGGCTAATAAAGTAAAGCCCCCCCACTTTGGAAGCCGGCAGTTCCCCTGAAAGTACGCGGTGGTATACCCAGCGCTGTGTCACCCCTAAAAAGCGCGCCGCTTCGGCAATCTTCATATATTCTGAATCAGGCGTTTTCTCCATGATTACCCCACCCAAATAAAAAGCTTGCATTAATCATACATCGGAAATATTTTTTTTCAATAGGCAAATGATGAAATGTTTGTAAAAATATGTCTTTCTTTGTTCTTTTATACCTTTTTACAATTTTACAGCCGTGACATTGCTCTAAAAAGCCGTCCGGATCCAGTTCTGAAACAGAAGGGGACCCGGGCTTTTGTGTTTGCCTGATAAATTTATTGCAAGGGGGCAAATCTCCTCGCGAAGCACACCCGAAGGGTGCTGCACCCCCCGGAGAAAAAACCAGAAATACAGAAATCAGAAGATCAGGAATCAAATTCATTGCGGGTACCCTACGGGGATACGCTGGCGCTAAGGGAACAACGCAAGCCGTTGTAGTGGCTCGAATACGAAGCACTGAGCCTGTTGCGGTCGGCGGAGCGAATGTTGGCCTCATTATAGTTCCACGAGCCCTCGCGCACAGTTCGGTAATCCCCGGATGCCGGGCCAGCGGGATCATTTGTTGGGCTACTGGCGTAGTAATTCTCACCATACCAATCCGCCACCCATTCCCATACGTTCCCTGCCATGTCCAATGCCCCATAGGGGCTGGCACCGGCCGGGTAACTGCCTACCTCTGTTGTATCTTCTACATTGCCATTGTAATTCGCCAGGGTTGAATCTGGGGCTTGATTGCCCCACGGATAAGTTCTTCCATCTGTCCCCCGGGCCGCTTTCTCCCACTGCGCCTCGGTCGGCAGTTCCCTGCCCGCCCACTGGCAATACGTGTTCGCCTGATACCAACTCACGTAGATCACCGGATAATTGTCGTATTCTGTGTTTCCATAATAAGAATCACGCCTGAAGGATGAATTATCTGAAGGTGCTGTGCAGGCTCCTGCCGTTACACACTTTTCATACATCGCATTGGTCACTTCTGTCTGATCGATCCAGTAGGCGTTAAGATACACCGTATGCTGAGGGTGTTCGTCTGGGTCACCCTCTCCATCTGGTGAACCCATAAGAAAATCGCCCGCCGGCACATAGACCATCGTCATGCCATCTTTGGGTGAAACCTGGGTAGAACCGATCCCCAGAGTCGGAGCAGCTGTTGGGATGGGCAGGCTCGTTTCGGTAGGAAAGAGGGTGATTTGTCCGCTGTTCGTGGGGGTAGTAATTCCCTCTGCCATAGGGGGAACCGTCGGGGTTACTTGATCTGCAAACCAGCCATTACTAGCCCCGATTGCTAATATCACCAATGCCACCACCACCAGCCCACTAGCTACAATCTGCCAGGACTGCCATTTCTTCTTTGGTGTCAGCATCTTCCCTTCTGGTACGGTTGTACGAACGGGGGGTGGCACGAGTACGGATTGTGGTTTGAGGCCAGGCTCTACCTCCATCTCGTCGCGCGGGATCAAGAGTTCGGGTTCTTCACGATATTGAGGTGGGATCGGCAATGGCTCGTCCCCATTTTGTATACTTGCAGTCAGGGCTTCATTAAATTCAGTAACCTTCTGGTATCGGTCTTTCATTTCTTTTGCGACCGCTTGTTTTACTACAGTCAATACACCTGCAGGAACACTTGAAGGGTAAGACTCAGGTATGTTTGGCCCGGTGATCAAATGTTTTGTCAGCGTTTCTTCTGTGGTACTCCCGTCAAACAGAATCTTCCCGCTCAACATCTCTGATAACACACAGCCCAGCGAATAGATATCTGTGGCCGGGCTGGCAGGGGGTTTCCCCAGCCAAAGTTCCGGTGCGCGGTAAGCCGGGGTACCCACCCCGCCTGTGCTGCTCGCTGCCGAAGCACTGGATGCCTGAATGGCGCGTGCCAGCCCAAAATCTCCGAGCACAGCCCGGCCTTCACTATCAAAGAGGATGTTGCCTGGCTTGATATCGCGGTGTACCAATCCCTTTTTATGCGCTGCTTCCAAGCCGGCACAAACTTCCCCCATGATCTGCACGGCTTCATCAAAGGGCAACGCACCTTCTTTTTCCAAGCGCTGTTTCAATGACCCGCCAGCCAGATATTTCATGGCAATAAATACCCGGCCTTCGGATTCACCCAGCTCATGGATCGTTACAATGTTTGGGCTGTCCAGTGAGGCCACCAGCCTCGCCTCGTTGCGAAATCGCTCCAGAAAATCTGGGTCAGTGGTAAGTTGAGGATGCAGCACTTTCAATGCCACTTCACGTCCCAGAGTAGTATCAATGGCCCGGTAAACCGTGCCAAAGCCGCCGCGTCCGAGTTGTTCATGGAGTTCGTATTTGCCAAGTTGGGTCATAGACATATGCCTTATTTTAAAATTATCTGAACCAAGTATCATCAACTACGATTTTCACAACTGCAAACTGGCAGCTAATTGGTTTTGGAGCAGACGGGTTATTTATTGGAGGCTTCCAATTATCCATTAAGCAACTACAACTTCTTGCACCAGCAATACTTGCTTCACTTTCTGAGTCGTAAAACCTAAAGTTAAAGTCACAATAATCTAAATTTCCGTCATCAACAACATATCCAGTGCTATATGTTTCTGTAGTGTCAAATTTATACTTAATAGTCAATGGCGCTGGTGTGGTAGTAAGCACAACGATTATTTTCCCAGTAATATCAATACTTCCAGAACTTACCCAGCAATTATCAAGTACCAAACCGCTATTAATTGTAGTCGGTTCTATTCTTAGGTTAACCCAACTTCCATCATTGTTCTTTCCAATTATTGGAACAATAATTCCATTGGAAAGCGTTCTAATTAACGAGTAATCAAGGCCAGGAGCATATCTACAATTTGCATTTCCTTTGATTTGTCCAAAGACTGGTTCTACCGTTGGAGTTACTAACAAACCTTCTGTGGGTTTATTCTCAAGCGTAGGCGTTTTGGTTAAAGTTGGTTGAATTTTTATAGATTCCGATTGTATATCAATCAGTAGTTGTGATTGAGTCATAGTTGTGGCAGCCGCTAAGGATGCTGATTGTTGGGAGGTTTTGATTATTAGTAAAATTATTGCACCAACTATTACAAGCACTAAAGCCCCTATCGCGACAAATAAAGAGTTCCGTTTTTGTTTCCCGTTACCTGCCTGTGAATTATTGTGTTGGACAGGGTTATCTTGTGGTCTTTGTGCCGCACCAGATTTGAATTCAGTACTAAGCATTGCTAACGCCTTTTCGAACTCCTCAACCGTTTGAAAACGTTCTTGTGGGTTTATTGCCAATGCTTTTTGAATTACTTGAACAAATCCTTTGGGGACTCCTTCCGGCCACAATACAGGCATTTTGATACCATCCATATGCTGTTTCATCACCACGGGTAGACTATTTCCTTTAACTAGCATCTTCCCGGTGATCATTTCGAAAAGGATACAGCCCAAAGCGTATATGTCCGAAACCGCTGTGGCAGGTTCACCTGACCAAATTTCTGGAGCAATGTAACTTGGCGTTCCGATAATTGTGGCTATCGATAAGGGAGTTCCAGTTGTAGAACTGTTCGTATCTCTTACCAGCCCATAATCGGTGATTACGGCTTCTTGATGTGCATCGAAAAGAATATTCTCTGGTTTCAAATCGCGGTGGACCAAACCCTTAGCATGCGCCTCACGTAAACCAATCAATATCTGCCCAAAAATTGATAATGCTTGATCAAAAGAAATAGCCCCTTTTTCCTGTATCAATTTCTTCAGACTTCCCCCAGACAAATAACGCATGGAAATAAAGATACGACCATCTACTTCACCCATATCGTAAAGAGTGACTATATTGTGGCTGTCCAATGAAGCCAAAACCCTCGCCTCTTTGCGAAATCGTTCGATAAACCCTTCTTCGATCATGAGTTCAGGGTGTAGTACCTTCAATGCCACCTCCCGTCCAAGAGAGGTATCCGAGGCCCGGTAGACAGTGCCGAAGCCACCTCTCCCTAGTTTTTCATGGAGTTCATATTTTCCAAGTTGGGTCATAATTAATCTCACTTTTATATTGTGCGGGGGGCAAACCCTCTCCCATAGCACACCCGAGGGTTGCCCCACTAGAAAAACCTCAGAAAAACCAGAAACACGGATACCAGAACTATTGCGAGAGGCAACAGCGAAACCCGAGATTATTGTCCGCGCTCGATGGAGGGTTCCAGTAGCGAACAGCGGAGCGAATGTCGTACTCATCATAGAACCACGAACCACCGCGTAGAAAACGGTATTGCCCAGATGCAGGCCCAGATGGATTATTCGTTGGGCTCTGGCTGTAATATGCATCACTATACCAATCTGCCACCCACTCCCATACATTCCCCGCCATATCCATTGCCCCGTAGGGACTGGTTCCTGCCGGGTAACTACCTACTTCAGCCGTATCTCCTACATTGCTGTTATAATTTGCCAAGGATGAATCTGCGGCCTGGTTTCCCCACGGATAGATTCGTCCATCCGCCCCCCGTGCCGCTTTTTCCCACTGCGCTTCTGTCGGTAGTTCACGCCCCACCCACTGGCAATACGCATTCGCCTGATCCCAGCTCACAAAGATCACCGGATAATCATCATAAGCCTTATTGCCATAATAAGAACTACGTGTAGCGGAATAAGTGCCGGATGGCGCTGTACAGGCTCCTGCATTCACACACTTTTCATACATGGCGTTGGTCACCTCAGTCTGATCGATCCAGTAGGCAACCAGGTACACCGTGTGCTGAGGGTGTTCATCAGAGTAACCCTCTTCATTCGACGAACCCATGAGAAAATCGCCAGCCGGCACATAGACCATCATCATGCCATCAACGGAAGAGACCTGCTTTGAACCGATCCCCAAAACTGGCGCGGTTGTTTCAGCTGCTATGGGGGCGGCTGTTGGGGTTTCCTGAGAGGCAAACCAGCCATTACTAGCACCGACTGCCAGAGTTACCAATGCCACTCCAGCCATTACCACACCAATCAGCCAAGGCTGCCACTTCTTCTTAGGCAGGACCGGCACTTTTTCTGGTACGGTTGGACGAACAGGAGTTCTTATTGGCGCAGAAGATAATTTGGGATCCGTCTCCGCTTCCAACTCGTCGCGCGTGGCCAGGGGTTCAGACACGCTGTAGCCAAGTGAACACCGAAAGCCAAAATCGCTGTAATCTTTTGTGGGATTATCCCAGTTGCGGAAAGCCGAACGAATCATGTTCTTTGGGCTGATCCAAGAGGCCCCGCGGAGAATACGAAATTCTCCTGCGATTGGCCCAGCAGGGTTATCAGTTGGGCTCTGGCTATAGTAGGTAACATTGCACCAGTCCGCCACCCATTCCCACCCATTTCCAGCCATATCCAGTGCTCCATAAGGACTCGCCCCTGCTGGATAGATGCCCACTGGTATGGCGCCTCCTACTTTGCCATCATAATTTGCAAATTTGGTACTGGGGGCTTGATTTCCCCACGGATAGATTCGTCCATCCGTCCCACGCGCCGCTTTCTCCCACTGCGCTTCGGTCGGTAAGCCTATCTTCTTCATTGTTTTTTCGCTCAACCATTTACAAAATGCCTCGGCATCATACCAGCTCACCCAGCCTACCGGTTGTTCTGCTTTCTCTTTGGAAACTTTATTACTGCTCCAGCCACTTGGTCGTTTCCAGTTGGCTTCTTCAACAAATACTTGATATTGTTTATTCGTGACCGGATATTTTCCAATCCAGTACTCATTTAGGTACACCCTATGTTGCGGCTGATCATAACTTTGCGCTTCTTTATCCACTTTCGGGTCACTCCCCATCCAGAATTCCCCCTCTGGAACTTTAACAAACTCCATCATGACCCCATTCGCTATTTTTACGCTTATCTCATGAGCATTGCGAACTTCAACCCCAGTTTCTTCAGCCTCTTTTTTGGGGGAAGATTCAGCTTTTTTAATTTGAGGTGTAAGTGCCTCGGCGAATTCAAGCACCGAGCTATATCGTTTTTGGGGGTCTTTTTCAATCGCTTTGCTTATGACCTCCCTTACCCCTACAGGAACATCTGCTGGATATGTAATGTAAATTGAGTAATCCCCTACATGCTTCTTCATGATCTCTGGGATTGTTTTCCCATCAAACAACCTTTTCCCCGTGATCATCTCATAAAATACACACCCCAATGCATATTCATCTGAAGCTGCCGTCGCCTTTTCGCCATCCCATATTTCAGGAGCTATATAGCTTGGCGTTCCCATAATATTATCTACTGCCATTGGGGTCTCTGTTGATTCTCCCCGCACCAAACCAAAATCGGTAAGTATTGCTTCGTGATGCGAATCAAATACGATGTTCTCAGGTTTTATATCACGGTGAATTACCCCTCTCTTGTGAGCTTCACTCAATCCACTGGCGACTTGGGTAATGATTTTCAATGCTTCTGTAAATTGTATTCTCCCCTTTTCTTCAATTAGGTTTCTAAGACTCCCCCCCGGCAGGTAACGCATGGCTATATAAATGCGGCCATTTTCTTCGTTGATCTCATGAATCGTAACAATATTACGATCATCTAGCAGCGCCAATGTTTTTGCTTCTTGACGAAACCGATCTACAAATTCCCTATCGATTGTCAATTCAGGATGCAATACCTTGAGCGCAACTTCTCGCCCAAGCGATGTATCCATGGCCCGGTAGACAGTGCCGAAGCCACCTCTCCCTAGTTTTTCGTGGAGTTCATATTTGCCAAGTGTCACCATAAAGTACCCACCTACCAGATATAAAGTTTGCCTACTGAAAGCATATTAAAAATAACTAAAATAGTTCACTCAATCTTTCATGATAGAACCATATAGAAATTATATGCACAATCTATTTATTTAGTATGCTGCCCCAAATGAATTGATACTTATATCAATTTCGATAGTCTTTTTCCCCTGCGCCTAATGATATTATTAGGTTGTACTTAAAGCCAAACCATTATTCTCTGTAAAACAATTTCAATAAGGAATTTACGCATGTTTAAACCAAAAACGACCATTTCTGGTCGTTTTAAAAAAGGTAGCGGGGAGTGGATTCGAACCACTGACCTCCGGGTTATGAGTCAAAATCCTGA
>CAYWLG010000006.1:0-211260 GCA_964459385.1 uncultured Anaerolinea sp.
AAGAACTATGGATATTTCTGATTCGAATTTACAGAAATAAGGTTGCTTTATCGAATTATGTAAACTGTATAAAATTAACCCTACAAATCTGATTATTCTTTTTTAAATATAAATTTTTGAAAATATATATGTTTTCTACGGGTTGGTAGGATAGGCAAAAAATATTTGCTTTTCACCAAATAGGTATAGGCGGAGCAACGCTCCGCCTATACCTATTGAACTTTTTAACACTCGCTATAGCCGCAGGTGTAGCACTTGCGACAGCCTTCTTCGTTGACCAGGGTGCCTTCGCCGCATTCGGGGCAGAGATCGCCGATGGCGGTGGAGTTGTGCACGTGGGCCGGGGCGTCGGGGTCGGCGCTGGCGAGGCCCATAAGGGTCTCGGGGTGCACCTCGGTCAGTTCGCCGCCCATGTCGTCGGCGGCCTGCTTGAGCACGTCGAGCAGGGGGGTGCCTGAGGCGCCGCCTTTGGCCTTTTCGGCCTCGGCCAGGCGCAGGGCGCGGTCGTTGAGGTATTCTTCGAGGATCTGCGAGACGCCATCGGGCAGGGAGCGCACGCGGTTGGGACCAAAGCCGAGCGAGCGTCCGCCGCCGATGCCCGAAAGCTGGCGGGCCAGGTCGGTGAGGCGCTGGGCGGGCTCGATGGGCGAAGCGAGGCGCAGCACGTAGCTGATGAGGCGGCCGATGGCTTCGCTGACCGAGGCGGTATCCGAGCCGGCCTTGGCGGTGTTGATGAAGACCTCGAAGGGCTGGGCTTGTCCGTTCTCATTGATGGTGATGAAGGCCTTGCCGAGCGGGGTGTTGACCTCGAAGGTGCGGCCAATGAGGGAGCGCGGGCGCGGTTTGCGCGATTCGGCCCAGATCTTGAGCTGACCGGCTTCATCATTGGTGAGGGCGGGTTCTTCGCCGCTCTTCTTGCTGGCAGTGGCGTGGGTTTCGAGCACGACCTTGTCGCGCGAGCCGGTGACGTAAACGGTGATGCCCTTGCAGCCGAGTTCCCAGGCATTCATGTAAACATCGGCCACATCGTCCACGGTGGCGGTCTCAGGGAAGTTGACGGTCTTGCTGAGGCTGTTATCCACAAAGGACTGCAAAACGGCCTGCATGCGCACGTGTTCATCGGCGCTGATATCCTGGCTGACCACGAAAACGTCTTTGATCTCCTGCGGCACGGCGTCGCACTTCTGGCAGGTGCCATCGTGCATGACCTGCTCGAAGATGGCCTGGCGGCTGAGATCGTCCACGCCGGATTCGATGAGGGCGGTCTCAAAGGCGGGGCTGGCGTAGGTGAGCTGCAGATCGTTGCCCTTGTCGTTGACATGACGGATGTAGGCCAGGGCGAAGACGGGCTCACAGCCATAGCCTTCGCAGCCGGCCACGGTGGCGATGGTGCCGGTGGGGGCCACGGTGGTCTGGGCGGCGTTGCGGATGCCGTACTGCTTGATGCCAACCGTGATGGACTGCCAGTTGATCTCAGGGCGGCCCCAGTCTTGCTGGTTCTCGATGAGCGAGACGGGCGGCTGCCAGAGCAGGTTGGTGGGGTCGTAAATGCTGCCATCAATGGCGGGGAAGGGGCCGCGCTCACGGGCCAGCTCAATGCTGGTCTGCATGGCGGTATAGCGCACGAACTCCATCACCTGGCCGGCGAAATCTTCACCGGCAGGGGAGCCGTAGCGCACGCCCACGTGGTACATCAGGTCGCCGAGGCCCATGATGCCCATGCCGATGCGGCGGGCACGCAGGGCAGCTTCTTTGAGCTGGGGCACGGCCGGCACGTAGGCATTGACGTCCACCACGTCATCCAAAAAGCGGGTGGCCAGGGCGGTCGATTCGCGCAGGGCTTCCCAATCAACGGTGTGATCGGGGCCGAGGTGCTGGGCCAGGTTGACCGAGCCCAGGCAGCAGTTCTCATAGGGGCCGAGCCACTGTTCCCCGCAGGGATTGGTGGCCTCCAACTGATAGAGATGCGGCACGGGGTTGGAGCGATTGGCGGCATCGAGGAAGAGCACGCCCGGTTCCCCGTTGTGGTGGGCCTGTTTGACGATCTTCTCAAAGAGATCGCGGGCGCGCAGGGTCTTGTATTTTTTGAAGGGAATGCCGGCGGCCTCGGCTTGCTCGAAGGTGCCCTTAAAGCCCTTGGCACGCGGATCGCTGAGATCGGGGAAGCGCAGGGTCCATTCGCTGTCGTCTTTGACGGCCTGCATGAAGGCATCGGTGATGCCGACGGAAATGTTGAAGTTGGTGATCTGGTTCTCGTTGGTCTTGCAGGTGATGAACTCTTCTACATCGGGATGATCGACACGCAGCACGGCCATGTTGGCGCCGCGGCGGGTGCCGCCCTGGGCCACTTCACCGAAGGCGTTGTCGTAAACGCGCAAAAAGCCGATGGGGCCGGTGGCCTGTCCGGCAGAAGATTTGACCAGGCTGCCCTTGGGGCGCAGGCGCGAGAACGAGAAGCCGTTGCCGCCGCCGGTCTGCTGAATGAGTGCAGCGTCACGCAGGGTCTGGAAGATGCCGGCCTGATCGCGGCCCATGTCATCAATGATGGGCAGCACGAAGCAGGCGGCCAACTGTCCGAGCGGGGTGCCGGCGCCGGTGAAGGTGGGCGAATTGGGGAAGAACTTCTTCGAGGTGAGCAAGCGGTAATACTTGCGGGATAGATCGTCCAGATCGGTGCCGCGCTCCTGTTCGGCCAAAGCGATATTGGTGGCCACGCGCCAGAACATCTCTTCCACGGTTTCGGCGGGCTGTCCGTCGGCGCCGTGGCGCACGTAGCGCTTGAGCAGCACCTGGCGGGCATTTTCGGTCAGTTCGATAAGCGGCAAATTTGCCGGAAGAGTAGAAACTTCAAAAAATGAAGACTGTGAGGTTTGACTTTGCGCGACCATACGATATTCTCCTTAAGATTCCAATAAATGATCGATCTCTTCACGAATGGATTGCAGATCCCCCAGGTGAAGATATACGATGGCATAGCGGATGTATGCGATCTGATCGAGCCGTTTGAGCCCAGCCATGACCATATCGCCAACAATGCGGGAGGAGACTTCTTCGCGCCCCATTTTTTGCAGGGCGTTCTCGATCTCTCCCACCAGATGATCGATCTCAGCCGCCGAGACGGGGCGTTTGGCGCAGGCAATGCGCATGCCCTCGATCAGCTTGTCGCGGTTGAACTCTTCGCGCGTGCCGTCCCGTTTGATGATGAGGGGAGTAGCCAGGATCGGTCGTTCGTATGTGGAGAAACGCTGTCCGCATGAGGCGCATTCGCGTCTGCGGCGTACTCCGCCCCGGGAATCGTGAGTTGTATCAATAACACGAGACTCGTCGTGCTGGCAATAAGGACAGCGCACTGTATTCTCCTCTGAAATGCTACGATCGGGCGAGCCAACTCTCCACCCACGGCAACAACGGCTTGCTTGAAAAACAAACCCCCATATATGGGGGATATGTTTCGTATAGACCGTATATCTATGCCGTTAATAATAGCACATCTGACCGAGTGATTCAAGGCAAAATCAAAAACTTTAACCTTAAAATTGAATGAGAAGGGTGTGAAATGCAAGCGTAGGTTTCGGCGCGAAAATGCCCTGCAAAGAAGGAAAAATACCCCCAAATGTGGCCTTTTGTCTGTTGATTTGTTTTTTACGCCCCATAAAACCGGCCACCCTACGCAACCCTTAAAGATTTCTTTGGAGAAAACAGGGGAGCGAAGAGATCACTTCCGATTAACAATTTTTTTAAACAGGTACTAAAACAGCCGGCGGTGACTGGCCGCCGGCTGTTGAACGTACAGGGGTATCGCGCACTAAAACCTCACGGGCAGGGTGCAACGACCTGGTGATCTATGGAGTACCAGAATATGACCATTTCACAAATGCCGCGAACGAAGCCGAACTACTTTTTCTGCGGCCAGGAGCGCATGAAAGAGGGCAGGTCAATATCCTTGGTGTCGATGGTGCGCGAAGTGAAGCCGCCGCTGTAATCAGAGCCAACGTTGACTTCCACATCCTCATTGAGGTGCGGTTTCTGCACGTTGCGGGTCTCTTCGAGATGCGAGAACGAGCGGTTGACGCCGGCAGAGATGCTGTTGGTGCGGTCGAAGCCGGTGGCGATCACGGTAATGCGCAGATCGTCGCCCATGTTCGGGTCAATGACGGCACCGAAGATGAGGTTGACATCGGGGTGGGCGGTCTCTTTGATGATAGCCGCGGCCTGGTTGACCTCGAAGAGGGTGAGGTTGGGGCCGCCGGTGACATTGAAGAGGATGCCGCGAGCGCCGTCGATGGTGATATCGAGCAGTTGGCTCGAAATGGCCGCTTCGGCTGCTTTCTGGGCGCGATCTTCGCCTGAAGCGATGCCGACTGCCATGAGGGCAGCGCCGCCTTCAGACATGATGGTGCGCACATCGGCAAAGTCGAGGTTGATCATGCCGGGGATGGTGATGAGCTCAGAGATGCCCTGAATGCCCTGGCGCAGCACGTCATCGGCTGTGCGGAAGGATTCCTGCAGGGTGGCCTTGCGGTCAACGATCTGCAAAAGGCGGTCATTGGGGATGACGATGAGGGTATCGGCGTGCTCTTTGAGGCGGGCAATGCCCTGTTCGGCATTCTGCAGGCGTTTGGCACCTTCAAAAGTGAAGGGGCGGGTGACCACACCGATGGTGAGGGCGCCGATCTCTTTGGCGATCTGAGCCACGATGGGGGCTGCGCCGGTGCCGGTGCCGCCGCCCAGGCCGGCGGTCACGAAGACCATGTCCGCGCCTTTGAGGGCTTCATACAGTTCCTCTGAGGATTCTTCGGCCGATTTCTTGCCGATCTCAGGGTTGCCGCCAGCGCCGAGTCCGCGGGTGGTTTTGTCGCCGATGCGAACCTTGGTCTGAGCCTTCGACATGACGAGCGCCTGTGCGTCGGTGTTGACTGTGATGAACTCGACGCCGTGCATGCCTTCGTCAATCATCCGGTTGACTGCGTTGCAGCCACCGCCGCCGACACCAATCACTTTGATGCGGGCGAAAGTTTCGTTCTGTTGGGTGTTTTGTTTGGTCTCCATAGTATATTCTCCAATTATATAACAGGTTACTAATATCCGATCAGCAGTCTACTGAGCGGTTTACTCATACGGTAAGAGGCGGGTCAACCACTTTTTGATGTCTTCCCAGTTGACCACGGGCAGGGTATGCTGGCCGCCGCCGCTTTTACGCGTTTTGCGCGCACGGCCGGGCTGCAGCATGGGTTCTTCCATCATCTGAGCCCACTTGAGCAGGCCCACGCTGGTGGAGTAGGAGGGGGAGTTCAGTTGATCGACCAGGCCGACCAACCCTTCGGGGCGGGCCAGACGCACGGGCATGCCGAGCACACGTGAGGCCAGGCTGCGGATGCCGGGCAACTGGCTGGTGCCACCGGTGAGTACCATCCCGGCCGGGAGCAGACCATCATAGCCGGAACGCTTGATCTCTTGCAGTAGCAGTTCAAAGGTCTCTTGCACACGGGCCTCGATGATGTGAGCCAGGTCGCGGCGGCGAATCTGCACGGGGGCATCTTCACCGTAAGCCTGGGTCGAGAAGAACTCATCTTCGGGCACTTCATCGCGCACGGCGTGGCCGTAGGTCTTCTTGATCTGTTCGGCAACCTCGGGGTTGACGCGCAGGCCCACCGAAATATCCTGGGTGATGTGATTGCCGCCGACGGCCAGCACCATCGTGTGCCAGACATCGCCATTGATGTAGATGGCCAGATCAGCGGTGCCGCCGCCGATATCGCAGATGCAAACGCCCATATCGCGTTCGGTGGGGTCGAGCACCACTTCGGCAGAGGCCAGGGGGTTGAGCACGAACTGGCTGACTTCAATGTTGGAAGCCTGCACGCACTGGCGCAGGTTCTCGACGGTGGCTTCGGCAGCGGTGATGATGTGGGTCTCCACTTCCAGGCGATAGCCGAACATGCCGACCGGCGATTGAATGCCTTCCTGGCCGTCGAGGCTGAATCCGCGCTGGATGACATGGATGATCTCACGATTCTGTGGGATGGCAATGGCGCGGGCCTGATCGATGGCGCGGTAGATGTCTTCCTGTTCGACCACGCCGCCGGTGATGCCCACCACGCCGCGTGAATTGATGGAAGAAACGTGCGAACCAGCCAGGCTGACGAGGGCGGAGGTGATCTCCAGGCCAGAGGTGCGCTGGGCTTTTTCAACCGAGCGGGCAATGGACTGCGAAGCTGCGGCCAGATCCACAACGGAACCCTTTTTAATCCCCTGTGAAGGTTCGATGCCCACACCCAGAATGCGCATGCCCTGATCGCCCTCGAGGCGGGCAACCAGTGTGCAGACCTTGGTGGTGCCGATGTCAATTCCGACTACGATAGGTTCATCCATAAGTTACTCCGTCCGGTAATACGGTGCGTCAGCAAACGCTACACTGATAACAGTAGGGGTAATCCCCAATTTTGAGAGGCGATCCACGATCGTCTCGTATTCCACTTGTTTGAACTGCAAGTTGCTAAAATCAACACCAAAATAGGCCTGCCAGCCGCGCGGATCGTTCCAGCCCATGCCCGAAACTGGGTCATAGATGAGGCTGCCGCCCTGGGGCATCTGTGCGCTCAGGCTGATGGCCGCGGCCAGAATTTCGGGGTCAATGTGCTTGACCGTCTCGGACGGGTTATCGGCATTGCTTTTCTGCTCGATGACGGCTTCGGCGAAGGCGATGGCGCTGCTTACCTTGGCATCAGGGGTGGTGGAGGGGGCCGCCACGCTCGACTGGATGGTCGGCAGGGCGCCTGCATCCCCACGCACCGGCATGATGACGCCATCGGCTGAAAGCCACTGGGTGGTGTCGCCCGAAACCCAGGCCAAAATCGGCTGGCGTTCCTGCACGGTGAGCACTACTTTGTTGGGGAAAGCGACCTTGAGCGAGATGTGGGTCAGCTCGGGGAAGGCCACTTCGATGGCATTGATGGTCTTCTGGCGGTCGAGGGTGAAGATGGAGCGGTTGTTGTTATCGACCACGGCCTGAATATCGGCGGCAGAAACGCGTTCAATGCCGTTCACTTCAACCAGTTTGGCCTGAAAGGCATCCAGATTGGTGAGCAAGAGCACCAACACCAGCAAGATCACTGCCAGCGCCGCAGCCCCGATCTGCCAATTCATTTGGAGCATGGGCAGGGAGGGCAGGCGAATCTCAACACCATCACCGGCATGGGCGTAATAGACCTTGCGGGTGGCTGCCGGGCGATAAGCACCGGTGGCAGGGGTGGCGTAAGGCGAAGTTCGCCGCGCAGTGGTGTGAGTCGCTGCAGGGCCGGCAGCCTTGAACTGCTGGCGCGTGCTGCTGACGCGTTCCTGGCTGGACTGCTGGCGTTTCTGGCGAAGCTGGTCAGCTCGAGAAGTGCCGGGCTGAGTTCTCTCAGGCGACATTGTTATTTGCTCCTATAAGATCGTACGGTTGCGTCGCGGTCGGCTTTGCGTTCCACGGCGAGATCGATCAATTTCTGAACCAGTTGCGGATATTTGATGCCGCTGGCTTCCCACAACTTGGGGTACATGCTGATCTTGGTGAAGCCGGGGATGGTGTTCACCTCGTTGAGATAAACCTGGTTGGTGTCGCGGTCGAGCAGAAAATCGACACGGGCCATGCCGGCGCAGTCAATGGCTTTATAGGCCTTGACGGCGATCTCGCGCACCTGCTGCATGGTGCCCTCATCAATGGGGGCGGGGATGAGCAGCTCGGAGCCTTCATTGATGTATTTGGCATCGTAGCTGTAAAAATCGTCCGCGGGGCGAATTTCTCCGGCGATGGAGGCGATGGGGGCATCGTTGCCGAGCACCGAAACCTCGATCTCACGGCCGTTGACGCCGCTTTCGACCAGCACACGGCGGTCGAATTGGGCCGCTTCCATGAGGCCTTCGTAAACATCCGAATGGGTGCGGCATTTGGTAATGCCCACCGAAGAGCCGAGGTTGGCCGGTTTGATGAAAACCGGGAAGGTGAGGGTCTTTTCGATGCGGGCAATGACGGCATCCATTTCGGTTTGCACCTGGTGGCGCGAGAAGTTGAGCGAATCCACCACGGGGATGCCATTGGCGCGCATCACGTCTTTGAAGAGTATCTTATCCATGCCGACCGAAGCGCCCAGCACACCGGCGCCGATATAAGCCACATCCGAAAGTTCCAGCATGCCCTGCAGGGTGCCATCTTCGCCAAAAGTGCCATGCAGCACCGGGAAGATCACATCCAACTGGGCAGCAGGTTTGAGGCTGTCGCCGTCGTGGGTGTAGAGCATGCCTTTTTGCTGCGGTTCAGGTAAAAGAACAGCGGGAACGAGGTCTTTGAGATCGTTCTTTTCAAAAGCAGCCAGCACGTTTTCACCGGTCAGCCAGGCACCCTCATGGGTGATGCCGATCTCGGTCACGTCATATTTTTGCGGGTCGAGCACTGATAAAACGGAACGAGCACTCATGAGAGAGACTTCATGCTCTCCTGAGCGGCCGCCAAAGATCACACCAATGCGAATTTTCTCAACCATCGTCTTAATCCTGCCATTCTCCAAGAAGTTCAATTTCCGTTTCAAGCTTTACAGCAAATTTCTCTTCCACCATCCGCTGAACCAGTTGAATCAACTGATGGTAGTCTTGCGCCGAAGCGCTGCCATCGTTGATCATAAAGTTGGCGTGAAGCGGGCTGATCTCAACGCCACCGATCTTCGTTCCTTTCAGGCCGGCTGCTTCAATGAGGCGACCAGCAAAGTCTCCGGCGGGGTTCTTGAACATCGAACCCAGGCTGGCACCGGCGGGCTGGGAGCTGCGACGTTTGTCGTTGAACTCGTTGATCTTCTCGTTGACCGCTTCCTGAGTGGAGGGGGTCAGGCGCAACTGCGCCGAGAGGATCACTGCGCTGCCGGGCTCGCGTTTGAGCACGCTGGAGCGATAGGTATAGCCCATTTGCTCGCTGGAGAGCGAGCACTGGCCCTTCTCACGGTGCAAGATTTCTGCCAAAACCAATATCTGGCTGATGTCGGCCCCGCGTGCACCGGCGTTGCCGTAAACCGCACCACCCAGCGTGCCGGGAACACCGGCGGCCCATTCGAAACCGCTCAAGCCGCGTTCGGCCGTCTGGCGCACAATGGCACTGAGGGCAGCGCCGGATTCGGCCTCGAGCAGGGGAGCCTGTCCGGATTCAATGAAGGCGATCGCCTTGGCCTGGTTAAGCAAGATCATACCCTCCCAGCCGCGCTCGCTGACGAGCAGGTTGGAGCCGTTGCCAAGCACCCGAAAGGGCAGGCCTTGCTGCCAGAGGAAGCGCACATCGGCAGCCAATTCAGCGGCAGATGCAGAAGCAGCAAACCAGCGCGCCGGGCCGCCCACACGGGCGGTGGTATAGCGTGCCAGACGAACGTTTTCTTGCAGGCGTTCGCCAAAATGGGCTTGCATTAACCGCTGCATCAAATCGGTCATGCGAATCCTTAAAGGTCCTTTACCCGGTCAATGAGACGTTTCATGAGCACCTGTTGCTTTGTGGTGTTCATTTCCTGAAATTGTTCAGGGCTGGCGGGTTGATTTTTGGGTAAACGAATGCGTGGAAACTCATTCACCACAAAATTCATTTCTGCGGCCAATTTTGGCTGCTGGCGGGTCGGTTTGAGGTCGAGGTCAGACATCTTAACCTTTCCTTTCCTGCAAATACTGCAAGATACGTGTACAGATCTGATCGGCATCGCCGGCGGAAAGAACGAGTAAAACATCGCCGGAGCGGAGGTTTTTCTTGAGCGTCTCGACGGCGTCGTCGAGGGTTTTGCAATAGAAGGCCTGGCGGTCATCCATGCGTGCGACCAGTTCGGCTGACGAGAACGGCTCCAGCGGTTCGCGGGCGGCATAAACTTCGGTGACCAGGGTCAGGTCGGCGCCACGCAGTGACTTGACGAAGTCATCGGCCAGGGCGTGGGTGCGAGAGTAGGTGTGCGGCTGCCAGACGGCCACCAGACGGCGGCCGGGGTAGCGGCTGCGGGCTGCTGCCAGGGTAGCGTAGATCTTGGAAGGATGATGCGCGTAGTCATCAATCACAGTGATTCCGTCTGCTTCGCCAACCACTTCAAAACGGCGACCGGTGCCTGTGAAGGCAGAGAGGTTGCGGGCGGCCACTTCCACCGGCAGCCCGAGCGTGGCGATGACACCCAGAACCGCCACCGAATTGCGCGCGTTGTGTTCGCCCGGGATTTGCAGCGAAACGTGGGCCAACGTTTGGGTGGGGGAGGGTCGGGTATCGACCATGTCGTAATCAAAGCCGCCGTGCGTGTTGGCCGTGACGTTCACCGCGCGGAACATGGCTTTTTCACTCATGCCGAAGGTGATCACATTCACGCCCGGCTGAACAAAATTGACCAGTCTGGCAGCGTTGGTGTCATCGGCGCAGGTGATGAGAATGCCGTTGGCAGGCAGCAGGCGGGTGAAATCACCGAAGGCCTGAAAGTAATCGGAGGGGGTGGGGTAGATATCGGGATGATCGTACTCCACGTTGGTGACGATGCTGATCTGGGGTCGCAACCCCAGGAACATGCGGTCATATTCGTCGGCTTCGATGACGAAGAAATCACCCTTGCCGGCGTGTGCATTCCCGGCCAGGTCTTTTGAAACGCCGCCGATGATGTAGGAGGGGTCCAGACCCAGACGGGACAGGGTGTAGGCCATGAGGGCGGTAGTGGTGGTTTTGCCGTGCGAACCGGCGATGGTGATGCCCATCTGTCCCTGCATGAGATCGCCCAGGAAATCGGAGCGTTTGAGCACCGGAATACCCAGTTTGTGGGCGGCAATCACTTCGATGTTGCTGTCGGGGATGGCAGAGGAACGCACCACCAGATTGGCCCCGGCCACGTTTTCAGCAGCATGGCCTTCATATACTTTCACGCCGTGGATGGAAAGATCCAGAGCCAGCGGAGAAAGGGTGCGGTCTGAACCTGTGACGATATAGCCCTTTTCGAGCAAAACGCGGGCAATTGAAGAGATGCCAGTACCACCAATGCCGATCAGATGAATGTGAGTTTTCATAAGAACACCACCAGTACCAAGACAAAACAAGCTGCAATGGCAAAATAGATATTGGGGGTGGCTGCGATCCAGGCCGGGGGCATGGCCGCCACCCATTTCAGGGCTTCCTGTCCAAGCGCGGTGGCCGAATCGGGAGCCAAAATATAGCTGAAAGGATATTTGGCAAGATCGAGATAATACCAAAGCGAACCAACGATCAGATAGCCGTTAATGGCACCGATGAAGAAGCCCAACAGGGCATCCTGTAAAAAGTGGCGCACAAAACGGTCACTGCCGGCCAACTGGGGGATGCGCGGGGTCTGGTAGCCGAAGATGACCAGGGCAATGAGAATGGTGGCGCGCAGTGAGAAGACCGTTTCAGGGGTGCCCGAAGCAAACTCATCCTTGAAGAAGGGAACATACGATTCGAGGATGGTCAGGATGAAGAGCGAGAGCACCACACTGAAGACCACCAGCAGTTCTTTGGCCCAGCCGCGCATCGAACCGATGATGCCAAAAAGGATGATGAAGAGGATCAGCATTACATTCAGGCTAATCATGAGAGGGTTTCCTTTCTCCTGCTGTGCGGGAACCCATTTCGATCACCCGCTCGGCAATCTGTGCGGCCGCATCGGGTTTCGAGAGAGACGACATGGCATTTTTCATATTCTGCAATTTGGCTGCATCATCGAGCAGTTCGTGCAGCACGGGCAGCAATTTTTCTGACAAGACGTTGTTCTCCACCACCACGGCGGCACCTTTGTCGGCCAGATAGTCGGCGTTGACCTTTTGATAGCGCCAGGCGAAGGGATAAGGCACCAGGATGGCCGGCAAGGCATAGAAGGGCAGTTCCCCCAGGGTGGAGGCGCCGGCGCGCGAAAGCACAATATCCGCGCTGGAGAAGGCCAGGGCCATCTCTTCGTGTAGGTAAGGGTATGCATGATAGCGAGAAGCCAGGTCGGCGGGCAGATCTGCCTGCACTTTTTGAATTTCAGGCCAGTCAAGCTCGCCAGTGAGGTGAATCACCTGCACAAACTGCAGAAGCTGGCTGAGATTGGCGGTGATGGCCTGATTGATGAGGCGGGCGCCTTTGCTGCCTCCGGAGATCATCAAAACGGGCAGGTCGTTGCTCAGCCCCAGTTGTTTGCGCGCAGATTGCTGATCCACTTTGCGCAGATCGGCGCGCAGCGGGTAACCGGTGACGATCAGGCGTTTGCCTGCCGGGAAGAAGCGGCGCGAAGTCTCGGTGGTGAGGGTGATGGTATCGGCCACTTTGGAGAGGGCTTTGAGCGCCAGACCGGGTTCGATATCGGGCACGTAAAGCATGGAGGGCAGGTGGAGGCCGGCGAGAGCAACCGGGGCGGCCACATAACCGCCGGTGAAGAGGAGCACATCGGGCTTGAACTCGCGCAGAATCCGGCGTGAGGCGAAATATCCCTGCGTCAGTTTGACCAGATTGGCAGGCAGTGAGCGCAGACCCACGCCATGCAGCCCGGCAGCCGGAATTGCACGGAAGGGAATGTTCTGACGGGTGACGAGATCGGCTTCCATACCGCCTTCGCCGCCTACCCAGAGAACGCTCTCTGCTCTATTGCCGATAGCCTGCAGGATCGACAGGGCTGGATACACTCCCCCGCCGGTCCCCCCGGCGCAGATCAACAACCGCACCACGTGGACTCCCTTCTGAAGCGGATTTTGTACGCTTCGATGTACGAGCGATTCCCATCAATAAACCAATACCACACATAATGGTGAACATGCTGGAACCACCTGCGCTGATCAAGGGCAGGGCATTCCCCGCAAAGGGGAGCAGGTTGACGATGACAGCCATGTTAATGGTGGCTTCGATGAAGATCCATAAGGTGATGCCGGAGGCCATCCAACGGCCCAATTCATCTTTGGCACGACTGGCAATGACCAATCCGCGCCAGAGGATGACGACGTAAAGTGCGATGACGGCGAAAGCGCCCAGCAAGCCGGTCTCTTCAGCGATCACCGCGAAGATCGAATCGGTGGGGGCAACGGGCAGACCGATGAACTTGGTCACCGAGCGGCCAATGCCTACCCCGAAGGCGCCACCGTTGATGACAGCCTCAAGTGCCCATTTCACGTGGTCAGAAGCATTTTCAGGGTTCTGTAAACCGTTCCAATAGTCGGTGAGGCGGACGCGGGCGTTGTGGTAGACCAAAACCACCAACGCGCCCACTACAGCGGTCACCACGATGACGGTGAGAATCTGGCGCAAATTGCCGCCGGCCACAAAGAAGAGCACACCACCCAGCAGAACCACGGTAGCAGCGGCAGAAACATCCGGCTGCGCCAGGATCAAACCAGCGGTGACGCCCAAAATGACCATCAGGGGAACCAGACCAAATGACCAATTGTTCATCACGTCTTTCTTGGCGTAAAGCCAGAAGGAGAGGTACATGATGATGACCAATTTGGCCGGTTCAGAAGGCTGAATGGAACCATTGAAGAGAGCGCGTTTGGCGCCTAATTCACCGACCTTGCCGAAGATCAAGACGCTCAACAGCGCTACAAGGATCAGCACCATGATCGGCACGATGAGGCGGCGGAAGCGGTGATAATCAAAGAAGGTCAACACGATCACGGCCACGCCACCCAGGGCGGCAAATTCCATCTGCTTGAGCACGGTGGCATATTGCGAATTGCCGTTGCCGACCGAATTTTGCCAACTGGCCGAATAGACCATGAGGAACCCAAAGGCGAGCAGGGTAATGACGGCGATGCCCAGCGGCAGGTCAAAATTGTCGCGGAAGAAACGGCTAACGCTATTATTTTTTGCGGTGCTTTTCATCGTCGCGTTCATGGCAGGTTATTGACCCATTTCTTGAAGAAATTACCGCGCTCTTCAAAATCTTTGAACGAATCGTAGGCCGTGCAGCCCGGGGAGAGCAGAACCACATCGCCCGGTTCAGAAATCTGGGCTGCCTGGTAAAGGGCCTCTTCAAAATCATCGGCATAGGCGATGCTGGTGAGCTTTTCGCCGGGAGAGAGCAGCCCGATGGCAGCCAGAATCTTGAAGGCAGCTTCACCGAAGACGATCACATGATCGACCCGGTTATGGATCATACGGGCCAGGTCTTCCCAGGGCAGTTCTTTATCGCGGCCACCCAGCAGGAGGACGATAGGCTCGCTGAAAGAGCGCAGGGCCGCCATGGTGCGTTCGGGGGCGGTGGCGATGGAGTCGTTGTACCACTGCGCCTCGCGCCAGGTGCGCACCAATTCCAAGCGATGTTCCACGCCGGTGAAGCCTGCCACGCCGGCTTTCATGGCAGAGATAGGCCAACCGGCCGCCCAGGCAATGGCGCAGGCCGCCAGCACTTTTTCGAGGTTATGTTCGCCGCGCAGCAGAACACTTTCACGCGGCATGAGCGTGATGACTTCTTCTTCGGTTTGCAGTTTGATCTCTTTGCCATCCAGAAAAGTGCCGACCAGTTTGCTGCGAGGGCGCTTCATGCCGAAGGTGACCAGTTTGCCTTTTACCTCATCCACCAGATGCCAGGAGCCCAGGTCTTCGCGGTCGAGGATGGCAATGTCATCTTCGTGCTGGTAGTTCAAAATGTGTGCCTTGGCGGCAGTGTACGCTTCCATCGTGCCGTGGCGGTCGAGATGGTTGGGGGTGATGTTGAGCACAGCCGCCACGTGGGGGCTGACGGTCATCTGTTCCAACTGGAAGCTGGAGAGTTCGAGCACCACCAGATCATCGGGTTGAATCTGGTCGAGATATTCAATGAGGGGCTTGCCGATATTGCCGCCGATCCAGGCCTGACGGGGCGCTTTGACGGCCGCTTTGGCCATGCGTCCCAGCAGGGTAACGGTGGTGGTCTTGCCGGCTGAGCCGGTCACGCCGATCACGGGCGCCTTGACAACTTCCATGAAGATCTGCGAATCGTTGGTGAGAGGGAGTCCACGTTCCAGTGCAGCCACCACGATGGGCAGGGTGAGGGGAACGCCGCCTGAGATGCAAACCAGCTCCACCCGCTCCAACAGATCAAGCGGATGCGAGCCGAAGACGCATTCGATGCCGAGACGTTCAAAATCGGCGGCCAGATCCATCATCTCAGCGGAAGAACTTCGGTCGTTGAGAATTACCTGAGCCTTTTGGGCGTTAAGATAACGTGCCAGAGCCTGCCCCTGACGGGCGGCTCCAAGAATCAAAACGCGTTTACCAGACCAATTCATCCCAATATCCTCACACTAAAGCGATCGCAATACCGAACATGGCGCTCAACAGGCTGATGAGCCAAAAACGCTGCACGACCTGGGTCTCGCTCCAGCCGGAAAGCTCAAAATGATGGTGCAGTGGGGCCATCTTGAAGAGGCGTTTGCCTTTGGTCAGTTTGAAGTAGCCCACCTGCAGAATATCGCTGAGGGCGTTGCTGACAGGAATAATGGCGATAAGGGGCAGCAGGATCCATTCACCGGTCATAAGGGCCACTACACCCAGCACGGCGCCGAGTGAAAGCGACCCCATATCACCCATGAAGAGCATGGCGGGGTGCACGTTGAACCAGAGGAAGCCAAAAATGGCGCCCACTAGGGTGAAGCAGAAGCGGCCTACGAAGACATCGCCCTGCATGAGTGCAATGCCACCATAAGTGGCGAAGGCAGTGGCTGAGATCAACCCGGCCAGGCCATCGAGGCCATCGGTGAGGTTGACCGCGTTGGACATGGCCACGATCACGAAGGTGGCGATGGGAATGTACCAGGGCCCCAGATCAATAATGGTATGTGTGCCCGGCCAGTAAAGCTGCGGCACGTTAAGCACGTTGCGCAAGAAGTAGCTGGTGATGAGTGCCAGCACGATTTGAATGATGAACTTGGTGCGGGCGCGCATGCCCAGTCCACGACGGGGGCCGCGGATGCCTTCCCAGTCGTCAATGGCGCCAAGAATGGCAAAGGCGATCATCACCGAGAGGGGCAAGATCACCGTGCGTCCGAGCAGGTTCAAGCCGAGCAGCGAAACTGCGTTGAACAAAATGGTCAGAATGGCCACGGGCACGAGGATCATCAATCCGCCCATAGTGGGGGTGCCCATTTTGGTGATGTGGCTGTCTGGCCCTTCGACGCGGATCATCTTGCCGAGTTTAAAATGGCGCAAGATGCGCAGCAGGGGGTTGCCCCAGATCACTGCCAGAATAAAAGCCAGGCCGCTAAGTGCTAAAGCAATTGAAGTTTCTTTCATTCCTCAACCTCCAGGTTTGACACAATGCGATCCATGCGCAGGCCGTGCGATCCTTTTACCAGAACAACATCGCCTTCTTTCAATGTAGAGCGCAGTGTATCGACAACCTGATCTGTCGTTTCGTAATTTTGTACCTTGTTGTGCGGCATGCCCGAATTAAGGGCTGCCTCGGCAATCATTTTGCCGTTGTCTCCCAGGGTGACCAGCAGATCGGCCACTTCTGAGGCGCGAATACCGACCATTTCATGGCCGTGTTGTTCATATTGACCCAGCTCGAACATGCCGCCCAGCACAGCGATGCGGCGACCGGGAATCTCAGCCAGCAGATTCAACGCTGCCAGGGTGGATTCGGGGGAGGCGTTGTAAGTGTCATCGAGCATCAGGGCGCCCTGCTGAGTGTGCACGGCCACCAGGCGAAGCTGGCTGGAAGAGTGCTGCAATCCATTGATGATCTCTTCCCAACTCAGGCCTTCTACCAGACCGGCCGAGATGGCGCGCAGAGCGGTCTGTACCGAGTGCTGCCCGATGAGGGGCACTCTCAAATTGAACTGTTCGCCCTGATAGTGCGCGGTGAAACTGATACCTTCCAGTCCCTGACCTTCAATGTTATCTGCCCAAAGATCGGCCTTTGCATCGAGACCGTAGAAGAACACGTTGGCTTTGGTTAATTGAGCCATGGGTCGAATCCAGGGATCGTCATAGTTCAGGATCGCGGTACCTTCAGGGGCGGCGGGCAAAGCCAGCACCAATTCGCTTTTGCCTTTGGCAATGGCTTCTTGCGAACCGGCACGCGAAGCATGCACCGTGCCGATATTGGTGAGAATTCCCACCTGCGGTTTGGCCAGCTTGCACAGGTCGCTGATATCGCCTTCTTGATAGAAACCCATTTCAAGCACTGCACGCTGGCTGCCCTTGGTGAGTTTGAGCAGGGTGAGGGGCAGGCCGATCTCGTTATTGAGGTTGCCCTGGTTCTTGATGGTACGGTAATGCTGACCCAGCACCTCTGCTACCAGTTCTTTGGTGGTCGATTTGCCGACGCTGCCGGTGATGGCTACCACGCGAACATCCAGTTGAGTGCGCCAGAAAGCTGCGATCGTTTGCAGGGCAGGCACCGTCTCGTTCACGCGCAGGGCAAAGGGTGCAGTCGGGAAGACAAAACCCTCTGCAAGCGGCTTGCGCAGATCGACGACCGGAATAGCAGAATCAATGTCGTGATCTACCAGAGCGATCTGGGAACCATTTTCGAAGGCGGCCGAAACGTAAGTATGCCCGTCAACACGTTCCCCTTTATAGGCAACAAAGAGCGAAGCCGGAATCGCCTGGCGTGAATCAACCACCGCATCACTGATCACCAGTGACGGGGCAGCAGATTTTTTGCCGGTTAGTGCTTCGATAACATCTGATAGCATCAACATACGAACCTCTACTGGCCTTTCAAGCTCATGCGTTGGGCGTCGGGAGGAATGTTCATCAGGACGACCAACTGCTTAACCGTGTTGCGGAAAACCGGAGCGGCCACCACGGAACCCCAGATCGAACTGGAGGGTTTTTCAAGCCAGACATAAACCAAAAATTGCGGGTCATCGGTAGGACCCCAGCCAACAAATGAAGCGTTGGTCTGATTGCTCGAATACTGACCGTTGACGGCGATCTCAGCAGTACCGGTCTTGCCGGCCAGGCTGTAGCCTTCCACCAAAGCGTCAGAAGATTCACTTTCCAAAGATTGCTGCAGCATGTTTGTGATGGTCTTGGCCGTTTCGGCCTTAATGGGCATGCCCACGAACTGAATGTTGGTGTCGTACTGCTTGCCGTTTTCGATATAGGCTTTCAGTACATGCGGGGCCACCATCTTGCCATCGTTGGCCAGTGCTGAAACGGCCATCACCATCTGAATGGGGGTGACGGCAACGCCCTGACCAAAGGAATTGGTGGCCAGATTGACCTCGTACCACATGGGGTCACCGGGTTCGCTGAGCGGAAAGACTTCTTCGCCAGACAGGTCAATATTGGTGCGGTGCCCGATGTTGAAGGCATCGAGGTAATGATAGAAATTGGTCGGGCCCAACTGCGTCGCCACCCAGGAAAGGCAGACATTCAATGAGTGCTGCATGCAGCCGATCATGTCCTGTGCGCCCCAGGCGCCGCGATCCCAGTTGTAAATGGTGACGCCGCCGACCTCAATGGCACCGGTATCGGTGAAGGGGGTGTCGGGTTTGACCACGCCTTCGTCAAGGGCGGAGGCCATGGTGAGCACTTTGAAAACAGAACCCGGCTCGTACACCTGGCTGATGGCCTTGTTGAACGGGGTACCGGAGGTGAAAATCTTGCTGTAATCCCAATATTCGTTGGGGTTCATGCGAGGGGTGCTGGCCATGGCCAGAATTTCGCCGTTTTTCGGGTTCATCACGATGATGGTGCCGTTCACTGCACCGGTTGATTTGAGTGCATCGTCGAGCACGGTCTCGGTGGAGCGCTGAATATCACGGTCAATGGTGAGGATGAGACTGGCACCGGCCGGAGCAGTGGGGATCTCTTGCATCTGGTAGGGATCCAAGGGGATCAAGACCTGCTCTTTGATGCCGGCGAGCAGATCGTTATATTCTTCTTCAACGCCAAAGAACCCACGGCCATTCTCACGATCGAGGTAGGGGTAAAAGCCCAACACGTTGGAGGCCAGCGTGTTTTCGGGGTAAATGCGCTGCAAATGTGCCGTCCAGGTGAGGCCGTTGAGCGAAGGCTGATTATCTTCGCAATTGGGGTTGGCGGCCGCATATTGGTTCTGCAGTGCTTCCAACTGGTTGATCTTGTCCGACTCGACAAAATCGGTCAGGGTCACGTAGACCTGTTGACCGGCGATGAATTGGGTGTTGGCCGAGGTTAGCACGGTCTGGTAGTCGAGACCCAATTGTGAAGCCAGGGTGGAAGCAATGGTTTCGGCATTGCAGACGTTTTTCAACTCAACGCCCACTTCGTACACTTCACGGTTACCGGCCAGCAGGTGACCCCAGCGGTCGTAGATATAGCCGCGTTCCGATTGGATGGTGCGCAACTCGTAGCCGTAATTCTCGGCCCACTGGTTCAGGTTTTTGGCGTGGGCACTGGTTTGAATGCGCACCATTTGCAGGGCAACGAGACCCACGAAAAGGGTCAGCAAAATGCCCAAAGTTTTCTCGCGTGTAAGTGTCTTTAAAAAGCTCATGAACCGCCTCCTACTGAACTGCTGAGACGGTTGATTCCCTGGAAGAGCCAATCCCATAACGACTGGCGGTAGATCGATTTTATGACAGCGGTCTGCTGTTCGGTGATGCCAGGGGGTGGCGCGAGGATGGCCGTTTGCCTGCCGGTGTAGCCGGGCACTACAGCGTAGACCACGCTATCGGGGTCGGCGGCCTCAAAGCCCATGGCCTTGGCCCTTTCTTCCATGACACTGGAGGAGGTGATGAGCGCCAACTGCGCTTTGCTGTCGGCAATGGTGCGTTCCAGCGTGCGGCGCTGATAATTGAGGTTATAGGCGTTCAAACCGGCTGAGGCGGCCTGTCCTGAGATGGTGAGGTAGACCGATGCGACGAGAAGCACGCCGACCAGAACCAGCAAAAACAGGCCTACCATCTGGATCTGTGAGCGCCAGGGAGCCTGTTTGAACGCCTGAGAGAAGTTGATCTTCTGCCAGAACCGTTCGGGTCTGCGGGAGTGTCTTCGTTGGTCTGTCATTTTCGTTAATCTTCAACCACTAATTTTTCTGCGATTCTCAATCGAGCACTGCGTGCCCGCGGATTTCTTTGTTTCTCTTCGTCATCTGCTTCGATGGGATGACGGGTGATCTCTTTGATGCTTGCTTTGTGACCGCAGGTGCACACCACTTGTTCTGGCGGGCAAATGCAGTCGCTGCTTTCTCTGCGAAAATACTGTTTTACGATTCGGTCTTCCAGCGAGTGGAAGGAGATGACCGCCAACCGGCCTTCTGGTGCAAGCGCCTGAATCGCCTGGGGCAGAAATTCCTGCAGCGAATTCAACTCGCCGTTGACCGCGATGCGCAGCGCTTGAAAGGAGCGCGTAGCGGGGTGGATTTTACCACCGCTTTTGCCGACGGCCTTTTCGATGGCGGCTGCCAGTTCCAACGTGGTGGTGAAGGGGCGATTGGCAACCAGGGCACGGGCGATGCGGCGGGAGAGGCGTTCTTCTCCGTACTGCCAGAGAATGTCGGCCAGGTCTTCTTCTGAAAGGGTGTTGACCAGATCGGCGGCGCTGGTTTGCTGGGACGGGTCGAAACGCATATCCAATGGCCCATCTTTCAAAAAGGAGAAACCGCGTTCTGGTGAATCGATTTGCATCGATGAAACACCCAGGTCGATGACGATGCCATCTGCGTGGTCCCAGCCCAAGCGCTGCATTGACTGAAGAAGAGAGGTGTAGGAGGAGTGGAGGAGAGTGAAACGCCCGTTAAACGAAGACAGGCGCTGGTTTGCCAGTTCCAGCGCCCGGGGATCGAGATCCAGCCCTAGTAGTTGCCCATCGGGCGAGGATGCATCGAGCAGCCCCCAGGCATGTCCGCCAGCCCCGACCGTCGCGTCGATGTATCTGCCGGAGTTTTTCGGTCGTAAAGCAGCTATAATAGGATTGTAAAGAACAGAGATATGGGGTTGCGGTTGCAAGTTCATCCCCAAACCTTAGAATGAGAGCTTGAGGCCATCGAAAAGTTCTGTAATGGTCTCGACATTATCGAATTTCTGTTGCTTTTCGGCCCAACGTTCGGGCGCCCAAAGGGTAATGTTGGTATTGTTGCCGACGACTGTGACGGCTCCCTGCAATTGAGCGAAATCACGCAAAAATTGGGGAATCACGAAGCGTCCGGCAGAGTCGAACTCGATGGGGATGGCATTGCCGAAGAGGAACTGGTTGAGTGCCATTACCTTGGGATCAAGCGAATTCATGGTGGAAACTTCAGTAGAGATGTTGTTGAAATTGGCGGTCGGCATGAGAATGAGATTTTTTTCCAGTCCACGGGTCAGGTATGCGCCATCGGCCAGCAACTCGCGAAAGCGAGACGGGAAGGTGATTCTTCCTTTTTCGTCGATGGTGTGTGCAAACTGCCCGGTGAACATAAGTTCTACTTCTCCTATATATGCCGAACGCCGGAAAGGCTCCGGCGCTCCACCACTTTCTCCCACTTAGTACCACTTTTTACCACTTGTTACCAATAGTATACTCACTTCCTTTTAACTTTTCAAGTGCTTTTGGCATATTGGGGGAACTTTTCTTTTACGAGGATTGTCTTTTAAATGGAATACAAAATACCGGAGGAATCATGAAATTTTCCAAAATCCTGAGCACTGCGGCAGCTTTGATTTTACTGAGCGGGTGCCAGGTGTTTTTCCCGACAGCCACACCGGTAGACACACCCGCTGTGGCGGAGCAGGTGCAAACCTCCCCGGTCTCTCAGGTGGATGGGCTTTCAATTGACTTGTTCAAGGATTACACTTTTTTCTCGCCTTCGTTGGGGGAAGAGGTGCAATTGAGCAATGGCAGCTATGAAGCCGGTAGCGGCGCGACTTATGAATCTTTGCAACTGCTGGATCAGGCCGGGTTTGGCGACCTAAATGGAGATGGCACTGCGGATGCTGCGGTGCTGCTGGCCGAAAATAACGGCGGCAGCGGCGTTTTTGTTTATCTGGTGGCACTGGTGAAACAGGCAGACGGGTATGCCGCGTCGGTTCCCTTTTTGATCGATGACCGCCCCAAGGTCGAGAGCCTGAGCATCGCCAACAATCGTGTCGTTTTTAGCGGCTCCATCCACGGTCTGGCAGACGCGATGGCCAACCCCACCATGCAGGTGGTGCAGGAATACGAGCTGACCCGTTCGCGGTTGACCCTCACCAAGCTGGACTCGACCATCAGCAGCGCTGAAAGGTCGATCCAGATCGATGCTCCAGGCGAATATACTGAGGTAGCCAGCCCATTCACCGTCAAAGGCAGCATGCCCATTGGCCCCTTCGAGAACACGCTCACCTATCGTTTTTACGATTCAGGCGGCAATCTCTTGATCGAAGCGCCGTTGTCAGTTCAGTCGGATGGTGTGGGTGGGCCGGCCACTTTTGATGCCCAGATTGAACTGCCCAAGGCCAATTCAGGCACCAGTTTGCTTTTTGTGCTGGCCGAGCAGAGCATGGCAAACGGTGCCGATCTGTGCTTGAATTCGGTAAATTTGGTCGTCAAATAGGCTATTTTAGTAGTTAAACAACAAGAGGAGGCTGCAAAGCCTCCTCTTGCGCTTAAAAAGGTTACTTGTCTGGATTCAAATTCTTGTACACCCGGCCCTCGGGGTCGGCATAGACAAGCTGCCACTGTGAGGTCCATTCACTGGAATCCAGCATGGCAGGGAAGCCGGACGTGCCGATCCAATTGGTGGCAAAAAAGACGCGGTAATCGGCAGCACGCTGGTGCGTGGTGGAATTGGTGAGGGGGTTGCCATAAACGTAAAAAGGCAGGCCGTTCTCCACCCAGATCACGGCATGGCTGATGTTCTTGCGCACATAATCATAGGCGCTGAAATAGCCGTCCACGCCAACCGGTTCCTGATACTGGTCACGCAGTACCAAATCGTGCCCCTGGACGGGGATCAGGCGCGAAAAATTGCGATAACTGGTGAACAGGCTGAGCAGCGCAAAGACAGCCGCCAGCGAAGCGTTTAGTGCAAGGCGTACCCTGGGGTTCTTGTTGTTGAGCACCCAAACGAGGAGCGGATCGATAAGCAAGAAGAGCGCGGGTACTTCAAAGGCAAAGAGGTAAACGCCGAGACGCCAGAATAGGGTGGCTTCGTCCTGCCCGGATGCTCCAAAATAGAGCGTGGCCGGTGAGACCACAAAACTGAGCAGCAACAGCAAAAAGGTGAGCGGAATCGAGAAATGGATCTTCTTAAAGAAAAACGCTGCTACGATCAATGCCAGCAGGGTGACGAGGAACAACCCTGAGAGCATGCCCAGCGAATGGGTGAAGAGCGGATTGGTCAAATTTTGCAGGATGCTGTTTTGCTGCAGGTGAATGGATTCGTCGCTGATGAGGGTTTGCTGCACCAGCAAATTACGCACCACCCAGAGGACGGCAACGATCTGCAACACCGCGACACCAACCCACATCCAGAGGGCTTTCTTTTGCCAGCCATGCTGCTTAAACTGCCCAATTTCAAGAACGATCACGACTGCCCAAACGGCACCAAGCAGGATCACGCCATTAGGTTTGATGCAGGCCACCAGCGCGCTGCTGAGCGCCATCCCGGCCAGGTTTCTTTTCGGGAAATCAGGGGCCATCGGCGAGAAAAAGAGAAAGGCCATCATGGCCGCGGCCAAAAAGAAATCGTTCTTTCCGATGGTGAAGGCGAGAATTCTGAATATTCCAAAGGGGTTCAAGCCACTTTGCACAATATCATAGCTGGCGACGAGCGCCACGACCAAAAAGAAAGCATATTCAACCGGCATGCGGCTGTAGCGCAAGACCAACAGGGTGAGACCCAAGGTAAAAAACAAAAGGATAAGCGCGTGCACCAGCCCGATGAGAGTGCCGCCTTGGCTGACGAGCAGCGAAGCGGCGATGAGCGACTCGAACCCGTACGGATATTCTCCGTAGGGAATGCTTAAATCCCAACTGGAATGAGTGACCACCATCTCGGCGGCCTTGGGGAAGTGATAGAGGCCGGCATCCCAATTCAGCTCGCTGTTGATGCTCGAGTACGGCCAAAGCAACAGGGGAAGAAACAGCACCACAAGAAAAAGCAGGATGGCGGCCACAGTAATCATGCGCGCCACCCATTTGCTGCTAACCAATCTATCAGGCCGGGTAAGCACATCGTAAATGAAAGGATAACTTAACTTGATAAGCCCATAGGTAAAGGCTGTTGAAAGAACCACAGAAAGAAGGAGAACCGGGATCGGATAATAGAGATTAAGAAATCCGAGAATCTGGGCAGAAAGGATCACCCCGGCGAGGATCGAGAGGGTTACGATGAACGTATAAGCTGTAAACTTTTTCATGGTTCCACCGGCGACTAGAATTTCATGCAGAAAACACTGGAATTATAACGGTTTATTTATTGGCAAAATCCATGTGAAAGCGATGCAGCATGCGGTGGAACAGGGGGGCAAAGAGCACGCCGGCGATGACCAGAAAAACGATGCCCGCATAGAGCGAGTAAATCCCGGCAAAGAGCTTGCCCGCATTGGTGTGCAGTGCGTCTACCGGCCCCATGCCGCCCAGCAGCATGGCTGAATTCAAAAAGGAATCGATCCAGGAGAGGCCCTCGAAGCCGTGATAGCCCAGCATGCCGATGCCCAGTGAACCGCCGATGATGGCCAGAACGATGAGAAAGTGATTGAACTGGCGCCGCAGAAAACGTTTGCGAGATAAGAGAGGCTGATCGTGGTGTTCGTACATACTTCTTCCTCCTGTTTAAAGCCGGATCCGTCTGTGCTAATTCTATAGCAAATAAGGGTAAATAAATAGAAGGAAACAGAGCTGCCATTGGCATAGATCCTGTTTCACTTTAATGATGCTCTAGAATATGGGTTGTGGTCTTATTGGGGCAGGAAGAAATCAACGATCACTTGGGTGGCGTCCAGGTTGCCGGTTTGGGCACCGGCTGAGCGCACCTGCGGACGGCGCGGCGGCCAGGCATGACCGCCGTTCTGAACGATGTAACTGACCACGCGGATGCCATTTTGGCAGTCAGTGTAAGTCAATTTCTCCACCCAGGTGCCATCGTCCACGAGGGTCGGCAGGGTTTCTGCGGTTGGCTCTAGCGAGCAGTCATCTGCGGCGGCAAATTTGTTGACCGATTCTGTACGCGAGACCACCACGCCACCCTCACAGCCAAAGCGGACGTTTTCGCAAACTGTTCCTCCATCAAGTGGAATGAAGGGATCCGCGCCGCCATTAATCGAAAGGAAATCAATCGGTGCGGTCGGATTGCAGCTGGGGTAGATCGGCTCTGGAATGTTCCCGATTACCGGCGCGATGCCGGCAAAGACGCCGCTTGTTTCGCAGCCAAGCCGGTAGGCCATCATGCCTCCATTCGAGGCACCGGTCAGGTAAACGCGCTTTTTATCCAAAGGTACCCTGGCGGCGATATCGTCGATCATCGCAGTGATGAATTTGACATCATCAATATTCTGGGCTGACGAGTTTAATGTGCCGCGTCCATCGTTCCAGCGCGCCGTCTGGATGCGCCCTGGTTCCTGATATGCGTTCGGATAGGCGGTATAAAACCCGCGTTGGTTGGCATAAGTATCGAAACCCAATCCCACCTGCATCTCACGCCCGGTGCCATAAGAGCCGTGCAGCACAATGAGCAAAGGCAAAGGGTCTCCTTGACGCGCTACCGATGGTACATGCAGGATGTATTTTCGCTGCAAGCCGTCCACCGTCAGCGTGAGCGCGTGGTTTCCTGCGCCAAGCGCAGTCAGGTTGCTGTTATCGCCGGGCTCGACAGCCTGCGTGGAACGCGTCACCGAGCAAGAGGTGAGGAAAAAGATCATTAAAAACATGAAGTGCGCAATTTTATTCATCTGTCATTTCCTGAAGTTGCTTCATCGAAAAGAAGACCCGAAAGTCAAAAACTGGCTTCCGGGTCTTCAACTTCGCTGGTGAATTATTTGAAATCGCTGAGGGTGTCGGTGGAATTCAGGTCGCTGGTCAGCGAATCGAACATGTTGGAAAGGTCATTCAATTCGGTGCTGACGGCAGCCTCGCTGGTGGTGGAGTCACCCGATGTCTGCATCGTTGTGGTCGGTGCCTGCGTGGATTGGGTCTGAGGTGGCTCGGAAGTGAACTTCAGAATATCGCTGTTCTCAGCCTGGGTGGCAGAGGCTGCTGCCGGGTTGGTGCTCCCCTGGCGCAGGTTGGGGTGATTGCAGGCAGTCAAAACCAGTACACTTACGGCTACAAGGATGGAAAGGACGAGCAAATGTTTTTTCATGAGTTTGACCTATAAGTTGTGAGCCAGGCGCCAATTGAGGAAGGTGGTGCGCAGGGTGAGGGTGGCGTTTGTAAGCGTCAGATGTGCCTGCTGCAAGGCATCGCGGGCGGAAGCCAGCGTTTGGTGGGCTACCTGCGAATCGGTCACATTGCCGTTGGCATCGAAACCGGCCGGGGCCGCCAGGATGGCAGCCGCCTGGTTATAGCTGGACTGGGCCACGCTCACCTGCGAGTTGAACGTGTTTAATGCATTTTGAAGGTCGGTCACATCCAAGCCGGCTTGCTGGGCTTTGTTGATGGCTTCCTGCGCTTTTTGGGATATCTGATTTGCCTGGTTCAGATGCAAATTCTGGCGCATCAACCAGTTGCGCTCGCGCAGCAGAGAGTTGGACATTTGTTGGTCAAGTGCCTGACTGATGGGGGTGCGTGCAGCCTGTTGCTGGTCTGCCGAAGCGGCAACGGTTTGTGAAGGCAACAGCGTCATGCTTAGCGCCAGCGCGGCTGCGATCACGACCAGAGTAATTGAGGCAAAAACTTTTTTCATTTCTTCTCCTTTTTGAACGGTTAATTTCATACCCTTAAGATACTCACCTGAGCTGGTTTCCTCCAGTGGAACGGGTCATTCGCAAAAATGACTTGCGTCATGCGCTGGCAGGAGAATGTTCATTTTATTTTTTTGGGAGGACAATACCCTGTTTGAGGGCGAGGACGGCAGCCTGGGTGCGATCTTCGACGCCCAGTTTGAGCAAAATGCTGCTGACGATATTCCGCACCGTGCCTTCAGAAAGATAGAGCTGTTTGGCGATGTGGGCGTTGGCCGCTCCATCTGCCAGCAGGGTCAGCACTTCCAGTTCGCGCTCGCTCAGGTCGTAATTGGCGTGGGTGGGGGCAGAGACACTGCCGCTGGAAAATTGGTTCATGAGGCGACCGGCCACTGCCGGGTCGAGGTGATTTTTGCCGGCAGCGGTGTCGATCACCGCCTGGATGAGGGCTTCGGGCGGCGTATCTTTGAGCAGGTAGCCCGCCGCCCCGCTACGGATGGCGTCAAAGACCCACTCGTCGGCGTCATAGGTGGTCAGCACCAGCACCTTGATCTCAGGGTGCGTCTGCCGCAACTGTGTGGTGGCTTCGATGCCGTTCAGCACGGGCATTTTCAGATCCATGAGCACAATATCTGGGTGCAAGGCCTCGGCTTTTTTGAGCCCCTCAGCTCCATCCGCCGCCGTACCCACCACCTCCAGTTCGGGTGAGGAGCCTAAAATGGTGGCCAAGCCGGTCGAGACGATGCTTTGATCGTCGCAAATAAGCACTTTGATCATTGGGGCACCTCAAGGGAAAAGACGATCTTTGTGCCGTTACCGGGACGGCTTTCGACATTGAGCACGGCTCCGTGCAGGTCGGCACGTTCACGCAGCCCCAACAGGCCAAAATGGGCGCGCAGGTCAATGGACTTGGGGTCAAAGCCGACCCCGTCATCTGCGATTTGCATTTTTATGTGGGTCTCGCTTGCTTCCAGGCTGAATTGAACGTTTTTGGCATGGGCATGCTGCACGATGTTCTCAATGGCTTCTACGGCCACGCGGTAGATCTCGTTTTCGACCTCGGGCGGTAAAAATGGCAGTGCTGCTGGCAGAGCCAGTTGTATCTGAAAGTCTCCGCGCAGGGCGGCTTCTTTGGCCGCCTGCTGCAAGGCCAGCAGCAGCCCCATTTCTTCAAGCGGGGCCGAACGCAGCGATTTGATGGCCCGGCGGGCTTCATTCAGCCCTGCGCGTGCCTGCTCGGTGATGTTCACGAGTTCCCGCTGGGCCAGCTGCGGATCGTTTTTCGACTGGATGTTGACCGCTTCGAGGTGCACCACCAGTCCGCTGAGCGTGTGTGCCAGTGTGTCGTGCAGTTCGCGTGAAAGGCGGTTGCGTTCGCGGGCGGTGGCCAGCGCCTCTTGGGTGGAGGCGTAATTCTTCAGTTTCTGGTTGGCATTTTGCAGTGAGGCTCTGAGCGCGCGCTGCTCTTTCATTAAATGGGTGACCACATAAGCGATCAGCGCGTAGAGCAGGCTGCGTCCAAACAGGAAGGCGCTGCCGGCACCGAATTGAAATGCGGGCGCGTTACGCACCAGCAGGAAGAAGAGCAGTTCCAAAACGGTGGTGAACAAAATGAACAGCATCACCTGATAAAAGCGGTACTGCCAGCTTGCGATGATGATTGGGACGAAGAGGAAAAAGAACAACTGCCAGTTGCGCGATCCAAAATCAAAGGCCAGGGTGCTGTTGAGCCGGTTGAGGGTGAGCAGGTCATCCGCGAGCACGATGAGCATCACCTGAACGATCAAGGCAACAGGCAGGTAATACTTTCCCAGCCAGCGCTGAAACTGTGGCACCAGAATATAGACCAGAAAGAGGGCCAGCAGACAGGAAATTAACAGGTAAATGCCGGCGTTGGCGCGTTTTTCGAGAAACCACTGACTGAGCTGCGGAAACCGTCCCCATAAAATGAAGCGAGGTGTGCGGATGCTGGTGAGCCAGTTCCAGGCCATGACGACCAATTGCAAAATAACGAAGGCGCGAAAAAGCGCAATGATGCCCGGTTCGATCTGAGAGGTGGAGGGCTTGGCGTTCATGCAGTTAGTTTAACACTTTGGCGGGGAGAATTACAATGACGGCAGCCATGTTGACCCGTGATGAGAATCACGGCCTTTCGCTGGTCTAGATAGACACTTTGGGGCGGTATTGCAGGGCCTCGGCCAGATGCACAGAGGTGATCTGATCGGCATGGGCCAGGTCGGCGATGGTGCGTGCCAGTTTGAGAATGCGGTGATAACTGCGGGCGGAGAGCTGAAGCTGGTTCATGGCCGAGCGCATCAACTCGCGACTGCCGGCGTCGATCTGACAGTACTGGCGCACTTCGGCCGGGTGCATATCGGCGTTGCAGGTAAGCGCTGTGCCCTCGAAGCGCTGGCGTTGAATCTCGCGCGCGGCTTCGACGCGTTCGCTGACCGTGGACGAAGATTCCCCCTGGCGGGTGTCGCTGAGCTTTTCGTAATCCACGCGCGGTACCTCGATGTGAATGTCAATGCGATCCATGAGCGGGCCGGAAATGCGACGCTGATATTTGATGACGGTGCCGGGAGAGCAGGTGCAGGGGTGGCTGGGGTCGCCGTAATAACCGCAGGGGCAGGGGTTCATGGCCGCCACAAGCTGGAAATTGGCCGGGAAGGTTAGCGAGCCCTGTGCGCGGCTGATGGTGACCACCTTGTCTTCGAGCGGTTGGCGCAGCACCTCAAGCACGCGCGAACTGAACTCGGGCAGTTCGTCCAGAAAGAGCACGCCGCGGTGGGCCAGCGAAATCTCGCCGGGGTGCGGCCAGTTGCCGCCGCCCACCAGCCCGGCATGGCTGATGGTATGATGCGGGGCACGGAAGGGCCGGTTCTTGATGAGCGGCACGCCGGGCGGAAGTGCATCGGCCACCGAATAGATGCGGGTGATGTCCAGCGATTCGTTGAGGGATAGGTGGGGCAAAATGGCGGGCAAAGCACGCGCCATGAGGGTTTTGCCGGCGCCGGGCGGGCCGATCATGAGCAGGTTGTGCCCGCCGGCTGCGGCCACTTCGAGGGCGCGTTTGACGTGCTCCTGGCCTTTGATATCGTGAAAATCGGTCTGCACGATCGCAGCCACCTGGGTAACTTCCAGTTGAGGCTGGGGCGGGATGAGGTGCGTGCCGCACAGGTGGGCGAATAACTCGGCCAGGGAGCTGACCGGGATGACTTCGAGATCGGGGAAGATGGTGGCTTCGGGGGCGTCTTCGGCGGGGACAAAAACACGCTTGAAGCCCTCACGACGCGCCACGGCGGCCATGGGCAGCACCCCGCGGATGTGACGCACGCTGCCGTCGAGTGAAATCTCGCCCATCACCAGGCTGCCTTCCAGCGCTTCGGCGGGCACCTGTCCGTTGGCGACCAGCACCCCCAGCGCGATGGGCAGATCGTAAGCCGAGCCCTCTTTGCGCACGGTGGCTGGTGCCAGGTTGACGCGAATGCGTTTGCCGCGTGGGAACTCCAGCCCGCTGTTGCGAATGGCGGACTGCACGCGTTCTTTGCTTTCTTGTACCGAAATATCGGGGAGGCCCACAATGGTGATGGGAGGTGTAAAGCCCGGAGTCAGGTCCACTTCGACATCGACGATGACCCCCTCCAAACCGATCACAGCGCAGGCGTTGACTTTGGCAAGCATGGTTTAAGTGTAGGAGGGGTGGTGGATTCTGTCAAATTAATTGCTTAGTTGTCTGTGCTTTTTTTAATATCTTTTGCTAAATCCTGAATTAGGAAGTGATTGTCAACTTTTGCTTTTGAAATAATAAATTCAAAATCTCTTGTATTAAACATCTTTATTCTCGGAGCTTGTTTTAAAACTGAATACCTAACTTCAAAAGACTCATCATCCATCATTTTTAATAAACGATTTATTATTAGGCCCGAGAAGGGAGAATCAAGGAGTACATAAAGTACGTTAACTGCATTGAAACGAATATCTTGGTCTTCATAAAAACAAAATGCTGATGTAAATTGGATTAGGGTTGATAGGATAGAAATATCGAGGTTTCTACCATGTGTACCATTAAATGCATCTTCAATTAATAATAGCGACTTCATTATTTCAAAGTTTGTTCCGTTGCTAATTAAAGAAAGTAACTCGACTAATTCTTGAAAGCAATCAACATGATTAAGTGTTTTCAACAACTCAACTTGTAGTTTTAAGAGAATGAGCGTATCTCTTTCTAAAAATGAATCTGCTCCCTCGAATATACGTGGTTCATTTATGATGCATTTTTCGTAAATCTCTGACCAAAACAAACTATCTTCGTGCTTTCTCTTCAATATTAGCTGAAGCAATTGTATAGCCTTAATTTTTTCTGAATATGTTTGAGTTGAGGAAAAAAGAGTTGAAGTAATTGCCTCACCTATTTTGGCATTAATATTAGAATCTAGAGGACTATTATGCCGGGAAATAATATTATGTAAAATATAAAATGGTTCGTCTACAAAAATAGTAAACTTTCCATTGATACCTTGTGTTGCATTCCTTGCGATGATGATATCCAAATAACGATTTATGTGTCTCATTCTGCTTTTTGAAAAATGTTCAAGATCCCAATCGTTCTTAAAGTATTCTGGAAAATATTTAACAACAATTTCTTTAGTTTCTTTATAAAATTCTTTTCTTTGCTTAGAGATTCGTAACATTACTATTTGGATATTACTTCCGTTGATAAGTAATTCTTTTGAATCACAAATTGTTGATATATTTTGAACTAAATCTCGGACCAAGGGTAAACTAACCTCTTTATAATTAAGTTTTGTTAATAGTTTTATGGCTTCAATGTGTAATCTTTCATGTTTGGTTTGAAGAAGCTTTAGTAAAAATTCTAGGATTTGATCTTGCGGAATTCGGAATCTATTTGCTGCAATCATTTCTAGTAGTTTCGCGAATAGGTTGTAATTAATATTTCCATCCAATAATTTTTGTTCCGCCATTATGAAAATTTCATTAAGCGATGAAGAAAAATCGTCATCAGAAAGATAATATCCAATTTCCTTTATTAGAATAATCTTCCAAACCTGTTTTTGAAAATGATAAGGAATATGGTCAGTTAATTTAAAGAGATGAATGATCTCATCTTTGGTTGCATAGGAAAGGCAATTTTTGTACTTTGAATAGATTCGTTGGAATTTTTCTTCATTTCCTGAAAGGATAGATATCCTGAGTAGTTGTAATTTTTCAACCAAGGGACTGTTTGAATCCATAGAGTAAAAAAGTATTTCCAGAAGATTATCGAGAAATAAAAAGAGGTGTGAATAGGAGCCATAATAGATTGCGGTAGAAAGGTAATTTGTCAAATACGCAACAAAAGAATTATTATTATAAAAATGGATTGTACTTTTTGAATCAGTTTTCTCGCTGAAAATTTGATTTAGGATTTTTTCTTTAATATTTGAATTGAACCTATCAATTAATGGGAAAAAAACTATTGATGACAGCTCATCAAATTTTTTAGTAATTGAAAAATCCATAATAATATCTTTTTCACGATTGACAATTGATCGGAGATTTCCAAGGTCAATTAAGATATCACTTTTTATCCAATTTGTATCGCTATTGTTGAATGATTGACTTTGCGACAAATCTTCAAGAATCTCAATAGCTGAATTGATGTCTCCATCAAAGAATTTGTTAATTGCTGCCCATCTCTTTATTACAATTGCGTGGATTTCTTCACTTTGAATTGGTTGTAGATCTTTCAAAAGTTTTTCTTGTTTAATGGTGGAATATTCATATTCGCCAAGAAGAACCTTAAGGATTGACATACTCCACTTGTCAAGGGAAGAAGTTACAGTTCCTTCTACTGTTTCGTTGCTTAGCAATTTTGATAATAGACTTTTTGTTCCCTCCAACTCCTTAAAAATCTCAACATTTGTTTGCTGTAAAGTTATTGGGAAAGCTTTAATAGTCAATTCATCTTCACCGTCACCGGATCTTGGCGAATTGATTCCAATCGATTGATTGCGTCTATAAGTTCTCACAATATCATTAATTACTGATTTATAACTATCGCTAAATACTTCTTCAAAGGAAGTCACTGGCTTGTGATGTGGTAAACTGCCTTTTTTCATACTAGCTTCAAGACTAGTTATTTCATAATCTTCATTGTTAAAGAAAATATATAGGGATTTCTTTTGGTTTTCTTTCGCGCGATTGATTTCCTTCATTATTCCATCAGAAATTTTGTCGTCGTAATTATCAATAATAAACAGACAAACATCACAATCGTCTAAGTTTGATAAATAATCTTCTTCTGCTGTAAAGGAAGAGGGGCCATCATCCTCGAACAAGTAAACTGAAAAAAGGCCCGTTTCTTCTAGAGCAAGTTTAAGGGCCTTCCGAACTATTTTATAATTCATAAGCAAATATTTATTTACAACCAAATTTTTGTTTATTGGATCATTATTTAATACTTTTTCAATATTTATTCTATCTGTACTACACCTTGAGCTTATGAAAACTTTTATTTTAGATTCTGAATTCATAAATCCTCCGCAACAAAAAGCTACTATTCTTGGTAATTTGCTAAAAATCAATTCAATGAATTGTATGGGGAAATAAATTTTCTTTTCAAAGTTAATATATTAATTTTCGCAGATACAATTAATATAGGTGGAGAATATTCGAATTTGCCAAAAAAGTCGTTCTTTATTAATTATTCTTACTTTAAAAATTGTAGGGACTATATTGTTACAAAGGGTATATTCTCACAATTACTCAATGAAGAAATCAATGGAATTCAGATATATATACTAAAGTTTCCACATCTTACAATAATGACATTTTTCAAATAACTACAAGGCGGCATCAGAGGCCCACGATGGTAATGAATGGCTTAAAGCTCGGGGTCAGGTCCACTTCGACATCGACGATGACCCCCTCCAGACCGATCACAGCGCAGGCGTTGACTTTGGCAAGCATGGTTTAAGTGTAGGAGGGGAGGCGGATTCTGTCAATTAAAACTTATCAGCGAATCAGAAATTCACCGTATTTGACTTCGGATTAAACGCCTCGTTCAAGCCGTCGCCGATCAGGTTCCAGCCGATGCCGAAAAGAACGAGCGCCAGAGTGGCGGGGAGGAAAGTCCACCAATATGTGAACAGGCCATTGGGACCGATAATCCAATCGCGGCTCTGCACCAGGATCAAGCCCCAGGCCGACCCCTGGCCGATGCCGATGAAGGTGAAGGTGGCCTGCAAAAGCACCATGCCGCCCACGTCTTTGGCGCCCAGCACGATGGCGGGTGAAATGGCATTGGGGAGCAGATGGCGCCAGATGATCCGTTTGTTTTTGGCACCCACCGTTTTGGCTGCTTCGATGTACTCTGACTGCATCAGGCGCGAGACGGTGGTGTCCATCAGGCGTGCATAAGGCATCCATGAGAAGAGGATGAAGGCGATCATGACCGGGTCCAGGCTGTTAAGGAAGACCAACCAGGCGGGTATTTGATCGGGCAAATAAACGCTGCCTTTTACGGCAAAAATATTGGCCCCCATGCCCCCCATCATATACATCGCCCCGGCATTGTCGAGCAGGATGGTGAAAAGCTGGCTGATGAGCACCACGGCCGCGATGATGGGAAAAGCTAAAAAGGTGTCGGTCACACGCATGAGCAAATTGTGGATGAACCCGCCCGAATAGGCGCTGATCGTACCGACGAGCACGCCAATGAGCATGGCGAAAACGACAATGAAGACGCCAAAGATCAAAGCCGAGCGGGACCCCCAGACTAGGGCATGGTAGACGCTCACCTGCCTCGACATGGTGCCGAGCGGTTCTTCTGCTGTGGGCGGGTGCGGGGTGAAATCCCGATTGTTGCCCACTACCTTCATCACACTGGGGTTGTTAGCATCCATTGGCGAAAGGAGAGGCGCTGCCACAGCAACTGTAATAAAGAAGAGCACAATAACGATCCCGGCCCAGTTTTGCCAACGGGAGAAATAACGTCGTAAACCAAACATATCAGCCGACCTCCCGCAAGCGTGGATCCACGATGGCCTGAATGAGGTCAAGCGCGAACATCAGCAGAAGCACCACGATGACGCTGTAAATGGTAAATCCCAGCGCCGCGGCCGCATCGGGGATGAACTGCATGCTTTTGACGGCAATTTCGGAGACACCTTGTATGTTAAAGATGATCTCGATCACGAAGACACCGGTGATCAAAGATGCCGCTGAAAGCAGACTGCTTGTCAGAGCGGGGGCGATGGCATTGGGCAGGGTGTGCCGCCATAGAATGCGACGCTCTGGAATGCCATGCGCCTTGGCGGCAGTGACATAATCTTGTCCCAGTTCTTCAGTCATCGAAGTACGCGTAACCCGGGCCAGGGTGGCCCAGTGGGCAAAGGCCAGGGTGAAGACTGGCATGGCCAGATGACGGAGCGCATCCCACGTCACATCAGGGCGACGATTGAGCAGCCCATCGATGGTGATCAAACCGGTATAAACCTTGAAATTGGCCGAGTTGACCAACATCCCCACAGCCGTGCTCGTTCGTTCAGGCGCGAACCAGTGAAGATTGACGTAAAAGATCGCCAACAGGATGAGCGCCAGAATGAAAGGCGGCAGCGAGGTAGCAATGTAGGCCGTCAGGCGAAAGAGCTTATCACCGGCCTTGTGCTGTTTGGCAGCGGCCAGTACGCCGCTCAAGATGCCCAGAGGGATGAAAGCCAGAATGGAATACAGCGTCAGTTCTGCCGTTGCCGGGGTGCGGCGCATGAGAGCGGTCAGAATGTCATCGCCAAGGGTGGGACTGTATCCCCAATTGCCTTTCAACAGGCTGGAGATCCAGTAAAAATACTGCACCGGGTAGGAGTCATTGAGGTGATTCTTCTCGATGATCAATTGGATCATGTGCGCCCGTTGAGCTTCAGTCTGGCGCGCATTTCTGGGCATATAGAGCTCGGCGCGGGTTTCGGCAGGCGTGAGCATCACCGTGGCATAAAGCACTGCCGTGGTGATCAGCAAAGTGATGATAATCGAAAGGATTCGTTTGGCGATGAAACGAAGAATAGGCGGCATGAGATTATCGGTTGTGGCAAAAGATTAAATGCGTATGAGCGATTTTACCATAACCGATTCAGCACGCGTGTTTTTGCAACGTTCTGGAGGAACGCGCGTATATGAGGTATGCTTTCACAAATCGAATTGACGCAAACACCGATGATTCGCGAATCTGCCCCGGCTCTTTCGCTGAGCGATTTTGTCTCCAAACAGACCGACTTCAACCGCTGGATGTGGTATGCCGCTTTGGATGCTTTCTCTGATCCGGGCAGGCGCTATTCACTGGCCGAAAAACGAGCCAACGAGAAAAAGTTAAGTGAGCAGTTGGACTGGCTGGCCAGTGGCCTGAACCGTGAATTTGCAAATGAAGAAGGCCGCAAAAATTTTGCCGCAGCCGCCGGGCACCGCCTCAAACTGGTGGGCATGAGTGTGCTGGGCTTGAGCTACGAACAACTGGCTGTGCTCGAAAACGAGGCGCTTATTCAATCCAGCCAGGAGTTTTACCGGCGGGCACGCCAGTTTGATCCCGAAATCCCCGATGCAGCGATCTTTCAGGCAAGCCGCAATGTGTGGACTTCGAACTACCTGCAGGTGCTTCTGGGGCTGGAAATTCAGCTCACCCCGGCCATTTTTGCCTACAGCATGCTTTACCCGGTCAGCGACAACTTTTTGGATGACCCGGCGCGCAGCAAGGCAGAAAAGATCGTTTTCAACCAGAAGTTCTGTGCCTGGTTAAAAGGGGAACCTGCCGAGGCAAGTGGCAAACACGAAGTGCAGGTCAAACGGCTGGTGGAAATGATCGAGGGGCAATACGAGCGCAGCCTGTTCCCGCAGGTGTATGAAAGCTTGCTGGCCATCCACTGTGCACAGGATGAAAGTATGCGATTACCGCAGGCGCCTGTGCCTCCGCACTCGGTGGATGTGGTAGGTATCACCTTCAAGAAGGGGGGCACCTCCGTGCTGGCAGATGGGGTGCTGGCTGCCGGGGAGCTTACCCCACGGCAGATGGAGATCATCTTCAATTATGGAGCATTCGCCCAGATGATGGACGATCAGGAAGATGTGGAAGCCGACCTCAAAGAGCGGTCACTGACGATCTTTAGCGAAGCTGCCCGGGCAGGCAGGTTGGATCGCACCATGAACCGTCTCTTCGCTTATTCGACCTTACTGCTTAAAGACCTGGATGAATTTGCTACTCCGCGTTCAAAGCCACTGATCGAGCTCTCACTGAAGGGTATTGATCTGCTGCTGATTGATGCCTGCCTACGCACGCGCAAATATTATTCATGGCGTTATATGCACCGCCTTGAACGATTTTTCCCAGTGCGTTTTGGGTACATGCAGCAGCTTCGCAGCAAGATACGTGAGCGCAATCTAACCATTTCACGACTTGTTAAAGCTTTTTTCCCGGCAATGGAATAAATAGAGTTACGGATTCCTTAAGCGGTTTGACCCACCCCTGGCAGCATGATCGAACCGGGCTCATTTGAGCCCGGTTCTGTGTAAATTACCCTAAAATCAAGGAAAGTTGATCTGCTTAATGTATTAGCTGCAAATCAATTTAGCCGACCATGGCAATAGAAAAGCCGTGTTTTCTTCAAATACTGCGGGAGTGATATCGATCATTTTTATCTGCTCGGCTGCCTCAAGGATCATCAAATCTTCACCGTTCAGGAGACTTTTCAAATCAGTGTGAGATTTAACATATTTCCCTGTCTCTAGAAAGTATTTCGCCTGCAAAATGAAAAAGGCTGATTTGAACATTCCCTTAAGCATTGCGGAGTCTTCATCATGCAGAAAATTGTGGCTACACTGGTGATAAAGTGTGCAGGCTCCGATTGAGATGGCGTTGCGGGTATCGGCCTCGGATAATGGAGGAAGCAGGACTTTAAGATCACCGAGCATAGGAATCGTGTCGTGATAAAACTGAAATAGATCAGCCTTATGCCAATTGGCAAGTTCGTTCTTGCCTGACACAAAGCCGCAGATGAGCTGCCGGCTGGGAAGCGCCGCAATGGCTCTTTTGTATTCCTTTAGATCGGCTAGAGAGACCTCATCCAGAATCAAAACTACATCAATATCACTGTTTTCGTTCGCTTCTCCGCGGCCGTAACTACCTTGCAGACCGATAAATTGAATACGTTCACCGAAGGCAGCAGTAACGCTGGCCTGGTAAAGCTGCATCCATGAATCGATGTCGATCATGTTGGAATCAGTCCTTTCATCCTAAGAGAACAAAATTGACAAGTCGCTTATTGTAAAGGCAGTGCACATACCTGCCAAGGTTATTTTGCCAGAGCAACGATTCTGGCAATGAGATCGGGGTCGTTTTTGATCAGGCCGGCTTTGGGCAGCCGTTGCAGCAATAAAGCCCAGTTGGGGTCCCGTGCGAATACGGCGCGGAAGTAGGGGATGGCTTCTTCGAAGCGACCGGTATCGGCCAGGGTGACGGCTTGCCAGAAGGGCAGTTCGTCAATCTCCGGAGCGGTTTCGCGTCCCTGGGTGTAGGCTTTCAAAGCGCCTTCCACATCTCCGGCGCCGAGCAGGGCATCGCCGCGGTTCATGGATTCGTAAGCGCGCTGCACTTGCAAGAGCCGGCGCAGCTCGATCAGCGGGCTGACGTGATCTTCGACGCGCAAATCCACCTGGGTCTCGGCCCAATTTTGTTCGGTGCGTTTGCCGCTGACCACGAGCATAGCCGCCGACTGCATGCCGCGAATATCACCCCCTTCGGCCTGGGCTGCATCCAAAGCGGCAAGCAGGCGCTCGGGCAGCGGCCCGCTGCTGGCTTCATAGGCTTTGGCCATGGCGGGCCAAACCGTATCGCGCAGCATCATGTTGGCCTGCACGGAGTAGCCCTCGCCAATGTGATGACCGGCTTCGGCGATGGTGCGGTTGCCCGTGTGGGTGGCCACACGGCCCTGATTGTCGATTATGGCGACCTGACGAATCTCACACCCTTCATCGGCTTTCAGCAGTTCATTTAAGACATCCTGTGGGGCATGATGAGCGCGTAAGCCTGCCAACCCCTTGGGGCCGTAGCTGACCTCGACCATGGCCTGAGTGGCAATCGCTCCTACGCCCGGCTCTGCCCAGGTGACGATCGAGCCGGTGGAGAACCAGTGAGACTGCACAGCCACCCCCAGATCTCCGTTTTCAGGGTCACGGGCAACGATCGAATAAGTATGCGCAAAGGGAAAACGCGCGAATTCAAAAGTAGAACCAGTGTTAACCGCCATTGCATTCTCCTGATAAGTGAATTATTCGGCTTTTGTGCTGCTCCAACGAGCATAGATGGCTGTAGAAAGATAGCGACCTGCCGATTGTTCCAGCAAGCCGATTTCGCCGCATTCGGTTTGCCCGCCCTTGCCCTGCATGATCTCTTCCATCGCATAGTAGAGCGTGGCCGCTGAGGCTTTGACGGCGTAGGCCGTCAATTGCACGAAAAGCGGGTGCGTGGTGAGAATCTCGGCACAGGCGTGCAGCAGGGTGGGCAGCAACTTGTAGAACTCCCACACCTCTCCCTTGGGCCCGCGTCCAAACTTGGGCGGGTCGAGGATGATGCCGTCATAGCGTGAACCGCGCCTTGCCTCGCGCTGCACGAACTTGAGCGCGTCGTCCACGATCCAGCGAATGGGCAGATCGTCCAATCCAGAGAGTTTCTTGTTCTCACTGGCCCAGGTGACCACTTTGTTGGAGGCATCCAGGTGGGTGACGCTGGCCCCGGCGCGCGCGGCAGCCAGGGAGGCGATGCCGGAATAGCCAAACAGGTTGAGCACTTTGGGTTTGTCCGCAGCGGCGCGAATCACCTGCTCGGTCCAGTCCCACTGGCACGATTGTTCGGGGAAGACCCCCAGATGGCGCGAAGACGTGGTCTGCACCCAGAAACGCAGCCCCTGATAGCCCATCTGCCAGCGTTCGGGCAGTTTCTGCTTGTATTCCCAATGGCCGCCATTTTCTTCGGGAGCCGGTTTGTAATTGGCGACGGCCTTTTTCCATTCGGTCTCTGGCAGTGACTGTGCCCAAACCGCTTCGGGTTCCGGGCGAATGAGGCGATAGGGGCCGAACTGTTCGAGCTTAAAGCCGTTGCCGCAATCGAGCAGGGCATAATCCGTCCAATTTTGGGCGGCCAGGAGTTGAAAAGTGGGCAATGAGTTCACGTGAGGTCTTTCTTTTAAGGAAATATGAAATCAGTATACCAGCGAATTTCGATTTGATTGCGCTGAGGTGATTATAATGAATGTAAATATCACTTATCAAGGATGCGCATAGTCATGTATGATTTCAACCATTTTCCCGATCGCAAAGTGACCGAGAGCGTCAAGTGGGGCATTTACGATGCAGACGTGCTGCCCATGTGGGTGGCCGATATGGATTTCGTTTCGCCGCAGCCGGTGATCGATGCGCTGCTCGAACGGGTGCGGCACGGCGTTTTCGGCTATCCGATGGTCAAAAACGAGATGAAGCAGGTGGTTGTCGAGCGTATGGCGAGTCGCTACGGCTGGCAGGTGACCCCTGAGGAACTGATTTTTGTGCCGGGTGTGGTGCCTGCTTTCAACCTGACCTGTCAGGCCCTGGCCGGTGCAGGAGACTCGATCCTCATGCTCACGCCCGTCTACCCACCCTTTCTTTCGGCACCCACCAACGCCGGCGCCGAACGGATAGAAGTGCCGCTGGTGCAAGGCGAATCCGGGCGCTATGAGATCAATTTCGACGCCTTCGAAGCGGCCATTCGTCCCAACACCAAAGTGTTCATGCTGTGCAACCCGCATAACCCGGTTGGACGGGTCTTTGAGCGGGAAGAGCTTGAAAAACTGGGTGAGATCTGTCTGCGCCACGGAGTGGCAATCTGTTCAGACGAGATCCACTCTGATCTGGTTTTCAGCGGGCATAAGCACACACCCATTGCCTCACTGAGCCCGGAGCTGGCGGAGAACACTGTCACCTTGATCGCTCCTTCCAAGACCTTCAATATTGCCGGGCTGGAATGCTCGGTGATCCTCTGCAAAAATGAATCCATGCGCAAAAAGTTGGAAAAAGCCCGCAAAGGCCTGATGGGCGGGGTGAACGTGCTGGGACTCACGGCCGGGATCAGCGCATACCAACATGGTGACCCCTGGCTTGAAGAACTGCTGGCCGTACTCGAAACGAACCGCGATCTACTGGTAAGCTTCATCCGTGAGAGAATGCCAGAGATCAAAGTTTCTCCGGTCGAGGCGACTTACCTGGCCTGGCTGGACTGCCGGGCACTGGACTTGCCTGCCGATGCCTTTCACTTCTTTTTAAGCGAGGCCAGGGTGGCGCTGAATGACGGCAAAGAGTTTGGCGCACCCGGTGAAGGATTCTTGCGCTTCAATTTTGGCTGCCCCACGACAATGGTGCAGGAAGCCCTGGAAAGAATGGAAAAAGCACTGCGAGATAGATAACCAGTTGCTATCAGTTGGTATTTTAATTACATACTAAACAGAAAACTTTTTTGTTCATAATTGTGATGCGTAAAAGGTAGGGAGAAAATGAAAATCTTAATGCGTAGTCAAAGTGACAAGGAGTGGAAACTCGTCGAAACCGCGGCTTATAGTAAAGAAAACGAGTTACAACATCTGCTTGCAGAATCACCCAGTTTAATTTCTATCTCTGATGTTCGAGAAAATGCTGGCTCGCTCGTAGTCGCTGTGCAGGAATTTCCGCTTTCGATTGGCTATATCGATATTCTGGCATTTAGCGCCGAAGGGGATATTGCGATAATTGAATGTAAGTTAGCATCAAATTCCGAGGCTAAAAGAAAAGTTATCGGTCAAGTGCTGGAATATGGCGCAAACCTTTGGCAAACCCCTTATGAAGAGTTGGATCAAGGGGTTCGATTACGCAATGGTGAATCGCTTGCTGAATTGGTGGAAAAGAATGTGCAATCTCCTGATTGGGATGAGGAAACATTCCGTGGCAATGTTGAATCAGCTTTGGCGAGTGGAAATTTTATACTCATCATCGTTGTTGATGAGATAAATGAAGAATTGACTAGGATCGTGCGCTTTATGAATGCGGGAGGAAGACAGGGTTTTGATTTCGCTGCATTGGAAATGCGTCGTTTTCATAACGAAAACTCTGAGATGTTGATTCCGCGTTTTTTTGGTCCGTCGAACACTGTAAAGAAAACACCTAATTTACCTGGTACAAAGTGGGATGCCCCTACTTTTTTTGCAGAACTACAAAAACTTCACGGAGATAGTTCTGTAGCAGTAGCAAAACACCTGTTGGAGTGGAGTAAAAAAAAGGTTTCTGTTTGGTGGGGGAGAGGCAAAGAGAGCGGTTCGTTTGTTCCATATTTGTTTAGCAATGAAATAAAGTACCAGTTATTTGCAGTTTGGACTAATGGTACTGTTGAGATATATTTCCAATGGTTAAGCTCCAAGTCACCATTCGATCAAGAAGAAAAACGAATCGAATTATTATCAAAGCTGAATCAAATTGAAGGGATAAATATTCCTTCAAGTGCGATAGATAAACGCCCGAGCATTCGGCTGACACTTCTCGCAGAAGAAAACAAAATTGCTCAATTTCTTAAAGTTTTAGATTGGGTTGTTGACGAAATTGTGAAGTAAAGATCAATGATACCTAGCCTAGGTGAGAGTAAGTTAACAAAAAACAGAGCCGGAAAACCGGCTCTGTTTCAAGGTTCTAGCAGAATGGACTGCTTAGGCAACCGCCACGACGTCCGCGGCTTGTAGCCCTTTGGGACCTTTCTCGACAGAAAACTCTACCTTTTGCCCCTCCTTGAGAACCCGGTAGCCGTCCATCTGGATAGCAGAAAAGTGAACGAACACGTCTTCCGCACCGTCACGGCCAATAAAGCCGTAACCTTTGGCAGGATTGAACCACTTTACGGTCCCAACAAAACGTTCTGACATACTTTGTCTCTCCATGAAGAAAAGAATTGGCAGTCACTTGTCTTCGAAACAAGCGCCACACGAAAAATTTTACAATCATAAAAAATTAGTGTCAAGCAAATCCTCTTAAGATTGGACGGAATCCTCTTAGCGTAAGGACAAACCTCATGCGGAGGTGTCTCGGCTATAATTGGAACATGGTCTGGCTGCGAAAGGTTGCCGTCGTTTTATTGATCTTGCTGCCTCTGGGTGCAGCGATTTTTGTGCCCACCGGCACAGAGGCTTTCGCTTATCGCAGCGCCATGCAGCAGGCCGAAGCAGCCAACCAGGCGGGGAATCGCAAACAGGAAATCAAGGCACTGCAGGCAGCTACCGCTTATCAGCCCTGGAACATCCAACTATGGAGCCGGCTGGGCGAATTGGAAGTGGACCTTGGCAATTATGAGCTTGCCATTGAGAATTTCACAAAAGCCAGCCAATTAGGCAGTCTGGATGCCGAGGCGCAACTGGATTTTGCCAAAGCCTGGCAAAGTTCGGGCGATGTCGAGCAGGCACGCGAGGAATATCGCCGTTTGAGCGAGTCGGGGGTGAATGACCTTGCGTTGCTGCTGGACCTGGCCGAGGCACAAAAATCGATCAATGATTCGATCGGCACCCTGGCCACTCTGCTCAGGGCCAAAGAGATCGCCCCGCAAGACCCAGCCTTGAACTACGCGCTGGGCATTCAGTTTGCGGCCAGCCAGCCCGAAAACGCCCTGGCTTTTCTTTCGGCGGTGTCGGGGTTAAGCAACTACCAGCGGGCTGCCAACGGGCTCATTCAATTGATCGAAGCTACCGAGGCCATTGATGGCAGCGCAGAACGCTTCATCTATATAGGTCAAAGCCTGAGCAATTTGGGTGAGTGGGAAGCCGCCGGCGTTGCCTTTGACCAGGCCAGACAAGTTGACCCAAAGAATGGCATCGCCTGGGCGCTGCATGGCGAGGCCGTGCAGCATGTGGGCGAATCGGGATATGACGATCTTTCCAAAGCGCTGGAACTGGCCCCGCATTCAGATATTGTGAACGGGCTGATGGCCATCTATTACCGCCGACAGCAAAAATATGATGTGGCCATCAAGTACCTCTACGCGGCCGCCGAGAGTAACCCCAATGAACCGACCTGGCAGATCGAGATCGGCAACACGCTGGCCTTGCAGGGGCAATTGAGCGATGCGCTGCTTCATTTTCAGGGCGCAACGCTGATGGACGAAGGGAATTGGATTCCGTGGCGTGAACTGGCCAGTTTTTGCATCACCTATAATTATCTGGCCGACAGCGTGGGCTTGAGCGCTGCCAGAAAAGCATTGCTGCTCAACCCCGGCTCCTGGGTGACCCTGGATCTGATGGGGTCCGTCTATCTGGTGATGGGCGACCTGGATAGTGCCGAGCGCTTTTATTTGCAGGCCGATCAAGTATCACCGCAACGGGCAGAGATCCTCTACCATCTGGGGCAGCTCTACCTGCAAAAAGGGGACAAGACGAGCGCCTTTTCTTATTTGCGTCAGGTGGCCAATGCCACCACCGACAGCCGCTTGCGTGACAATGCCAATCGCTTGATCCAGTCAAACGGCGGCGAGTAGGTATAATTAGGGTACGAAACTGTTGAGGAGATTTTTAATGAAAAGAGCCGTCATTCTCTCGATCTTGTGCGCGTTGCTGCTAAGCGGCTGCCAGACTCTGCAAGCGCTGCTGCCAGAAGCCACTGCAGCGCCAAGCGGCACGCTGCTCTTTTCGGATGAATTCGATGACAATGCAAATCACTGGGGGCTCTCCTCTACCACGACCGGCTCAGTCTCTCTCGTCTATCAGGGATTGGCGATCAAGGTGGATCAGCCGAACGCCATGCTTTGGTCGGTGGCCGGCAAGAAGTATGGAGATGTCGTGATCGATGTAGATGGGGTGTTATTGAGCGGGCCCTCCAACGATGTGTTTGGGGCTGTCTGCCGCTTTACGGATGCCAGCCATTTTTATGGCTTCTTGATCAGTCATGATGGGTACTTTGGCATTTTCAAGATGGAAAATGGCAGTCTGAGCCTGGCCGATGCTGCCCAGGGGTTAAAATACAGCGAAGCCATCCATCAGGGAGGCACTGTAAACCATGTTCAGGCCATTTGCCAGGGTGACTTGTTGACCTTGTCGGTAAACGATGAACTGCTGTCGATCGTGCAAGACGAAAGTTACAGCAGCGGCCAGGTGGGCTTGATCGCCGGTACTTATGAAAACGGCGGCTCAGAGATCTTTTTCGATCATTTACAGGTATATCAACCCTAAGTATGAACGTTTTCTTTGATACAGTAGGCTGCCGGCTCAACCAGGCAGAAATCGAACAAATGGCAGCGGAATTTCGTGCCGCGGGACATGAGATCGTCGATGATGCGTCCAACGCAGACCTGGTGGTGGTCAACACCTGCGCGGTGACGGCCGAAGCCGCCTCAGATTCGCGCCAGAAGGTGCGTCAGGCCAATCACGCCGGGGCAAAAGACATTGTGCTTACCGGCTGCTGGTCCACCCTTTCTCCGGCACAGGCCGCGCTGCTTCCGGGTGTGAGCGCCGTGGTGCCCAACAGTGAAAAAGACTTGCTGGCTGGGCGGATCATTCGGCGAGACAATCCCCTTTACGAAAAAGAGCCGCTGGAACGAACCCCATTACCAGGGTTGCACCGGCGCACGCGTGCTTTCATTAAAGTGCAGGATGGCTGCAGCAATCACTGCACCTTTTGCGTGACGCGGCTGGCCAGGGGAATTCCGCACAGCGAGAGCAAAGAAAAGATACTGGCACAGATCGAGGCCGCACAGAATGGCCATGCGCAGGAAGTGGTTTTGAGTGGAGTGCACCTGGGCTCGTGGGGCAGCGATCTGGAGAACGGCGAGACCATTACGGACCTGATCGAATATCTCTTGAAGAACAGCCAGATCGGGCGGCTGCGGCTTTCATCCATAGAGCCGTGGGGGTTGGACGAACGGTTTGTCGCGTTGTGGGAGAACGAGCGTATGTGCCGTCATCTGCACTTGCCGCTGCAAGCCGGGGCGGATGCGACCCTCAAACGCATGGCCCGCAATACCACCCCTGAGAAGTTTCGTGCTCTGGTGGAAATGATCCGTAAGGCCGTACCCGAGATGGCCCTCACCACCGATATCATCGTGGGGTTTCCCGGCGAAAGCGATGAGGATTTCGAGGAAAGCCTGAACTTTGTTAAAGAGATGAATTTTGCCGGCGGCCATGTATTCCGCTTCTCGGCACGCGAGGGCACCGCCGCAGTACGCCTGCCCGGACGAATCAACGGCAAGGTTTCGCACATACGCAGCGAACGCATGCGGGCCGCAGTGGTAGAAAGTGAAGCTGAGTACCGCCAACGCTATCTTGGGCAGGACGTGGAAGTTTTGTGGGAATCGCAAAGTTTTCTCTCGGCACAGGGCTGGAAGATCCACGGACTGACCGATAATTACCTGCCGGTCACGGCCTGGAGCAAAGAAGAACGTTGGAATAAAATCAACCGGGTTCACCTGACGCGCCTCGAAAACGGTTCGTTGCTGGGTGAACTGCTGGAATAAATCCTGAGTGGAGTTTTTACATGAGTTTGACCTATCAATGGTGGCAAAAAGCAGTTTTCTACCAGATCTACCCGCGCAGTTTTGCGGATGGCAACGGTGACGGTATCGGTGATTTTAAAGGGATGATCGAAAAGCTGGATTATCTCCAAGAACTGGGCGTGGACGCGGTGTGGCTTTCGCCGCATTTTCCATCACCCTATGTGGACTGCGGTTACGATGTCTCCGATTACGAAAATGTGGCGCCTGAATACGGTGATCTGAAAGAGTTCAAAGTTTTTTTGGATGGCCTGCACGCTCGCGGCATGCGCCTGATTCTCGATCTGGTCTTGAATCACACCTCTGACCAGCACCCCTGGTTTTTGGAGTCGAAATCGAGCCAAGACAACCCCAAACGCGATTGGTATGTCTGGAAGCCGGGTAGGGCGGGTGCAGCCCCTACCAACTGGTATTCCACTTTTGGCGGTAGCGCCTGGGAGTATGACTCGACCAGTGGTGAGTATTACTATCATTTCTTTTTCAAAGAACAGCCCGATCTGAACTGGAACAACCCGGCCGTAAAAGAAGCCATGTTCAATTCGGTTCGTTTTTGGCTGGACATGGGGGTGGATGGGTTCCGTCTGGATGCAGTCGGCACCATCTTTGAAGACGAGCGCTATTTGGATCACGCGGCCAAATTCAGCCAGAACGATCTGATGCAAAAGGAATTTACCGTCAAGGATGCTGAAGCCCGAAAAGGATTCGCTCAAGAATGGAAAGAAATGTTCCGCTATCAGCACGATATGCCCGAAGTGCACCAGATCATGCGTGAACTGCGCCAGGTAGTGGATAAATATGACGGCCGCGTTTTGGTGGGGGAGACGGATGACATCGCCTTTTACGGCAACGGTCGCGACGAGCTTCACCTCAATTTCAATTTCCCGTTGATGCGGGTAGAGCGCTTAACTGCCGGGCACGTGATCGCCAACCAAAAAGATCGCCTCTCAAAACTGCCCGTGGGTGCCTGGCCCTGCAACACATTGGGCAATCACGACTGCGCGCGCATGTTCAATCAATTTGGCGATGGTGCACACGACGATGCCACGGCGCGCTTGAATCTGGTGCTCTTGCTGACGCTGAAAGGGACGCCCTTCCTATATTATGGTGAAGAGATCGGCATGAGCGATTACCTGCTGCAGGACGTCAGCCTCTTTCGTGACACGCTGGCGCTGCCTGCCTATGCCCTGGCGCGCGATCTCCTGCACATGAGCGAAGCCGAGGCCGTGGCACTTGCCGCTCAAAAGGGGCGCGACAAATGCCGCACGCCCATGCAATGGAATGAGCAGGCGAATGCCGGTTTTTCGCCACAAAGGGTGACGCCCTGGCTGCCGGTCAATCCCAATTACGCCGCAGGTGTCAATGTTGATGCTGAACGAGCGCAACAAGGTTCGCTCTTCAATTTTTACAAAGAGGCGCTTGCCTTTCGCAAGGCGCATGCGGTCTTTCAGAGCGGCGAATTTGCGCTGGAAGAGCCCATGCCCGAAGGAGTGGTGAGCTACAGGCGTTTTGACGCCAGTGAAAACTGCCGGGTGTTGTTGAATTTCACCGCTTCCCCCCAGCAGGTAGAGCACGCCGGAAAGTTCACCGTATTGTTTGCCGCGAACTACACTGGAATAATTACGGGTGCAGAGAAGATCGAGTTGGCTCCATTTTCAGCCTTGATCTTGAAGTAGCCAGTAAAAACCATCTAAAAACGCCTGACTTCACAGCACACGTCAGGCGTTTAATATTTCTCCCTACCAGTTTTCAAGCTATAATCGGATATGTTTGCAGCAGACATCCTACATAAAGAATTGACCGCTATATGCAACAGGCGTATAATCTTTGACCTTGCGTCAAATGATGGATTATACAGGTGCAGGACTAAAGATGAATATTGAAGAGAAAGACGGAACCAAAGTTTTTAAGCGAACTTCTGAGTACGAACCCGGCAACAATTGGCGAAATTATCTAATCGGCCGTCCCTTGCCCACCGCAGATGCCCCGCATCAAACGATCGGCAAATTTCTGGGACTGGCCGTTTTTTCGTCTGATGCGCTTTCTTCTGTGGCTTACGCGCCCCAAGAGTTATTGCTCATCCTTTCTTATGCAGGTATGTCGGCCTTTGCGCTTTCGATCCCGCTGGCAATTGCCATTTGTGCCTTGCTGGCGATGCTGATCCTTTCCTACGAACAAACCATCCATGCCTACCCGGATGGCGGGGGCTCCTACATCGTCTCGCGTGATAACCTGGGTGAGTTTCCGGCGCAGACTGCCGGTGCGGCCTTACTGACCGATTACACCCTGACCGTCTCTGTGTCGGTTTCTTCCGGTGTGGCTCAACTGGTATCAGCCTACCCCGGGCTCTATAATTATCGTGTCATCATCGCCGTAGCATTGGTGGCTTTCATAATGCTCATCAACCTGCGCGGCGTTAAAGAATCTGGCAAGGCTTTTGCCATCCCCACATATTACTTTTTAGGGGTCATGTTCATCACCATTCTGGTGGGCTTTGCTCGTTACTTTACCGGCCATTTGGGTACGGTTGTCAATGCCCCGATGGATGTGATCGAATTACGCACCACCCTGGAACCGATCACCCTGTTCTTGATCTTGAAAGCCTTTTCAAGTGGTACCACAGCCGTGACCGGCGTGGAGGCCATTTCAAACGGCATCACCGCTTTTCGTGAACCGCGCAGTCAGAATGCCGGACGCACCTTGGTGATCATGGGCTTTATTCTTGGCTTCATGATGTTGAGCATTACCGTTTTGGCTCACCTGGTAGGTGCTACACCTTCTGAAGAAGAAACCCTGATCTCGCAATTGGCGCGCACGATCTTCGCCGAGGGCAGCATCTTTTACCTGGCGGTCATCATCGGCACCACTGTGATCTTGATCATGGCGGCCAACACGGCCTTCGCAGATTTTCCGCGTTTGAGCGCCATTGCGGCCAAAGACGGTTTCTTGCCCCGCCAGTTGACCTATCGCGGCAGCCGTCTGGTTTTCTCAAAAGGTATCGTGGCCTTATCGGTGATCGCCAGCATTTTGATCATCATCTTCCAGGCCAGTGTGACCAAATTGATCCCACTGTACGCAATTGGCGTATTTCTTTCTTTCACACTTTCGCAGGCCGGTATGGCTCATCGCTGGTGGAAATCGGGTCATCTTAAACCCGGTGAGGTGTTAAAAGAACGTGGTTCCACACTGACCTTTGATCGATCGTGGCGCTCTAAAATGATCATCAATGGTTTTGGCTCTATCTTAACCTTTGTGGTTATGATCGTTTTCTCGGTGACAAAGTTTAAAGATGGCGCCTGGGTGGTGGTGATTCTGACCCCTGCATTGGTGGGAGTCTTCTCGCTCATCCATGGCCATTACAAACGATTCGCCAAAAAACTTTCACTGGAAGAGTATCAGCCCGAATCTCATGTGATGCATCAAAAGGTGATCATGCCGATCAGTGGTGTGCACAAGGGGACCCTGGCCGCTTTACGCTTCGCGCGCACCCTGACGGACGACATCACCGTTGTCAATATTTCCAGCGACCCCGATGAAACCGCCAAGCTGCAAGCCAAATGGCAGCTTTGGGGGGAGGGGTATCGTCTGGTGGTCTTAGAGTCACCTTACCGGCTGTTTATCGAACCACTGCTGGCCTACATTGATGAGATCGCTGCCAACAAGCAGGAAAACGAAGTGATCAATATTGTGGTGCCCCAATTCGTGACCAAACACTGGTATACCAACTTGTTACATACCCGCACGGCCGATACTTTACGCCGGGTGTTATTGTTCCGTAAAGATATCGTTATTATGGAAGTCCCATATCAGGTTGATTAAGGGAATTAGAGGAAATTATGAAGGCGATTATTGTAGGTTGTGGTCGAATTGGCGCTGAGCTTGCTTATCGTCTCTTTAAAAGAGGGCATGAGGTTTCGATCATCGATAATGTGGCAGCTTCTTTCACAAACCTGCCCCCCGATTTTAAGGGCAGAGTTCATGAAGGAGACGCGCTGAATCAGGATATTCTGATCCGGGCCGGAATTGAAAATTGCGATGTGTTGGCAGCAGTTACCAATAATGATGCGTTAAACGTTGTGGTGAGCCAGATCGCCAAGAGCGAATTTAACATCCCCAACGTTGTGGCACGCAACTACAACCCGGATGTGCGCGAGTTATTTGAAGTCTTTAATATCCAGGTGGTGGGCTCTACCAGTTGGGGCGCCCAGCGCATTGAAGAGTTGATGTACCACTCTGAGGCACGCACTGTGTTCTCAGCCGGCAACGGCGAAGTGGAAGTTTACGAAGTGACCATTCCCGAACATTGGGATGGCAAAACGATTGACGAACTGATTCCCTGCAACGATTGCAAGGCAATCGCCCTCACCCGGGCTGGGCGGGCTACCATTCCCGATCTTTCAACGGTCTTATCTGAAGGCGATCTGCTCGATCTGGCAGCAACTTTTGACGGGATCGAAGATTTGCGTAAAACCTTGGCCGTAGCTCAAAAGGAGGCCTGACATGTTTGTGATCATTGCGGGTGGTGGAAGAACAGGCGCTCAGTTGGCGCGGTTTTTGTTGGATGAGGGGCATCAGGTGAGAATCGTGGAAGATCGCAAAGATGTTTTGGCGAGAATCCACAAAGAACTGCCGACCGAGTCTATTTTTATTGGCAACCCGCTCCTTCCGCGCGTATTGGAAGAGGCAGGCATCAGTGAAGCGCATGTTTTTGCCGCCACGACCACCTCTGATGAGACCAATCTGGCCCTGTGCTATTTTTGCCGTGAGAAACATAAAGTGGCACGCACAATTGCACGGGTGAATAATCCACGCAATGCCTGGCTTTTTGATGAAAAACTGCACGTGGATGTAGCGGTCAATCAGGCCGAGTTATTGGCCCGCCTGATCGAAGAGGAAATGTCTCTGGGTGACATGATGACCCTCTTGCAGTTGCGCCGCGGAAAATATTCCCTGGTTGAAGAAAAGATCCCCGAAGGAGCGCGTTCGCTGGGAATCGCCATCAAAGACCTGCAATTCCCCGAAAATTGCGTGATCGCTGCGATCATCCGCAATGGCGAGATCGTTGTGCCACGCGGCGCGACCGTCTTTGAAGCGGGCGATGAGGTGCTGGCGGTGACCGATGACGAAGGCGCCAAGCAGTTGGAAGGCATGTTCTCAAAGGTGTAAAAATCAAAAAAAACCTTTGACCCCTGAACAGCCATGCGGTATAATGAAACGCTGTTGCGTATAAATAAAGTTTGCTTTTGAGAGGAAATAGAATGACCAAACGGACCTACCAACCGAGAATTCACCGTCGTTTACGTGTACACGGTTTTCGTTCGCGCATGGAAACAGCCGATGGACGCGAAGTGTTGAAACGCCGTCGTGCCAAAGGCCGCCATAAGCTGACGGTCTCAATGAACAACCACGTTAAAAGGATTCGCTGGTAATCACTGCATCCTCTGATATTCCGGCAGAAGGTGCCGGTAATCGTCAGGATGGTACATGATTGAACCGCAGTTTACGAATAACCAGTTCAAATGACTTCAAGCGGGTGCGGCGTGATGGAAAATCTTATGCCCACCCGCTTGCAGTCGTTATCGTAGCTGAAGGGCAGGCGGAACATTCACGGGTTGGCATCATTACCGGTAAATCGGTCGGCAATGCGGTTCAACGGAATCGCGCCAGAAGGCGCTTGCGGGCGATCTTGGGTGGACTGATCCTTAACACCGCTAAACTGGCAGATATTGTGGTGATCGGCAGGACTGCCATCAACACAGCCGGTTATCTTGAACTAAAAATGGCTCTCGAAGGGCTTTTTGTAAAAGCTGGAATATTGGGTAAGAATGACAGTAATTGAAGAAGACGAATGCGTACATGTAGAAGAACCAAGGTTGCGAGATCTTCCTTTTTCTATTCTATATATTCCGCGCTTTATCCTGCTGGCTTTGATCCGGCTTTACCAGTGGATCGTTTCGCCGGCACTTCCCCCCGATACCTGCCGTTTTTACCCGACCTGCTCGCACTATGGTTACCAAGCGATCTATAAGTATGGGGCATTAAAGGGGACGGTCATGGCTGTGTGGCGTGTTTTGCGCTGCAACCCCTATAACCCCGGTGGTTTCGATCCTGTCCCGTAATCTAATTTTTAAAGATATAATGGGCATCATCCCACGAACAAAGGGAATCAGAACAAACATGAAGATTAAACGTTTAATACTATTGCTCTCCATCCTCTTGCTTGGGATTGCATTGAGCGCCTGTTCCGGTACCAGCACCACCAACGCCTGGTCAGGTGTAGCAGCCAATGACACTGCTGTTTACTTCACCAATGCCAACGCATTGGTCGCCGCCAAGGCTGACACAGGCAGTGTGATCTGGAGCTACCCGCCGCAATCCACATCAAAAGGGTTGTTCGCTTCAACCTCCACCCGCTATTTCTCGGCTCCACCGGTGATCGTTGGCGAACAGTTGATCGTGGGGGATTACACCGGTATGCTTTCGAGCATCAGCACGCGCGATGGCAAAGACCTGTGGAGCTTTACCGGCGCCACCGGTCGCTATATTGATGCACCGTTGGTGGTGAATGACACCATTATTGCCCAAAATACCGATGCAACGATCCATGCACTCGACTTGAACGGAAACGTACTTTGGACGTTCAAAGGAGATTACTCCTTCTGGGCGACCCCGGCGACTGACGGAACCACAATTTACGCGCCCTCTATGGATCATTTCTTGTACGCCATTGATTTAGCTGAAGGCACCTTGAAGTGGAAAAAAGACCTGACCGGCCCGTTGGTGGGACGTGTGCTGCTCACCGAAGACGGTACGATCTATGTGGGCGACCTGAATGGGGAACTGTATGCGGTCAAAGCTGAAGATGGCAGCGTCCTCTGGTCACAAACCTTAAAGAGTGGGCTTTGGTCTGCTCCCGTAAAGATGGACGATAAGCTCTACATCGGCGACCAGGACGGCAACATCTACATCCTTAAGGCTGCAGACGGCTCGCTGGTCTCTTCGCTTGAAATTGGCTCCGCCATTTTGGGCGGGGGTGTGGTGATGGGTGACAAGATCGCCTTCGGCGACGAAAATGGCGAGATCATCGCCATCGGCGTGGATGGCTCTCGTGCTTGGACCCGAACTGTGACCGGAAAGATCTATTCCAACTTGGTCTTCGCTGGCGATCAGTTGTATGTGCTCACAACCAAAGGCGATCAACCGCTTCATGTGTTTGACGCCAATGGCAATGAGATCTGGAATTATTCAACGAGTAAATAAGGAATTGAGACCATGTGGGATTCTGTGATCATCAAGCCTTTTATCAATTTTCTGCTCTGGATCTATTCGGTTGTCGGCAATCTGGGCGTTGCGATCATTCTCTTCACCGCAGCCACCCGTTTGATCTTGTATCCGTTGACGGCAAAGCAGATCAAATCTTCTCAGGCCATGCAGGAACTGCAGAAGAACAAGAAATATATCGATATTCAGGAAAAATACAAGAACGATAAAGAGCGTTTGGCTCAGGAACAAATGAAGCTGTATCAGGAACTAAAGATCAGCCCGTTCGCCTCCTGTTTGCCAACGCTTTTGCAGTTCCCGATCATCATCGGTTTGTATCAGGCCTTGATTCAGACCGTGGCTTCTGCGCCGATTGATCTGTTGAACCTCGTCCGCCACATTTACCCCAACTTCCTGAAAGTGGCCGATTTGATTCCTTTGAACACCAGCTTCTTATGGATGGACCTGGGACACCCGGAACGGTTATACATCCCCGGCCTGAACTTCGGCATTCCTGTGCTGGCAATCGTGGTGGTCATCACCACCTACGTCTCCACCAAGATCATCACGCCGCCGCCGACGGCAGGTTCTTCGGGCAACGACCAAACGGCGATGATGTCGAACATGATGAACATTTACATGCCTTTGCTGATGGGCTGGATGGCCTGGACGCTCGCATCCGGTCTGGCTTTATACTTTGTGGTAACGAACCTGATTCAGATTATTCAATACGCAGTTACCGGGAAAGTTTACTGGGGCAACGTTCTGCCTGGTAGAAAACCAACTCCCGATACCAAGAAACCGGTCAAAAAATAAAACTGTATCGAGGCAAAAATGAGCCAGGAAAAAACAACTCTTGAGATTATCGCACCGAGTGTCGAAGAAGCGGTTGCCCGCGGACTCGAACAATTAGGCCTTCCGCAAGATTCTGTCTCTGTGGAGGTTTTGGATAATGGCAGCCGTGGCCTGTTGGGCATCGGTGGTCGCCAGGCAAGAGTTCGCTTATCCTTGAAAGAGGTTGAACCGGCCCCAAGTGCACCAGTGGCGGAGTCGAATGGTTTTCAAGAGAAACAGGCGAGCCCGAAAGAGCCAACCAGCATCAAACCCATTGACGAAACCGATCTTTCTGAAGATGAAGTCAGCGCCCTAAGGAAAACTCAGGAGACGGTGCTTGAACTGCTCAAACGCATGCATATCAAAGCCGATGTCACTTCTTTTTATGTGGAACCGGCAGATGAGAATGACGACCGTCTGGTGATGGTGGACATTCAAGGCAAAGACCTGAGCATTTTGATCGGGCGCCGTTCTGAAACCTTGAACGCGCTTCAATACATCACCAGCCTGATCGTGAGCAAGGAATTGAACCGCTGGGTGCCCCTGATGATCGATGTGCAGGGCTACCGCAGCCGCCGCGAACGTCAGTTGCGCCAGTTGGGCCGCCGCATGGCCGATCAGGCGGTGCAGACCGGCAAACGCCAGGTGCTCGAACCCATGCCTGCCAATGAGCGCCGCGTCATTCATCTGGAACTGCGTGAGAACCCCTATGTCACCACTGAAAGCACCGGCGACGAACCGTTCCGCAAGGTGACAATCGTACCCAAGAAATAAGTCATTGTTAATCATCGTCAAACCAGACCTGCAAGAGGGTCTGGTTTTTCTTTAAGGTTATAGTACAATTCAGTTAATTGTCAGACAAGATGGAGGCTGAATGAACGCAGTGGACATCATCATCAAGAAACGTGATCGACAGGAACTTAGCAAAGAGGAGATCACTTTCTTTATTAATGGAATCGTGAAAAACGAGATTCCCGATTATCAGGCATCCGCCTGGGCGATGGCCGTTCTGTTGAATGGCATGAGCGATCAGGAAACGACCGATCTGACCCTGGCCATGGCGCATTCGGGGCAGGTGATGGACCTGAGCCATGTGATTCCCATCGAAGTAGACAAACATTCGACCGGTGGCGTCGGGGATAAGACCACCCTGGTGGTGGAACCCACCGTGGCCGCCTGTGGGCTGCCTGTGGCCAAAATGTCGGGCCGCGGCCTCGGTTTCAGCGGCGGCACGCTCGACAAAATGGAATCCATCCCGGGCTTTCGCGTCAGCCTTTCTGACGACGAGTTTATTCATCTGCTCAAGACCACCGGGCTGGTATTGGCCGGGCAAACGGCTGACCTGGCCCCGGCAGATGGCATACTGTATTCTTTACGCGATGTCACCGGAACGGTACCCTCCATTCCGCTGATCGCCTCCTCCATCATGAGCAAGAAGATCGCCGGTGGCGCGCAGGCCATCGTGTTGGACGTGAAGGTGGGTCTGGGTGCTTTCATGGATAACCTGGAGGACGCCAAAAAGTTATCGCGCCTGATGGTCGCCATTGGCCGCCTGAGCGGACGTCATGTGGTGGCTTGCCTGTCAGATATGAATCAACCGCTGGGCAACGCCGTGGGCAACGCGCTTGAGGTCAAAGAGGCCATTGAGACCCTGCATGGCGGCGGCCCGGCTGATTTTCGTGAGCACTGCCTCGAAGTTGCCAGCCACATGCTGGTGGTGGGCGAGAAAGCCGATACGCTGAAAGCTGCCCGCAAATTGGCGACGGAAGCACTTGAAAGTGGCCGCTCCTGGGAAAAATTCCGTATGCTGGTGCAAAACCAGGGCGGCGATGTAAGTGCGGTGGATGCCCCCGAAAAACTGCCTCTGGCCAGCCTGATCGAAACCGTCTCAGCGCCTGCGAGCGGTTACATTCACGAGATCAACGCACAGATCGTCGGCGAAACCTCGGTGGAACTCGGTGCCGGGCGCGTCAAGAAGGGCGACCCAATTGACCCGGCGGTGGGGATCATTATTTCTCACAAGGTCGGCGACGAGGTGAAGAAGGGGGAGCCCCTTTTCACGGTTCACGCCAACGACAAGGCAAAGCTGGCCGCTGCCAAAGAAAGACTGCTGGCCGCCCATGTGATCGGCACTGAGCGATGCGAGCCGCTGCCGCTTTTTTATGGGGTGGTGAAATAAAAATTGAATAAGCTGGCCGATTCGGCCAGCTTATTTTTATCCTGCAAATGGGATTGAACAAACTTGTTTATTAGGTGGGTAGGATAATACCCCGATTTGGGTGATGAATGCCGTGATCGGCAGTGGGTTGTGCTTTTTCAGCAAAACCACAGCCCGGCTTAACTCTTCTTCGCTCAGGCGTATCCCCAACGTGCAATGCGGCGTCCAGAGGGGAACATCATAATAGGGATTAAGGTACGGCTGCTGTTCATTCATAAAGCGAAGAAAATCGCTGTGTAAGGCCAGCAATTCTGGCGTAACTTTAGGCGCGAGGTAGAGCACACTTTCATCGGTTGGGAAAATGCCCAAAGCGCCCATTGTGATCTTAAGATTCACCTGGCGACGTGAGAAAGCTTTCACTTTTTCGACCAGCGCCGTTTCGTCTGCGTTTTCATACAGAGCGAGGGAAATGTGGGGGCTTGTGCCTTCGTCTACCGGGATGCCTTCCAAAGTGAAAAGGTTTCTAATAGCCTCGATCTCTTGGGTGGATTTTTCATCGAAATACAATTCAATGGCATGATTCATAGACTCTGCTCCAAGGGTGTAGCATACCCAGCTCAAACTGGCTGAAAATGTCTCAGAGTTGATAACGCAAAATTCGGTGCGCCTTGTTGGCCATCTCGATTCGGGCAGAAAGCCTGAACATGAAGCGATAATAACCGCTCAACTGTGGGATGGCCGGCGATTGGCTGAAATACCATTCCTCAAGCAGGTGAATGCCCTTTGCCCAGGTTTCGATTTCGTGACCATCGTCAATGCCCCAGCGAATCTGCGCACCGGTCTTGTGCAGGGAAGGGTGGGCCTGAATGCGGTCGGTGGTGAACTTGCTGAAAGCATCAAAGGCGATCTGTGCCCCCGGGAACCGCGCCTGCAAGGCAAGGAGGAGGCGCTTGACCTCAGACTCGGGCAGATACATCAAGAGCCCTTCTGCGATGATCAGGGTAGGGTGGTCTCGCCCCTCGACTTGATCGAGCCAGGTGAGCTCATCCACTGGGGAGGCGATCATGTGGTAATGGGCGGTCTCTTCATAAAAGGCGCGACGCAGCTCAATGACTGCCGGCATATCAAGGTCAACCCATTGTCCGGCCTGCACTCCCACACGCAGGCATCGGCTGTCGAGGCCGCAGCCGAGGTGGAGGATCAGCGCGTCTGGATGTTCAGCTAAAAATTCGCGCACCAGTTCGTCCAGTTTACGGGCGCGGATGAGCAGGGTAACGCTGGTCTTTTCGGGCACACGCAGGTGAGCGAAATCGTAGTCTATGTCTGCCAGAATTTGCTGCGCTTTTGAGTCGGCCAGAATGGGATTTGGCTGCGCTTTGGCAAATAAGGGAATCAGCAGAGTTTCCTGTTCTTGATGCAACGCGACTTGTTTCTTCTCCATAGTCTTTTCCTATTCTTTTAAAGGCATTTGAGTGAACTGCTGGCGCGTGGCCAGCACGGTTTCGAGGATCAGATGGCGCATGGCCCCGGGTGGTGCTGCCTGAGGCTTGGGCAGGGCTGCTTCAAGCATGCGGGCAAAAGTGCCCAGCAGAGCGTCGAGATCAGGTGTCATACCCGTTGACCCACCCGATGCTGGTGCTTGGAGCATGATGCCGAGGGCTGTGGCAGACATCAGGGAAGCAAAAGCAGGGATATCGACCTCATCGCTGATTAGAGAAGCAGAACGCATTTGGGTGAGCAGATGTATCCATAACTGGGTGGCATCCACGCCGTTCATCATTTCGGGGTGTTGGGTGAGGAAGCGGCCAAAGATGTGGCGATCTCCCTTCAGCAAAGCTGTGAGGAGGGGGGAGCGGCCCACCACCCGCATGACTGCGCTGAAAGCACCGGAAACCGAATCGCAATCCGGGTCGTTTTGCAGGGTGAGCACCAGATCCTCCAGGTAGGCGTGCATCTCTTTGAGCAGGATCGCAGTAAACAGATCCTCCTTGTTGCGGTAACAGAGGTAGATGCTGGCGCGGCTAAGGCCGGTTTCGTCGGCAATATCCTCAAAAGTGGTTTTCTCATACCCCTGAAGAATGATGCATTTTTCTGCACTGGACAGAATTTGCGCCTTGCGAGCTTGCAGGTCAGGTTTGGGTCGGCTCATAATAATTGATAAATTTTACATTTTTGTCAATTATTATACCTCATTTTTATTGACAAAAATCAAATTGAAAAAAATGCAGAAAGGTGGCATAATTGGGCAATCAAAGGCGACGATAGAAACGAGTAAACTTGTCAGTGTCTTCAGCGAACCCGGGCTGGTGTGAGCCGGGCAGACCAACAGGTTGAAAATCCTTCTGGAGCTGCGATCTGAACGCGGAACACGCCAGTAAGAAAGCCGGGGCTTTCCCCGTTACCAAGAAACAGGCCTATCAATCGATGTGCCTGACCGAGCGCCCAGGTAAAACTGGGAAGCAGGGTGGTACCGCGGGATTTTCCTCTCGCCCCTGAGATCGAGGGCGAGATTTCTATTTAATCGGAGGCTGCATGTTTAAACCAGTATCCCCCAGACTCAACGTGACCCTCTCTGAAGAAGAGGTGCTGCGGTTCTGGAAGCAAAAAGACATTTTCCATGAGACGATGAAGCAGCGCGAAGGTGGGCCGGAGTATGTGTTTTTTGAAGGGCCTCCCACCGCCAACGGCAAACCCGGCATTCATCATGTGTTGGCACGCGCCTTCAAGGATATTTTCCCGCGCTACAAGACCATGCGCGGCTACCACGTGTCTCGCCGCGGCGGTTGGGATACCCACGGCCTGCCGGTGGAGATCGAGGTCGAAAAGAAGCTCGGTTTTACCAACAAGCAGCAGATCGAAGATTACGGCATCGAGAAGTTCAATAAATTATGCCGCGAGTCGGCTTTTACCTATATCCAGGAATGGGAAAAGATGACCGACCGCATCGGTTATTGGGTAGACCTGAACACGGCTTACATCACCTATAAAAACGAATATATTGAGTCGGTCTGGCATATCCTGCGCGATTTCTGGGACAAAGACCTGCTCTATCAGGGTTTCAAAGTGGTGCCTTATTGCCCACGCTGCGGCACACCGCTTTCAGATCATGAGGTGGCGCAGGGGTACAGAGAGGTGAACGACCCCTCCATCTATGTGCGCATGCCGCTGGTGGATGAGCCCGGCACCTCGCTGCTGGTGTGGACGACCACGCCCTGGACCCTGCCGGCCAATGTGGCTGTGGCGGCTGGCCCTGAGGTGGACTATGTGAAAGTGGAGCACGAGCTGGCCGAGGGCGGCAGCGAAAAGCTGATCCTGGCCGAGGCACTGCTGCACAGCGTGTTCGGCGATGAACCGGTGAAAGTGCTCGAACACTTCAAGGGCAAACAGCTCAAGGGGATGAAGTATCATCCGCTTTACACCTTCATGCCCACCACCAAACCCGGCTACTTCGTGGTCAACGCGGATTATGTCAGCACCGAAGATGGCTCCGGATTGGTGCATATTGCCCCGGCTTTTGGCGCCGACGATATGCAGGTGTCGCTCGAGAACGATCTGCCCTTCCTGGGCACGGTGGCTCCAGATGGTACCTTCATCTCAGAGGTCAAACCCTGGGCAGGCCTGTTCGTCAAGAAGGCCGATCCCTTAATCACTCAGGATCTGCAGGAGCGCGGGCTGCTCTTTAGAGAGCAGAAGCACCTGCATACCTATCCGTTCTGCTGGCGCTGCGGTACGCCGCTTTTGTATTACGCCCGCCCCACCTGGTACATCCGCACCAGCCAGTATAAAGACCGCATGGTCGAGCTAAATAACGGCATCAACTGGTACCCTGAGCACATCAAGAACGGCCGCTTTGGCAACTGGCTCTCCAACAACATCGACTGGGCCCTGGGCCGCGAACGATACTGGGGCACGCCGCTGCCGGTGTGGGAATGCGAAGATTGTCACTCGCAGCAGTGCATCGGCTCTGTGCAGGAGCTTTCAGAGAAAACCGGTCGCGATCTGAGCGATTCTGATCTGCACCGCCCTTATGTGGATGAGATCACCTTCAAGTGTGCCGACTGCGGCGGCAAGATGCACCGTGTGCCCGAACTGATCGATGTGTGGTTTGATTCGGGTTCCATGCCCGTGGCGCAGTGGCACTATCCGTTCGAGAACCAGGCTGAATTCAACAACCAGTTCCCGGCCGATTATATTTGTGAGGCTGTGGATCAGACGCGCGGCTGGTTCTACTCGCTGCACGCCATCAGCACCCTGCTGTTTGATCAGGCCTGCTACAAGAACGTCATCTGCCTGGGCCTCATTTTGGATGGCCAGGGCCAGAAGATGTCGAAATCGCGAGGCAACGTGGTCTCGCCCTGGGAGGTGCTCGAAAAGAACGGGGCCGATGCCACGCGCTGGTATTTGTATACCGCCAGCCCTCCGGGCCAGGAACGCCGCTTCTCAAGCGACCTGGTCAGCGAGGTGCTGCGTACCTTTACCCTGACGCTGTGGAACACCTACTCGTTCTTTGTCACCTACGCCAATCTGGACGGCTGGAAGCCCGACGCTGCGGCCAAGATCGAATACAGCCCGATCGATCAGTGGCTGCGTTCATCGCTGCATGCCCTCATCCGCGACGTGACCGAAGCCCTGGAGCATTACGATGTGTTGGGCGCCACTCGCCCCATCGAAACCTTCGTGGATATCCTCTCCAACTGGTATCTGCGCCGCAGCCGCCGCCGCTTCTGGAAGAGCGAATCGGACGCCGATAAACAGGCTGCCTACGCTACTCTTTATGAAGCGCTGTCTGCCATCAGCAAGCTGGTAGCGCCGACCATGCCCTTCATGGCCGAAACCCTGTACCAGAATCTGGTGCGCAGTGTCGAGCCCAATGCGCCCGAGTCGGTACATCTGGCTGCCTGGCCTGAATTTGACGCCTCCGTGATCAACGAGAACCTCAACCGTGAAATGGCGCTGGTGATGCGCCTGGCTTCGCTCGGCCATGCGGCCCGCAACAAGGCCAATCGCAAGGTGCGTCAGCCTCTGGCCGAAGTGGCCTTTGCGGTGGGCAACCGTGAAGAGATGCGCGTGGTCGAAGATCACACCGACCTGCTCGAAGAGGAATTGAACGTCAAACACGTGCGCCTGCTCAACGCGGCCGGCGAGGCGGTCAGCTTTGCTCTGAACCCGCTGCCCAAGCAATTGGGGCAGAAATATGGCAGCCTCTTCCCGGAACTGCGCAAAGCGATTCTGGCGCTGGACGTGGACAAGACCGCCCCCGAACTGCTGGCCGGCCAATCGGTTAAGGTGAGCGTGGCGGGCAGCGAATATGAGATCTTGCCCGAGGAGATCGAGGTGCGCGTCACGGCCAAAAGCGGCTATTCCGTGGCGGCCGAGGGTGCTTACCTGGCGGCCCTGGTGACCGATTTGACCCCTGAGTTGATCCAGGAAGGGTTGGCACGTGAGTTCGTGCGCCGCGTGCAGGACCTGCGCAAATCGGCCGATCTGGATATCGCAGACCGCATCCATTTGTATTACACGGCCACGCCCGGCCTGCTCGAAGCCGTCTCGGCCTTTGCCGATTACGTCAAAGGGGAAACTTTGGCGGTGGAACTGCACCCCGGCAGCAACCCCGAGGGCCTGCCCAGCGTGGAAGATGAATTTGATCACGAAAAAGTGACCGTCAGCATCCAAAAAGCATAGTTTCTGACTTAAAAAAGGACTTGCGCTTTTCTTTTGTATGGAAAAGCGCAAGTTTTGTTTAATGATTTTTATTTGTGTGTGAGGTAATCTACTTACAATTTTTTGTGTCATAGCGGCGGGTGCGGTGAATTTTTGTCAGTTTTTGCTGCTGCCGCTTTAGTTTTTCCTCGCTGCCGGTAATGCAGGCCATCGCTTGCGAAGACGTCCCCTGCATAAAGAGATTGAATAGGGCCAGCCAGAGTTGCAACGACAATTGAGAGCGCAGTGTTTCTTTGCCGATCAGGCGATGCAAGCGCAGCATCTGCTTGTGAGTGAAGATCTTCTTCAAGGCAGAAGCTACATTGGGCTGGCTGGCGCTGTAAGTGTAGGCTAAAAAATCCCGAAAGAGGCGGCTCTCTGCGGGGCCAAGCAAAGGGGGCTGGCGTTTTTGGATGCTGAGAAAAACGGCCTCCACATGGGGAACCGGCGTGAAATCGGTGCGGCGAAAGTGATGCAAGACTGCCAGCTCGAACCAGGGTTTGAGCAGCAGCGAACGCAGGGTTTCGTGCGGAAGCCCCATAAAGCGCGCGGCGGCTTCTTTTTGCACGATCAGGTAGGCGGCCTGTGCCGGGTTATCGGCCTCGGTGAGTTTTTGGAGCATGGCGGCGGTTTGGTCGAAGGGAATGTTGGAAAATACCTTGTAATTGCCGTGGCGGGGCAGCGGATAGACTAGAAAATCTTCCTGCCGCAGGCTGACCGGGCAAGCAGCGAATTTGTCCTTCAGGCTTTCAAAAAGCGCAGCGTCTTTTTCAATGGCAACCACTTGCCGGCAACGCTTTGCCAGTTGTGAGGTGATCTGGCCTTTGCCCGGCCCGATCTCATAGACGATATCCGAGGCGGTAATTGTGGTCAGATCCAGCAGTGCATTCACCAGGCGAGCGCTGTGCAAGAAATTTTGAGAATTTCCAAGCGAACTTGCAGGCATACGAATCCTTTCAAGATGAAAAAAGGGGACGAGGACGCAAAAAATCGCATAGACAAATGTCCATGCGATGGATAGCGAAGCTCATCTTGAAAGCTGTATGCGTTTTTGGGTATTAACGGCTAAAACGGCAGGCTCCAGAAGGAAGTTTACCTCTGGATCAGCAGAACGAAATGAGCTCCGCTAGGCCTGGCGTAAGCGTATCACGAGTGCAATTCCACAACAACAGTTTATACCCATGCCAATAGTATAGCAGGATTCACTGAAATCTCCAATAAATCCCTGCAAAACAGGGCGTTTTGCTTCGCTTTCGCAAAAAACGCCGCTTAATGGGGTAAAATTTAGTAGTTTGATTCCCGGAGGCTGATTTGAAGTCCTTTTTTAAAAATACTCGCTGGTTGTTTCTGATCGCTGCCGTTATTTTGATGATCGATCAGGTAAGCAAATATCTTGTGCGTGCCAACCTGGCACTGGGTGAAACCTGGGTGCCCTGGCCCTGGTTGGCGCCATACGCCCGCATCATCCACTGGACGAATACCGGTGTGGCTTTTGGCATGTTCCAGGGCAACAATGTACTTTTTGCAGTTTTGGCTTTCCTTGTTTCTTGTGTGATCGTTTACTATTACCCGCAGGTGCCCGCGGCAGATAAAGTGCTGCGTTTTGCCCTGGCCATGCAGTTGGGCGGCGCGCTGGGTAACTTTGTGGATCGTGTTTTCGTGGGCGAAGTGACCGATTTCGTTTCGGTAGGAAACTTTGCCGTGTTCAATGTAGCGGATTCGTGCATCACGGTCGGCGTGGCCATTCTGGCCATCGGCGTCTGGATGCAGGACCGGCGCGAGCGGAAGCTCAAAGAAGCGCAGCAGGAATCCGAGACGAGTGGTGATTCTGCGGATCAGCCTCAGCCTTGAGTGAACTGACACGAACGTTTACTGCCAAAGCCAATCAGGCCGGACGTTTAGACAAGTACCTTGTCGAATGCCTGCCTGATTTTTCGCGCGCCCGCCTGCAAAACCTGATCAAAGAGGAGCAGGTGGCCGTTAATGGGAACGTGGTGACGAAAACCGGCCACGTGGTTGAGAGCGGCGATGAAGTGACCGTTCATATTCCGCCCGTGCAGTCGAGCCAACTGGTGCCTGAAGATATCCCGCTGGACATCGTCTTTCAGAACGACGACCTGGCAATCATCAACAAGCCAGCCGGCATGGTTGTGCATCCTGCCGCCGGGCACAGCAGCGGCACCCTGGTGCATGCCGCCCTGGCAGCGCTGCCTGATCTGCAGGGCATCGGCGGCGAAGAGCGCCCCGGCATTGTGCACCGTCTGGATAAAGAAACCTCAGGCTTGATCGTGCTGGCTAAAAATGAGAAGGCGCATCGCTGGCTGCAAGACCAGTTCCGTCTGCGTACGGTAAAGAAAGTGTACCTGGCCCTGGTGGATGGCAAACCGCCCACACCCAGCGGCCGCATTGAAGCCGAAATTGCCCGTGACCCCTCGCACCGCAAGAAAATGGCCGTTGTGCCGGATGGACGGGGCCGCCCGGCAGTGACCGAATATCAGACGGTGGAGCAGTTTGAGCATTACACTTTGATCGAAGCGCATCCTTTGACCGGCCGCACCCATCAAATTCGCCTGCACATGGCCTTTTTGGGCTGCCCGATCGTTGGGGATACGATCTACGGCCGTAAAAAGCCGACGGTTGAACTGGAACGTCACTTTTTGCACGCTGCGCGTCTGAGCCTGCGTTTTCCGGGTGAAAGCGAAGCGCATACCTTTGAAGCGCCGCTGCCGGCTGAATTGTTGCAAGTTTTGGAAGAGATCCGTTCAAAGTAGAGGTGAATATGGAAATCGTTGATCTGCGTTCGGATACCGTCACGCAGCCGACGCCTGCCATGCGTGAAGCAATGGCGGCCGCTGTTGTGGGCGATGATGTTTTTCAAGAAGACCCCACCATCAATCAATTGCAGGAAAAGGCAGCCGCTCTGATGGGCAAAGAAGCCGGGTTGTTCGTGCCCTCCGGCACGATGGGCAACCTGCTGGCTGTGTTGAGCCACTGCGAACGCGGCGACGAAGCCATGATGGGCACGCTGGGGCACACCTTCCTGTTTGAAGGCGGCGGCATTTCAGCTTTGGGTGGGGTTTTCCCCCACACATTGCCCAATCAGGCCGATGGCACCATTGCTCTGGCCGATATTGCTGCTGCGATTCGCCCCAACGACGTGCACCAGCCACCCAGCCGCTTGTTGATTCTGGAAAACACGCACAATCGCTGCGGTGGGGTGGTGTTGAGCCCCGAGTATACCGCGGCGGCTGCCAAACTGGTGCATGAACACAGCATAAAGCTGCATATTGACGGTGCCCGCATCTTTAACGCCGCCGTGGCATTGGGTGTTGATGCGAACAAATTGGTCGCAGATGCCGACAGCGTGACATTCTGCTTGAGCAAAGCCTTGTGTGCCCCGGTCGGTTCGGTCTTGTGCGGCAGTAAAGAGTTCATTAACCGGGCGCGCCGTTTGCGCAAGATGCTGGGTGGGGGTATGCGTCAGGCGGGTGTGCTGGCCGCAGCCGGCCTGGTGGCGTTGGATCAGATGGTGCAACCTTTGGCAGAGGATCATCGCCGCGCGAAACTGCTGGCCGAAAAGCTGGCCATGATCCCGGGCATTCAATTTGAAATGGGCATGCCAGAAACGAATATGGTTTTCCCCTCATTGTCGGCAAATGTCAAAGCAACTGCAGCCGGGGTGGTTGAAAAAGCGGCTGCTGAAGGGGTACGCTTTGGCACGGTTGGGGAACGCAAGTTCAGAATGGTGACCCATCACTGGATCACAGATGAGGGGATCGAGCGCACGGTGAAAGCAGTAGAGCACGCGCTGGCTTGAAGTTTGCATCCGGGAATGCAGCAATACATTCCTTGATATAATTAATTGGTTAAAAGTTTTTAAGAACTTTACAAATATTGGATGAAGGATATGATGATGAATTCTTTTATCACGATCAAAGAGATTGACGAAGCCACTCAATACATTCGTGGAAAGGCCGGGGTTGCACCCAAAGTCGGGCTGGTTTTGGGGTCCGGGCTGGGCGGCCTGGCAGAAGACGTCAAAGATGCAGTTGTCATTCCTTTCAGCGAGATTCCGCACTGGCCCACCTCGACGATCCAGGGGCATGCCGGCCGGCTGCTGATCGGCAGCCTTTACGGCAAACCGGCGATGGTGATGCAGGGACGGGTGCATTACTATGAGGGTTACAGCATGGATCAGGTGACCTTCCCGATTCGGGTCATGCAGCGCATCGGTGTTGAGTTGATCATTCTCACCAATGCGGCCGGAGCCATTGCCCCCGATTATCAGCCGGGCGATGTGATGGTGCTGACCGATCACATTGCCTTGATCGGCATGGCCGGGCTGAACCCCCTGCGCGGGCCCAATCTGGAAGAGTTCGGGGAACGCTTCCCCGATATGAGCCAGCCTTATGACCGCGAATTGATCAAGCTTTCCAAGCAGGTGGCGGCAGAGTTAAAGATCAATCTGCACGAAGGGGTATATGTCTGCCTGTCTGGCCCCTCTTTTGAATCGCCTGCCGATCTGCGCTTCTTGCGCACCATCGGTGCCGATGCGGTGGGCATGTCCACCGTGCCAGAAACCATCGTGGCACGCCACGGCAAGACCCGCGTCTTGGGCTTTTCTGGTATCAGCAACAAGGCCAACCTCGATGGCAGCACCATCACCACTCACGAAGAGGTGTTGGGCGCCGGCAAGCTGATCGTGCCAAAACTGACCGGCATCATCCGCGGCGTGATCGAAAAAGTTTCTTTGTAGAGCCTTTTTGCCGTTATGGATAGCCTGTTACGTTTCTTAGTTAAATACGAGGTCTTACTCTATTTTTTGCTGGGTTTGATGGTGGTCCTCTTCCTGCGCCGCATCATGGTAGCCTGGAAGAGTTGGCGCAATGCGCTTTTTGGCATTGAAAAAGAAAGAGCCCAAAATCAATTCAACCAGGGAATCACCGTTTTGATCTTGTGTGGAATTCTGGGTTTGGGCTTGTTCGTGATCACGACCTTTGTGGCGCCTTCCATCCCGAACTTGCAGCAAATTTCCACCCCAACGGTGGATCTCACAGAGCAGCCAACCTCTACCGAAACCACTGCCACTGAAACGCCGGTGGCACAAAGTGGCCTGATCCCCACGATGGAGTCCTTTTTCAACCGTGGATGTATTCCAGATCAAATAGATTGGACTTACCCGATTGACGGCGACACCATCAGTGGTACCGTCACCTTGACGGGAACTGTTAACGTGACGGACCTGGGCTATTATCGCTATGATTATGCGCCTGCCGGCAGCGATCAATGGACCACTTTGGCGGCCGGCAGCACCAAGATCGTAGATCAGCCCCTGGGCAGTTCTGCCGATCAAACAGGCGGTGGTGCCTGGGATACAGCCGAGCTCACCCCGGGCGAGTATCAGCTTAAGCTGGCAGTTTATGACCACCAGAACACTGCCTTCAATGAATGCGTCATCACCGTTACCATCGTCTCTCCATCCTAGGAGGAATTGAATGCCTGAAATCGAAATACGGCCGGCGATCTCTTCTGACTTGCCCGCGCTGATCAAGTTCGACCATTCGGTAGAAACCACCCACGTCTGGCAAATGGATGGCAGTTCTGATGTAGATCAGATCGAAGTGAAATTCCGTGAGATTCGCTTGCCCCGTTCGGTCAACCTGGCTTATCCGCGCAACCCGTCAGAGATGGCCGATACCTGGACCAAGAAAAACTTGTTTCTGGTTGCCACCATTCAAAGCCAGCCGGTGGCTTATTTGACCCTCGAAGTTCAGCAGTCCCTGACCGCAAGGGTGATTGATCTGGTCGTTTCGCAAAACACGCGCAAACAGGGCATTGCTTCGGCTTTGATCCTGGCTGCACGTGATTGGGCAGGGCAGCGCGGCATTCGGCGCATGATCCTCGAAACACAGGCCAAAAACCATGCCATGATCCAGTTGGCTCGCAAACTGGGTTTTGAGTTTTGCGGTTTTTGCGACGATTACTTTGCCAACCACGATATCGGTGTGTTCTTTATCAGCGTTTTGAAAAAGTAGGCAGGCAACTCTGTGGATTTGTGGATCAATGGTGTGACAAAAGTGCTGGTGACGATCAGTGAGATCCTGACGGCTGGGATCGCAGTGACGGCTTTCTCGCTTCTTTTGTATGCCCTCTCATTTAATCTGCGCAATCGTGTGGCGCGCTCATTCGCGCTCATTCTGGTCTGTGTGGTCATCGTCTTTTCGGCAGAAGCACTGGGCAGCACGGCCACAAACACGTTGGCAATCGATTATTGGCAGCACATTCAGTGGGTGGGCATCCTTTTCTTGCCGCCTGCTTATTTGCATTTTTCTGATGCACTGCTCGCCACCACCGGGCGCCCGTCCCGCTGGCGTCGGCGCTGGGCGGTGCGCATTGCCTATCTGATCTCTTTTGCCTTGCTTTGCCTGCTGCCGTTCGATCTATTTTTGGGCCCTGTTATAGTTGACCAGGCTCCGGTTCCTTATAATCAACCCACACTGCTCACGGAACTGTTCACGGTTTACTATATTGTGCTCATGTTCCTGTCATGGATCAATTACATGCGGGCAGTGAAGCGCACGGTCACCGAAACCAGCCACCGTCGCATGGTCTATCTGGGCGTCAGCGCCATTGCCCCGGCATTGGGCTCTTTTCCGTTTTTGCTGTATAGCTCTTCGTTCGCCATTGACCAGGCACTGCTCTTCTGGCTGCTGTTGATTTTGGTGAACCTGGTGGTGGGCGGCCTGATCGTGGTCATGGCTTATGCGGTGGCCTTCTTTGGCGTCTCGTGGCCTGATCGGGTGGTGAAAAGCCGCTTGATCAAATGGCTGCTGCGTGGGCCGGTCACAGCCAGCCTGGCTTTGGCGCTGGTGACCATCGTGCGGCGCGCAGGCGATATTTTGGGTGGTAACCCCTATACGGCACTGGTGCCCATCGTGATGGTAGTGACCATCTTGTTAAGCGAGTTTCTGATCACGCTTTTCTTCCCCAAGCTTGAACAGTGGTTGCTTTTTGGCAATGACCAGACGGAATTGTTGCAGTTGCGTTCGCTGGAAGAGCGCTTGATCACCCGCAGTGATCTGGGCCAGTTCCTTGAAATGGTGTTGGCGGCGATTTGTGATCAATTGCAGGCGCCCGGGGCTTACCTGGCCGCCAAGAATGCCGAAGACTTTGATCTCATCAGTCAGACGGGTAATTTGAAAGATCTGCCCGACCTGGAAGAACAGTTTCAAGATTATCTTGAAGAGAACCCCGGCCAAACGGAAATGAGCGTGTGGCAAAAGGATGTCATCTTTCCCTTGATCGATGGGGGAGAGGCCCCTGCCGTGGTGGGCTATCTGGGCATCCACAACATTGACCATCAGTTGCTGCTGGAAGGCGAAGTGATGGCCTCGGTGAATTTGCTCCTGCACCGGGCAGCCATTGCTGTGCGTGATCGTGAGGTTCAAGAGCAGGTCTTTCGCACTCTGGAAAAGATGGATCCTCAGGTAGAGATGATCCAGCAACTGCGTGCGGCGGGCCGTTATGATCGTCAGGCAATGCTGGCCGAAGACAAAACGTTTGAGAGCCGGGAAATGTCATCCTGGATCAAAGACGCCTTGACCCATTATTGGGGCGGCCCAAAGCTGACGGGGAATCCACTGCTGCAATTGAACATCGTCCAGGCTGTGCTGACAGACCATGAGAACAACCCTGCCAATGCCCTGCGCAGCATTTTGAAAGAAGCGATCGAAAAGCTGAAACCCGAGGGCGAAAGGAAATACACTGGCGAGTGGATATTGTATAATATTCTTGACCTGAAATTCCTGGAGGGGAAAAAAGTTAGAGAAATAGCGATGCGTCTGGCGGTATCAGAGGCAGACCTTTATAGAAAGCAACGAGTCGCAATTGATGCAGTTGCGAATGAAATTGTGCATATGGAAGTAGAGTCGAAAGAACCACATAACGAAAAAGAGGTTTAATTATCCGTATTGCACGGGAGGGGAATATGTCGAGTTTGTATAAGTACGACGAAGATGAACCTGGTATGCCAGAATTGGATGAAGGCTGGTGGAATTCAGTTTTATCGGATGAAAATGCATATTTACCCGAGGTCAAAACTGTAAATTGCAAGCCCTGCAATTCCAATGCAGAGGACGGGGTCGATTGGAGTTGCGTCCATAAACTTTTTGAGAATGACGAAGTCGTTCTCTTGAACGTTACCGGGTTCAACCGCGGCGGTCTGCTGGTGGAAGGTGAGGGCATCAAGGGCTTTGTGCCCATCTCCCATCTGGTGGACGCGCCTGCCAACAACCCCGGTGAAGAAGAGCGTCATGCTTTTCTTGAATCTTACACCGGAAAATCACTTTATCTGAAAGTGATCGAGTGCGAACCTTCCAGCGAGCGCGTGGTCTTGTCTGAGCGCGCCGCACAGGCAGGGCAGGGCAAACGAAAGCAGCTTTTCGAATCCTTGAAGCCCGGCCTGGTCGCTTGCGGCATCATCACAAACGTGACCGAGTTTGGCGCCTTTGTCGATCTGGGCGGGGTGGAAGGCTTGATCCATGTCTCTGAGATCTCCTGGGGACGCGTAGACAAACCCACCGAAGTGCTCAAGATCGGCCAGAGTGTTAAAGTGATCATCTTGCAGGTGAATGAAGAGAATTCGCGCATCGCTTTGAGCATTAAGCGCCTCACCCCTAACCCGTGGGAAGAAGTGCAGCGCAATTATCAGCCGGGCGATGTGGTGAACGCCTCCATCACCACGATCATGAAATTCGGTGCATTTGCCAGGCTGGAAGAGGGGATCGAGGGGTTGATCCATATTTCTTCACTGCCTGAACCGGTCGAAGCGGGCGAATTGTCGCACATTTTTAAGCCTGGCCAAAACGTGCAGGTCAGAATCTTGCATGTAGACGCTGAAAAACGACGTTTGGGGCTGGGATTGGTATCTATTGAATGAACATGTTCAAAAAAGACTCCAACGCTGAGCCGATTTTTACAGAAGATGCTCAGGGCGGATTAAAGCCGACCTTTCAAGACAGGACGGGTGATTTTTTTCATCAGATCCGTCGTTTTGGCTGGGACCTGCTCGGCACGTTTTTAATTCTGCTGGCTTTGCTCTCTCTGCTGGGGTTTGCAGGGGTCTCAAAAGGAACCCTGCTCAATTCCTGGGTTTGGGTGCTCAAGCATAATTTCGGCTGGGGCAGCATCCCATTTGTGCTATCACTGATCGGGCTGGCTGTTCTCTGTTTCAGACACCGTGCCGGAAAGCAAAATCAATTCACGCTTGGAAGAGTGGTCGCGCTGGAAGGCGCATTTTTCAGTTTTTTGCCTTTATTAAGCCTCTTCAACGGCGGGTCATTCACCCGTGCTGAAGCTGGCTTTGATGGTGGCATTCTCGGCTGGGGACTGGCCAATATTCTCTGGCCGGCACTGCCCTCTTTTGTTGCTGCTTTTATTTTCACGGTTATTTTCCTGATCTTGTTGATCATTGGCCTGGGGCTGCTGCGACCCCTTTATCGGTTTCTGCTCAAGTGGGCAGATTCTGCCGAGGCGGAAGTTTCCCACCCAACACCGGTGAACCGTGCCGAGCAATTGCGCAGTGAAGCTGTGCAGCGCGCCCCCGATATTGACCAACACACTCCGCAGTGGCGCGATGATCGCCTGCCACCATTGAACCTGCTGCTCGCCGACACGGGTTGGGTGCCAGACGAGACACAGATCCGTGCCAATGCCAAAACCATCGAAAGAACCCTGGCTGAGTTCAACATCCCGGCCAGGGTCATCGGTTATCGGGTGGGTCCAACAGTGACCCAGTATGCCCTTGAACCCGGATATATCGAAAAGGTCGGCAGCGATGGCGAGGTGGTGCGGCAAAAGGTGAGGGTTGCGCAAATTTCTTCACTGAACCGTGATCTGGCCCTCAGGCTTTCTGCCTCACGCCTGCGCATCGAAACACCGGTGCCGGGTCGTTCTTACGTCGGCATTGAAGTCCCTAATTCGTCCAGTTCGATGGTGCGGCTGCGCGGAGTTCTTGAATCGCAGGAGTTTCGTAAGCTGAACTCTCCGCTGGCGCTTGGTCTGGGCCGCAATGTCTCTGGCGACCCGGTGGTAGCCGATCTGGCCAGGATGCCCCATTTGCTCATTGCCGGCACCACCAACTCGGGCAAATCGGTGTGTATTACGGCCATTACGGCCTGTCTGGTGATGAACAACACGCCCAACGACCTCAAACTGGTGATGCTTGACCCCAAGATGGTGGAATTGGTGCGCTACAACGGCATTCCTCATTTACTTGGCAAAGTGGAAACCGAAATTGACCGCATGCTGGCCGTGCTGCGCTGGGCACTGGTAGAGATGGATAGCCGCTATCGCCTGCTTGAAATGGCCCATTCGCGCGACCTGATCGATTTCAACCGCAAGATGCGCCAGAAGAAACAGCCCACCTTACCTAATATCGTCATCATGATCGACGAATTGGCCGATCTGATGATGAGCGCGCCCGAACAGACCGAGCACAGTCTCATCCGTTTGGCACAGATGGCCCGGGCAACGGGCATCCATTTGGTGGTGGCTACGCAGCGTCCGAGCACGGACGTGGTCACCGGCTTGATCAAAGCCAACTTCCCGGCCCGAATTTCATTTCTGGTGGCCTCGTCGGTTGATTCCCGCGTGGTGCTCGATATGGGTGGCGCCGAATCCTTGCTGGGCAAGGGCGACATGCTGCTGCTCGATCCACAAAAAGGCAACTTGCAGCGCGCTCAAGGGGTGATGGTAAGCGACAGAGAGATCGAAAAGGTGCTGACCCATTGGCAGAAAATGAGCCAGAACGAAAGCAGCGAAGCTCCCTGGGAGGAGATGGTCGAAGAACCCAAAGGAGAACGCGAAGACGAGTTGATCGACCAGGCCATTGCGGTGGTGCGCGCCGCCGGTAAGGCCAGCACCTCGCTGCTGCAGCGCCGCTTGCGTATTGGCTTTCCGCGTGCCGCCAGTTTGATCGATGAACTGGAAGAGCGCGGAATCGTTGGCCCGTCTGTGGGCAGCGGCAAAGATCGTGAAGTGCTGATTGACCCCGAAGAAGACGAATCAGGGTCGGACGATTATTAGAAGGCCACTTGACAATGACCTTCGGCAAGGTTAGTATAGAAACTTATTAACCGCTGAGGCAGGAATTCTAATGGTCAATTCAGAAAGTGAAAACGAAAAAACCGGCTGGTCGTTCGAAATGTTCTTGCGTAAGACCTTTAAAGGCATTCTGGACGCGATTGCCGGCTTTTTCTTAAAACTTGGTTTTACCCCGAATATGATCACGCTTTCTGGGCTGTTATTGAGCGCCGGAGTGGCCGTGTTGATCGGTTTTGGGCACATCACCTGGGCGGGTATCTTAATGGTGGTTGCTGCCCCTATGGACGCCCTCGATGGCGCAATGGCACGCTTAAAAGACAATGTCACCACCTTTGGGGCTTTTCTCGACTCGGTGGTAGACCGTTTTTCTGAGTTGATCGTGCTGGGTGGTCTGTTATTTTATTACATGCAGGCGCAGAACAGCCTGGCCTGTCTGCTGGTTTTCATTGCCGCCGGCGGGTCTGTGATGGTTTCTTACACCAAGGCGCGGGCAGAATCACTTGGGTACAATGCCAAAGTGGGCATCATGACGCGGGTGGAACGCATGATCGTGCTCGCCATCTGTCTACTCTTTAATATTCCCATTGTTGCAATGTGGATTTTGGCAGTGCTTACCCTCTTCACAGCCGTGCAGCGGATCATATTTGTTAAAAAGCAGGCTGACGCTCAATAATTACTGGAAGATGCGAAAGGAAAAATCAACATGTCTACTGGTTTTACAATTTTTGGCTTGACTGTGCATTATTACGGCGTCATCATCATGTTTGGCGCCGTGTTGGCTGCTTTTTTGGCGGTACGCGAGGCGAAATTCCGCAACGAAGATGGTGAGACCATCTGGGATATCCTGCCCTGGATCCTGATCTTTGGCATCATTGGCGCGCGTCTCTGGCACATCTTTACTCCGCCGGCCTCCATGCTGATCAATGGGCAAAACCCTTATTTCATTCACCCACTCGATATGTTCAAGATCTGGAACGGCGGTCTGGGCATCCCCGGCGCGGTCATGGCCGGTGCGCTGACCCTTTACGTTTACTGCCGCATAAAGAAGATCAGCTTCCTCACCTGGGTGGATATCATCGCCCCCGGTCTGGCACTGGCTCAGGCGATCGGGCGCTGGGGCAATTTCGTCAACCAGGAAGTCTATGGGCTGCCTTCTACTTTGCCCTGGGCCATCTACATTGACCCGGCCCACCGCCTGCCCGGCTTTGAGAACATTGCCACTTACCATCCCACTTTTCTTTATGAATCGCTGTGGAATTTGATCAATATGGGTGTTTTGCTCTTACTGAGTCACAAATTCTCGCAAAAGCTCAAATCGGGAGATATTTTCCTGGTCTACCTCATCATCTATTCCGCCGGCCGCTTTGCGCTTGAATTCGTGCGCATTGACTATTCCCCCATCGCCGGGCTGAACATCAACCAAACCCTGATGGGTGTTGTCTTTGTCCTTTCGCTGCTGGGGTTGATTCTGAGGCACGTGCTCAAGAAACCCGAAAAGGTTTCATCGGCTGAATAAGCTTTTACAAGATTTTCTTTTCAAAGTCTCCCTGCGTATAATAAAGGGAGATTTTTTGTTATCGGAGGAACTATGGAGCACACCATTATTCTGGGATCCGCCTTCGCGATTGCCAACGCCCATCAAGAAAATGCCCATTTGTTATTCAAATCGAGTGACCGGATCGTGCTGGTCGATTGCGGCAACAACCCGGTTGGCAAGCTCGAAAAAGCCGGCATTCATATCAACGATGTCACCGACCTGGTGTTGACCCACGCCCACGCCGATCACATGGGGGCGCTGCCCCTGCTGCTGATGGATATGTGGTTGCGCAAACGCACGCGTCCACTGCACATCTATGGTTTGCCGGTCACCCTGGAAAAGGCCAATGCCCTGTTGGATGTGTTTGCCTGGAAGAAGTGGGCAGGCATGTTCGAGGTTGAATTTGTGCCGGTGAGCGAAACAGAAGTGCAGCCCATCATCGACACCTTGATGATCAAGCTCTCTACCGGCCCGGTGGTACATTTGATTCCTACCGTGGGCGTGCGGGCTGAATTTAAAGACATTGGCGAAACTGTGACCTATTCGTGCGATGGAGAGCCCAGCACCGGGTTGGATGCATTGGCTACCGGTTCGGATATCTTGATCCAGGAGGCGGCTGGCCCTGGCAAAGGGCATACCTCCCCGCAAGAAGCCGGGCAAGTGGCGACGCGCGCCGGAGCAAAGAAACTGGTGCTCATGCATTATGATCTGGCACGTGATGAAGCCGAAATGCTCAGTGAGGTGCGGGCAATGTTTAATGGAGATGTGGTCAGGGCGCAGGATCTGATGATCTTGGATTGAAACGCAGCTTACCAACCGGAAAGGAACTGCTCCCATTCACGGTTGGCGTCGAGCTGGCGGGCAAAAACATAGCGGGCTGACATGGAAGGCATTTTTGGGGGGTGAAGCAGGCTCATGCCGGTGTCTTTCAGCAGCCGTCCGCCTTTGCGGTGGTTGCAGGAAGGGCAGGCGGCCACCAGATTCGTCCATTCGTGTTTGCCGCCCAGAGAGCGCGGAATGACATGATCGATGGTCAGCGTGGTGGTGGTTTTGCCGCAATACTGGCAGGTATAGTGATCGCGGCGATAAATTTCTCGCCGCGACAGGGGCACCTCAGGGCGGGGTGCAGAGACCATGTTTTGCAGTCGTATTATCGATGGGATGGGATAGGTGGTGCGGGCGGTATGTAAAACGCCTCTTCCATTGAGGACCAGAGAGGCTTTATCGGTGAGCATCAAACCAAGCGCGCGCTGGATATTGCAGACGTTGATCGGCTCGAAGTTGGCGTTCAAAACCAGGACCGCTTCATCCATAATATTCAAAAATTATAGCACGGGTTTATTATCGTTCGTTTAACGGCTCGGAGGAAAATGATGCGAATAACCATTTTTGGCGGTAGTGGATTAATCGGGCAGGCGCTGGCAGGCGAGTTGATCGCTCACGGGCACACCGTCACCATACTCTCGCGCCGGCTGCACGTGGCCGTGGCAGGGGAGGTGATCCTCTGGCAGCAGTGGGATGGCTTGGATTCGGTGCGATTACAAGAGCTGCTCAATGGGCAAGAAGCCATCGTCAATTTGGCCGGTGAGAGCATCGGCAAAGGTCGCTGGACGCGGCAGCGCAAAGAAGTTTTGCTGCAAAGCCGCCTGCGGCCCACTCAGGCGATCGTTGAGGCACTCAGTGCCATGCCAGAACGTCCCGCACTGTTAGTGCAGGCGAGCGCCATTGGCTACTATGGCGGCGGCGAGGCGATCAGGGACGAGACGTCTGAACCCGGTACAGATTTTTTGAGCCAGTTGGCTGTGCAGTGGGAGGCTGCTTCTCAGCCCGTCGAAGCCCTGGGCGTCAGGCGGGTGATCGTGCGCACGGGCATCGTCCTTTCAAAAGCGGGCGGGGTGCTGGGCCAGTTAACCCTACCCTTCAAGTTGTTTGTGGGCGGGCCGATCGGTTCAGGCGCACAGTGGCTTTCCTGGATTCACATGGAGGATGAAGTGCGCGCCATTCGCACCCTGCTTGAAGGTAAGGCCAGTCAGGGTGTCTACAACCTGACCGCCCCGCAGGCCGTGACCAATGCCCAAATGGGCAGGGCGCTGGCAAAGCGGCTGCACCGGCCTTACTGGCTGCCGGTGCCGGGGTTCGTGCTGCGCCTCGCTCTGGGCGAGATGAGTCAACTGGTATTGGAAGGGCAGCGGGTAGCTCCTTCACGGCTGCTTAAAGTGCCTTTTGAATTTAAATTCCCTACGCTTGATGTCGCTTTGAAAGACCTGCTCTCTTAAAAAGCAAAGCATCCGCGCAAAGGGTTGGTATAATCGTATTTTGTAATTAAATCACGCCAAAGGAGGCCGCTATGAACGTTAATGAACAAGTCGAGTACCTGATGCAGGGCACAGAATACGGCGACGAAAAGCTGAAGCAAAACATGGCTGACGAACTTCGTGCACGTTTGATTCTCTGCCAAAAGGAAGGTCGTCCTTTGCGTGTTTATTGTGGTTTTGACCCGCGTAAGGCTGATCTGCATTTGGGCCACACCGTGCCCATGCGCAAACTGCGCCAGTTTCAGGAACTGGGGCACGATGTCAGTTTCGTGATCGGCAATTACACCTCTCTGATCGGTGATCCCTCCGATAAGGATATTTTGCGCCCGCAATTGACCACCGCCGAGGTGGAAGAGAATGCGCGCACCTACGCCGAGCAGGCCTTTCGCATCCTCGATCCTGAGAAGACGCACGTTCGCTACAATGCCGAATGGCTGGCCGGGCTCAGTTTTGCTGAACTGATCAAGCTGGCTTCGAATTTCACCATTCAGCAGTTCTTGACCCGCGAAAACTTTAAACTACGTTGGGAAAAGGGCGATGCGGTCTACCTGCACGAGACCTTTTACTCGCTGATGCAGGGCTATGATGCCTATGCCTTGAAGGCGGATGTGCAACTGGGGGGTACCGACCAGCTTTTCAACATCATGACCGCCGGCCGCAAGATCATGCAGTTTTTGGGTGAGCTGCCCAACATCGCCATCATCATGGGCATTTTGCCCGGCACCGATGGCGTGGTCAAAATGAGCAAATCGCTGGGCAATCACATTCCCATTAATACCGACGCCAACGATATGTTCGGCAAGGTAATGAGCATTCCCGATGCGGCCATGGGCCAGTATTTCCGTCTGGTCACACCGCTGACTCCGCCCGAGATTGCCGAGATCGAAAACGGGGTGAAGAGCGGCAGTCTGCATCCGCGTGACGCCAAGATGCGGCTGGCAAAAGAGATCGTGGCCGCCTTCTATGGCAAACCCGATGCCGAAAGCGCGCAAGAAGTATTCGTGCAGACCTTCCAAAAGGGAAGCGTGCCCGAAGACATCCCGGCCCGCAAACTGGAAGCCGGTTTGGCACTGGTTGATCTGCTGGTGGCGGCTGAATTTGCCAAGAGCAAATCAGAAGCGCGCCGTCTGGTAGATCAGAATGGGGTCAAGTTTGAAGGCGCCACCCTGACAGATCCGGCTTTTGTGATCGAAACTGAGGGGGTGCTGCAGGTGGGCAAGCGGCATTTCTTGAAACTGCTTAAATAGTAGCCAATGGCCGGTAGAAAAACCCCGGCCATTATTTTTATTGGGCAAAGAGATCGTTGAAAAGCGAGTGACCGATGGTCACTGCCTGAGTGGGGCTTGAATCTTCGAGCACTACCACAATGGCCAGCGGCACGCCTTTCCAATTTGTGGGGGTGCCGCCAATGAACCAGGAAACCCATTTGTCTTGGTCGTGGTTGTTGGCCACCACCTGCCAGATGGGAGTGTCAGACTGTGTGAGCAGACTGACGGCTTTAGAAGAAGTAAATGCTTTGACGGTGCCGCTGTTGGTCGCTGCGGAGATGTACTTCCAGTCGCCCAGCGGCTCTTGAAATGCAGTGACGAAGGTGGGGGTGATCTTGCTGCCGCCGTTGGTCAGCTCAGCCGCTGCCACTGCCATTTGCAGCGGCGAAACGCGGATATCTTCAGAGGTGAAGAAATCGGGCAGCGAGTTGACGGGCGAGTACATCCACGAATCGACGCTCTCCACCTGGGTGGTGGCTTTGCTGGTCAGGCCGATCTGTTCATAGAATGACATCAGTTCAAGTGGCGTATATGCGTGCGAGAGGGTTAATAATGCGTCGGGGCAGCCAGAGGCGACCAGATCTGCCCAGTCAGGTTGGGTGCCGGGATCCACGGCGCAGGAGTTGGACTGCCCTGTTTGCGTGGTCCAGCTGGTGGTTGGTGCATAAGCGGGAAGATTGCTCTGGTTGAGCAAATTGGCCAGCAGGAATGCGCCGCCGGCAGCACCGATGGGGTATTGTCCAAGCGTGACACGGTTGAGCAGTGGGGCGGTGCTGTCGTTGATCCAGGTGCTCCAATTGTCATCGAGCAGATTGGCATCAAAGGTGGGCGAATTGGCAACGGCCAGCACTTCGCCGGTCTTGGCGTTCAGCACCACCAAACCACCGGTTTTGCCGTCGAGAAGAGCGTCGGCCTGCTGCTGCAAGTCCAGATCAATGCTGAGGCGAATGTTCAACCCTTGCGGGTATTGGCCGTAAAGTTCGCGGGCCAGCCAGACGGCAGTGGTGTCATTGCCTTCGACGCCGCGCAGGTAACTGTCCATGCTGGCCTCGATGCCGGTTTGCCCGTAATTCGAGTTGCTGTAGCCCACGGTGGCGCTCAATTTGGGGTAGAGCAGTTCACGCTGGTAAGCGCCGGCTGTGCCGCTGGACTGTGCGATGACCGTGTTGTTGCGGTCGAGGATCTCGCCGCGCAGCACGTAGAGGTCAGAGATGTTGCGGCGCATGTTGTCGGTGCGTGTCAGCAGTGAATCGGCCCGCAGCATGGACCACCATCCCAGCACAATGGCGATCAAAAGAAAAGCCACCAGATAGATCGAACCGATAAAGACATAAGAGCGACCATTTTCCAGCGCGGCGGGCTGGTCTTCTGCCTGATTGCTGATGATGAGCAGCAGCAACCCGGAGAAGAACGCCGTCACCAGCGAGGAGCCGCCATAAGACATAAACGGCAGCGTCACCCCAGTAAGCGGCAGCAGACGGATCGTGCCGCCCATGATCAATAAAGCCTGTGTGATCAAATAAGTGGTGACCCCGGCCGCCAGAAAGCGCTGAAAACGATTGGGGGCGTGCAGGGCGATGTATAAACCGCGCACGGTCAGAAAAGCCAGGATGCCGATCAGGGCAATGCCGCCGGCAAACCCGAACTCTTCGCTGATGGCCGAGAAAATGAAATCCGATTGGGCCACGGGCACTGTTCCCGGGCTGCCCAGGCCGAGGCCGCGCCCGAACAGGCCGCCATTGGCTATTGCCATGATGGACTGTACGATCTGATACGAACGTCCGCTGGGGTCAAGCCAGGGGTTCAACCAGGCCTCCACGCGCAGTTGAATGACATCGAATAATAAATATCCGGCTACCAGTGCGATCAGCAAAGTGAGGAAGCTGATCAGCAAAACGCGCCGTTTGCCTGAGGCCAGGTATACGATGAGCGTATAGATCAAAATGAAGAGGGTAGCCGTGCCGAGATCGCGCTGGGCCACCAAGATCAACAGGGCCGCGCCGACCAGGATCAGGGTGGGGGTGATCAATTGCATCAACTTAAAGCGGGCCGGCAGGCTGTCGGCAAGATAAGCGGCCAGATAGATGATGAGGAGGATCTTCAAAAACTCAGAGGGTTGGATGTAGACGCCGCAGCAGCCCAACCACAGGCGCGGACCGTTGCCGCCGGGATAGGTGCCGAAAAAGAAGGTGAGCAGGGCCAGCACCAGCCCGGCCACCAGCCAGAGGTATTTATAGCGGCGCAGCAGCGTGAACAATTGCGGAAAGCGAATGCCCACCATGACGATGAGCAGGCAGACGACCAGCCAGGCCGTCTGACGCAGCCCCAGGCCCACATCCAGGCGAAAGATCTCCATCAGACCCCAGCCGGTCAAGAGCGCAATGATGGGTAGCAGGTAGGGGTCACGGTCGGGTAAAAAGTGGTTGACCTGCCGGTAAAGCAAAGAGAAGCCGACCAACCAGACCGCGTAACCGATCCATTGCTGCCAGCGATAATTGGCCAGCCAGGCGTGCAGGCGAACTGCCGGGGCGAACATGAGCACCACGCAGGCAAGGAACAAGAACAAAGCCGCCGTTCGCATTAAACGGCTTTGGATCAAATCTTTGGGTGCCTTGGTGGAGGGGAAGATCAGATTCACTGCAAATATTTGTCCACAAGCAGACCGAGCTTTTTCTTTGCCTCAGGAGAGACGGCATCACGGTAGGTAATGAAGGCATTTTCGAGGGCATGATGGCAATCGCAGGGGTCTTCTTCAGGTAGTTTCTCGACCAGTGAAAGAATGGTTTGCTGTGCCACCTCGGTATTTTGATGCAGGGTCTTGACCACCATCTCCACGCTGACCGGCTCTTCGGTCACGTGCCACACGTCATAGTCGGTCACGTGGGCCATGACGGCATAACAGATCTCAGCTTCGCGGGCCAAAAAGGCCTCGGGTGAGGTGGTCATGCCAATGAGAGACATGCCCCAGGCGCGGAAAACGTTCGATTCGGCCTTGGTAGAGAAACGCGGTCCCTCGATGGTGATGAGCGTTCCACCCAAATGGGCATTCACCCCATGTGAGGTGACCGTCTGGTACAGGGTGGTGGATAGCTCTTTGCAGAATGGTTCACCGGTGCCGATGTGCACTACCAGCCCGTCGTTGAAGAAAGAACGCTTGCGTTCCTTCGTGTAGTCAAATAGTTGATCGGGGATGACGATCTCGCCGGGGACGAAATCTTCACGCAGTGAACCGCAAGCGCTCACGCTCACGATCCGTTCAACGCCGGCCATTTTCATGGCCCAGATGTTGGCGCGATAATTGACCTCAGTTGGATTGAACACATGGCCAATGCCATGCCGGGCCAAAAATGCCACCCGGCGGCCTGCCAGGCGTCCCAGGGCGATAGGGGCGGAGGGTTTTCCAAATGGGGTATCCGGGTAGAAATTTTCGACCTTTTCGAGGGCCGGGAAATCATACAAACCGGAACCACCGATCACACCTAACACGGGTTTTTCATTCATCATTTGCTCCTGTAATTCGATTATTCCGGGGAGAGAATATCCACCAGCAAGATCTGGCGGCCAATGCGCAGTTCATCCCCTTTGATGATGACGGTGGGGGTCTCCACACGTTCATCATTCAAATAGGTGCCATTGGTAGATTGAAGGTCTTCGATCCACCATTGATTGTAGCGATAGGCCAGGCGGGCATGCCGTGAGGAGACCACTTCGTCTTCAATGCGATAGTCGCAGTCTTTGTCCCGTCCGATGACCACTTCGGCGCCCGAAAATTTCTTGCGGCTGGATTCAGGTTCACTTTCCAATCCCAGCGTGAGGGCAGGGATCTTTTGGGTGGCCACCGATTGGCTCTGAAAGCGCAGTTCACGCCACAGGGTATAGATCATCCACCCCAAAAACGCATAGAGGCTCACCATCAGGGTGTAGCGCAGTATCAAAATGATCACAGCTAACATGTTTTTCTCAGGCCTTGGTATTCATTTCAGAGGTAATTTGTTTGACATCTTCGTCGGAGGGCGCAGCAGCCTCCTGTGTGAAAATCAGTTTGACTCCGGCCAGTGAGATCACATCGCCCACTTTTAGCAATCGCTGCGTGATTCGCTCTCCATTCACATAGGTGCCGCCGGTCGAACCGGTGTCAAAGATCATAAAGCCGCTTTCGATGTTGCGAATCTGGGCGTGGTTGCGTGAAACGCGCAGATCGTCAATGATCAAATGGTTGCCGCTTTTGCGGCCAATATTGATCGCGGCGTTCTTGAGCCAGAAAATGGATTCGTCTTCCAGCAAGAGGCAGGCCTGGGTCGCCGATTGGGTGCCAGAATCTGCCCGCTTTTCGACCTTGATGGGCACGGCGTTGGTTTGCCCGGTGATCGGGTCGCTGTTGTTGGCCCGCACCCTCACTTCTGTGGCTAAAAGCGAATTGCGTTTTGCCAGGCGGATGGAGGGTGTCTTTTCGAGGCGCAAATCGTTTTCGAGCAAGATCTCGTTAATGATCGGATAGAAGGCTTCTTGCCAGTTGGGCTGTCCTTCGATCAATTCGGCATCTTGCGGGCACAGGTAGATGGTAAATGTGTCAGGCGGTGCCGCTGCTGAAAAATCGCCGCCGGCAACGCTGCTGTGAAGGGCTTCGGTCAAATGGTGCAAGAAGACAGACTCGCTGTCCATCCACGGCAAAACAATGGAGCCGTGTTCAAAGAGTTCCTTTATCTTTTGTTCAATCTGATCTAGCGGAGATTTCATCATCAGTAATTATAACCATGGATTCACGCATTCGATTTGAATGATGTAAATCTATTTTGGAGAAATTATGGATAAGTTCGCGCGCAATAGGGCTATTCGCTAACGATCCTCGCAAAGCGGCCATTGGTCAGTTTGATCAGGTCGCTGACGGCCAGTTTGATGTTCAGGCCGCGTTGACCGCCTGAAATATGCAGGGCAGGCAAAGATTGCGCAGAGCGGTCTATGAGCACTGTGAACCCCTTGTTAAGCAAAGCGAGCGGAGAAATCCCCCCGGCTTGCAGGCCGGTCAGGACTTCGGCTTCTGCCTGTGTGGGCAGGTGAACCTTCTTCTCATTGACCGCTTCTGCAACGGCTTTCAGGTCAACCTCACCGCTCCCCGGCACGACACACAGCAGCGGTTTCTTTGGCGGCCTGACCACCACGATGGTCTTGAACACCCATTCGACCGGCAAATGCAACAACTCGGCGGTCTCAATGGCCCCGAGCTTTTCTATAGGCAATTCGAACACTTCATATTGGATCTTTTTTGCGTCCAACATGCGGGTGACATTGTTTGTAACGGTCATTTTATTTCTCTTTTGTGACGTAGATGGGGTTGGAAAAGATCCAGCCGCGGCGCCGTCCGAGGAAGTTCAGGTAGCACTCCACCCGGTAAGCCCCCGGTTCTGAGAGGGTGCAGGCCATGACGTTATTGCCCTTGGACTCATAGAGCACGTTGCCGTTGTGAATCAGCCGAATCTCAGCCTTGCGCGGCAGGTGAATATGAGCAGTGGCCCCATTTGTGAGCGTAAGCGTTTCTCCCAGGTTGGCTTCCTGCGTTTCATTGACAATTTTAAACGTAAAGCCGCGGGTTGAAGCAGGCAGGTCGTAGCCAACAAAGGAGGATCCGTTTCGCAGGGCAGTGTAGATGATCTGTTCGTCCCTGGCGAGATCGCCGCTCAATTCCTCGTTCACCAGCAAGTGATTGCTGATGGTCGAAAAATGGAAAGCGTAGGGGAAGATCTCTTTTTTGAACGGCCCAATGGGAATGATCAAATTGTGCGCATCGACCCCACCCACTACATGGATGTGTTTCCCCGTGGCCAGAAGCTCATCCCAGCGGCGCAGGGTCACGGCAAGTGGCCCCACCGCCATTGATTCGGGGAAAAAGGCATTTTTCAGCAGGCGAGGGATCGTTTGCGAAACGGTCTTCAGTTCGCTCAAGCCATTCCAGAGTTCCAGACCGGTGAACCCTTCCACCTGCCAGTCTACCCAGGAGATGTCATCTTCGTGGAAGAGGGGCAGTGCAAACTCATACGGGTGGGCAAGAAAGGCAATTCCGCCGGCCGCTTTGACCTCGTCAAGCAGCTTCTGTGGGTCGTAAGCGTAAGTGGCCATTTCTTTGCCGGCGCCGAAAACGAGCAGGTGATTCTTTTGCGGGTCACGGTCCTGGTTGTGCACTTCTTCACCGGTCAAAAAAAGCACCTTTTTGCCTGAGAACTCGTAGGTGCCTTCTACCCCTTTGACCAGCACATTGTGATCGGTGAGAATCACCGCGTCTACGCCAGTTTGGGCGGCCGCTTTGAGAATATCGGCATAATGCCCGCTGCCGTCAGAATAGGTGGAATGAATGTGTAGGCTGCAAATTAGTTCTTTCATCAGGTTGACGTTTTTTGGCATTGAACGGTATAATTTCCTCTGTTGTAAATTCAGGAGGTCTTTCGTGAAAATTTTTGTCGATATTGCCTTGATTATAACTTCAGTTGCTCTGATTGTAAGCGTAATTTTACAGAACAAGGGTGTAGGCCTGGGTGGTTTGACCGGGGTTGACTCCGGTGGCGTGTTCACTGCCCGTCGTGGCATTGAGAAGACCCTCTTCTGGATTACAATCGTTTTGAGCGGGCTGTTCTTTGTCTTGACAATGACAGCAGTTCTGGTTGCCTAGTTATTGATCTAAGTTAACCGTTTTCCCATGGATTCGAGGACGGTTTCCCTTGAAGAAGGGAAGCCGCCTTTTCGTTTATAATAAACCTATGAAAAAATTCCGTTGGCAAATTCTCATCCTATGTGTTACAGGGTTAGTTGTTGGTATCTTGCTCATTCTTGAGCGGCAGGGGGGGATCCTTAGTTCAACTTCCCCGCAGGCTGCTTCTGGCGGCATTTACACCGAAGCACTGGTTGGTTCATTACAAAGACTTAATCCCATCCTCGATCAGGCCAATGAGGCCGATCAGGATGTTGATCGCCTAATCTTTTCAGGCTTGATTCGCTTCGATTCACAGGGAAACCCAGAAGGCGATCTGGCCAAAAATTGGGGGGCCTCTGAAGATGGTACGCTGTACACCTTTGAACTCAACGATAAAGTGAAATGGCATGATGGTCAGCCTTTATCGGTGGATGATGTGCTCTTTACGATTGATCTGATCCGCAAAGGCGGCTCCACCATTCCTGCCGATCTTTCTAAATTCTGGACGGATATCGAAACCATCAAATTGGATTCGACCCATTTGCAATTTAAATTGCCGCAGGCCTTTGCTCCCTTCCTCGATTACCTCACCTTTGGTGTACTGCCCCAGCATATTCTGGATGGCATGACCTACGATGAGATTTTGAACTCGACCTTTAATTTGCAGCCGGTTGGCAGCGGCCCCTTTATGTTCAGCGATATTTCGGTGGAAGGCGATCAGATCAAGGGCATCACGCTTTCGGCCTTTAAAGACTATTACGGACAGGTTCCTTATATTCAACAGATCGTTTTCAGATATTATCCAGATTCTCAATCGGCCTACCAAGCTTATAAAGATGGTTTTGTGCAGGGGATCAGCAAGGTGACCAACGACGTGTTGCCCGATGTGCTGGCAAACAATGACCTGGGCGTATATACCGGTCGTATGCCGCAGTTGAGCATGGTCTTCGTCAATTTGAAAGACGAATCGGTCAGCTTCTTCCAGGATGCCAAAGTGCGCAAAGCACTGTACCTGGCCATCAACCGGCAGCAGATCATCAATCAGGTCTACGACGGGCAGGCCATCAAGGCCAATGGCGTGATCTTCCCGGGCACCTGGGCTTATCTGGATAGTACCCCCACCTACTCGTACGATCCCGATCAGGCAAAAGAGTTGTTAAAAGAGGTCGGTTACGAGGTCAGCGGCGATACCGAACCGGTACGCAAGAAAGGCGATACCGAGTTGAAGTTTGTGCTTTCTTATCCTGATGATGACTTGCACAAAGAGATCGCCGAGATGATCCAAAAAGACTGGCAGGCATTGGATATTTCTGTCACTCTCGAGGCCGTCCCAGTAGATGTTTTTGTCACTGAAAAGCTCGATTCGCGCGGCTATCAGGCGGCTCTGGTGGATATCAATTTTGCCAACTCGCCCGACCCCGACCCCTATCCTTTCTGGGATCAGGGACAGATCACCGGCGGCCAAAATTACTCACAATGGAGCGACCGCACCGTAAGCGATACCCTCGAACAGGCGCGCGTGACGGTGGACCAGGCAGAACGAACCCGGCTTTATCACAACTTCCAATACCTTTTTGCCGAACAGTTACCGGCTTTCCCGCTCTTCTACCCCGTCTATAACTATGCCGTGGATAAACAGATCCAGGGTGTGACGATGGGCCCACTCTTCAGTTCCAGTGATCGTTTTGATACCGTGACCGGTTGGTACATGCTCTCAAAACGCACCGGCACCGAAGAAGCTGCCGCCACCCAGTAATGAAATGGACTGGATTGAGCGCGATCAAAACTATGTGCGGATGGGCATTGAAGAACTGCCTCAATACCTCTCTGCCGAACCTTTGTACTGGCCGCTGAGTCAGTCAGTCACCCCGTTAACGATTGGCAACCTTCTCTTTGCATTGAGAAGGTTGTCAGTGCAAATAGGCAGCAAATCGTTTGTGCAAGAGGCTCGCTTGCAGTTGGATGAAATCCGCCAGACAAAGCGGGTTCATTTTCAAAAGAAAGAGTTGCAAGAGGTCGGTTCCAGAATCCGCGAGTGGTCAATGGAAGGGGAGGAATGGGAAGAGAATGGCGTTACGCCCGCTTCCATGAAGGCCGGGCTGCGCAATCGGGCTGTGCTTGAGCTGTTGCTGGCCGATCTCGATCAAGTTTCTCAGGCCGAGCAGATCAAACTGGCAGGAATCGATCGCTCTTTTGAAAACGGCACCGAACCGGGCCCTTTCATTTGGGAGTCTGAGTTTGAAGCGGCGTTTACAGCGGACAAGTTCTGGTTTTTATGGCGCAAGCCAATTGGGAGGGCAAAATGACGAAATTGTTTACCGGCAAGGGCGATGACGGCACCACCGGGCTGCTTGGCAGTGAACGTGTCTTTAAGACCGATCTCCGCATTGAAACCATCGGTACTCTCGATGAATTAAATGCGTTTTTGGGCAACGCCAAAGCCGGCATCGAAGGCAAGAAGGTCAAAGAGATCGTGATCGAAATACAACGCGACCTTTACAAGATCATGACCGATGTGGCGGTCACCAAAAGCGCCGAAGGCAAGTTCCAACCTTTTCCCTCCAATCGGGTGGCCTTTTTGGAAGATACCATTGACGAGATCTCGAAGACAACCGCGATCCCAAATGAATTCATCATTCCGGGCGAAACAAAACAGTCGGCTTTGTTTTCGATTTGCAGGGCCGTGGCCAGGCGTGCCGAACGCTGCCTGGTAGATCTGACCGCCCACGATGAGCTTAAGAACCCCGAAATACTTCGCTATATCAACAGGCTTTCCTCTTTGCTGTTCTTACTGGAGATCAAGTTCTCGAAAAAGAACCGGGAGGAAACGCTTCGTTACGCCAAGGTGAATTCATGATCGGTACATTGATCAACGTTGCTACGATTTTGGCGGGAAGCGTCTTGGGGATGCTGCTCGGTTCAAAGCTGAGCGATAAGCTTAAGAACACGGTCATCGCTGGAATCGGTTTGTTCACCCTGGTTTATGGGGTCTCTCTTTTTTTAAAGACGGGCAACTCATTGATCGTGCTGGGAAGCGTGCTGATCGGCGCTTTGTTGGGGGAGTGGTGGCGCATTGAAGACGGTCTCGATCACCTGGGGGGGTGGCTGGAAGGAAAATTCAATCGGCGTTTCGGTGCCGGAGATCAAAAAGACTTCATCAAAGGGTTCGTCACCGCCTCACTGGTGTTCTGCATCGGTCCAATGGCAATTTTGGGTTCGATCGAAGCAGGTTTGACCGGCAACTTTAACACACTGGTGGTAAAAGCCATTTTGGATGGCTTTACGGCGATGGCGTTTGCTTCCACTCTGGGGGTGGGCGTGTTATTTTCAGTGATCATCGTGTTTCTTTATCAGGGGGGCATCACCCTGCTGGCCAGCCAGGTGCAGTCCATTGCCACTGCCAGCATGATGAACGAGTTAAGCGCCACGGGTGGGGTGATTCTGGTGGCCATTGCGGTGAGCAGTTTGCTTGAGATCAAAAAGATCCGCACCGGCAGCTTTCTCCCCTCTTTGCTGATCGCTCCGCTTATTGTGTGGATCATAAGCTTGTTCTAGACACAAAAGCCGCTCATTTTTTCAAATGGGCGGCTTTTTTTTAACGATAAAGGTTTTTTACTGACCGGCAAGTGCCGCTTCAATGGCTGCAACAGCACCGCTGGCGCTGTAAAGCTGGCCATTTACCATGATGGTGGGGGTAGAGTTCACACCCTGGCTGGAGGCATAATTGTTGGCATCATCCACAGCCGTCTGATATTTACCGGATGAGAGACACTCGTTAAAGGCAGTGGTATCCAGCCCCAATTTCTGAGCAAATAACTGTAATTTTGCAGTGGTAAAGTCACCGACGTTTTCACCGGTATGATTGGTGAAGAGCATGTCACGATATTCCCAGAACTTGCCCTGGTCGTTGGCACAATAAGCAGCTTCAGCCGAATCAACAGATTCCTGGCCTAAAAAGGCCATCGGGGCATAAGTGTAGTAGATCTTGCCGGTGGCGACATAATCGCTGACGATCGTCGGCTCTACCTGCTGCCAGTAGAGCTGGCAGTACGGGCATTGGAAATCGGCAAATTCCACCACTTTGACAGTCGCATCCGGGTTACCCATATTCAATTCGCTGGCGTTCGGGTGTTCTCTCACATCAGCGGTCTGCACTTTCGGAATCTTGGATAAGACGATCAGCCCAACGATTACGATGGCAAAAGCGGCAATAATCAGAATAACTACCAGATCCTGGCGTTTCTGCTTACTACGATTCTTTTTAACGATGTCACGTTTTCCCATTTTATCCTCCAAAGATAAAAGCGATTTTCTCATAAACCAGGCACTTTGTCCAGTTTTTTATCAAAAAAATGATGTTTATTATAACGTCAAAACCGGGTAGGTCTCATGGGTGATCTCAAACCCCAGGCTTTGATAAAGGTGTAAAGAAGCAGCGTTATCCGACTGGGTATTTACGGTTACCTGCACCATGCCATGTCTGGCAAAATGGGCAAGCATCTCTCGCACCATCGCCTTGCCGAGACTCTGCTGACGGTATTCGGGCAGAACGGCCAATCGTGCCAGGTGCGCGGCATACTGCCCGGCGCTGCTGATCTCGTAGGCAACGATCTTGCCCTCTGCTTCGATCACGCTGCATCTTTCAGATTGCAGATATGCCAGGCGCAGTGTCTCAAACGAATTGACCCACACCGGTTCAAAAGAGCGGGCATCGACCTCGGCAACGGCTGGCAGATCATCCTGTTCCATGGGGCGCAGAAAGTAATTTTTGGGCAGTTCAACTCTAGGGGGCAGGTGGTGGTTCCAAAACAAGACCACGATCTCTTGATGTGCGGCGAAACCCTCTTCGACCAGGAGTTCGCTGAACCAGTCTTCCAGTCCAACTGCATAAGGGAGAGCCGCTTGCCGCATCAGATAGGGCTGAGCCGCGCTAAAAAGCGCCTGCCATGTATCGTTGAGACGACGCTCACCTGAAGCCGCAAAGCAGTGCACCCAGGCCACCTGGGGTGGGTCAGGGGGGATGGCCAAAATTCCCGCTAACTGATCGGATTGCTCTTTCAGCAGCAGGAACGGCGGCGTGTTCACCCAATCCAACAAAGGCTGCCAATCGAGATGTCTGTGAATATAGGCGGCTTTTTCGAGGAAGGCACTGATCTGGGGAATGTCAGCGCTGCAAGCTTGTACGATCTGCTCTTGATCGGCCATGAGAAAGGGAAGGGGTTATCTTCCGGTCACTTTCTTGATCATCATGTCAAGCGAACGTTTGAAAAAATTGTTTTTCAGGTTTGCACTCGGCGCTTCTTCATAAGAAGATTTTAGCGAGGCCAGCGCCTGATATTGCTTGCCGGTCTTCATTTGCAGGTCAGAGAGATACTTCAAAACAACGGAAAGCATCTTCTGCTCGCCGCACTGCTTGAAGCATTCAACGGCGCCTTCATAGGCCTGCATGGCTGCCTCAAAGTTTTTCAAGCCTTCATAGGCGTTGCCCAGATTCGCGAGCGCCATCCCTTGTTTTTGCAGATCGCCGGCCTGGGCAAAAGTTTTATCGGTGCCGGTCAGAGCCTTAATGGCGTCCTGATATTGTTTGTTGCGCACCAGCGCCACGCCCAGATTGTTGCGCATCTCGGCCGAATCCGGGTTCTGCCCCTCACCTTCGAGTTGCTCGACGCAGGCCTGAAAGATCTCGGCGGCAGACTTGAACTGTTTCTTTTCAAATTTCTGAAAGCCTTCTTGCTTCAGTTTCTCAATTTCTTCATTCATGGGTTAATAAGTGATCTCCAATAAGCTTGAGGCGATCGTGCGCAATTTGTCGGCTTCCATTTGGCTCAAACGCATGGCCAGTTCAAGATAAGGGCGATTGACCGGTTTGGAGATAAACTCGACCAGTTGTTCAGACAAACCTTCAAAAATTGGCCCGGAAGGTGAGACATTGTTGAGGGGCTCTGCAACGGCTGCAGAGGCTTCATTTTTATGCTGCAAGCTCAACGGGCCAGATTGGGCAAAAAACTCGCTCGTAGAGACGCCCAGTGCGGCCAAAATCGTTTCCAGATGCAGATAAGGCACCGGTTGGAGCGTTTCTTCAAACTGGGTTAATTCTGCCGCCGAGATCCCGGTGGCGCTCGATAGGTCATCTACTGACAGCTCTTTGGCCAGGCGGTGCTGTTTCAGCGCAACGGCGATGATCCGGTCACGCAGGCTTAACAATTCCCGGTTTGTGGCTGCATCTGTTGCCGGTTGGGGAGAATCTGACGGCCCCTCTGTCAGCGCGGTGAACGAACAATTAAGGAAGAGGGCCAGCGATTCGATCTCAGGCAACGAAAGCAAATATTCTCCCGCTTCGACCGATTGATAATCCTCAGCGGCCAGGCCCAGCCAATCGGCGCACTCTTGCAGAGAGAGGTGACGGTCTTCACGTGCCTGTCGTAAGAAAAGGCCGATCTTTTTTGCTTTTACTGTGAGTAATCTCGAATCCATATTTCATCCTCTTTCAGGGTCGAAAATGAAAGTTTTATTATAGCATTGCTTGTCAGGCGGGCTTATTTTCTTTGTTGTTCACGCAAGATATCGGCCAAATTGGCGCCAAAGATCTCCGGGCTTAGTTTGAAGCCGTTTGTTTCCAGCTTTGTGGTAAAAAGCGGGCGAATGCCTGTCGGGCGCAGATCGCCGATCACATTGCCGGCGTTATCCACGCCGCTCTGCTCAAATTTGAAGATGTCCGACATCACCACAGTATCGGCTTCCATGCCGGAGATTTCGGTGATGTAGGTGATGCGGCGGCTGCCGCCCTTGAGACGTGAGAGGTGGATGATCAGGTCAATCGCTGAAGCCATTTGTGCCCGAATCACCTTGATGGGCAGGTCAACCTCGGCCATCAGGGTCATCGTCTCCATGCGGTAGACGGCATCGCGGGGAGAATTGGCATGCAGGGTGGTCATCGAACCGTCATGGCCGGTGTTCATCGCCTGTAGCATATCCAGGCATTCGGCGCCGCGCACCTCGCCAATGACGATGCGGTCGGGCCGCATGCGCAGGGCGTTGCGTACCAGATCGCGCATGTTGACGCCTCTGCGGTCCACCAGGGAGGGCAGCTTTGATTCCATGCGCGCCACATGTCGCTGCTGGAGCTTTAGCTCCGCTGCGTCCTCGATGGTGATGATGCGCTCGCCTTCGGGAATGAAGCTTGAGATCGCATTGAGCAGGGTGGTCTTGCCCGAACCCGTTCCGCCTGTGATGAGAATGTTCAGGCGCGAGACCACGCAGGCACGGATGAATGTGGCCATGTTTTCGGTCATGGTGCCCATATCGATCAACTGCTCAATGGTGTATTTATCCTGCGCGAATTTGCGAATCGTCAGCAGAGGCCCATCGATTGCCACCGGCGGCACCACCGCATTCACCCGCGAACCGTCCGGCAGGCGCGCATCGACGGTGGGGTTTTCTGAATCGACCCGTCTTCCAAGCGGCAAGACGATGCGATCGATGACGCGCAAGATCTCCTCATCATCATTAAAATGAATTTCCGTCTCGATCAAAGTGCCGGCTTTTTCGATGTAAACGGGCTTGGTACCGTTCACCATGATCTCAGTAATGTCGGGGTCGTTCAACAGAGGCTGTAAAATGCCAAAACCAAGCACCTCGTCGATGGTATCCTGAATCAACGCTTCAACTTCCACCGTGGTCAGGTCATGTGGCTGATGTTTGAGATATTTCAAGATCAGTTCGCGGATGGCGTGCACGCGATCTTCAGCCGGCACCTGATAGTTTTCAAGATCGCGCTGTACTTGCGGCAGAAAATTGTTGCGAATTTCGATCAATTTATCTGGAAATTGATTGGCCATTTTTCGCTTCTTAGTTCAGGGTGTCGTTATCAGAAGTTAACCAGACGATCTGCGATTTATTGACTGCGAGAAAGCGGGTGGAGAAAAGGCTTTCCAGTCCGTCAGTCGTAAAGACTTCAGCCTGGGTGACGGCCAGAAAAGGGGTGGTGTCATCCAACTCTTCTTTGATGCGCGCTTCATTACGGATGTGGATCAGGCCGTGTACGCGGTTATGAACCAGTTGAATGGTCACCCAAACCGGTTCTTTTTGGATGATATCGGTGAAGAATTTTCCCTTCTCGTCAAATTGAGTGACCATAAATCCCATTCGGCTTTAAACTAAATGACCGGCATTTGGTAACCCAGACCGGTGCGGGTGACGATGTGAACGGGAGAATGAGGGTTATCTTCCAATTTTTGACGCAGGCGGGCAATACTCACCCAGAGGATCTCTTTCTCATCTTTATAAGAAGCCCCCCAGGTGGCTTCAAGCAGTTCTTCGGCCGTGATGACCTGGCCGACGTGATAGGCAAAGAGGATGAGCATTTTGTATTCGGTGGCAGAGAGGTAGACCTGGTGGTCATTCTTCCACACCTCGGCCTTGGCAATATCGATGCGCAGATCACCGTGGGTGAAGATGCGCGTCTCAACACTTTGCTGCTGATTGGCTGCCCGGCGCAACACGGCACGTACGCGGGCGATCAGCTCGGTGGCCGAAAAAGGTTTGACCACGTAGTCATCGGCGCCGATGTTCAGCCCGTTAACGCGGTCGTGTTCTTCGCCGAGGGCGGTGAGCAAAACGATGGGCACGTTCGAGAACTGGCGAATGCGCTGGCAGGTGGTGACACCATCCAATTTGGGCATCATCACATCCATGATGATGAGCTCGGGGGAATTCTGCGAGAGCGAATCCAAAGCCTCTTCGCCGTTTTCTGCCGTGATCACTTCATAGCCTTCAGCTTCCAGATTTACTTTTAATAAGCGAATGTATAAGGGCTCGTCGTCAACTACAAGAATTTTAGTCGTCATTTTCTTTCACTCCTGCCACCGTTGGGGATGCCAAATGAGAAAAGGGCAAGCGAATCGCAAACACCAGCCCCCAGCCCGGCGGGCAGCTTGCACTGATCTCTCCCCCCTGGTGTTCGATGATCTCTTTGCAGATGGAAAGGCCCAGCCCCGATCCGTGCACTTTGATCGATTGATCAGGGTCTCTGAAAAAGCGCGTGAATAGATTGGGCAAGTATTTTTCGGATATACCCTGCCCGGCATCGCGATAATCGACCACCAAAAAATTGCTGCTGTTGCGCAGGGTGATGAAAATGTCTTTGTCGGGGGCGTATTTGATCGAGTTACTGAGCAGATTATCGAATACCTGCGCCAACCGGCGCGGATCGCCGTCGATGGGATGCACCGGTTCTTCAAAATCGAGGTGAATTTTCAGGCCGGGATGGTTCACCTGCGCCCGGCTGATCTCGTCGCGGATGAGGGCATCCATGCGCACAGGCTGGGTGTCGAATTTCATCTGGCCGCTTTGCAGACGTGAAGAATCAAGCAGGTTGTCGATCAGTTCTTGCAAATGATTCGTTTCGCGGTCGATGATCTTCAAGAAATCATTCTGTGTGGTCGCGTCCCAGCGGGTGTCTTCGCGCAGCAGCGTGGTGGTGTAGCCTTTGATGAACCCAAGCGGGTTGCGCAGCTCGTGAGAGATGGTGTTGATGAATGATTCTTGCAGTTGTTTTTCGCTGGATTTTTCTTGCAGTTTGCGAGCCGTCTCTTGCAGCAGTTTTTTCTGCAAGATGGCGCTGATCTGCTGTGTCAGGAAGCGGGCATACTCGATGGAGTCGGGTGAATAATCGGGGCCGCCAAAGCGGATGAACGCCACCGCGCCCGGGGTGGATTCCTGCGGCTGCATGGGAATGGCCAAAATATAGGGATGGGCGAAACGATCTTCATTGTTTGGCTTGCCGGGTTTTTCAAGATGCAGTTCTTGTTTCGCCACCACCTGATTGGCAATTGTTTCGCCCCACGAAACATCCGCTTCGGCCGATTTGCCGCGCCCAAAAGATCTGGCGTAGACGGCTTCGATGCGGCCTGAATCTGAATCGGTCAGGTAAATGGCCAGGTTATCGACGATAAAGTATTTTCTTGAAAGGGCCAGCACATCGTCCAGCAGCTCTTTCCAGTTTTTGTTCACAGACGCAACTTCGCTGATGGATAAAAGCGTATTTGAAGAGAAGTCATTTAGGCTTATTGTGGTCTGCATAGTATTAATTATACATTAAACGCTCAGGATGGTTTCTGCGGCAGCAGGAATGAAAAAACACTGCCTTTGCCCGGAATGGACTCCACCTGGATCTTCGACTGGTGGGCCGCGATGATGGTTTGGGCCAGCGAAAGCCCCAGCCCCGTGCCGCCTTGTTTACGGGTGGAGGATCCGTCTAACTGGTGAAAAGGCTCAAAGATTTCGGCCAACTTTTCGGGGTCAATGCCGATGCCTGTATCCAAAACACACACCTTCACTTTGTCGTCAACGGCATCGATCTGCATGCCCACTTTGCCCTCTTCGGACGTGAATTTAACCGCGTTTTCGAGTAGTTGGTGGATGACCCACGAGATCTTTTCACGATCGGCAAACACCGTCAGGTTATCGCTGGGAATGTGAGTGGCGATGTGCACCTGTTTGCTGCGGGCAAATTCAGAGAGGCGCTCTTCGGCATCGATGAGCACCGGGGCGATGTAAAACTGGCTTTTTTCGAGCACGAGCTTGTTCGCTTCAGAGGTGGTGAACAAGATCAGGTCTTCGATGAGCCGTTCCAGCCGTACGGAGGCCTTCTTGACCACGTGCATGGCTTCCTGCTGGTCGCTGCTTAAGTCTCCCAGACCATTGCTGAGCAGCAGATCGACATAGCCCTCAATGTGCGTCAGCGGGGTTCTCAGTTCGTGTGAGATATTGGAAATAAAATTCGTTTTCAGCGCCGAAAGTTCGGCCAGCTTCTTGTAGGCCTGTTCCAGTTCGCGGGTTCGTTCCTCAACGCGTTGTTCCAGTGTTTCATTGGCCTTGACCAGATTGGTCTGCAGGAGCATGATCTGCCGGGTGATGGCCTGGCTCAGGGTGTCCTGGTCGAGCACGCCCATCTGCACCAGCAGTTGCCCCAGCAGGGGCGCATCGCCTGATTGGCGCATCACTTTCTGCTTTTGCAGTGCCTCGGCAAGCTGAGATTCAGAGATCAGGCCCTGTTCAACCAGCACATCTCCGATGCGGGGGATCAAAATTTCTGGAGTTAATGCCATAGAAACCCCATTTCTGGTCAATAATTATTCGACCCAATTACCGGCGATCATGACCCTGTGCGGGGTGATCGCATAGATATCTTGTAACTCAATTGTATCCAAATTGTCATTTATGAGGAGCAAATCGGCCAGGCTCCCGGCCTGGAGTTGACCATTATGGAGGCCGGAAAGCCGGCTGGAATTAATGGAGTACCCATCCAGTGCGTCAGAAAGACTCAGCCGTTCCTGAGGGTACCAGCCTTCGGGCGATGGAGCCCCGTCCCGTCGGCGCCGGGTGACGGCTGCGTGCAGTCCCCAAAACGGATTCGGGCTTTCCACAGGCGCATCCGAGCCGAATACCAGGTGTGTGTGTTCCTTGAGCAGCGTGTTCCAGGCATAGGCGTAGCGCGAACGCTCTCCCCAATATTTGTCGGCCGTGTACATGTCGGATGTGGCATGAACGGGCTGCATGGAGGCCACGACACCCAATTGGGCGGCTTTTTTGTGGTCATCCGGGTGCAGCAGTTGCAAATGTTCGATGCGGTGTTTCAGGGGAGGCAAATGGTGGCGTTTTTCGTATTCACGCAGCATGCCGAAACCGTTCAGCACCTCGTGGGTGGCGCGGTCGCCGATGGCGTGCACAGCCAGGCTGATGCCGTGGCTGGCGCTTTTGATGCCGATCTCAAACACGTCGTCGGCGCTGAGCTGTAATTTGCCGAGCTTGTCGCTGCTGCCTGCGTAAGGCTTGAGCATGGCAGCCGTTTGTGGCCCCAGCGCGCCATCGGCAAACAGTTTGAGTGAGCCCCAGCGCAGATGCTCGTCGCCGTCGCCGCTGTGGATGCCGTTTTCGATGGCCCAATCCAGTTTTTCATAGGGAATGCTTTTGACCACCCGCAGCAGCAGCTTGCCCTGTTCGTGCAGGGAGCGCAGCGTTTCATAGCTGGTGAGCGAGTCGAAATCGTGAATGCCCGTCAGGCCAAGGCTGATCAACCGCGCCTGCGCGGACAGAAAGGCGTTTTCTCGTTCAGCACGGGTCAGGCTGGGGATGATATCGTCCACCAGGGTCACCGCGGTCTCAAACAGGATGCCGGTGGGGTTGCCCTGAGCGTCCCGTTGAATGATGCCGCCTCTTGGGTCGGGGGTGGAACGGTCAATGCCGGCCAGCCGCAAGGCCGCTGAGTTGACCCAGGCCGAATGCAGCGATTTGTCGCTCAAAAAGGCCGGGTGGCCCGCCGTGACGGCATCCAGTTCGCTGGCGCTGCCAAAACGGCCCTGCCAGGTGTTCTGGTTCCAACCGTGGCCAAGCACCCAGGCATCGGGCGGCAATTGGGCGGCACGCTGGCTCACTCGCTGCAGGCATTCTTCAAAGGTGGGCACTTCGCAATCGAGCAACTGCAAAAAATCGGCATACATGCCCATGTGCATGTGCGAGTCGATCAGTCCGGGCAGAACGGTCTTGCCGGCGAGGTCAATTGTTTGGCTGGTGGGGGTGGCAAGCTGCAATATCTGCGCATCGCTGCCGACTGCCAGAATGCGCTCGTTCTCAACGGCCAGCGCAGTCGATTGAGATGCCGTGCCTTTGTAACCGATGCGTCCGTTGATGAGCAGGATCAAGGTCATTTTCCCAGTAATTGATTCAGCAGCGAGTCGAGTTCTTCATCGGAATAGTAGTGAATGGTGAGCGAGCCACCTTTTTTGCCGTGCTGCAGGGTCACTTTGGTGCCGAGCTTTTCACGCAGGCGCTCTTCGATCTCTTTCACTTCAGGGGGCACCACCTTTTCAGGGTTGCTTTCGGGTTTCTGCCCCATCAGTTTATGCACCAATTCTTCGGTCTGGCGCACGTTCAGGTCATGGGCGATGATGGATTGGCAGGCGGCATTTTGCGACTGCGGCGTTTGCAGGGCCAGCAGGGCGCGGGCGTGCCCTTCGCTGATCTGGTTTTCTGCCAGGGCCTTCTGCACGCCATCTGGCAGCTTGAGCAGGCGCAGGGTGTTGGTCACCGAGACGCGGCTCTTGCCCACGCGGGTGCTGATCTCTTCATGTGAAAGGTGAAAATCTTCGGCCAATTCGCGGTAGGCTTCGGCGGTTTCGAGGGCAGAAAGGTCGGCGCGCTGTACATTTTCGATCAGGGCCAGTTCGAGCCGTTCCTGATTGTTCACCTCGCGCACGATGACGGGCACGCGGTCGAGCCCGGCCAGCTTGGAGGCGCGCAGGCGGCGTTCGCCGGCAATGAGGGTGTAGAACCCAGTCAGCGGGTCAAAGGTGACCACCAGAGGCTGCAAGACGCCGTGTTCACGAATGGAATTGGCCAGGTCTTCCAGTTCTTCGCTCTTCATCATCCCGCGCGGCTGCAGCGGGTTGGGGCTAATCAGGTCGATCTGCACGAAGGTCGCTCCCGCATTGGCCGAGGTCTGTTCGGTCACTTCGCCGGGGATCAGAGCATCCAATCCTTTGCCAAGTCCACTTTTATGAGCCATTTATACTGGCCTCCTTTCCTTTCTCGTCAAAACGAACGCCATCCTGGTTCATCAGTTCGCGGGCCAGCGCTGCATAGGTCTTGGCTGCGCTGGTCTCAGGGGCGTAATAGGCAATGGGCAGGCCATAAGAAGGTGCCTCGGCCAGGCGCACGCTGCGCGGAATGACCGAAGACATCACCTGGGTGGGGAAGTGCTTTTTGACCTCGCTGACCACGTCCACGGCCAGGTTGGTGCGGCCATCGAACATGGTCAGCACCACACCGCGCACCTTGAGATCGGCATAAAGCGAGGTACGAACGCGGTTGAGGGTCTGGGTAAGCTGCCCCAGGCCTTCGAGGGCCAGATATTCGCACTGCACCGGGATGATGACCCCGTCACGGGCGGCCATCAGGCCATTGACGGTGAGCAGGCTCAGCGAGGGCGGGCAGTCCACCAGAATGTAATCGTAACGGTCGATGATCGGTTTGATGGCCTCGCGCAGGCGGGCTTCACGCTGGGGCAGGTCGATCAGCTCCACTTCGGCGCCGGCCAGGGCCGGTGAGGCGGGCAGCAGGCTGATCTTGAGCTTGGCGTTGTAAAGGATGTGCGGTGCAATGGGCTCCTGGCCGAGCAGCACGTCATAGGTGCCCTTCTTGACGCCGTATTTGTCGATGCCCAGTGAAGAGGTCGCATTGGCCTGCGGATCGAGATCGATGAGCAGCACGCGCTGGCCGTAAAGGCCCAGATAAGCGCCCAGGTTGATGGCAGTGGTGGTTTTGCCGACACCGCCTTTTTGATTTACGAGAGTGTGTATACGAGTCATAAGCCTGCCATCAAAGGATTTCTGTTAATGCGTCGTGAACTTCTGCCGGGGTCGGCACACCAGCCAGCTTGCGGCGGGTGACCGAACGGGCTGCCAGTTGGGTGGCCACGCGGGCAGATTCCCACGGATCATGCGTATCATTGTAACGAATAAAGAAAGAAGATGCAAAAATATCCCCGGCCCCCACCGGGTCGAGCTCTACTTCCTGCGGCGGACGGATGTAGCGCACGTCGCCGTTCCAGTAGATGCGCGCCCCTTTGGCGCCTTCAGTGACCACAAAGACGGCCACTTCGCCGGCGTATTCCTGGATCACGTCTTCGCTGCCGCGCACGTCTTCGAGGCTGAGCACCACCACGTTGGCGTGGGGCAAAACAGCAAGGGCGTTGGGCCAGTCGCAGAACGAAACGTGGCCCTGCTCGTCCCAGGCACGCAGCCAGCCCTGTGGGGTCATGCCCAGCATGGAGTGGGGAAAGGCCGCAGCCAGATCGTCAGCCAGTTCGTTGGCCACCGGGCCCAGATGCACGATCGGGGCACTGCGCCAGGCGGGCGGGATATCGGCGGCGCTGATCTGCTCGGCAACCGCACGTATGGTCTGAATGCGCCCGTTTTCAGTGTTAATGTTTTCAAAGGTCGAATTGGCGGCCGAGGCTTTGCGTAAGACGGTCACGCCCTCCAGTTCGGGCAGGGCCAGGTCTTGCCGGCAGGCGGTGACGATGCCCACCCGTTTGCCGAAAGCCCGCGCGGTAAGAGCTGCATATGAAACCGTGCCGCCCAGCGCGAAACCATTGGGGGTGACGTCCTGGGTGACATGCCCGATCAATAGATAATCGACCGGCTCGATTGCAGCAAGTGAATTCGTCAATGTTCACATCCGTTTAGGATTGGTCTTGGGGTTCATCCCCGCCGGAAAGATCTTCTAGATCATCAAACAGGGAAGAGGCGCTTGCTTCGCTGGCCGGTTCCGTCTTGGCGCCGGGCACAGGTGAGCCGCAGTAGGGGCAGAGGCTCCAGGTCAGCTCCAGACTTTTGCCGCAGTGACTGCACGCCTTTTTGAGTACCGTGTGGCAGCTTGGGCAGGCCACCCAGTCGGCGTGCACATGGCGATTGCAGCCGGGGCACAGCGAGGCGTCTTCGATGCTCTGCAGCAGGGCTTCTTCTTCGAGCGCGTGCTGATAGTCTTCTTCCAGAGTGCGCGGCGGGCGCAGCACCAGATAGATTAGGATGCCCGGCAAGAAGAGCAGCGCGGCTACCACCACGGCCAGAATGCGCATCAACGGATCGCGGCTGCGCGAACGAATATCGCGAAAGGTCCAGAAGATCAGGCTCAACCACAGCGCCGCCAGAAACGCGGCTGCAAAACCGGTGCCGATCATGGTCAGTTGTTTGAGCAAGGCAGGATCGATCATCTGAAAATCTCCCAAAATGAGATTATAGCATGGATGCCCGTTCGCTTCGCCGATTTTAAGTCTTCAAAGAACGGCGCGGCCCTTTTATGGAATTTTTACTTGAAAGTTAAGAACGTCTATAATATAAACGTACCAGGCAATTGTTTAGAGGTGGAACATGCCCAGAGAACTTGCAGGAAATTACCGTATTACCGACCTATCCGAAGAAGAACGCCCGCGTGAACGTCTGGCAGAAGCCGGCCCGGCTGCTTTGAGCAAGGCCGAACTGCTGGCTATTTTGCTGCGCGTAGGCATTCCCGGCATGAACTCCGTCCAGTTGGGGCAGTACATCCTCGACAAGCTGGGCGGCCTGCCGGGCATCCAGCGCGCCAGCCTGGACGAGATGTGCCAGATTCGCGGGCTCGGCATGGCCAAAGCCGCGCAGATCAAGGCCGCCATCGAGCTGGGCAGCCGCCTGGCCCGCGAGCAGGCCAATCTGGGCGGGGCCATTTCATCGCCGCAGGCCGCCGCCGAACTCATCCAGCTTGAGATGCAGGGGCTGCGCCAGGAGCAGTTGCGCGTCATTCTGCTCGACACGCGCAACAAGATGCTTTCCATCGAAACGGTCTATGTGGGCTCTCTCAACCAGTCACTGGTACGGGTGGGGGAACTTTTCAGGGCGGCCATTCAAAAGTCGGCGGCTTCCGTGATCCTCGCCCACAACCATCCCAGCGGCGACCCCACCCCCAGCCCTGAAGATATCGCCCTCACCAAATCGGTCATCCAGGCCGGCAAGCTGCTGGATATCGAAGTGCTTGACCACCTCGTCATCGGCTACGGTAAGTTTGTTTCCATGAAAGAAAAGGGACTGGGTTTTGCCTGAGATCAATTTGCAGATTGAGGCCATTTTTCCTAGACAAGCCATTGGGTGGGTGGTAAAATGTTTCTCGCTCTGGGGGCTCGTCTAACGGCAGGACAGCAGACTCTGGATTTGCTTATAGAGGTTCGAATCCTTTGCCCCCAGCCAACAAATTCCCGCGAAAGCGGGCTTTTTGTTTAATCGAGGTTTGAACCCCCAATATTTATCCGTAGGGGCGATTCGTGAATCGCCCCTGAATTTCCAGCGCAAAGTTGACAAACTTGAAGGTAAGGTTTCAGATATTGAAGTGATGCTCTCAAAGGAAAGTAAAAAGTAAGAAATAAAAAGAAACCCCTCAAGTCTATTTTGTTTATCGACTTGAGGGGTAAAACTTTACATGAATAACCAAGTAGCATTAGTTGGTTCTTTGCGCATTTTCTCTAAATTTTCATACCCCATTAGTGTTAACCCCAAAATCAATTTATTATTGGTATCAATATAACCAATTTGGGATAATAATTTAAAATGAAAATCTAATTCAAGACCGTTGTAAGGTTGCATTGAATCGAAATCTTCTTTTGGAAAATCGTGAGTTTCCCAACCCCTGTTTTCGCTTTCCTCAGGTAAATGTTTTTCACAAGATTCAAGAATTTGATATAACAATTTTTTATTTAGTTTCATTTCATCCTTTTTTTAGCTGTGAACGCAGCTAAAGTAACCCTGCAAAAGCAAATATTCAAACCGCATGCTTATCACAATATAAACTGCAATTAGTTCGGGTTATCATTTTTTTATATTTGTGTTCTCATTTAAATAAAACCCCATGATGTAGAATTATTATAGCAAAATTGAAAACAGGAGGGTTTGAAAATGCCTTGGTATATGACTTGGAAAGAATTTTTTATTGCTTTTTGGCCTAATTTTTTGAGTTCTGTAGTAACAGGCGTAATAATTGGTTTCGCATTTTCTTGGTGGATAGCAAGGAAAATAGGGAGTGAATTAAATGAGCGGGAAAGAGAGTATAACTATTTAGATGATAAAAAAAATTTTATCTCTAAAAAAATTGCATACTATAACATTTTATCTACGCTTATAAAAGGTGAGGTTGCAGAAACGCTTTTTGTTAGAAATCAAAATCCTATTGAGGATTTAAGCAATGACCCAATTATTAGTAAATATTTATCCGGGGAATATCAAAATTTCAAAATAGAAACATGGGAATTGCTTAAAGATAGTGGCGAATTACCAAAATATTTAGATTTATCCCACATAACAAAATTTACCGATTATTTTTCATTGTTAGTAGAAAATTCAAAATTGGAAGATAAAATTTCTAGTATTACATTTAGTAGCTTGCACCAAGATAAATTAATTATGAGGATTAGAAATCGAATAAAACAATGTTATACAAAGATTCATAATAATCTTGATTTACTAGATGAAATGAGGCCAGAGTTAGTAGATTTAGCTGAAGAGACATTATCTCGCCTAGAGGTTAATTTAATAAGGCTGAATTATAAGCAAAAAAAAGTCAAAGTAAAATCATCCACAATAATCAAAAGGCGCATTGAAACAATCCACCCTTAGAAATTCTTTGTTATCTACCAAAACTAGCTTTAGGTCTATTTTGTGATAGCAACCATCATGCAGAAACATCTTGTCATGTGAATTGAGTAATGAGATTGCCTGTTGCCTTGTTATCACAACAGAGGGTGAGAATATAGTATGGTCTCCATCGGTGAAGTAACCAGTAATGGTTTCTAGTTTTGTTTTATCAGCAGTAAATTGATAGTCTTTTATATAGAAGTGTCTGTCCATGATTAGAACTCCTGTACTTTGATAATAGCACAAGAGTTCTATTTAAACTAGGGTGTCTTAACTGGAAACTTTGCCACTAAACTAATAATTGAAATTATGAGAGCACCAATAGAAATTACTATTGGAATTACTTTGTGCCAGTTGGCACACCACCAACCCCTAAAAGTTGTTTCTTCATATTCTTTTTGTAATTTAGCTAGGTACTCTTCACCTTTAATAGATAAATCTAAAATTTCAAAATAGCGTAGTCTTTCATTATGACTAGTAAAATCATTTCCTAAAAAGCATTTCTCTTCCCATAATTGTTTAAACTTTTTCTCAATTACAATCTCAGAGTAACCATTAATTCGCATTTCTTTTGAGTTAATTGAAATTTTATCTTTCAATTGCTTTACAACCTGTAAAAGAACCAGTCTTGATAGTTCCCTCATGTTTACCCCTTTCTTTTAGAAAATTATATATAATTTTTGAATCTGGTATATAATCTATTTATTGGTTTGTGCATGAATCTTAAAAAAATGAAATGCACAAATAGGACAACAGACTTTTTAACCGATTTTTTAAGGCAATTTTCTGTAGGTTTTGGGTATTTTTTCGATGCTGTTAGTTAGGTTCTTAGGACAGCAGACTCTGGATTTGCTTATAGAGGTTCGAATCCTTTGCCCCCAGCCTCAAAAAACCGCGAACAGCGGTTTTTTTTGTTTAATCGAGGTTCGAACCCCCGTTGGGGGACGCGTCCTTTGCCCCCAGCCAAAAAAAACGTGAATAGCGGTTTTTTTGTTTAACAGAGGTTCGAACCCCAACTGTGGGACACGTCCTTTGCCCCCAGCCAACAAATACCAGCATACGAATTGAAAACCCCAATGTTTGTGATGAATGCGTCGATGAAGATGGAAAGCTTTACGACTTGATCAACTATTTGATACACATCTTAACTTAGCGATTGGCCATGCCAGCCGTTATATAGGATTACCTATAGGCAAGCCTATTTTTATTGTTTTGTTAACCAATGAAAGTCTTTTTGTAAGTTTTAATTTGATTTAAAATTTCAAAATATTCGGCATCAGATAAATTCGTTAACTCATTAATTAAATCTTTTTCTGAATGGAAATTTGCGTTGTTTGAAATTTTCCATATTTCACTATCAGTTTGGATAAAGATATTTTTATGAATTATTACGGTTTCAGGTGAATTGGGAAACTCAAGAAGATAATAAAAAAGGGCATAATGTTGGATTGCACCACCTGTTGTAGCACATAAGCTAGAATTTTTACTGTTATTGCTTTCTAAAGTTAAATCAACATATTTTAACCTTGAATCTTTGCTTTCATCAATTCCAATTAACAAATATTTATTTCCAGATTTTGTTGGAATTTTGAACATAAACTTAAAATTTGTATTTATATTTAAATTTTCTTTAATCTCTTCTATGATTGTACTAATAAATCCATTCCCCATACTTCCCTCCTTTTGATTGTGGACTCAACTAATAATATTATAGTGTAAATTCTATATAGAATAGACTTGGTGATCTAGGTTAACAGTAGAAAAATATTTTATTTGGCAAAGTTATTCTTGAATCCCCTTGATGTAAAATTATTATATTTTAAATTTAGAACATGAGGGTGACAAAATGCCTTGGGATATAACATGGAAGGATTTCTTTATTTCATTTTGGCCAGGTTTTTGGAGTTCAATCATTACTGGGGGAATAATTGGTTTTTACTTTTCATGGTTTCTTGCTAAGAAGATTGGCAAAATTTTGTTAGACGAAGAAAGAAGATTAACAGGCGAGGATGAGCGTATTAAAAAAAAGATAATTACCCAATCATTTTATGAAAATATGCTTGAATCAATAGAAAATTTTTTGGGCGTCGCCGGTTCTGCAATTACCGAACTATCTGAGAAAAATATTGATGAAATTGAAACGAAAATGTTAATTTATGTAGATATTATGAATAAATTTTGGAGTTCACTTTTGACTAATACTGAAGTACAAAAATATATTCCCCCTGACGTACTTTTTGAATATTTTATTCTGCACAATGTTTTTTCTATAGAGAAGGTTGCGTTACAAAAGAAAACTGGCTCTCTTGAAAAAACGAAATTATACATTCAAAACCTAGCTGATACTTTGGAAACAATTTTAAGTGATACAAAAACAAAGTATGAAAACTTCAAAAATCTTGATTTTAAAGTGCCTAAATAAAAATCATTACCCACAATAATCAAAAGGCGCGTTGAAACAATCCACACGCAGAAACTCCTGGTCGTCCACCCAGACCAGCTTCAAATCTATGCGGCGATAGCAGCCATCGTGTAGAAACATCTTGTCGTGTGAATGCAGCAGCGAGATCGCCTGCTGCCGGCTGATCACCACAGCGGGGGAGAAAATGGCATGGTCGCCATCGGTGAAGTAGCCGGTGATACTTTTCAGCCGGGTCTTATCCGCCGTAAACGCATAATCTTTGATATAGAAGTGTCTGTCCATGAGTCAAACTCCTGTATATTGATAATAGTACAAATATTCTATTTAATCCAGTGAAATGTTTCCTGTCGCCACTCCCTTTGATCTGGTCCCTGCGCCTGGGTGCAGCTTATTCGTTTTCAATTTAATTCAAAAACGAATCCCCATCGGGGCTCGAACCCGGGTATCCTCCATTACAATTGATGTATAGTTAAGCAGAAATTTCGCCCCGGCCGACCGTGCAGACGGTCGCTGGCGACCCTCCATTCCACATTTTGGAAAGGCGCACTACTTGATGCGGAAGATCGTAACCCTCAGCTTCCTGTTGATCCTTTGTCTTTTATCCAGCATCGTGTTCAGTGGGCAAATACTGGGCTTTTTCGGCCTTTATTATGCCTGGCTGTCCCTGCTGCTGACTGCAGTCACCTTTGTCGGCTTCGGCTACCTGCTCAAACGCTATGCCTACCCGTTTCTGATGGGCCTTTTCACGCCAGAGGCAGCCGGGAAGCGCATTTTGAACGCTTCCGGCTACATCGCCGGGGCTGCCCTGCTGTTCTTCCTCGTCCTGCTGCCGCTCAGCCTGTGGCCCTACACCAACATCAACCAAACGCTGGCCTGGGATGCGGGCGTTTACCACCTACCCAAGGCCATCGAACTGCTGGTGCGCCACACCGCCTGGGATTTCAGCATTTCTTACGGCGAATACGCCTGGGGTTTTGAATCGCTGCTCACCTTCTCGTACATCCTCTCGAAAGCAGGCATGTTGATCGGCCTCAGCCATGCCCTGATTTCTGCCTTTTTTGTGCTGGTATTGTTCTTCTTGACCCTGCGCTTTTCGTACCTGCCGGATGGGCTGCTCTTTTTCGGTGTGGTGGCCATCTTCTGCAGCTATGACCTGCTGCGCTCGTTCGACAGCAATCCCTGGTGGCTTTTCAGGCTGCTGGCCTTTTCCATCGGCAAGAACGACCTTTTTCTGGCCGGTGGCGTGCTCGCCCTGCTGACATTTTCACCCCTTGGCCGCCGCGGCATGCAGGGACTTTACTCGCTGGCGGGCATGTCGCTGGCGAATCTGCTGGTCTTGAGCACCAAGCCCAACGCAGTTCTCATCGAGGCCTATGTATGGGGGCTGGCCTTTGTGCTGGCCTTCAGGGCCTGGCACCGGAACCGCACTTCGCTGGCTCGCTTCACCCAATTGTGGATTCTGCCTGTGCTGTCCTTTTTGGTGGGGGGGGTGTGGGTCATTCGCAATCTGATCGGCACCGGTCAGTTCATGAGCCAGGAATCGCTCAGCATTCAGCAATGGAGCATCTTCAATAACCTGACCAACCCGTTTTTCTATAACTATCTGGATATACAGGCCAGGATCTTGCTGGCCCTGCTGGCGCTGACGCTTGTCTTCACGCTTTTTTCAAAACGCTTCCACTGGAATATCTTTGCCCTCATGCTGGTCATGCTGCTCTCATTCATCATTACACCGGCAACAGCCTTTTTCGGCTCCAATCAGGTGCCCTCCGAGATCGACTGGCGCTTTGGCATTTACCTGCTGGCCTTCGAAGTGCCGCTGTTGCTGCTCATGTTCGACCCTATTCTCAACTGGGTGTTCTCGTTCAAGAGTCAGGCCCTTCAAGTGGTGTTGGCACTGATCTTGTTGGCCGCGACCGGCTGGCAAAGTGTGCTCAACCGAGGTCGCTTTGCCATGAACGAAAAGAACCTGATCGTGCTGCACGATCCGTTCAAAAAACCGGTCGGCGTGGACGGTTACCGCAGCGCTTATGACTACATTCAGAAAAACGTACATCATTCCGTTGTCTGGGTCGAGAACGGCATGCCTTTTTATCTTTACGATACCGAATTGACCAACACGGTCACGCGCACGGAGCCGGCGCAGTATTATGCCTTTTTTAGAACCTCTCTGGTCAGCCAAAATGGCTACCCGACTTATCTCGAAGAGGCAGATTGGTTGCAGGATTGGGAATTGGTGTACCAAGACCCCGAAGGGGTGGTCTATAAGCGGCGTTAGGCTTGTTCTGGTGGGAGGAGGGGCAGCGCCTGCGCGCCGCGCTGGTCTTTGACGAGCATGGCCACGATGATGAAGGTGACGGCGGCACAGATGGCCGAGATGAGAAAAGTGGTCTCATAGCCCAGCCAATCGGCCAGCAGCCCGCCAATGATAGGCGCAAAGATGGTTGCGGGGGCGATGAGGGTGTTCGACATGCCCACGTAGGTGGGCTTCTCCGTTTCATTGCCAAATTCCAGGGCGATGGCCATACCGATGGTCCAATAGGCTACATTGGCAAAGCCTGTCAGGATGAAGACCAGCGCGAACCAGCCCGGGTCTTTGATCCAGTAGGCCAGCAGTGCGCTCAAGACGGCGCAGATCGAGCCGATGGCCAGAATCCATTTGCGCGACCAACGGTCGGCCAGCCAGCCCAGCAGTGGGTTAGCGACGGTCTGGGTGATGAGCAGAATGCTGGTCATGATGCCCACGGTGATGGCGTCCATGCCCAACTTCGTCACCGCGAAGACGGTATAGAAGGCAAAAGCCATCATGCCGAACTGGCCCAGAAAGCGGCTCACCAGAAAGCCGTTGAAGATCCTATCCTCTTTGAGAATGCGACGGATGGTCTGCCCCAGCGGCAGCGGCTTTTCGACCTCCGGCTGCAGGATGCGGCGTTCTTCTTTGGATTGGTAGAGGAAGACCCAGGAGATCGCAAAGCAAAGTACGGTCAGCGAAAAACACAGGGTGAAGTTGTAGGGGTCTGCGATCCGCTCCAGGATGATGCCGGCCAGCACGGCTCCGATACTGCTCAGCAGGTTGGCCCCAGCCGACTGGGCGCCGAAAAAGGTGGCCAGAATCTCGGAGGGCATGATCTTGCTGATGAAATTCTGCCAGGCGTTGGCCGTCACACCGGCGCCGACGCCTTGCCAGACGAGCAAGGCAAAAGTGATCGCCAGGGCAGCGCTGGCGCTGATTTTGGGTACGAACAGGCTGAGAATGGCAAAACCGAGAAAGGGCAGGCGTTCATTGAGGGTCATTAAAAGCACAAAAGGCTTGAAATGCTCCATTTTGCTGACGTGTTTGGCGGTGAGCAGTTGCGGGAACTGCCAGCCGACATTATGAATGGCCGGGATCAGCCCGATCAAGAGGGCCGAACCGGTCAGGTTGGAAACGAAAAGGGGAATGATGGTGGTGAAAGAGGTGAAACCGAGGCCAAAACCAAAAAAACTTCCGTCAAGAAGGTTGAAAACCAGGTTGTGGAGGAGGGTTTTTCGGTCAGCCTGCTGCATACATTTATGTATTTTCTCATAAAAACCCCGGATTGTGCATCCGGGGTTTGATCGTTCTATCTGATTGTATGAGCGGAAAGACTAGTACTCGTCTTCCCCTGAACTTTCATCATCGGCCCAAAGTTCGTCGTCTTCGTCTTCTTCATCGACTTCTTCCCATTCATCCAATTCGTTTTCATCTTCCCAGTTATCGTCTTCGGGCGATTCGGCGTTGGCCGAGTAGGTCTTGCAGCCGGTATCCGGATCCAATTCCACCATACCTGCACTACAGTAGCCATCGTCGAGGAAGGCACAATCAAGGTAATGACATCGAATACGAGGCATTATTGATCCTCCTAAAGAAATGATTGCTGGCGTAGGGCCAGTTTTCGAACAGAAACTACAAATATTACAGCCATCATCAGGGCTGATAATACGCACCATTGGCACCAGGCATGCAAGACGAACGCTTCGATGTAGGTCAGATAAGCCGAGAAAAGCACGCCGATGAAACTGATAAAGAACAGCAAGTAATCAACATACGGTTTCAGAAACTGGATCTTTTTGCCGAACAGGGTCAGAAACAGGATCGCCAGGTAACTGAGCAGGCCCAGATACGCAACGGGTATTCCCATGACATAAGCCCACTGGCTCATTGCGACCGTCTGACAATCTCCCAATCCTGGAGTACAGTATGGCGCAATATTGGCAAGTTTTACATAAGACAGGTAAATGCAATCTGCGATGCCGATGGAAGTTGCGACCAATAATACTGTATTCATTAACGACCCAATCCCCAAAAATTCGGTTCAGGATGGCAGCGATTTTACTCTAGGTTGCCGCTCACGTAAAGGCCTGAGATTAAAAAACCGCCATTAAAAGCGGCAAGATTATATCACGTATTAGCCCGGTTTAAAGCGGTAGGCTTCCATGACATTGGGCAAATTCTCGATCTTTGTCAAGACGCGTGAGAGTTGTGCAATATCCGAGATTTCCACCACCAGGTGCAGGTAGGCCAAATTGTGGGTTACATTCAGTTTGATGTCTTTCAGGTTGATGTTTTCGTCATTGAGCAAGGTAGAAATGTCGCCCATCAGCCCCTGACGGTCGTAGGCTTTGATCTGAATCTCGATCGGGAAGGTGTTTTGCGGTTCGCCCCAGCTTACTTTGACGACGCGTTCGCGGTCTTTCATGCGCAGCATATTGGGGCAGTCCTGACGGTGGATGGTGGCGCCGCGACCACGGGTGATGTAGCCCACGATCTCATCACCGGGGGCGGGTTTGCAGCATTTGGCGTAGACGGTGAGGATGTTCTTCAAGCCAAGCACGGCAACGGCATTATTGTTGGCCGATTTTTGCGGCAGGGTGGGGCGCAGGTTGAGGAAGTTGTTGTCTTCTTTCTCTTCTTCAGAGAGCTTGTTGACGATGTGCCCCAGCGAAATATCGCCGCAGCCAACGCCCACATAAAGGTCATCCACGGTGCGGTAATCAAACCCCTTGGCCAGCACTTCGAGGTTATAGTCGGTGAGCCCCAGGCGGCGCATTTCACGGTCAAGGATGGCCTTGCCCTGGGTCAGATTTTGTTCGCGGTTTTGGTGCTTGAACCAGGCGCGGATCTTGGAGCGGGCGCGCTGGGTGTGCACCAGCCCCAGGTTGGGGTTGAGCCAGTCGCGCGAAGGGCCGCCCTGCTTGGCGGCGAGAATCTCTACCTGATCGCCGGTCTTGAGGTTGTAATCGAGGGTCACCAGTTTGCCGTTGATCTTGGCGCCTCGGCAGCGATTGCCCACCTCGGTATGCACGTGGTAGGCGAAGTCAATCGGGGTGGAACCGGCCGGCAGATCAATGATATCGCCGCGCGGAGTGAAGACATAAACGCGATCTTGAAAAACGTCCGTCTTCATGCCATCAACGAATTCATTGGCGTCTTGCACTTCCTGTCGCCAATCCATCAGTTTCTTCAGCCAGTTGATGCGCTGCTCAAACTGCTCATCGCGCGGGCTCTTTTCTTTATAGCGCCAGTGGGCTGCAATACCATATTCGGCGTTCTGGTTCATCTCCGGGGTGCGAATTTGCACTTCAAGGGGTTTGCCATCATCATAAATGATGGCGGTATGCAGCGACTGGTAGAAGTTGTCTTTGGGGGCGGCAATGTAATCGTCGAACTCGTTCGGGATGGGGCGCCAGTGAGTGTGAATGATGCCCAGCGCCGCATAGCAGGAAGGAATATCGGGCACGATCAGGCGCACGCCGCGCAGATCGCGTACCATTTCAAAAGGCTTCTGCTTTTCCATCATCTTTCGATAGATGGAATAGATGTGCTTGCTGCGGCCGCTGATTTCGACCGAAATTCCAGCCTCATTGAGCATTTTGATGAGCAGGTCGATGATCGACTGCATCTGACGTTCGCGCTCAGCGCGCGTCGCCGCCAGATTTTGGGCAATTTCTTTGTACTTATCGGGATTGGTGTAACGCAGACCAAGATCTTCGAGTTCCCATTTCAACTGCCAGATACCCAGACGGTTGGCAAGGGGGGCGAAGATGTCGAGGGTTTCCTGAGCGATGCGTTTGCGCTTGGCTTCGGGCATATAGCCCAGGGTGCGCATGTTGTGCAGGCGATCTGCCAGCTTGATGAGGATGACGCGAATGTCATCGCCCATCGCCAGAAAGGTCTTGCGCAGGGTCTCGTTGGCCAGGTCTTTGCGGCGATCACGGGCTACCTGCGAATCGAGCAGGGTCTCTTGTTCTTCTTTCTCTTTTTCGGCCACCTGGTCGAACATTTGGGCATCGTGCTGATCGGCACGCGAAACACGGGGCAGATGGGTCAGCTTGGTGACGCCATCCACCAACTGGGCCACCTCGTCGCCAAACTCGCGGCGCAGATCATTTAATGTAATGGGAGTGTCTTCAACTGTATCGTGCAGCAACCCAGCCGCTACCACGGCCGGCTGCACGTGCATCTCAGCCAGGATCATGGCCACGGCCACACAGTGGGTGATGTAGGGCTCGCCCGAGGCGCGTTTCTGCTCGCGATGCGCTTCTTCGGCATAGCGGTAAGCGTGCATGATGGTCTCTCGATCCACCACCGAATAACTCTCTGGCAATGTCTCGATCAGGTTTTCAAGTAAGGGTGCGAGTTTCTCTGTGCTGACCATACGCCTTTTTTACCTTTGGGACATTCTACTTCATTATTATATGAAAATTGACTGAGAATTGACTCAGGAATGTTAGAAATTATCCTGACTGGGCGATCAGTTCGAGCGGATCCAATTCGGTGAATGAAGTGCAGACACGGTCGGCCTGGCTGAGGTCAAGATGACCGGTGACGAAATTGGGGATGGCATAGCATTTCAGCCCGGCGGCCAGTGCAGCCTTGACACCGTTCAACGAGTCTTCAAACGCCAGTCCATTGGCGGGGTCAAGCCCTAAAGCCTCTGCCGCTTTCAGGTACAGCGCCGGGTCTGGTTTGACCTTATCGACGTCATCAGAGCAGATCACGTGTTGGAAGTAGGGCAGCAGACCATGACTTTGCAAATGACCGTCCACCCACTCATGGCTAGAGCTGGATGCAACGGCCATTGGAATACTGTTTGCATAGGCTTTCTGGATGAACGCTTCCACGCCGGGCAAAAGCGGGGCGGTCTCGAGAATTTCGGCACAGCGCTTGAGCACACTGACTTCTGCCGTATCGGGGTTGACCTTGCCGCCGGTGATATCGGCCAAATGCTGGCTGGGGTTGTAACTTGAATAGTCGGTGCCGATGGTTTTGAGCCAGTTTTCAAAGGGCAGGGTGAACCCGAAACGTTCAAATTCCTGCTGCCAGGAGCGATAGTGGATGACCTCGGTATCTAAAATCAGTCCGTCGAAATCGAAGATAAAACCTTTAATCGTCATTTACAAATCCAGGTATGCGAAGTGGGCAATAGAAGCTCTATTCTATCATCTTTGCGAAAAATCACAAACCTGGGGTTACTTGAGCAGTTCCTGACCTGAAAAAGAACGATCAGGGGCGATCAAGGGTTGGATGGCCTGGTCGGCAGCCGTCATCTGGTTCAACACCATGCGTGTGAGCAGCTCGCCGCTGGCCGGGCCGAGCATAAAGCCCTGGCCGCAGAAACCAATGCCGAGTAGAAAGTTCTCAAACTGCGGCGCCCAGCCGATGATCGGGAAGCCGTCCGGCGTCATCGGGTACAATCCGCGCCAGGTGCGGCGCACCCGAATGTTGTTCAGGCGCGGCATCACCTCGATCATGCGCCGGGCTACCATTGGCAGAAAGCCGCTGGTCTCGTTAACGTTATAGCCCCAGGCATTGGGGTCGGGTGTGATGCAGAAGATGATCTGGCCAGTGATATGTTGATAGAAGTAATAATTGGTCGAGCCAGGCGCGGGCCGAATATCTACGATCATCGGGCCGAGAAAGCGGGCAACCGGTTCGGTGATAGCTGCCTCGTGCGAATCGGGCCGCACAGGAAAATCCACATCGGCCAGCTTGCCGATATCGGCGGCCCAGGCGCCGGCAGCGTTAAGTAACACCTTGCAGGCATATGAGTCATGGTCCGTGACTACGCCTGTAATTCGATCCCCGCTCCGCTTAATTTGCCTGACGGGTTCGTTAAAATGGAATTCAGCGCCCAGTTCCTGTGCTTTGCTGAAAAAGGCATGGTTGGCCAATAACGGCGAAGCACTGCCATCGCCGGGTGAGAAAGTGCCGCCCAGTAAACCTTCCGGGTTGATATCCGGCACGATCTTGCGATAATCGTCGGCATCATACCAGGCATTGGCAATACCGGCATTTTCGTGGATTGGCAGCAGGTCTTTCAATATCTTTTCTTCTCGTTCCGTATAAGCTACATAAGAGTATCCGCAGGGATCCCATTCGATGTCAATGCCGTAAACCTCTTTGAAGGTGGAGAAGATCTCGATACTGCGCCGGCAGATCTGAATCTTGGCCGGGTCAGAATGGGTGGCACGAATGCCCCCGATGGCGCGTTTGTTGGAGCCCTGACCAACACTGTTCACCGATTCAAGCACCAGCACTTTGAGGCCCGCCTGTGCCATGTAGAAGGCTGCAGGAGCGCCCACCGAGCCGGCACCGATGATTATGACGTCATAAACCGCGGCATTAGTCATGGCTGCCCTCCTCATGCGTTTCTGAGTCGGATTCGCCGGCAAAGATTCCCAACGGAACCTCCATGAAGATCGGGCGGCGCGAGGGATCGGTCACTTCATTAATGGGCACGTTTTCTTCGCGGAAGAGCCGCTGGATCAGGCTGGCGCAGGTCTTGGCACCACAACTGCCCATGCAGGCGCGGGTGACGGTCTTGATCTCGTTGATGTCACGGTAGCCTTTGCGGATCAGGTCGCGGATCTCACCGGCTGTTACATGCTCACAGCGGCAAACGATGGTGTCATCGGTGACATGATGCACATACTGGTGCATGGGTTGGGTGATGGGGTCTTCTTGCACGCGGATGCCGGCGATGAGCGGAGCGATGCCAAGCGGCGATTCCACCACCACGATGCGTGTGCGGTCGCTGCTGGGAATGGAATGTACGTCCGCCACTTCCAGATCGCCCAACGGATTGCCCTCAGTGTCCAGCACGGTGATGATGTCTTTGCTGGAGAGGGTCTCGCGTGAAAATTCATAGGGAATGGAAACCAATGGCAGTTCGGCATTGGCCCTGTAATCTACCAGCGTGATGGCCAACCCCGGGCAGCCGGCCACACAGCGTTCGCACACCTGACAGGAATAATTGTTGCCCACGAAAACCGGCACGGAGCGAATGTCTTTCTTGTTGACCGTGATCAGTCCGTTGGGGCAAAGCCCGGAGCATGGGTTGCAGGGAATCTCCTGGCTGCAGTGAAAGACCGGCACAACGCCTTCGGCCAGATCGGGCAACTGCTCCGTGAAGGTGTTGCCGGGGCGTGATTTAAGGATTTCGCCGGTCTTGATCCAAGATTCGGGTACCTCGCTGACGGTTTCACCCAGCGAATGGGCAATCTCCAGACCGCGAATCTTGCCGGAGAAAATAGCGGCGGAGGCTTCGGCGATCTCTTCGGCGTCCCCAGCCACGAATGCCGGCAGGTTGAAGTCTTTGGCCTTGGTATAAAACTCATTCACTGGGTCAAGCCCCACGGCAATGAGAACTGCGTCACACTCAAAGGATCTTTCGCTGCCATCAATGGGTTTGAAGTTCTTGTCCACCTGGGCGATGGTCACCGATTCCACCTTTTCATCGCCATTGGCGCTCAAAATGGTGTGAGAGGTGTAGATCGGCACCCCCATGCGCACCAGTTTATCTTTGTGAACTTTATAGCCTCCGCACTTTGGCAGTACCTCGATCAGCCCCACTACGCCGATGCCCGCCTGAAGCGCATGGTAACCGGTGATCAGGCCCACGTTGCCGCCGCCCACGATGAAGAGCTTTTCGGCCGGGCGTACGAGATCGCGGTTGACCAGCGTTTGAAAGGCCCCGGCGCCATAGACCCCCGGCAGGGTGTTGCCTTTGAAGGCCAAAAACTTTTCTCTGGCACCGCTGGCCACCAGCAGTACATCCGGCTGGATCAAGACATATTTTTTGCCGTCTTTGAGTACGCCCACTTTTTTGTCGCTGAATACGGCCAGCGCTGTGCTGCGTGCCCAAATGTCAATGGAAGGGTATTGACTTAATTCGCCTTCCAACTTGGTTGCGATATCAATGCCGCGCGTCCCGGCATAAACGGCATCCATAGAGCCAAAAAACCGGTGGGTCTGTAAAACGAGCTTTCCTCCCAACCGGTGTTTGTCATCTATCAGCAACGCATGTATGCCAAGTTTACCCAGTTCAATAGCGGCAGAAAGCCCGGCGGGGCCGCCGCCAATGATCAGCACGGGGATATGCAGTTCTTCGATGGGTTGGGTCTTGGCAGGCTGACTTATTTTGGGCAGTTCAGGCATTCCGTCATTTGGAAAGACGCGCATACCCTCCTGAACCAGTTCCATGCATGATTTCACCGGTTTACCATCAGCGATGACCATGCACTGCGAGCATTGTCCATTGGCGCAAAAAATGCCCAGCGGTGAGTGGTCTTTATGGTGGTGACCAAAAACATGCACGCCGTTGGCAAACAGGGCAGCGGCAATCGTTTCACCCTGCTGGGCAAGAAACTCCTGGCCATTCCATTTAAATTTAATTGTGGGTCTATCGGGAATAGGAAGTATGGGGTGTTCGTCGATCCGGTAGTGAGTCATTTTTACCTTTACTAAGATGGAATGAGCTTACCGAACGAAGGTATTTTATCAAATAAACATCAAGTCGTGCATTGAATTTAGTCCTCAAAATAAGTACTAGTGTCATATAATTTAATTACGTTTTGTTCTTCTAGTGATAAAATAGTGAAATTATTTTCAGAAGACTGAATTGGAGGCATTATGAGAAAAATTGCTGTTTTAACCAGTGGTGGTGATGCCCCCGGTATGAATGCTGCCATTCGAGCTGTTGTCCGTAAAGGGGTTGCCAATGGGCTGGAAGTCTTTGGCATCAAGGGAGGGTACGAAGGACTGATCAATGGCATTTTCACACCAATGGGAACGCGAGACGTTGGTGGGATCATGCAACGGGGTGGAACGATTTTGGGCAGCGCACGCTGCCCGGAATTTAAGACCGAAAAAGGCCAGTTGCGCGCCATTCGTTCGCTCAACGAGGCTGGCATTGAGGGTCTGGTCGTGATCGGCGGGAATGGCTCACAGACAGGGAATTATGCGCTGCATAAATTGGGCTTCCCGGTGGTCGGGATCGCCTCGACCATCGATAACGATCTGGTGGGGTCTGACACCACCATCGGTGTGGATACCGCTTTGAATATTGCTCTGGAAGCGATCGATCGCTTGAAGACCACGGCTTCTTCGCACCAGCGCGCCTTTTTGATCGAGGTCATGGGCCGCGATTGTGGTTACCTGGCTTTGATGGCCGCCATCGCCGGCGGGGCGGAGTACGTGGTACTGCCTGAAGTCGAGACCGACCCCGAAAAGATCGCTGAAACGCTTTCGGCGGCTTATGAAAAGGGCAAGTCTCACGCCATCATCGTGGTGGCTGAAGGGGCCAAGTACAACGCAACCGCACTGGATGCTTATTTTACCGAGCATCGAGATCGCCTGGGCTTTGACCTGCGTGTGACCATTATCGGCCATGTTCAACGCGGTGGCGTGCCCAGTGCCGTGGATCGAATTCTGGCCAGCCGTTTGGGCGCAGCCGCAGTGGAGCAGATGGTACAGGGAAACTACGGCGTTTTGGTCGGTGAGGTGAAAGGCGATATCGTCGTCACCCCGCTCGAAAAGGTGGTGAACACGCACAAGCCGCTTGACCAGGCTTACCTTGATCTGGCAAGAGTTCTTGACTGATGAATTACCAAAAAGAGATGGCGTTCGCCATCTCTTTTTTTACTCTTTTAGAAGAATATCTTGGCCAGCTTGAGGGCCTTTTGCTTCCAGGGCACACGGTGTGAAACGCCGGTGGCGCCACTGAAGCTGTCTTTGTTGGCCAGATACCACTCATAATTTCGCAGCATGGCCTGTTTGTTTGAGTATTTCGGGGCGTACCCCAACACTTTTTGGGCTTTCTCGATCGAAACAAAGGAGTCTTTTGAAGCGGTCTCATATACCCAGGGGTAAAGCGGAGAAAGCTTGAGAAAATCGAGCACACGCAGTGCAGCGATCACCGGGCCGGCCGGGAAGGGGACGATCTTCTTGCCAAAGCCGGCAGCGTCGAGCACAGCCTGGTAATCTTCTTTCATGGTGGTATATTCAGCGGCCCCGATATTGAAGGTGTCGTTCACTTTGTCTGCCGGCAAAGAGATGCAAGCCTCAATAGCCGAACAGAGGTCTTCCACATCCAGAAGCTGGTAGCGGTTATTACCCGAACCGATCATCGGGAAGCCTTTCGCGTCGCTGGCCCATTCATAGAAAATGGCGAAGACACCCAAGCGTTCCGGGCCGACAAAGGATTTCGGGCGGATGACGGGCACGCTCATGCGGTCACTGAACTCGCGGCAGATAGATTCGGCTTTAACCTTTGCCTCACCGTAAGGGCCAACGCCATCCACAGGGTCGGTCTCGAAAAGGGGATGGTGGTCGGGTACGCCATAAACTGCGGTGGAGGAAATATGAATGAAGCGTTTGGCACCGTAGGCAGCCGCCTGTTCGAGCACATTACGGGTGCCGACGATATCGGTGGTGTAAATGTCTTCAGGAGAATAGAGGGGTAAAGCCGCAGCAGTATGGACGATCACATCTGCATCTTTCATGCTCTTCTTCAAGGCTTCTTTATCGCGGATATCGCCCTGCAAGAAGTCGATCTTGTCCCTCTCGGGGTAATCGAAGTCTACCAGGTCGATACCGGCAATATCCGTATAGCCGTGGGCGAGCAGGTAACGCACCAGGTTGATACTCAGAAAGCCGCTGATACCTGTGATGTAAATTTTCATTTGCAACTCCTTTGGTGTAATTCGTAGATCGAAACAATTATAAACCTTGTAGACAACAAAAAATCTGCACGGATTGTGCAGATTTTTATGGTTCAGGCGGGAGCGACGGGGTTCGAACCCGCGATCTCGGCCTTGACAGGGCCGCATGTTAGCCGCTACACCACGCCCCCGAACGACCAATAGTTTATCATATGGGGTTGTAGCCGTCAAGGAAACTGCACAGTAAATAAAGAGGAATTAATCGAGAATTTTTAGCGAACGCCCTTCGAATGAATGGACAGCCAGTTTGATCTCGGCAAAGGTGGGCGCAGCCAGGGTGAATTCGTTGACGCCCAGTAGTTCATCCAGACGGTGGGCATCTCCGCCTTTTAACAGCGTGTAGCCAAATAGCTGTGGAAATTTCTGAACCGCCTCTTTGGAATTCAGGTGTCTGGAAATTTCAACGGCGGACAGGGGGATATCCTGTGGGATAAAGCCCAGGTTTTCGAGCAGGCCGAAAGCTTTGCGATTGACGTGGGCTGGGATGAAAATGCCACCCATCTCATTAACAAAGCGCCAGGCCTGGGTGAGGGTCATTTCAGTGGAAAGTATCAACAACTGTTCTTCGCGGCGGATAAAATCACCGGTTTCATCCACCACAAATTGTTCGCCAAAATGATCCGGGTCGTTTTTCAGGGGAGGAAGCGCCTGAGAGACGATCTTCTGAAAGATCTCTGCCTGGCTGGTGTCTTCAAAGATGCAAAGGGAATGCACTTCTTCGACGGTCTGCAATTCCATGCCGGCCAGGACGACCAAAGCGGTGCCTTCTGCGGCTTTTTGAACGGCCCGAATGTTGGCTGTGGCATTGTGGTCGGTAATGGCCAGAATGTCAATTCCGTTGTCGAGTGCCTGCTGCACAATAAGCGGTGGAATCATTTCCACTTCTGCGCAGGGCGAAAGCACTGTATGGACGTGCAGTTCTGCACGATAAGGTTTTAGCTGGTCTGGCACAATCTACTTCTCAGGGGTTTTACACTTTAATCCCATTTCCCAGAGTTTGCCCACCACAGCAAAAGTGGGGAGTTCGCTTGAAAACAGGGTAATTCCTTGTTCATCGGCTTTGGCCAGCGTGTCTTCATCTGGCGTGGCGCCTTCTGTGATGATGACTGCCGAAAGATCAAGCAGAGTGGCTACAGCAATGATATTGATGTGAGCTTGCAACGTCACCCAAACCGATTCACGCGCTGCACCAGACATGACACAGCTCAAGAGGTCAGATGCATAACCGCAAGAAGGTTCAACCGCGGCATAGTCTTTAGGCGCAGTCAGTGGTTTTAAGCCCAGCTTCTCAACGATCTCGCTCAGATTCATAAGTTACTCCTTCTCGGGTGAGTTTCGTTCGCCGACAGATTCTTGTTTCTGCAGCAGAATTTTCAGTTTCAGCGAGGTGCCTTTGCCAACAATGGATTCCAGGCGCATCGAATCGACACAGCGCTGGATGTTGACCAGGCCCATGCCGGCACCAAAACCCAATTCGCGCACGGTTTCGCTGGCGGTGGAGTACCCCGGCCGCATGGCCAAGGCTACGTCTTCAATGCCAGGCCCATCATCGTATACGTTTATGGATATTTGATGCGGTTCGATCTCCACGCGGATGATGCCGCCGTTATTGGTATGAATGATCAGATTCATCTCGGCTTCGTAAACCGCAATGCCGGTGCGCCGTGCGATCTGCGGAGAAGCGCCCAAACGTAACAGGGCACGTTTGATGGCCGAAGAAGCTGCGCCGCCGTGGGTGAAATCACCCTTCTTGATCGTATAGCGCAAGATCAAACTGGAGCGATCTGAAACAATATCTTCGAAGAGATGGCTGGCACGATAACGGCGGACTTCTTCTTCCTGGTAGTCGTGCTGTAGGGCCTTCAGGATGCCGCGCGTGATGTCACCCTTGGTCAGGATGCCGATCAGTTTTCGGTTGTTGTCCAGCACAGGTAGACGACCAAAATGATGGCCAACGAATTGTTTCAGCGCTTCAATGATCGGATCAGATCCGCGGATGGTCAACGGTTCTGCTGTCATGTATTCGGTTACTTTGGCCTGTAGGTCGTTCTTTTGCAGGCAATGGATGAGGTCTTCAATGCTCAGAATACCGATAAGCGTCTGTGCTTTAACCACAGGAGCGCCCGAGATCCGTTTTTGACGGAACAGTTCGAGCGCTTCCTCCATCAGGTTATCTTCGCTGAGGGTGACGAGATCTCTCGCCATTACCTCATCTACTTTTAATTCATAGGATAATTCTTCAACTCGGGTGATTTCTTCCGCTTGCTGGTCAGTGATGATTCTGCCTTGTTCACGGTTAATATCTCCCATTTAACCTCACTCTTCGTCGCAACCACAATTCGGGTCGTTAACAGGCAGTTCAAAGCTGGGCAGCCCAGCCTGATATAACCTTCCACAAAGCTCGAACATGCCAAAAGGAGAGGAGATCAAAGCGATCCTTTCCTGTTTGGCCAGATCAATCGTCTCTTGGGGAGGGACCTTGCCCCTGACCAAAATAATGGCAGCGACATCTGCCATCTGTGCAGTGCGCACTACTTGGGGATTACACAAGCCGGTAAGTAAAACGGCTTCTGGCTGAATGGAGGCGAGAACATCGCTCATTAAATCTGCACCGCAGCCCCCTTTTACCTCACGGGTCAGATTTGCTGATTCATTCAGCAATTTGCCATCGATCATTTTAATTAGTTCAGAAACGTTCATGAAAACCTGCTTAATATCAATGATGCCAATCTGGAAACAATGAATATCATACCTTTAATCCCTTCCTTAATGCAAGGAAAAAAGCCCTTCTTTTTGTGACAAAAGAGTCCGTTTCTTCATTTTATGTTAAAATCCAGACACAAAATACTTGTGAAGGCAGTCAATTATGAAGAACTTTATTCAATCAGTCAAAGGTACCCGAGAGTTCTACCCTGAAACCATGGCCGTGCGCCAGTGGCTTTATGGCAAGATTCGCTCGGTCTCAGAGTCGTTTGGTTATCAGGAATGGGATGGTCCCTTTCTGGAAAAAATCGACCTGTATGCAGCCAAGTCGGGTGAAGAGCTGGTAAAAGAGCAGGCCTTTGTTTTTGCAGACCGCGGCGGTGACCTCATCACACTGCGACCAGAATTGACGCCTTCATTGGCTCGCATGGTAGCCCAAAAGCAGAATGAACTGGCGATGCCGCTGCGCTGGTGGTCGTTTGGGCCGTTTTGGCGCTATGAGCGCCCACAGAAGGGGCGCACCCGCGAGTTTTTCCAGTGGAACATTGATCTGATCGGGGCAAACAGCCCGGAGGCAGATGCCGAGCTGGTGGCGATTTGCGCGAACTTCTTTAAAAGCGTAGGGCTCACACCGCAGCAGGTGCAGATTTCGGTGAACCATCGCAAACTGATGGAAGCAGAATTGACCGCGATGGGGGTTACCAGCGAAAAGTATAAAGGTATTTTCAGGCTGATCGACCGGCGCGATAAAATGAGCGGCTCAGACTGGGATCTCTACGGGCAGGAAATTGGCCTTTCACAATCACAGTTGAATGACCTGAAACGAATTTTGCAAGACAAAGACCTCTGGAAGAAGTCTGAAGAGTTGAAACGCATCTTTGCCGCCCTGGAGAAGATGGGCGTGGCAGAATTTGCACATTTTGAACCCGCCATTATCCGCGGCCTGGATTATTACACCGGCATCGTCTTTGAAGCCTGGGACATGAGCGGGGACGGGCGAGCCATCGCAGGCGGCGGGCATTATGACAACCTGGTATCCGATGTAGGCGGAGATCCCTTGCCGGGGGTTGGCTTTGCCATGGGCGATGTGATGATCACTTTGCTCCTGGAAAAATATGGCCAGGTTCCTGCGCTTAACGCCTTAAATGATACCGTTCTGGTGACCGTCTTTGATGAATCTCTGGCCGGTGACTCGCTTGAAGCGGCCAATTTGCTGCGTACTGCCGGATTGAAAGCTGTTGTTTATCCCGAGACTGCCAAGCTGCCCAAGCAGTTAAAATATGCCGATCGTGTAGGCATCCGCTTTGCAGTGGTGATCGGCCCTGATGAAGCCGCAGAAGGCAAGGTTACCCTAAAAGACCTCAATGATCGCAGCCAGCAAACGGTGGCCAAGTCTGAGGCAGCAGCGATTTTAAAGCAATTCCTTGCGAAGCCATAGGTGCTGTGATAGAATTTGGGGGTTCATGGTGGCTGTAGCTCAATGGCAGAGTGCTTGACTGTGGATCAAGTTGTTGTGGGTTCGACCCCCATCAGCCACCCCAAATAGGACGGGATTGTTTTTACGACAGTAAAAGCAGTCCTGTTTTTGTTTAAAAAAACATTTGCATTTACCAGATCTTCGTAAGCAAATTATCGGGAACAAGTTCAGGAACGCAATTTGTTTTTATCCAATTCGGCTGTATGTTAGAATGTTTTTATAAGTTGTACGAGCTTGAAACGCGAAAGTAACTTAATGTTTTAGGTTTGATCCTATTCAGGCTGATTTATTGGTTCAGATCCGTTTGGTTTTACTGCCGTTTTAGGAAACAGGTGTCACTATGCTTGATCTCAAAATCATCTCCGTTAAGAATGAGAATTGGCACGATTTTGAAGCCTTTTTTGAGCAAAAAGGAATTCTGCGCAATTGTTGGTGCATGGCCTGGCGAATGACGAAAGAAGAAGCGAAGAACAATACCTCTGAATGCCGAAAGCAATATATAAAAGCGCGTATAGCAGCCGATGTCCCCATCGGGCTTTTGGCCTACGACCAAGAACGGGTGATCGCCTGGTGCTCGATCGCCCCGAAAGACAGCCATACGGGTTTGGGTGGGGAGGAATCTCTTGAAAACATCTGGTCGCTGACCTGTTTTTTCATCTTGCCTGAATATCGAAAGCACGGCATCGCCCATACACTGATCGATGCTGCCAAGCAATATGCCAAAGAGAATGGCGGTCAATATTTGGAGGCCTATCCCGTGGCTGAAGATTCTCCCAGTTATCGCTATATGGGATTTGTAAGCACTTTTGAGAAGGAAGGATTTTTGCATACCGGAAAGGCAGGTAGCCGGCGGAATGTAATGTTATACGATCTGGAAACGGAATGATCTTTCAAAAATCACTTCCCGTTATCCAGAAATTCCTGGATCGGGAAATGTTTAGCGGTCTTGATAGGGTAGGTCAGTGGGGGAGATGTCAGGCGGGTTCAGCCAACGGAGCAGACCTTTGCTGTGTCGTTTGCCGCGTGATGGATGATCGTAGGCCACCAATAACATGTTGAGCGAGATCAGCAATGCGCCAATCCACTGGTCAACGGTGAGACGTTCACCAAACCAGATGTGGGCGATCACGATGGTCACCAGCAGTTCTCCCAGCCCTAGCAGAGAGGTTTGCAGACCTCCAATATGTTTGACTCCCATAAAGAGGGTGAGCCGGGCAAGGAAGGTGATGATAGCCAGCGCAATCAGGGGCCACCAGGTGGTGCCTGCTACTGGCAGGCTTGGGTGGAAGAGCAGAAAAGCCACGCTGACGGTGATTGCCATCGAGATCAGTGTGTAGAGTGTGACGGTAGGCGCGGGAACATCTACGAGTACGCGCTGGTTAATAATGAGATGCAGTGCATAGAGAAAAGAAGCCGCTACCATCATCAGGGCACCCAGCCAATCGATCTGCGTTTGGGCGTTTGAAATCAGCAGATAAACCCCGGGCAATGAAAGCGTCAGACGCAGAAAGGTGACCCGGCTGACCGATTGACGGTCAAACAGCAGGATCAGCGCCACAAACAATGGGTAGAAAGAGTAAAGCAGTTGGCCTACACCGGCATCCAGGCGCGCCAGGGCCGAATAGTAAAAAATTGAACCGATGCCATTGATGAAACCTGCAGAAATGCACCCGATCAAACCAAGTGGGTAAATGTAGAAGAAGTTTCGTCTGAAAATCAAAATGAAGAACAACAAGAGGAACGCCGCAATCGTTGAGCGGATCGCCACCACTGAAAGCGGGGTGAAGCCGAGCAGAATGGATTGTTTCCCGAAGATGGGGGTCAAACCGAGAAACAACGCCGAGGATATGGATGCGGCAATCCCTTTGGTCTTATCGTTCATGCAAATGCCTATTTCAGCAGTGCCCTGACCTCATCCAGTAATTCATCGCTCATGAAATCTCCCTTTTGCATCAGCGATTGAATGTGACCTTTGAGGCGAGCTTTCTCGGCCGGAGTCAGCTCTTTGGCCGTGATGACGATGATCGGGATGTCTTTGGTGTTGCTGTTTTTCTGCAACTCATCCATGACCTGAAAACCATCCATGTCAGGCATCATCAGATCGAGCAGGATGAGATCGGGTAATTCGCGTTTGATCATTTCAACGGCATCTTTGCCATTGGGGGCTTCAAAGAGCTTGTAATTGCCCTGTGATTGCAGAATGCGGCGCACCAGGTTGCGAACCTCGGGCTGATCGTCCACCACAGCGATACGGGGGAATTTGTCGATGGAAACATTGCTCAGCGCTGCCAACAGCCCTTCTTCTTCACCATTTTCAGAGAGGTCTTCTGCAGAAAGGTTAATATTGCGTTCCCAGCCCGGACCAAGAATGTTGCGCTCGATAGGCATGGTGTGCCCGGTGTTATTGATGACCACCACTTCATCGGGTTTGATCTTACCGGCGCGAACCAGCTTGATCAATCCGGCGAAGGCCACTGCTGCTGCCGGCTCAATGGAAATGCCCTCCATTTTGGCCAGAAAGTGCATGGAACGAAAGGCTTCTTCGTCGGTCACGCTCTCGATCATGCCACCGCTGCCGGCCTTCATCTTTTTACGCAGTTCCGTGTAAGTGCGTCCGGGGTCACCCGTTGCCAGGGTGGCGATCATGGTGTGCGGCGAACGAACCGGTGCGGCTGTTTCCTGGTTTTGATGCCAGGCGTGCACCATAGGGGCACAGCCTTCCGCCTGGATCATGGCCACTTGTGGAGTTTTTTCAGTCAGCCCCATTGCTTGCAGCTCGTTAAAGCCCTTCATCACGCCCAGAGGGCCCATTCCGCCGCTGACCGATTGAAAGTACCAATCGGGCACACACCATTGGCTGGAGGCTTTCTGGTCGCTGTTGGATTGGATCGGCCCCATCAATGAGGTGAGCTGCTCAGAAATCTCGAAGGCCAGGGTTTTCATGCCTTCCACACAGGGGATGCTGCGCGCTCCCAGATCGAGAAACAATCCCCTTTGTTTGGCAAATTCGGCTGCCATTTGTTTGGCTTGATCGTATGTGCCGGTGATCTTCACCACCTGGGTGCCGTAGATGGCCACCTCGCGCATTTTGGCTGCAGGGACAAGAGAGGTCAGGAAGGCCCAGAGTTTTATACCGGCACGGGCGGCATAAGCTGAATAGGCGATGGCCACGTTCCCGGTGGAGGCACAAACCATCTCATTGATGCCGGCTTCTTTAAGCGCGGCGATCATCAGCGCAGCTTGTCTGTCTTTGAAAGAGGCTGTCGGCCCTTGGCGTTCGTCCTTGATGAACAGATTGGGCATGCCGAGCATCAGACCGAGGTTTTTGGCATGAATGAGGGGTGTACCGCCTTCGCCCAGGCAGAGATCGGGGTTGGGGTCGCGGATGGGCAGCAGTTCACGATAGCGCCAAAGGTCAAATGGACGCTCTGGCAAGAGGATCGGCAGACTAAAAGCTAAATTTTCGTAATCATAGACTGCTTCACGCCAAAGAGACCCGCAGTTCGGACAGGCGGGTGATCCTGGCAAAAAGGGTGCCTGATGACCGCAATCAAGACAAACAGCAATAAAGTGGGAAGCCATATTTGATCAAAAATCCGTCATTTGTTTTGTGATTTTATTTTGTTCAGCGACTCTTCGATATAAGAGAGCAGATCGTTTTCCTTTAGCATTCCCTTGGTAAAGAGATGTTTGCCAAACTCAGAAAGCTGATTTTGCTGTTCAGCATTTAAATCTGCTCCGGTGAGAATGATCACGGGAATCTGATTTAAGCGTGGATCAGAACGGAAGATCTCAAGCAAATCGAAGCCATTCAGACCCGGCATGAAGAGGTCCAATATGATCGCATCCGGGGGAGTTGCGGTGCTTAATTCATCCAGAGCGTCTTTGCCGTTTTGCGCAGTGATTACATGATAACTGCCGCCATTCTCGATCATTTTCTGTGTAAGGCGCAGATCGCCTTCATCATCATCAATGATCAAAATCTCATTTACTGAGCCATCCTGATTGATTCGCTGCAAGGCTTTGATGAGGTCATCTTGCACAAAGGGCTTGACCAGATAGTCGGTGGCGCCCAGGCTGAAACCCTTTTCTTCTTCTTCCAGAATGGAGCAGATGAGAATGGGAATATCACGAGTTTTGTCGTTTCGCTTGAGTTCTCGCATCACCTGCCAGCCGTCTTTGTTGGGCATCATAATGTCGAGGGTGATGGCCATTGGGTTCAGCTCGATGGCTCTTTCGACAGCATTTTCGGGATGTGTTTCAGGAATGACCACGTATCCACTGGATTGCAGGTAGCGTTCATAGAGTGCGATCACCTGGGCATCGTCATCAATGGAAAGGATCACGTTATTTTCGTGAGCAAGCTGATCGATATCCAGATCGGGTTTGGGTTCATCAAGCGGCAATGTAAAGAAGAAGGTGCTGCCTTTATCCACTTCACTCTTGAGCAGACCAATGCGTCCGCCGTGTAGTTCGATCAATGAGCGGCAAATAGAAAGGCCCAGGCCGGTGCCGCCGGTTTTGCGGGTAGGGGAGTCATCCACCTGCGAGAAGCGCTGGAAGAGCTTGATTTGATCTTCAAGGGCGATGCCGATGCCGGTATCGGCTACCGTCACCATTAACTCGGGATGACCTTCCGGGCTCATCGTGCGGGCGGCTTCGATGGTGATGTTGCCTTTCTCGGTGAATTTGACTGCATTCGAAAGTAGATTGATGAGCACCTGGTTAATACGAATTTCATCGGCGTTGACCGCTGGCAGATCGGTGGGAATGTTTTGAACAAGTTCGATGGGTTTGTCTTTGACAAGCCCAGAAACGGTGGTCAGGGCGCTGTTGATCACGTCGCCAATGCTGATCTTTTCCAACTGTAGTTCCATCTTGCCTGCGTCGATCTTGGACATGTCGAGAATTTCATTGATCATGGTGAGAAGGTGCAGACCGGAACTGTAAATTGAAGAGATATCCTGTTTTTGAACGTCGTTAATCGGGCCATCGATGCCCTTTAAGATCACGCGCGAGAAACCGATCACCGAGTTCAAAGGCGTACGCAATTCATGGCTCATGTTGGCCAAGAATTGGCTTTTCACACGATCGAGTTCGCGCATTTCTTCGACCGCCTGTTGTGAAACCTGGTAGGCGCGGGCATTGTCAATAGCCACCGAAATCTGGTCGGTCAAAATTTGGAACACGGTCAGCTCTGATTCGGTGAAAGCACCAGTCTGATTTGCGTGCAGGTCGAGCGCGCCGATCACTTTGGTACCGATTTTGAGGGGCAGGCATAACTCAGAACGCGTCTCAGGCAGAGAGGGGTTGGCATAGTAAAGCGGGCTCTGGGTGGTGTCGTTGATCACGATGGACGAACCATTGGCAACACAGGAGCCGATGACCGATTTTGAGCCGATTGCCACCCGGTGCTGCTGCTGTTTCATTTCCAGCCCGGCGCGCCCGGTGGCCTCTTCGATCTGCACATAATTTTCAGAGGCGTCCAACAGGTAGATGGCCGAGTGATAGAAGCCAAAACGATCTTTGAGCGAAGTAACGATGCGGTGCAGCAACTCTTCCAGCGACAACGTGCTGGTGGTATCGCGCGCGATTTCGGCTGCCGCTTGAAGCTCCAGTGCGCGCTGCTGTGTTTCTGAAAGCAGCCGTTGACGCTCGATAGCCACTGAAATACTGTCAGCTACCACCTGGAGAGTTTGCAGTTCTTCTTTATCAAATTCGGTCGTTTTATCTGAAGTAGCAACCAGCACACCAATGGGCGTGGCACCGGCGGTCATAGGAATAAAACTGGCCGTGGTTGCTCCCAGCGAGGTAAAGAATTCCTTGGCCTGATCGTTAAGGGCCGCTCTGGAGACATCCACGATCGTTTGGGGTTCGTGCTTACTAAAATTGACCTTCTCAAACAACTCACTGTTGACATGAGCCCCAGATGAAATGAATTTCTGCTCGCTTGTGTAGGTGCCAACGAAATCATACCCGCTGGCACGTCCCTGGCGGGTGACAGATGACACGAACAAATGGATGGCGCCGGCCTTTTCGGGCAGGGCGTTTTCGCCTACCAGGGTGACCAATTCGTCAAAGGTTGTCGAACTGGCAATGCCGCTGGAAATTTTGTAAAGCAATTCTGTTTCTGCCAGCGCTTCTTGTGTGCTTTCAAACAAGCGCAGGTTCTCAATGGTGGTTGCCATTTGGTCAGCCAGTGGAGGCAGAGAGCGAATTTCCTGCTCCAAAAAGCGGTGTTTGACGATCGAGATCAATACAAGTGCACCACCCTGGCGGTTGGCCGACCAGAGCGGCAGCACAGCCATGGAGTGAATGTTCTGGCGAATGAAAATCTCTTTTAAGTTGGCATCCAATTGTGAGTTATTGATGTCATCATAAAAGACCGGGTTTTCGGTAACAAAAGCAGGCCGGTAGAGCGAGAGTAAATATTCAGTGCCAACCGGCGGCGGGGGCGTGCCCGCTCCGCTGTGGTAGTTCGCTTCCACGCGCATGCGCGTGATGTTATCCGATTCGTCATAGTCAAATAAGATCAAAACGCCGCGATTAATGCTTTGTGAATGAACACCCTGAATGACGGAAGAAACCATCTCTTGCACATTGTTGGCAAGGGCCAGTTGATGAGATGCAGAGTACAAGCCCTCGGTCTCTTCAAGGGAGCTTTCCACCTGTTTCAACAGGCCTTCACGGATGAGCGTGTTCGTAAAAGCGTCTGAACCAATGCGCAGGATGTCGATCTCTTCTTTTTTCCAATCATGCGGTTCGGCAAAGTTCTCGAAGGCAATAAAGCCGATCTGATTCTCACCACGGGGCACGGCCAGCAGCAAGAGCGATTCAACTTTTTGAGATTGAAGATATTTTCTCTCTTGCCCGTCCGCTGACTTCTGTGAAACCACGTGCCAGCCATTGAGGCTTAAATCGTTCAGCCAATCGGGATAGTCGGTCGCGATCATTCGAGAGATCAGTTCCGAGCTCATGAGCACATTCGGATCCGGTTTGGTATAGACTTCCACAGCTTTCCAGACCAGACCTTCGTTTTTCTCCAATTCCGGTTCGGCGTAATAAACGCGTTCGCACTCGGCAGCAGCAGAGAAAAACGCCAACATTTCAGGCAGGGCCTTGGTGCCGTTTTCACTCATCAGAGCGACGGCGCGGGTCACATTGGCCTGGTAACGTTCCCTGACTTCAATCGTCTCCAGCGCGTTCGTGATGCCTTCAAAGAGGTCAGCATTCTCAAGTGAGGTTGCCATCTGGGTGGCCACGGTAGAGAGCAGTTCGATCTGAACCTGGTCAAAAGCGCGCGATTTTTCAAAGTCGAGCACGGTGATGATGCCTGTAACGCGTTCACCCACCAACAAAGGGATGGCCAACAGAGATTTGGGCGATTTATAAGGATGATCAATGATTTCCTCGCCCAAATAGGCCATCGGGTTTTCATTCAAAATGAGAGGCGCATGGGATTTTAAGATGGCTTCCTGATAACCCTCATGCACCTTGCGCGGCGGAATGGATTCATTTCTGCCGTCCACAATACAAACGGGGAAGGTGAATTCAGAATGATCGGCCTCATAAAGGCTGATGACCAAATTGCGAATATCCAGCGTTTGCTGAATCATGTTCGAGACGAGCGGAAAGATTTCGTCGCGCGAAACCAAACGGCTGAGGCGCTGGCCGATCTCGTTAAGTGTGGAAAGGTCACGGTTGCGGCGCAGGGTCAACTCTTCAGCTTTCACCCTTTCGCCCAATTCTTTTTGCACGGCTGAGTAGAGTTGTGCATTTTCGAGTGCCAGACCAAGCTGGTTTGAGATTTCTTGCATCAGCAGGCGATCTTCTTCTGTCCACTTGCGTTCAGGGTTGTTATCGATCAGTTCGATCACGCCCGTTTTTTGGTTTCGCAGGTTCAAAGGCGCTGCCAAAATGGCCGGATTTTCTTCTGTGGCTGGGGACGAGACTACCACATTTTCTGAAAAGCTGATCACCGCTTGCTGGGTCCAAACGTTTTCTGAGGGTTTGTAATTATCTCCCTCAACCGCCAAACCGCTTATTTCGGCAGCCCCCACGGCCAGATCACGAGTTTTGCCATCTTTGGCAGTTGGCAAGGGCCCTAAAGGAGCCGTTTTGGATAATTTCAAGAAGTCAGCAGATGGAGTGGCCGATCTCCTTGAGGGAGTTTCCACCACCCGATTCGGCTTGCGCTTTTTCTTGATCTCTTTTTCCAGTTCCCCTAATTCACTGCTTACCTCAGGTTCACCAGCAGCACCCGCAGATATATTCTGCTCCGCTTTTGGTGCAGCGCTTTCTTCTGCTTTTTCTGCCGGGGCTGTTTCTGCCAATTCAGCAGTGGAATCAACCGTTTCTTCTTTTGCTGGTTGTTCGGCCTGTGAGGCAACCCGATCGGAAGGTGAACTCTGTTCACTTAACGCTTCGATCTGCCGCTCAAGCTCATCCAAGGCATCGTTCGTGTCCATGCCGATTGTTTCAGCCGGAGATTCAACCGTTTGCGGCAAAGGAGCGACTTCTTCTGTGGTTTCGTGATCTTTCACTTCAAGGGCGGGAGCCGGTGCTTCTGGTTCAATCATATTTGTTGGCAAAGGCTCGATTTCATCCACATCGATCAGTTGCGAGAAACCACGGTAAATGTCGTTTCCAGAGGCTTTATCGGCCGTTTTGTAGATGTGGAAGCGGGCAGAAACGGATTTCTGTCCCCTTGATTCGACGTGCAGGTCAACCTCAATGGGAAAATCATCACTCTGGAGTTTTTCGATGAGCAGCTTGCGATCTGCTTTAACGATTCGGCAGCTTAACAGTGGGGAACCGATAAAGTCGTCTGGAGAAAGCCCCAGAATTTGCTGCACATCTTCGCTGCAGGAAGTATAAATGCCATTGGCGTCTGTCTCCCAAGACCAGCTTTCGGCGCTTTGAATATATGGGGCAAGAACCTCTTCTGCTTCTTGGCTGGTCAGGTCAGCAAATAGATTATCCAGGCGATTATTGATCTTAGTTTTTGACATATTGAATGATCTCCTGTGCCAGAAAACGATATTGCAAAGCTGAACGGCTCTTGGGGGCGTGATAAATGATCGATTTTCCGGCGATTGGGCTTTCGCGCAGGCGCGTATCCACTTCGATCACGGTATCAAAAACCCCTTTGGCGAAGGTCGTGCGTAAGTGTTCTGCAAGTGTGCAATGAATGCGATTGCGTTTGTCGAACATGGTCAGCAAAAGGCGATAACGAAGCTTTGCGTTGCCGTTGGCGCGAATTTGCCGAATGAGGGTCATCATGTTGCGTAAAGCATAAACGGAATAGTACTCAGCCTGTGTGGGCAGGATGAGCAGATCAGATACCATCAAGGCATTGGTCGTCAACGCGCCCAAAAAGGGAGGGCAGTCTATGAGAATAAAGTCGTAGTCCTCTTGATGAGCCTCTAAAAGGTCTCTGAGCAAAAATTGATAATTTACCTTGGCCGGGAATAAACGTTCTGCCAACCCTAACTGGTTATTGGCCGGTAAAAGGGTTAATTTCTCTTGATCGGTAGTCTTAATGGCCTGCTCGAAGGGGATTGCATTCAGCAAAATATCGACCAGAGAGTAATTATTTCTGGCATCTTCCTGGCCCAAAGAAAGCGAAAGATTGGCTTGCGGATCGAGGTCGATTGCAAGTACCCGATAGCCAACCTCTACCAGGGCCCCACATAAAGAGAGGGTGGTTGTGGTCTTGGCGACACCGCCTTTTTCATTTGCAATGGAGATGACCCTGCTCATGTTTAACCTCTTTGTTGACCAGCCTGGGCTGTGCCAGGCTCTTTTTCGTTATTGGGCAAATTGATGACGATCTGCGCTTGAGAGGCGCCCAGATGGCGTTTTAGCTCATCCAGTGTGATCTGAAGCATTTCTTGCGGGTCATTGGTGGAACGGATCTTGCCTGTGATCTCGAGCACGCGGCGCTCACGATCAGCACGGCGGATGGTCTGCTCAAACAGACGGGCACTTTCGAGCGTTTGGGCCACCTGATCGGCCACGGTTTGCACTGTGAGTAACTCATTTTCACTCCAGGTGAAATCGTTGCCTTCGTTTGCCTGCAAGTGGATCACGCCGATCGTTTCACCGCGCAAGTTGATGGGAACAGCCAGAACTGAATGAGGTTTGCCACCACGATCAGAAGTGGCATAACTCTTGGTGATGGGACGCCCCGAATTGAAGACCATGTCGATCTCTGGCAGTTTTTCTTCAAAGGGGATCAGCCCCTGTGGGGTGTACTTGTAGTTGTTGCTGCTTTCTTGCTGTGCCTGCTTGGTCCATTCCTGATTCAGGTATTGGCGGTGCAGGGTCTGCGCTTCTTCAAGCGCCTGGGCCGTATCTGCCAGCAACTGGTTGTTGTTGATAGCGACCGAAACCTGGTCAGCCAGGGTGGTGAACAAGGCTACATCTTCTTCAGAAAACGCATTCGACTCGATCGATTGAATATCAAGGGCGCCGATGATCTGATTTTCAATCTTCAATGGCAAAGCCATTTCAGATTTTGTTTCAGGCAGGTCGGGGTTGTTGAAGAACACGGCATCTTTACCCACGTCAGTAGCGATACGAGGTTGCCCGGCGCCGGTAACGTAACCCACGATACCTACCTGACCAACCCTCAGTTTATGCTGGCGGCTCAACATGCGCTGGCCACCGATTGAGTTCGAGGCACGCAAATTGGCGTATTCACCTGCATCATCAATGAGGAAAATACCCACGTGATAGTAGTTGAAACGATCACTAATGAGGTTGGTCACCGAAGTCAGCAGTGATTCAAGATCGGTATTGGATACCACGTTACGCGCCACATCAGCCACGGTCTGCAATTGGCGAGAACGGTAGGTGAGCGATTCATTTTGGCGTGCCAACATCTGGGTACGTTCTTGAACGCGTTTCTCAAGGTTTTCAATGGAAGATCTCAACTGCTCGGTCATTGTATTGAATGAACGGGCCAGACTACCGATCTCGTCTTTTGAAGTGATGCCTGCCTGAGCAGAAAGGTCGCCCACGGCCACTTTTTCAGCGGTCTGGGTCAGCCCAAGGATTGGGCGGGTAAACAGGTTCGAGAAGACCGTCACCAAAAAACTGACCAGGGCGGCGATCAAAACTGCCAGTTGTACAGAAGAGGTTGTCAGCGTGGCAATTGATGAAACAAGAACGGTTTGCTCCTGAAGATAGACCAAATACCAGTACTGCGTTGAAACACGGGCATAAGTTGCCGAATCTGGAATCCCCGTTTGGGCGGTCTGCATATCTACTGAGAAGGTTTCGTAGGGTTGGGAAGAGGCTTTAAATATTGCGTTATTTACCTCAGGAATCTCTGAAACGATCTGCCCCTGAGGAATGTAAGCAGGGATCAAATTTTGGTTGAGCAGGCTGGCGTATCTTTCGTTCGACAAAGGAATGATCGAGTGGTAAAGCAAGTTAGGGTTGGATGCATCTGCAATTCGGATGCCATTATCATCAACGATGATCGGGTAAGAATGGCTGCCGATAATTCCAGATAGTTTGATCAGCCTGTCCTGAATAATGCGCGCATCATAGCGCAAACGCAAATACCCGATGACATTATGAGTTTCATCAAAGATCGGGGTAATAAAGTAGATGAAAGCGTCGCGTGTATTGGGAATGAACTCAATGGAGGATACATAAGGACTTCTTGTAGCAGCGCTTCCTTCGAAGTAATCGGTATTTAATTCTGAACTTCCCTGCTGTAGTGGATCGGTATCAAATATGTTGATCCCCAGCAGATTTATTACACCATAAGAGGGTGAATATAAGGCATCTTTTGTTCTCAGGGTGGTCAAGGTGGCGCTTAGCTGTTGCTCTTCAACGCTTCCTTCCCGAACATCCGGGCTTGTTTTCAAGTAAGCGACGATGGAGGGCAGCGCAGCCTCAGATTGAAGCGAAACAAGGTTCGTGTTAAAGAACGAGTCAATTTGATCAATGGTGATTTGCGTCGCCATGCGCAATGAATCGTTTGACTGTGTTTGTGAAACTGTGGTCAATGTGCCCAGGTTGACAAAGGAAAGGATCACGATCGGGGCGATCGTGATGAGCAAGGCGCCCATGATCAGTTTGGTGCGGATGGACAGGATGATCAACCCTAAAATGTACAATCGGGCAGCCATCACCAGCACAACAAAATCCAGGGCAAGGATGGTTACATTGAGAACCATTCCGCTGGTCTGAGGCAACTGCACCAGCACGTTTAGCAGAACACCGGCCAAAGCACTGATAAGGCCGAGGGTAATGAGGCCTTCATTTAGCCATCCGCTTAAGTTAAAGGCGGCAAAGAAGAAGCCAAGCAAAATGGCAATCAAGGCCACCGGCAAGCCATAGGCGAAGGAGAAGATACCGGCAGCAATTGCCAGCGAAAGCTGCAAGGCAGTTGAAAAGACGAAATACTTAACGCCCTGCGGCGCATCCCAGATTTTGGCAATGGTGAAGATGCCGGTAAGCCCGGTCAGCGTAAATGAACCTGAAAGGATAAGTAATGACCAAATGGAAGTAGTTATCCCAAAGAAAAAGGCTGCTGCGGCAGAAACGGCAGAAAAAAGGATGAGAATGAGAACGAAAGCGCGATAATTGCGCTCACGACGACTCATTTCTTCCATAATAGGGGCATGTGTATTTTGGCTGTTTTGAGCGGTCATGGTTCCTCTATTCTGCGTCTTTCAACTGAATGCGCACTTCATCAATTCCCAGCGCACGACCCAACTCAGTGGCCGTGGTACGCAAAATGGTGTCGATATCCGAAGCGGCGCGAACTCTGGCAGAGATTTCACTGACCAGATGCTCACGTTCGGCACGTTGCTGGTTCTGTTCGAGCAAGCGCGCATTTTCAAGGGCAATAGCCAAACGGTCAGAGGCGTTTTGAGCCAGGTCGGTCAGGTCAGAGGGGATGGCCTTGCCTTTGTATTTGATGTTCATGACGCCCAACACTTGATTACGTAAGGTAATGGGGACGGCCAGAATGGATTCTGCTTCCTGATCATCTGCACTGGCAGATTGGGTTGTGATGACCTCGCCGGTCGTCAAGGCGTTTAATGCGATCTCGGTCTCATCAAATTCGGGTTCAAGCGTATTTTCGGTGTAAGTGAAAGCAAGCTGCTTCTTTGATCCCTTGAGGTGGCTTTGCCATGAACCGCGGGTGTAAGAACGATAGCTTTCTTCCAGCCGACCGATGGTTTCATTCATATTGCTCAAACGCATGTTTTTATCGATCACCATAGAAAGCTGGTCGGTGATGGTTTGCAGAATTTCGATATCTTCATCTGAAAAGGCGTGCGTTTCTTCTGCGTGTACATCCAGAGCGCCAAATACGTTTTGGCCGATGCGCAACGGGAAGGCAACTTCAGATCTTGTACTGGGAAGTGCCGTGTTCTTGAAGTCAGGAAAATCCACGTCAACGTTGTCAGAGATGATCGGTTCGCCACGGAAAATGGAAGAGCCGATCAATCCTTCATCGCGAACGCGGATGCGGTAGTTCCTTTCAAGCAGCAATTGACCGGCGTCGCCGGTGGCGGCTTTCAACAGTGCATTTTCGTTGCGATTATCGTTCAAATAAATGGCGGCGTGATAATAACCCAACTGGGTTCGAATCAACTCGACAGAATCGCGCAGCACTTTATCAATATCGGTCTGCTGAGAGATCTCGCGCGAAATTTGACGCGTGGTCACCAAACGAGAGCGGCGGCGGTCAAGCGTGTTTTGAAAATCGAGCAATTTGTTTGAAAGAACATTGTTCTCATTGGTTAAAACTTCATCGCGCTGGTAGGTGGAGATAATGGCCGTACGCAGCCTTTCAAAGTATTGCGACGTAGAGGCTGAGATCAGGAAGGTGGTGTAGAGCAGATTGATCGCCAGCGAAAGCCAGCTCATCAGAGCAGTGGTGGTCAGTGCGGTTGAAGAAATACTAATAATTGATGCATTGAGAAGAAAACCCACCAATGTGATCGTGAGGATGATGACACCAAACGGGATGATCCACATATTCTTTTCGAGCAGAAGGGCAACGATCAATGTTGCGATGAAGAAATAGATCAAATTGCCTGAACTGATGCCTGCCTGGATGAGGCTGATGGTACCAACGATGTAATAACTGGCCGCCAACAGAGAGACGCGTACCTGATAGGGGAGCATACGGGCAAAAGTGATGATGAACAATATGGCGTACGCCAGCACTACACTTGCTGCTGCAATCAGATTTGCCGATTGGATGGCTGTATACATGTTCAAGAAGAACAGCACAGTACCCAAGATCAAACTGCCGTTTAAGATGTTTTGCAGCAGTTGATCGTTTGCCTTGCGAATTTCGTGCAAACCCGTGCGCGTGGCAATGGTCTGTGAGGTTTGGGTAATTGAAAAGCTCGGTCTTGTCATTTGATCACCTCGCAGCCTGTTTCAAAGAAGGTCGGGTATCGAAATCTTCGGGGGGTAAAAGTGAAATGGAAGCTTCTGCCACAGAGGGTAGCTTGCCAAATTCAACCACTGCTGTTTTCAAGATCTCTTCAATCGTCAGCGCGCGCGAGAACTCTTCTGAAAGCTCATTCAGTTTTTGCTCTTTGGCCGCCGAACGTTGTGTCTCTTCGAGCAAACGGGCATTTTCGAGAGCAACAGTGGTCTGTGTGGAGATGGATTCGAGAAATTCCATTTGTTCTCTGGATATTTCATCTCCGACCACTTCAAGGTTGATCTCGCCAATGACCTCATCACGCAAATAGAGCGGAACTTTGACCGTTTTCACTTCTTCGTTCGGCGCAGTTGCAGCATCGGGGTTCTCATAAGCCAGAGCCAGATCGCCGTAGGTTTCGAGGGTATTCCCCCAGGCTTGCTGAATATAGGCTTTGTTCAAGACACGAATTTCATCCAAAGCCCGTTGCGTTCTTTCAAAGGCCTGCTCTTTTTCGAGTGCGATTGCCAAACTGTCGGCAATGCTTTGCAGCACCAGAATATCTTCCTCGTCAAAAGCCCCAGGCTGGGTCGATTGGATGGTCATGGCGCCGAAGAGGGCATTGGCGGTGGTGATGGGCAGCGCCAACTCGGAATGGGTTTCAGGTAATAGCGGGTTATCGAAGTGAACCGCTTCCTCGCCAATATCCAGGGCGATTCTGGGCTTTCGGGTTTGGGTCGTCCAACCGATCATGGAATAACCGCCCACAGCCAAACGGTGGCGGTTCGCCAACATTCTGCGACCGGCTTCACCTGTACCATACTGCAAAACAGCGAATTCTTTCATGGCGTCTACCAAAAAGACACCCACATAATAAAGGTTAAAGCGATCTTTGACTGAGTCGCAGACTTGACGGATCATGATCTGCGAGTCGAGAATGGAAGAAGTAGCACGGGTGATCTCAGCCGCAGTATGCAACTGTCCGATGCGGCGCTGCAGCAATTCGGTCTGCTGCTTCATTTGACCTTTCAGTTCGGTTTGTTCAAAGGTCAGATCGTTCATCTGGCGTTGCGTGAGGATGAGCCGGTTTTTCAAGGTGCTGACGCTGAAATTGACCACAAAGCCGGCCAGCAAGACGATCAACAAATCAATTGTGAGTGAATTAATGGAGGAAGAAAGCCCAATTCCCGAAATGAGGTTTGTCAGCCGCAATGTGCCCCAGAAAAGCAGGGTGGTGATGCTTAAGACAAAACCCACTCTTGAAGGTCCTTGATAAAGCAGGGTGGTCGATAAGAAAGAAAAGACGAGCAGTAAGATCAGCGCAAGTCCGCTCCAGCCATTTTGAAAATACATCATGTTGGCAAAGGCAAAGATCAAGACCAGGGCAATGATCGAGCGCACCCAATAAGAAATACGGCGCAGGATGAAGAAGATCATCGAGAGCAGCACAAAAGACAGGAATCCTGCCAGGTAGGCCCAGTTTGGTTGCTGGGGGTTTGAGAAGTAAGAGATCAGGAAAAAGACCATCCCGGTGATGGCGCTGACCATGAAAAGGGTATGCAGAATGCGTTCTTGCCAGAGCTTTAACTGGTCTTTTGGATCAATTCCCTCAGGAACTGAAAACGGCGACAAAGAACGGAGATATTGTGTCATTTCTGCTCCTTCTGAGGCTCACCCTGGAATTTGGGATTGATCTCAATGGTCGCTTTGCGAACATTCAACGCATTGCATATTTCGGTAACTGAGGTTTGCATAATGGTCTCAATATCCACTGAACGGCGAATCTTGTCGGTGATCTCAAACAGCTTTTGCTGGCGATCTACCTGTGACCGCACCTGCTCGACCAGTTCGATGTTGGAAATAATGGTCGCCAGGTTGTTGGCAAGGGTGGTCACAAATTCTTCGTCGTTGTCGTCAAACAGCGCAATTTTTGTGCTTTCTACATTGATCACGCCCAGCAGGCGGTCACCAAAGGCCACCGGCACAGCCAGCACTGAGTTGGAATCAACGCTGATCGGGTAGAAGGAGGGGTTCGCCTGAACTTCTGGCACGATCTTGGGCTGCCTGGTTTGGGCAACTGACCCGATCACTCCCTGTCCGAACTGGTATCGAGTGGCGCCGATATCCTGCGTGGTGTATCCGGCAGACGCCTGAACGCTCAGGATGTTGTCCCCCAGGTAGGTGAGGTAGGCAATGCGCTCATCAGGCATGGAAGCGCGCAACGTCTCAATGGCAGAGCGAATGGAGTCTTCAATCGTCATCGTTTGCACATTGATATCAGTGATGCGGTGCAGCAAGCGGTGGCGAGAAAGGGTCTCGATGGTGTGGGTGAAGAGGTCAGCGTTTTGAATGGCGACGGCGATCTGATCGGCCAAAACCTGCAGGATGTTGATATCTTCTTGTGAGAAAGCATTGAAGGTGGTTGACTGCACGTCGAGTGCGCCGAGGATGCTGTCACCGATCTTAAGCGGAATAGCGAGCTCAGAGCGAGTTTCTGGCAGCAACGGGTTGGCGAAGTAGTTGGCCTCTTTGGTCACATCGCCGATCACGACCGGGATCCCTTTGCCGGTTGCCTGGCCCACAATGGAGGCCGAACCGACCGCCAGTTTGTGTGCGCGTGCTTTCATCTGTTCGCCTGCTTCGCCGGTCGATTCACGCAAGACGGCAAATTTGTGCAGCGGGTCGATCAGGAAGATGGAGGCGTGGTAGAAACCGAAACGTGAACGGATCAGTTCAACCAGGCGCGACAGGGTCTCTTCAATATCCATAGAGCCGGAACTCGATTCGCGGGCGATGTCTGAGGCGGTGAGCAATTGATCTGCGCGATGACGGGCCAGTGTTTCTGCGTTTACCAGACCGGTCACATCCTCATAGATGCTCAGCAGCCCGTGCAGTGAACCATCAGGCGAATTGAGCGGCACTTTGCTGGTCACCACCCATTCGATATCACCGGTTGGCTTGCGCCATTGCTCCTGTACGTTCAGGATGGGGCGCTGTGTAGAGAGCACTTCGGCATCACTAGTGAGGGTTTCGGTGCTTTGTTCAGTTGTGAAAGAGTAATTATCGGGTTTGCCGATCAATTCATCGGCCTGGCTGACACCTACATATTCGGCGAAGGCATGACTGACGGTGACAAAACTGTTGTTTTGATCTTTCACGGCCACACGTGCCGGCAGGTTTGCAAGGATCGAATTCAGGATGAAGTGCTGCTGATCCAAATTTTGTTTGGTCTCAATCAGTTTATCGGCAAGCTGCTGTTCATTGATAAGGGCCGCTATTTGAGCTCCGATCAGTTCCATCATGGTTTGAGTTTGATCGTTGAAACGGTTGATCTGATTCAGATCGAAGACCACAAAGGCACCCAACACCTGGCTGCCGTTGAACAGCGGCACACCGGCAACGGAACGCGCGGTACGCTGGAAGGAACTTGATTCGATGATGCGCTGCCCCGCCTGGATGGCGTCAGGCACCAACAGTGCCTCTTTGGAGCGGATCAGATTGGTGAGAATGTCTGAGGAATATTCGTATTTCTCCACTTCGATCAGTTGCTCATCGAAGAAATAGGGCACCTCAACTTGTGATTTCTCTGCATCATTGATGGCGATGCACAGGCCAAAGCCTTCTCCAAGAATGGATTTGATTTGCTCATGGATGCTGGCAAAGGCATTCTCAACGCCTTTGCGGGTGGCGATCTCTGAAATATTTTTGAGCAGCGCAAAGCGTTGCGCATCTCTGGAGATCGTTTGCATGAATGATACACGTTCAAGCGCGGCGCCGAGTGTGCCGGTCAGGTTAATGAAAGGTTGAATTTGAGCGCTGGTGAGCGGAGTGTCTGAACGAGAGCCAACGGCCAGAAGGTGTTTTACTTCTTTGCCAGAATAAACCGGCAGCACCGCGTTTGAGGTGCAGCCGCGCCGGCCAAAGTGGGCGTTCAGGTTGCTGAAGTCGGTCAAATACTGGAAGTTGCTGGTCAGCTCCGCACCATCTGTTTCGAGCTTGGCTAGGGCCCTGGCAAAGGGGATGGAGGTGCCAATCAGGGCATCATCCAGCGGAGTGGTTTGGCTGTCGCCAATGCTCACCACTTTAACTTCGTCATCAACTACATCAAGTGAGATACCCACCAGATCAGATTGTTTGAAAAGGTCTGCCAATGAGCGATAGATGGCCACATTATCCTGCGCCTGGATGATCTCACGGCTGGCCTGATAGAGCAAAATGGTCTGCTGGTAGTTCTCCTGTGTGGACTCCAACAGGGCAATATTTTGCAGACCGGCTTCGATCTGACGGGTGATGATCAAGAACGCCGGAATGGATTCGATGTCAAAGCCATTGACGTTGTTGTTTTGAATGTTAAGGGCTGCCACCGGGTTGCCGTTGGACAAAATTGGGATGGCAAAATCGGAACGGGTAGAGGTCAGCCTTGTTTCTGTCTTCATCTTTGGGCGTTCGTTGGTTACATCCTGTGAAAGACGGGTTTCGTTATTCTTGATCACCCAGCCGACCAAAGAGGTGTTGTCGAGCGGCAGGGTCAGACTGCGTTCAGGCAGCCCTTCGCTTTCTGTGGTGTAATCGGCGGCCAGGGAAATGTTTTTGCCGGCGGTGTCGAGCTGATAAATGGCTGCGTAGTTGTGGCCGAGTCTTTCGACTACCAGCCGGACAATCTTTTGATAGATCTCATTTCTGGTGGCAGAAGAGACTGCCTCTTGACCGATCTCAAGTGAGGTACGCAGGCCTTCGGTTCTCGTGGCAACCCTGGCTTCCAACGATTGATAAAACGTAGAAAGTTGGTCCACCATGTTGTTGAAGGAATTTGCCAGCAAACCGATCTCATCGTTACGGGTCACGCTGGCTTTTTGAGAGAAATCACCATTCGCGTAGCGGCGTGCCTTGTTCGAAAGGTCCACCAGTGGAAAGACCATTTGCCGGGTGGCGAAGAAAGCGATCAGGCCAATGACCACCAGGGTGATGGCAAGCAAAATGAGCATAAAACTCAACAATGGCTGCAGTTGGCTGAGCACGGAGCTTGTCGGCACTTCAAAGACGTAAGTGCCGTTGAAAGAGCTCATCTTCTTTACGTAGGCATAAACCTCATTGCCGGCAAAATTGACATAGGTATAATTTTGGCCGTAACCGCTTTCGGCAACCATGTTGTTGAGGGTGGTTTTGTTTTCCTGGCTCACGGTAACTGAAGCCGGGGTGTTCAAAACCGGGTTGATCGAAACGATCTGACCATCTGTTGTGATGTAAAAAACATGGGCGTAGGCATAAATAGAAAGGGGGTTGGTCAGCAGTGTTTGCAGCAGTGTGGGCGAAGAGTAGGTAAAAATGGTCAAACTTTCATTTTGATCGCCGGCAGTGAAAGTTTGCGTGGTAACCAGAGCGATCTGATCGGTGAGCACGTCGTTTGGGCTGTATGTAATAGCGGTTTGGGTGGTTCCGATCAACGATTTCGCAAAATCACTGGCGACGATCAAGTCATTCATTTTGGCAGGGGCAGAGGCAACCAGCACATTTCCCAGGGCATCTACGATCTCAATATCTTTTACGCCCGAGTCGGTAGAGGAGTCAACCGTATCTACGAGCAGCTTGTTCAGATTGTAAACGGCCAACGAGTAGTTGGAATCTGAAGTGCCGTTGAGCAGCGCACCCATATAGGTCTGTACTGTGGGTGCGTTGGCGATCTCTTGCACGATGGTTTGCTGCCCGGCGACCATCTGGTCAACCTGGAAGTTATAGGTTTGCGAAACTGAAGAAAGCTGGGTTTCGGTCTGTGTCTGGATTGAATTTCTAAAACGAATGTAACTGATGGCACCGATAACGATGGCCGGAATAATGGAAAAGACCATGAGCGCGAGAACGACCGTGCGGACGAGACTGCCACGGAAGACGAAAGGTTTGGGTTGAGCAGAGAGATCGGTGACTTGTTCGCTCATGAAAACTCCTTAGTTGTATTCCCAGACAGAGAGTCCAGAAAGAATGCGGCGAATCTGATCGGGAAAACGATCCGGATCGAGGGGTTTGCCGATAAAGCCGTCGAACCCGGCCAGTTTTGCTGCGCGCATCTGATCCAGGCCGGTGACAGCGGTGACGGCAACGATAGGGATGCCAGTGTATTCATTGTGCTGGCGAATCTTGCGCATGGCACCGTAGCCATCTTCATAGGGCAGACGAATGTCCATCAAGATCAGATCAATGTGGGGCAGGGTGCTGGCGAATTCGACCACCTCATAGCCGGAGGTCTTCCATTCGCATTGGGCCCCCAGCGATTCGAGCATGCGGGCGATCAGTTTGAAGTTTCCCATGTTGTCTTCAACGACCAAAATGACGGGATTTTTAATCTCGTCAGAAAGCGAACTGCTTTTTTCATCGGGAGAAAAGAAGAGGTGATTATGACTGGTTGGAATCGAAAAGGCAACTTCAAGCATGATCAGGAAAGATTCACTTTCGTATTTAGGTAATGGTCGATCTGGTCGTTGAAAGTGTCGATGTTGATCGGTTTTTCAATATAACCGTCGCAGCCGGCGCTCAAAGACCTTTCGCGGTCTCCACGCATGGCATTGGCGGTAATAGCAATAATGGGAATGTTTTTGATACCGGGAACCGTTTTGAGCTTGGAGGTTAAAGTGTAACCATCTACGTCGGGCATATTGATATCCATCAAGATCAGATCGGGACGGGCAGAACGCAGATGGCGAATGGCTTCATAAGCATTTTCGGCTTCGAGCACGTTGATCGAGACAGCCTGTAAAAGCCGGCGCACCAGAATGCGATTCTCCAAGTTATCCTCGATATGAAGAACAGTTTTTTGCGGACTCATGCTCACTTCCTATCACAAAACGTTCTGTTTTTGGGCAAATTAAATGAGTTAAAACCAGAAATAACTGGTGTTTTCTTTATACACCAGTTTAATAGAAATCACGGTTCTATCTACTTAACACTAATGAAAGGTGAGGGTTTGTGAGGGAATGTTTACAAAACGTTAAATAAAAAGAGCGGGTGATGGGATTCGAACCCACGGATACACTATCACAAAATGAATGATTTCGCGGTTTTATTACAAAACATGATAATTAAATAAACAAAGTGTGAAACATAGATAAAGAAATTCAAGAAAATTTACGGTATATGAAAAAATTGAAACTACACTGTTGCCAAGCCAAGATTTAGCAATTTGGCTTTTGCTTTGATAATTAGCTGTGTTGTTGATAATGAATTGGATAAATTTGCAAATTCTTCCAATTTAGATATTAAATATTTAACTTCATCTTTTTCCTTGCAAAGCGCAATGCTATTATTAATATAGTTTAGACTTTGTTCACGGATTTGAAAGTTCGGATTAGTAAATTGGCCTAAAGAAAAATCAACTCTGTTTTCAAATTCAGTAATTTTGTGTAAGGCAGCTACAAATTCAGATCTACTACCTTGAAAGTGGGTGGCAAGCGAAATTTGTTTTGTTCCACAAAAATCGCAAACTGTGTGGCCAATTGGAAATTCTTTTCCACATTTTGCATTTTGACATATTCGGATAAGCGGCTCACCACATTGACAAAACCTGGCATTTTTGGCTGCTACTCTTCCACAAACTTTACAAATGTGATCACCCGGTGCCGGAATATACAGATGGTCATTAAAAATTAGTACAGAATTACTTCCACAATGTTTACATGTAAATTCAAATCCGAATGGTAAATCTTTGTCAATGATTTGATCTGCGCTACCGCAATTTGGACAAATCAGTGAGAGAATTTTAGATTCCATTGTGTAATAATCCCCAAAAAATCCATCAAGTAAAAACTTGAAAAAAGAGCGGGTGATGGGATTCGAACCCACGGATACCACCTTGGGAAGGTGGTGCCTTACCACTTGGCGACACCCGCATACGTTGAGATTATATCATTTGCCTAAACCGTGTCAAGAAATCAAAAACTTTAGCTTGACAAAATCGGTATGGTATAATTTTTTTCAAAGTTTAATCAAAATTCAGGAGTAACCTTTGGCAGCCAATATTCTCAGTTGGTTGATGGGATTTTTCTCATTAGATATTGGAATTGATTTAGGAACCGCAAACACCCTGGTGAATGTGCGCGGCAAGGGGATCGTGATCAATGAGCCTTCCTGGGTGGTCGTAAATAAACGGTCCCACGAAGTGCTCGCAGTCGGCGCCGCCGCGAAAGAAATGGTGGGGCGCACCCCCGTGAATGTCGTCGCGATTCGTCCTTTACGAGATGGCGTGATCTCAGAATTCGAGATCACCAAGGCCATGCTCGAATACTTTATTGGTAAGGTGCATCAACAGTCCATCGTCCCCATGGCCAGCCCACGCGTGGCTGTGGGCATCCCTTCGGGTGCGACTCAAGTGGAAAAACACGCCGTTTACGATGCCGCTATGGCAGCCGGTGCGCGTGAGGTTTACCTCATTGAAGAGCCGCGCGCTGCAGCACTGGGCGCCGGGCTGCCGGTGAACGACGTGAAAGGCTCAATGGTCGTCGATATTGGCGGCGGTACTACCGAGCTGGCCGTGATCTCAATGGGCGGCGTGGTGGTTTCACGCTCACTGCGTGTGGCCGGCGACGAACTGGATGAAGACATCATTCAGTACATCCGCAAGAAATACAATTTACTGATCGGCGAACGCATGGCTGAGCAGATCAAGATCACGATCGGCTCGGCTTATCCACTGCAAACGGAACTCACCGCCACCGTGCGTGGCCGCAACCTCATCACCGGGTTACCGGGATCGGTGGAAGTTTCTTCCATTGAAATTCGTGAAGCCATCTCCAGTTCGGTCAAGATCATCATTGACACGATTCGGGACGCGCTGGATGAAGTGCCCCCGGAACTGATCTCAGACCTGCTTGACTCGGGCATTTGCCTGGCTGGCGGCGGCTCTCAAATTTTGGGTCTGGTGCCCCGCTTGGCCGAAGAGCTCAACCTGCGCGTGTGGATCGCCGATGACCCCATGACCTGCGTGGCCAGGGGCGCTGAGTTGGTGCTCGAAGATCTGGATACCTATGGCAAATTCCTGGTTGACCTGGACCGACCGAATAGTTAGGGATCTGCGTTTCTAAAATGAAAAGAATATCCGCCAGGACCTGGTTGATCTTTACCATTGTCATGATCGCAGCAGGGGTGCTGCTCTTGGCAGTGAGTGGTTATTTAACCACGATCATTGGTAAAGCCGCCAGCCCGCTGATTTCCGTCGAAAGCTGGGTCTCGACCCGCTATAACACGATCTACCAGTTTCTCACTGTTCCGCGCGATCTTAACACGTTAAGATCACAAAATGCAGAGCAGGCCAATGAGATTTCGCAATTGCAGGCACAAATTCTTGAACTGCAGCAGCAGTTGAGCGAAACAGACATCCTCTACGCCCTGCTCGATTTCGCCCGTTCCAACCCTGAAAATAAATATGTGGCTGCTTCAGTCATTGGCATTGACCCCAGTCCGTTCGTCAGCTACGTGATCATTGACCACGGTTCGGATGATGGCATCAAGTATGGTATGCCGGTGGTGACCCAACAGGGGCTGGTTGGCAAAGTGGATGCCGTCACGGCTACCGCTGCGCGTGTGCAGTTGATCACCGATTCAGGTTCGGCTGTGAACGTGACCATGCAAAGTTCCAAGGCCACCGGTCAGGTGGTCGGGTCAGTAACAGGCGATCTGACACTTGATAAAGTAAGTACCAGCGAAACATTGGTTGAAGGGGACCTGGCCATTTCGAGCGGTCTGGGCGGTCTGTACCCTTCGAACATCGTGGTCGGGCAGGTACTGTCTCCCAGCAAGGGCGAAAACGATCTTTTCCAAAGCGCGGTCATTCAGCCCGTGGTGGATTTCACAAACCTTCAGGCAGTGCTGGTCATCACGAACTTCCGCCCCGTGGATATCAGCCCGCTGATCCCGACAACGACATCCAACACCCAATAAAATGGCAGAATTACTGTATTACCCGATCTTAATCCTCTTGTTGATTCTCCAGACGGCGATCTTACGGCATATTCCTTTCCTGGGCGGGTCGGCAGATTTAATGCTGCTTTGGCTGGTTCCGTGGGGCTTGCACCCGCACGGAAAATTTATTTGGGTGGGGGCAGTATTCGCCGCACTGCTGTATGGTTTTGTGTCAGCCACCCAATGGTATGTGCCTTTACTAAGCTATCTCTTTGTGGCGCTGAGCAGCCGCTTTTTGAGCAAGCGATTTTGGCAAAACCCCCTCATCGCTTTGTTCTTTATCACCTTTTTCGCGAGTATCTTTGAAGGTTTACTTTCTTTTGCTTCATTGTATATCAGCGGTTCAGCAATCGAATGGGGAACTGCTTTGCGAAGTGTCATCATCCCTTCAGTGTTTCTGAACATGTTGTTCACGCTGCCGATGTACGCGCTCTTTAACGACATGGCATCGTGGGTTTACCCTTTTGAGGAAAGAGCATGAAAATGGAACAGAGTTCGCCACTCGATTCAAAAAAATGGCGATATGCAGTGTTTTACATCATCATGGGGTTGGTGTTTGGTTTTTATGGCATCAAGTTGTTCATCACCCAGATCGTAGAAGGAAAAGATTTCCTGGCGGTCGCCGATGAAAACCGCACCAAGCAGATCAGCGTGCAAACCCAGCGCGGCATGATCACGGACCGAAATGGCTATATTTTGGCTCAGAATGGCCCTTCCTATGATGTGGCCATTGTGCCGGCTTATTTACCTACGGATGCCGGGACGGTGGAAGAGATCTATCGTGAGCTTTCCAATCTGATCGGCGTGCCGGTATCCAATGGGGAATTGACGGATGAGTCGGCCAAACTGTTTACCCCCTGTCAGACCGATTTTGGCATCAAAGAGATCGTCACCATCGGTGATACCAACTCGCCCTACAAGCCGGTAAAGCTCAAATGTTTTATCGATGAATCTGTGGCTATGGTGATCAGTGAAAAAGGCAGCACCTGGCCGGGCGTAGAGATCGAAGTCTCGCCGATCCGCAATTATCCGACCGGGTCGTTGACCGCCGATGTGGTCGGTTTTCTAGGCCCGATCACGGCTGAAAACCAGGCTAAATATGTTAACAGTGGTTTTGTAGCCGGTACCGACAAAGTGGGCTTTGCCGGTGTGGAGCTTTCGCTGGATGATTTTTTGATAGGCAAGAATGGCTCAAAGGTCGTTGAGGTCGATAACGCCGGCAAAGAGATCCGCAATTTGGAAACGCCCATTGATCCCGCGGCGGGGGATAACATTGTGTTGACCATTGACACCCGTCTGCAGAATGCCGCTCAGAGTGCACTGGTCTATGAGATGAACTGGTGGAATACTTTTTTGGGCAAGATCAGATCACAAAACGGGGTGGTCATCGCCATGAACCCCAAGACCGGAGAGATCTTGGCGCTGGTTTCGTATCCGACCTATCAGAACGACCTGATGACGCGCGAGATCCCAGCCTATTACTTTAACCAGCTAAACAAAGATCCGCTTAAGCCATTGTTTAACCACGCTATTTCTGCCGAGCATCCGCCAGGTTCGGTCTACAAGCTGGCCGCAGCTATTGGTGCACTGAACGAGCACGTAGTTACACCTGAGCAGGTGCTCGCATGCCCGGGTTCGATCACGGTGGTAAATACTTATTCTGCGAACGACCCGGGTAAAGTGACCGAGTATGCCAGCTACGACCGTAACGGTCATGGCACTTGCGATTTCATTAAAGGTGTGAAACTTTCTGACGATGTGTATTTTTACAAGATCGGCGGTGGTTATGAGGATGAGGTGCCCAATGGCGGTTTGAACGCCTGGCGCTTGGCCGAATACTCACGCGCTTTGGGCTATGGTACGATCTCGGGCATCGAACTGCCGGGAGAGGCCAGCGGTCTGGTGCCAGACCCAAAGTGGAAGCGTATTAATCAGACCGAAAACTGGTCTACGGGCGACACCTACATCGATACCATCGGCCAGGGCTACGTGTTAGCCACGCCGTTGCAGGTGTTGGAATCAATGGCTACTGTTGCGAACGACGGCAAGCACATGAAGCCCACACTTGTCAAGGAAATCCTCGATCAGGATGGCAACGTGGTCAAGGCTTTTGAACCGACCCTTTTGTGGGACATTACCAAAGACCCGGTCATCAATGTTTTGGATGAAAACGGCAAACCGGTGATGACCACGGACGAGAACGGCAACGAAATTCCGCAGACCAAGGTGGTGGAGCCGTGGGTGGTGCAAAAGCTTCAAGAAGGGCTGCGTGAGGTGGTTGCCAGTGGCACAGCGCAGGATGCTATGGATGGTCTGGATATTCCTTCTGCAGGCAAAACGGGCACGGCTGAATATTGTGACAATGTGGCGCAGGCACAGGGGCTGTGCATCCGCGAAAGCTGGCCGACCCACAGTTGGTATGTGGGCTATGCCCCCTACGATGACCCTGAAATTGCCGTGGTGGCGTTTGTCTACAATGGTGGCGAGGGTGCCAGTGTGGCTGCCCCGATCGTACGCGAAGTGTTGAAAGCCTATTTTGAGTTGAAAGCTGCTGATGAAGCAGCCGGGAATTCAAACTGGTAAAATCAATTTAAAGGTAGAAGGTGGAAGAATCAAAGTTGCTCATCAAAGGCATCCGCGACGGTTTGTTGATCACCGTGCATGAAAAGCGCTGGAAAGAAGCGCAGGAGCTGGTGTTTAATACGATTGCCGAGAAAGAATCTTTCTTCACCGGCGCAAAGGTTGCACTGGATGTCGGCGAAATCGTCATCAAAGCGGCCGAGATGGGCAGGTTCCGCAATAAACTGGCCGATAAGGGGCTATCGCTGTGGGCAGTGCTGAGCACAGCCGACACGACCATCAACACCGCGCAGGTCATGGGCTTGGCCACCTCTCTGGGCATCCGCTCGGCCGGCGCAAAAGAGCAAAAAGACCCTACTGTGTTTGAGGGGGATCAGGCTGTCTGGGTCGAGCGTACCATGCGCGCAGGCTTTCGCGTTGAAACGAAATGTCACGTGGTGGTATTTGGCGATGTCAACCCTGGGGCAGAGATCATCTCAGGTGGCAATATTCTGGTGTGGGGGCGCCTGAACGGGGCCGTGCACGCCGGCGCGGATGGAAACCGGGCGGCGCGTGTGATGGCCCTCGACCTGAAGCCCACCCAAATGAAGATTGACGATGTGGTGGCAGTACCGATTCTTAAAAAAACAAAAAACCAGCCAGAAATGGCACTTTTGCAGGGGAATGAAATTATCATTGAACCCTGGGGTAAACGAAATTAATCATTGAGGAGACTTATGGGCGCAAACGTTATCACGATCACATCTGGTAAGGGTGGAGTTGGCAAAACCACTACGACCGCAAATCTGGCCGTTGCATTGGCCAGCATGGGCGATAAGGTGGTCTGCATTGATGGCGACATCGGTTTACGCAACCTGGATGTTGTGTTGGGACTGGAAAACCGCATCGTTTATGATCTGGTAGACGTGATCGAAGGACGCTGCCGTCTGCGCCAGGCCATGATTCGCGACAAGCGGCTGGAAGAGCTCTATCTGATCCCGGCAGCACAAACGCGCGATAAATCGGCCGTTTCTCCCAGTGATATGGTGAAGTTGTGCGATGAGCTTCGCTCTGAAGTGGATTGGGTTCTGATCGATTCCCCGGCCGGCATTGAACGTGGTTTTCGTAATACCATTGCCCCGGCCGATTCAGTTTTGGTGGTGACCAACCCCGAAGTTTCGGCGGTGCGCGATGCAGACCGTATCATTGGTTTGGTAGAAGCCGAAGAAAAGGGCCCGGCAAAATTGATCTTGAACCGGGTAAACCCCGGCCTGACCAAACGGGGCGATATGCTCACCCCCGATGATGTGGTGGAATTGCTGGCCATTCAATTGATCGGTATCATCCCGGATGATGACAATGTGATCGTTTCGACCAATCGTGGCCAGCCGGTTGCCTTCGAGCCTAAATCCAAATCGGGTCAGGCTTTCAAGAACATTGCTTCTCGTTTGAAGGGGAATGAGGTGCCGTTCCTGGATATCGATGCAAAGGATGACCTGTTCTCGCGTCTGTTCAAGCAGAATGGTTAAGGGAGGAGCGTATGAGTGACTGGATGAAACAGATTTCTGGCAATAAACGACAAAGTGCTCAAGATGCGAAAGAGCGTCTCAAACTCGTTTTGATCCATGATCGTACTGAGTTGACCCCCGATGAGATGGAAACCATGAAGAACGAGCTTTTGGAGGTCATTGCGCGGCACGTCAGTTTTGATGCCAAGACGGTAAAGATCACCCTTAATTATGAAGGCCGAGAGCAGCGCTTGACAGCCGACATTCCGTTGAAGGCAAGTCAACGGCGAGGAATTGGATAAGAATGTTTAAACGCAGTTTCTGGCGAAATTTCGACCTGTGGCTTTTAGGCGCGGTTCTCTTCCTCAGTATCTTTGGGGTGATCATGATCCGCTCTGCCGTGGCCGGGAACGAAAACCTCGCCGGATATGCTCAACGACAGGCCTACTTCTTGCTGGCCGGGCTGGCAATCTTAATTATTGCGGCCTTCATTGATTATCGTTTCTGGAAAAGCCTATCGAAGTTGATGTACATCTTCATCGATGCTTTCTTGCTGGCAATTTTGATTCTGGGGCAGGTAAGCTTTGGTGCACAGCGCTGGCTGGATGTGGGCTTCGCCATTGTGCAGCCGGCAGAGATTGCCAAGATCGTGGTGATCTTAGTGCTGGCCGATTATTTTGACCGCACCGCCAACAGCACCAAAAACCTGAAATGGGTCTTTACCAGCCTGGCTATCGTGGTGGGGGTGGTGGCCTGGATCATATTGCAGCCGAACCTGAGCACTTCAATTTTGATCATGGTATTGTGGTTCTCTATGATCTGGATCAGTGGCCTGCCTATCAAATATATTTTTATGTTTGGTGCCAGCGCTATCGTGCTCTTTATTGCAGCTTTTCCGTTGCTGGAGCCCTATCAGCAGCAGCGCATCATGAACTTCATCGCGCCTGACCCCAATGCAACCCACGGTAACGCTTATAACGTGCAGCAGGCCCTGGTCTCCATCGGTTCTGGCGGCCTGTTTGGGCAGGGATATGGGCATGGCACCCAGGTGCAGTTACGCTTTTTGCAGGTACGCCAAACAGACTACATTTTTTCGTCCATGGCCAATGAATTTGGTTTCGTTGGCACGAGTATTGTGGTAGGATTGTTAATCTTTGTGGTCATTCGCTGTATCCGCGCAGCCAAACTGGCCCGTGATGTTTACGGCTCCATGATCGCTTATGGCTTTGCGACCCTGATCTTTTTTCAAACCATCGTCAATATTGGCGTGAACCTGAATGTGATCCCGGTCACCGGTTTGACCTTGCCTTTCATCAGTTATGGCGGCAGTTCACTTGTTTCGCTATTGATCGGCATTGGGCTGATCGAAAGTGTGGTATCACGCCGTAGCGTGTAAAAAATCTTTTTGAGGACTTTTTCTATCTATGAGTAATCAACCGGCTAGAGTACGCTTTGCACCTTCTCCTACGGGGCACATGCATCTGGGCAGCGCCCGTACGGCTCTTTATGATTATTTGTTGGCCCGGCAGACCGGCGGTCAGTTTGTGTTGCGCATTGAAGACACTGACACCAAACGCTATGTACCCGGCGCTGAAGAAGAGTTGATGGAAGGTCTGCGCTGGCTGGGCATGGAATGGGATGAAGGTCCCGATAAAGGCGGCCCTTACGGCCCCTATCGTCAGAGCGAACGCAAAGAGATTTATCAAAAGTATGCGCAGCAGTTGGTAGAGGATGGGCACGCCTTCTGCTGCTTCTGCACCTCTGAGCATCTGGCACGCGTGCGTGAAGAACAACAAAAACGCAAGGAACCTCCACATTATGACGGTACCTGCCGCAATCTTTCGCCCGAAGAGGTGAAAGCGCGCATTGCCAATGGCGAGAAGTATGTGATCCGTTTCAAAATGCCCAAAGAAGGCAGCACCACGGTGCATGATCACCTGCGCGGCGATATTACCATTGAAAACCGCAACCTGGATGATTATATTCTGGTGAAGTCAGACGGTTGGGCACTTTATCACCTGGCGGCGATGGTGGATGACCATTTAATGAAGATCAGCCACGTGATCCGCGGCTCAGAATGGCTGCCCACCTTCCCGCTGCATCATTTGCTTTATCAGGCATTCGGATGGGAAGAGCCGGTGTTCATTCACCTTTCCATTTTCCTCAAGCCGAGCGGCAAGGGCAAGATGAGCAAACGCGAATCAGCAGACCTGATCAAGGATGGCTATTCGATCTTTGTGCGTGAACTGGGTGAGTTAGGCTATTTACCTGAGGCCGTGATCAATTGGACCTCTCTGATGGGCTGGAGCTACGACGATCACACCGAGTTTTTTACCCTGCCTGACCTGGTAGAGAAATTTAGTATTGATCACTTGAACCCGTCACCGGCGGCGATCAACTTTACCAAGTTTGATTACTTTAACGGGCTACACATTCGTGCGCTTTCTGATGAAGACCTTGCGGGACGCATACAGCCCTTCTTTACGGCCAAAGGTTATGAGACCGACGCAGAAACTTTGCTGAAGGTCGCGCCGCTGTTGAAGGAGCGTCTGTCAACACTGGATGATGCCCCTGAGATGGCCGGCTTCTTCTTCCGTGCTGAGGTGGAACCCAACCCGGGGGAATTGATCGGCAAAAACATGACCGCTGCAGAGAGCGCCGCAGCAGCCCAAAAAGTGCTCGAATTAATGCAGGCGATGCCGGATATGAACGTAAATACGGTTGAACCTCCCGTGCGAGAACTGGTGGAGGGGATGGGTTACACCGTGGGTCAGGTTTTTGGCATTCTGCGAGTGGCGGTGACCGGTCAGCGAGTGAGTCCACCGTTATTCGAGAGTATCGAGATCATTGGGCGAGACAAGGTATTGCAAAGAATCAAAAAAGCCATTGAGCTTTTACAAGCATAAACCCCTGAACCCCGGTGAGAAGCTGGGGTTCAGTTTTTAATCATATTAATGCAAATTGTTGTAAAATAGTCAGAATTTGGAGGTCTCGGATGGAAAACCCAACGTTTCAAGGCATTGATGACAAAGTTATCTTGTGGCTGAAAGATCGCATTTGTGATACACCCGAAGAATTGCTTTCGAGTGATCCGTTTCAACGCGTACTGAACCAGTTCATACTTAATTTGCAGCGACGAAACTCTACTTTGCTGACCCTTTTCCATTCCAATCCGGTAACTGAAGAAGAGAAAACCACCCTGAACGAAACCCTGATCTATCTCACCCGCCTGCCCGCTAATCTGGTCGAGAAGGTGGTGGAAGGATCAGATAAATATTTCGAGAACAAAGGGCTGTTCAACGCCTTTATTGAAGAGTTGTATAACTATTGGCGGCATTTTCAGCGCCTGATCATCAGCGAATCGAGAGGCGAAGAGTTTACTAGCCGGCCTTACCGTACCTTCAATCGCACGATTGAGCACCTTACCACACTGGTGCGAAATACTTATCGCGATATTCAGGCGAATATCACCGGTGAATTTCCACGTATTTATCGGCAGGTGAGCGCGGGTGCTGAAATTGCCACCATTACCGAAAAGATGCCGGTGGAAATGCAGAGCGATCTGCAAAAAGTAGTGGAAAAGATCTCCGTGATCCGCCAGGTGCTGATCTACCCACCGTTGATCTTCAACACCACCTCCAATAAGCGGGTGGGATTCTTTGAGCGTGTCACCAAAAATCCGTTTGTCAATTTCAAATTTGACCCCAACAATTGGCTGTGCTATCCGGCCAAGATCGGCGATCTGCTGGTGATGGTCTACTTCACCCTGGAACAGTTCGAGCTAAATTTTGCCCTGTGCAACCTGTTTGAACTGGCCAATGATGCCGACCTGAAAAAGGGGCCTGACGCCGTGATGTTCTTTGGGGTGCCCCTCGATCAACTGGATGAAGATCATCACCACAAGACCTATTTCTTTGACGATGATGAAAGCGGCGCGCTGGTGGGCATTGTGCCGGCCGGGGAGGAAATGGGCTATTTTGGCTACGTCAAGAAAATGGCGCTGACACTGCATAACATCCGCATGATGAAACGCGGCCGCATGCCCTACCACGGGGCCATGTTCCAGTTGAAGATTCGTAACAAGGGGCTGTATACCTTCTTGATCATGGGTGATACTGGAGCCGGAAAATCGGAATCGTTGGAGGCCATGCGCAATATGGGTGGTGACGATATTGAAGATATCACCATCATTGCCGATGATATGGGCTCGCTGCAGATCATGGAGGACGGACAAATTCTGGGCTATGGCACCGAAACGGGCGCTTTTGTGCGTCTGGATGATCTGCAGCCCGGCTATGCCTTTGGACAGATTGACCGTGCCATCATCATGAACGTCGATCAGGTAAATGCGCGTGTGGTCTTACCGGTGACGACTTATGAGAAGATCGTCAAAGGCACGAAGATCGATTTTGTGCTCTACGCCAACAATTATGAGCAGGTGGATGAAGCTCACCCTGTGATTGGCCGTTTCAATTCAAAAGAGGAAGCTTTACCGGTCTTCCGCGACGGCAAAGTGATGAGCAAGGGTACCACCAATACTTCCGGGTTGGTGGGCACCTTCTTTGCCAATGTGTTTGGCCCGCAGCAATACCCGGAGCTTTACGATCAGTTGGCCGATCAATACTTCGAGCGCATGTTCCAAACCGGCATTTTTGTGGGGCAGTTGCGCACCCAATTGGGCGTGAAGGGCATGGAACGTACCGGTCCCGAGTTTGCTGCAAGAGAAATACTCAGGTTTCTGAAGGATATGTAGTTCTTAATATGGCTGAATTTTTTCAGCCATATTTTTTTATAAATGCAGCTAGACATGTATAGTTGATCAATTTTTACAAATCCATTGCCAAATTGAACGGTTCGGGCTATAATTTGGCTCGTTGTTCGGGGCGTGGCGCAGCCCGGCTAGCGCGCTTGCATGGGGTGCAAGAGGTCGGAGGTTCAAATCCTCTCGCCCCGACTACAGTACCAAGAGACAGGAAACGGGCTACCTGTCTTTTTTATTTAACGATATGGGTGGTTGGAGCTTTCCCATCGAGGGAAAGGCGCAAATCCTTTCGCCCCGACTACGGTACCAAGAGACAGGAAACGGGCTACCTGTCTTTTTTATTTAATTAACATGGGTGGTCGGAGCTTTCTCATCGAGGGACGGTGCAAACCCTCTCGCCCCGACTACAGCGTCAAGAGGCAGGAAAGGGTTCCCTGTCTTTTTTATTTAAGCGATATGGGCGGTCGAAGCTTTTCTATCGAGGAATAGACGCAAAACCCTCTCGCCCCGACTATAGCGTCAAGAGACAGGAAAGGGTTCCCTGAATGTATTATTTAATTACCAGATGCACTTTTCCTTAAGAGCCAGATCATTCCACGCTTTTTAGCGCTTCCACCATATCGATCTGATCCAGTGTGCGGTTGGTCATGAGGCTAACGAGGAAGGCAAACCCCAAGGCAATAACCGCTGAGAAAAGGTAACTGACCGGTTGGATGACCAGTTCAAAATTGACTGACGGGAACTTAAGGGCGGCGATCACCAACTCGCTGACCATTCTGCCTGCCGGAAGACCGATGAGAACACCCATGGTGGTGAGGATCATCACTTCTTTGCTCACATAGGCATGCACTTCATTATCGAAAAATCCCAGCACTTTAATTGTGGCTAATTCACGCACGCGCTCTGATATATTGGTGTGCGATAAAGTGAATAACACCAAAAAGGCCAACCCGGCAGCTAAAAGGATCAACAGGAAGACAACCGCATTCAGCAGGGCGAAATTTTGGGTGAAGTTTTCGCGCATGGCTTCTGTGCTTACTGCTGTCATCACAAAATCCTGTTTTTGAAGGTTTTTTGTGTATGCTTTCGCGTCGTTTACCTGAGCAGAAAAATGCGCCAGAGCCGCATTTGGTTCAAATTGCCCGAAAAGAGCTTCATATTGTATTTGTGAGAGGTACACACTGTTGCCCAGATAGTTCTTGACGACATCCGTCACGACTACCGTGTGTTGCTCCAAATCAGCGTTTTGCAGGGTTACGTTTTGCCCGGGGGCCACTTTGAGCAGGTCGGCGGCATTTTGCGTGAGTAAAATGCCTTTGTTGTTGAGAGGGGTGATGATTCCTTCACGATTAGGGGTGCGAATATAGTTCTCAATGTCTGCGCCATCTGGCACCACAATTAATTGCATGGTCTCATCGTCGCCTTGCGCGTTAATGACCTTTACATTCTCGATTTGAACATTCAGGTAGTCCTGTATGGCGTTTTGCCCATCTAGATAAGAAGTAAGTTTTGCATTGTCGTCGCTCACAACCATCAATTGGTAGCGATAGATTTCGTCGTACTGGCTGGGAACCATTTGAGTTACCGTATCGTGAATGGTAAAACCAATGACCAACAACACGGTGCAGCCCATAATTCCGGCGACGGTCATGATCAAACGTCTGGTGTAGCGGAACAAATTACGGGCAGTAACTTTGTCCAAAAATTTCAAACGGTTCCAGATAAACGGGATGCGTTCCAAGAGCACCCTTGAACCGGCACGCGGGGCTTTGGGGCGCAGCAGGGTGGCTGGCATTTGCCGTAATTCAGCACGACAGGCAAGCGCCGTCGCTCCTACAATTCCAATAACGAATAAGGCGGAACTGCCAATTCCATAAAGGGGGTAAAAATGCAATTCAGTATACGGAATGGTATAAAGTGATTGCAAAATGGTCATCAGGTATTTTGGCAGCACGATAAAACCAAAAAAATTGCCTAAAAGGCTGCCCAACAGGCTGGCTAAAAGCGCATAGAGCAAATATTTTTGATAAATGGCCCAGTCACTGAGGCCAAGTGCCTTGTAAACCCCGATCAGACCGCGTTCTTCATCGACCATTCTCGTCATAGTGGTCAGGCTGATGAGAATGGCCACGGTGAGGAAAATGATCGGGAAGAGCTTGCCCAGAGACTCAATGGATGACATTTCATTTTTCATGCTCGAATAACTGTCAAGCGCGGTGCGATCTTGTACGTACCATTGTGTCATCTTGATATCTTTCAATTCTTGCCGGGCATTGGCCAGCTTCACACGTGCATCCAGTTTTTGGGAGAGATATTCCAATTCATTTGTGCGAATTTTTGTCTCAGCATCATTCAAGTCTTGTTGGTTTTTGTCAATCGTCTGCCATGCATCGGCAAATTCTTTATTGGCATCTGCTTCTTTCTGGTAAAGGGTGGAACGTCCTTCATAATACTGTTTCCAGCCATCGGCGATTTTTTGTTCATTCACAGAAATTTGAATCTGGCCTTCCCTCAATTGGGTCTTGCCAGCATCCAATTGAGCCTGCGCCTGATCAAACTGTTGCAATGCGGTAGCCTTTTGAGCTTCGTAAGCCGATTTTTGTGCATCCAGGGCTTGTTGAGAGCCATTGAGCATGCCAAGGCCTAAGCCAGCCTGGATCACAGAGGACGTCATGCTGCTTAATGCAGGGTCACCCAGAGCTGCGATGCTGCCAGCCAGGGCATTTTGAGCGTCAGTGGTTGCTGCAGCTACCACGGCAGGATCAGGGTCAATGGCCGGGTTTGCCATGATTAACGAAACTGTTTTATCGGCAGCCGCATTTACCAGCGCAGACCACTGGGCTTCGGGCCAATTGCTGCCAAAAACAGCTTTAAGACCGTCAATAGTTGGGGAAAGCGTATTCTTTGAATTGTCCAGCGCGGTTTGGCTGGTAGCGAACTGGGCTTCTGCAGACGCAAAACCCTGTTCGGCAAGTTCGCGCTGCTCATTCAAGGTTTTGTATGCACTGTTCAGCTTCTTGCTATTCGAATCAAGCTCTTCTTTTCCGCTTGCCAATTGCTTCTCTGCGTCCAGTAAATCGGCTTTGCTGTCGGCAAGCGTTTGCCAGGCATCGCTGATCTGTTGCCGTGCTTCGCGCTCTTTGTCTTTCAATTCAGCTTTGCCATCAACCAATTCCTGTTTACCGTCGCGGATTTCTTGCCAGGCATCCGTAAATTGCTGATCGGCATCGGCAAACTTCGCGTTCATGGTCTTTTCAGCATCTGCCAGTTTTTTGTTTCCCTCATTTAGCGCATCCGCATAGCGGGCCTGCTCGCGTGCTTTCATAAGGGTGGTCTCAATCTCCTTAACCACCGCTTTCACGCCTGTTTCATATTCGTTTGAATACCCGCTCAATCCACTGAGTCCGCTCAGGGTGAGGTATACGGAGGTATAAACATCACCATCCATATCTTCTGGAGTAGCGTAGAAATAATAGTCGATGTTGGTAGTGGCACGAAAGGATTTGCTTTCATCATCATTGCTGGTATTCATGGGGTCAATGATCACCCCCGTGATGGTATAAGTTGCCCTGCGAAATATATCAGTTTGTTCCAGATTCGTATCTACCTGAGTATTCCAATCTACGGTTGTATCGAATTTGGAGTCATTTTTGTTCGCCGGCACTTCCTCAGTAGTGCCAATTGTTTCCCATTTATGTGGTTGGAAAGAGACAGGGTCTTCGGCCAGCTTGAAGCCATCTCCCAGGGTTAACGAATCGCCAATTGACTTACCTGAATCGGTGAGATATTTTTGCGTTACCGCGATTTCGCCCCCCTTAACAGGTAAGGTACCCGACACCAAATAAGGAATGTTCAGGCCTTCACTGCTGAGCACTGACATCTCAACAGTTTTTTGAGCGCCATTGACCATTATGTGAACGGTGTCTGAGAACGCTCCTTCTGCCTTTACAACCCCGGGCACTTGTTTGAGAGCCGCCACATCGTCTTTGGTTAACCCCAGTGCGGATAAGATACGAATGTCGAAAAGATTCTGGTCATCGTAAAAATGATCTGCCGACAGGTACATATCCTGACAGGCAGCGTAAATGCCGATGAGCATGGTCACCCCCAATGCTGTGATGAGCATGATCGAAAAGAAACGCTTCTTGCCACCGGCAATGCTGCGCAGAATGGTTTTACCAAAAGCTTTGTTCATAAATAACTACCAATCGATCTGACTGATCGGGGTAGGGGATGCGTTTTGGGCAATTTGGGTCACAAGGCCACTCTTGAAGGAAATCACCCGGTCTGCCATTGCGGCCAAAGCCGAATTATGCGTAATGATCAGCACAGTGATTTTGTCTCGGCGGCAGGTATCGTAGAGAAGCTGTAGGATCTGCTTGCCGGTAATATAGTCGAGTGCGCCTGTCGGTTCGTCACAAAGCAACAGCTTGGGGTTTTTGGCAATGGCACGTGCAATCGAAACGCGCTGCTGCTCGCCCCCCGAAAGCTGGGCCGGGAAATTGTTCATGCGCTCAGAAAGCCCCACTTTTTCCAGGGTTTCGGGCGCGCCAAGTGCGTCGTCGCAAATCTGTGCTGCCAGCTCAACATTTTCAAGTGCCGTCAGGTTGGGCACCAGGTTGTAAAACTGAAAAACAAACCCGATTCCGGTGCGGCGGTAATTGATCAACTGTTTGTGATCGTACTTCCCAACGTTTTCTCCATCGACAATTACGTCCCCAGACGTGGCCGTATCCATGCCCCCCAATATGTTCAAAGCCGTGGTCTTGCCTGCACCTGAAGAGCCAAGAATTACCGCAAGTTCCCCTTTTTCGACAGAAAAGCTGGCCCCGTTGAGAGCTTTGATCGAAGCCCCCTCTGTGTTGTATTCTTTTACGATGTTATTGAACTCGATGTAAGCCAAAAAGACTCCTTATACCTGTAAATATCTGCTTTGGTGCACCAGTACATATATCATACAGTGTGTCGTTTATTTACTATTGTGTTGTATTACATACAGGAGTGAATTATAATTATCGTAAATATGAAAGACAACCATCAATGTTGAAAAAAGTGGTGGTTAACCATCAGAAACAATTCTTTTCGTTGGAAATCGACAATTTCTGCACATTAGAGAATTTTTATGAAAACTCAAAAAGAGGATAGAAGAACCCGTATTACCAAGCTCGCTATCAAAGAGAGCCTGGTAGAGTTGATGCAAACTAACCCGATCTCAAAGATTTCTGTAAAAATGATCTGTGAGGCTGCGGATATCAATCGCAGTACCTTTTATGCACATTTTCAGGATCAATATGATCTGCTTGACAAAATACAACAAGAAATAATTTCAGATATAAAAGAACATATCCTCGCTTTGCGCTTTGTCGGTCAAACGGGCAACGCCATTTCTGTGTTCACCCAGTTGTTGGATTATGTGAAAGGCAACGCCCCTTTGTTTAAAGTTTTGCTAAGCGGAAATGGTGATATATCATTTCAAAACGAATTGATGTATCTGGGGCAGCAAAAAATGATCGCTGAGATCAGCGAAGAAAAGCGTCTGGATGCGCGCATCACGAAATATGTTGAGATCTATGCCATATCCGGGGTGGAAAGTATCGTTTACAAATGGTTGGTGGATGGCTGCATAGACGAAACGGAAAAGCTGGCTGAAATGATCTTTTCACTCTTGCTTAATGGCGCCAGCAGTTTCTATAATTAAGGTAATTTGCACTGGCGGCTTCTTGTGCTGAATTTTCAACGGAGAAATTAGTTTTAAAAAACAATCTGGGAGGGAAACATGCCATACAATCTGGATCTTTCTGCAATTTCAATACAAGAATATCAAACCTTATTAATGAATCAAAACCTGCTGCCGGGGCGTCGCATTCTGTTGCAAAATATTGCGCAAAACTTTGTTGCCATACAAAAACAAGGTATCAACGATCTGGCACAGCTCAAAAAAGCACTTTCAACGCCACAAAAACTGACTGCTCTGGTTGAATCATGCCGAATCGCAGAAGAGTATTTGATAATTCTGAGGCGAGAACTGGGCAGTCTTGAACAAAAGCCGCTTCTGCTGGCTTCTTTTCCAGGTGTAGACGCTGCTTTGATCACAACATTGACCGCACGGGGCATCAAAACAACAAAAGACTATTTTGAAAGTGATTCAACCGAATCTGAAGAATTGGCTAGTCTGTGCGATCTGGTCAGGATCAATGGGGTGGGGGCAGCGGCTGCAAAAACATTTTATGAAGCCGGGTTTCGTTCGGTGGCAGATGTGGCCGGAGCGGATGCAGCCGAGATGTTGGCCAGGTTAACAGCAATCAACGAGTCAAAAAGTTATTACAAGGCGAAGCTGGGCGTTAAAGATATGCAATTCTGCATTGATTTTGCACGCCTGTTGATGAAATATGGTGGATAAAAAAATTTAGCTAATCGGGTACGGTGCCGATGGCATAGAAGGTTGGAATCCAGAGCACGCGTTGCCCTGAATGCCAGGCCTGACGGTCGAGTTCTTTGAGCCGGGCCAGGCGTGGATTTAACTCCGTGAAGCCTAGATCGGCCTGCAAAGTTTCCCATTCTGACTCAAACCAGTCTGGCAATTCACCGACGGCATACTGAAAACCGGATACCCCGGCCTGCACGTCCAACAACCCAGCCTGAGAGAACCAGCCTGCCAGTTTGCGCCCGGCATCGGGTAGAACGCCCTGTTTGATGAGTGCGCGCGTCTGAAGCCTTCCCAACGGCTGTAATTCGGCAGGCGCGTCCACCCGGGCCAAATGGTCGGGTTCAGCCAATGCCAGCACTTTCCCGCCCGGGCGGGTGACGCGCATCATTTCTTGCAGGGTATTTTTGGCTTCGTGTAGCCACAGAAACAAATAGTGGCTGTAACACAGGTCAAACTCATGGCTTACGTAGGGCAAGTGCAGTGCATCCGCGCAGGCAAAACGAGTTTTTTCATCGGCTGCCTGGGCGAAGTTCAATCGGTCATAATTGAGATCAATGCCATGAACGGCAGCGCTGCAGAGAGAGGGGAGGGTTTGGGTGATCGCCCCAGTGCCGCAGCCCACTTCGAGCACTTTGTGGCAATCCGGTAGTCCGGCCTGTGAAAACAAAAACGCTCTCAAATCAGCAGTCCAGGCGGCCTGCTGCTGAAAGCGTTCATGCCATTGTTGAAGCGAAAGTTTCATGCCTTGTTGGCGTTAAGCCAGATGGTTTCCCAAGGATCGGTCAGGAAATTCCCCAGCACTTTGAGCACGCCCTGGCCGGGCAACACATCCCCATCGGGTTCCAGATAGAGCCAGGTCTTGCCGGAACCTTCCAGTTTTTCGGCGTAGGCTTCAAGTTCCATGTTGATGGGGTTGTTGGCCGAATAGGGCACGGGCAAATCCCAGACCAGATCAAAACCCATTTCGGCCGACTTGCGTTGTACCACAGGCAAGGCCTTGGCGGTTTCTTGTGAAGAACTGCTCAGCGAGAGAGATCTAACACCGGCAGCACTCAACCTGGACAGGATGTCGTTCACTTTCGGCAAGTTTTTCTCGGTGAGGGTAAGGTGCACACTGACAAAAATATCTTCGATCAGCGTATCCCGCAACGCTTCCCAAGAGGCGCTCTCCTCAGGTTCAAGAACGAGCATGATATGATCGAGGCCGGCATTGAGCAACTGGTGCAAATAGTCTTTTTGGCTCAACCGCAGCCCATCGGTGATCAGCCCGGTCACCTGGCCAAGGTTTTCGGCTTTCTGGATCAGTTCAGGCAGATCAGGGCGCAGGGTGGGTTCGCCGCCGGTAAAGACCACGTGCGGAATGCCCGCCTGCCAGGCTTTATCCAATATCTGCTTCCATTCTTCGCTGTCGAGATTGCGTTTGACGCGTTCGTCTGGGGCGTAGGGAACCCCCTCATTGTCAGAGGCCTGATAGGTGAGGGCGCAATCCAGGCGCAGGGGAGCGGAGATTTCTTGCGAGTGAGGGGCTACGCGGTTGAAATCGAGGAAGGTCTCAGGGTCGAGATCGGGGGTATTGATCAGTGAATGCAGGCGTTCTTTGAAGTTCTCGTAATCTTCACGTGCGGTGGCTTCATCCACCCGGTAGCGTTTGACCAGGTCGGCAATGACCGTTTCTTCGCTGCTTTCCTGAACCAGGTGATAGGCCATCTCGGTGGCCGTGGCATTAAGGTGAAGGATGGTGCTGGCGTTAACGATCAGTATTCCCAGGCCGTTCTTCTCGATGCGCAGATGCAAGCGCAACGGGCTGCCATCCGCTTTGCTGGTCGTGTGCTGAAAATTACCCGGAGGAAGCGGCTGCGGCGTGTAAAAAACTCTCTCAAATAAAGTGCGAATTCTCTCTTTCATGGTTCCCTCCCGATCGAATTACTGTTGAGTTGCTTGTGAGAATGTGAGCGGGCAACCGCCGCCGCATTCTTTGACAATGGCACAGCCATTACATTTTTCCGGCAAAGCAGAGCGGTTGCGCAGGCTCAAGGCCAACGGATGTTCCCAAATGGACTGCCAGGGATCACTGAGCAATTTGCCCAGGCTCTGATAATAAGACTGGCAGGGGATGACACTGCCATCCGGTTCGATGCACATATTGTAAAGTGCTGCGGTACAACCTTTGACGCCCAGATCCATTTGCACCGGATCGAAATGGCAGTACTGGGTGGGGGTGTACCAGATTAAACGCTGCCCGTACTTTTCTGTAGAAAGTTTGGCTTTTTCGAGCAAAGGCTCAAGTTCACTTTCAGAAAGCCCTGTGCCTACGGTAGCGCCGCGGCCTGAATAGATCAGCGCATTCAGGCCAATGGTCTTGAGCCCGCTTTGGCCGAGGAACTCCAATGTGTCGTCCATGTAGGGACGGTTGAGCTGGAGCATGGTGGTGTTGGTCATGACGTAAAGTTTTGAGGCCAGGGCATTGCGCAAGCCGGCAACGGTGTCTTGCCAGGCACCGGAGGCACAAACCATCTGATCGTGAATTTCAGGCAGATGCGATTCAAGCGTGATCTGCACGTGATCCAGGCCTGCATCAATTAGTTTTTGTAAGTAGGCAGGGTCTTTTAGCCTGCGGGCATTCGTATTCAAGCCGGTGATCTGCCCGTTCTGTTCGGCGTGCTGAATCAGCTCAGGCAGGTCGGCGCGCATGGTAGGCTCTCCGCCGGTGAAGACAATGTGCGGAATGCCCAGCTCCCACAGCTTGTCGAGAATGGCGAACCACTCTTCGGTGCTGAGTTCGGGGTAATTGCGCGGGCGGGCATTGTAACAGTGCGCACAGGCGTTGTTGCAGCGATAGGTGAGTGCCAGGTCCATGCGGTAAGGGGCAGTCGGGGTGGCACTGAAAGGCGCAGTGGTCTCAAGTTCCAGATCACAGATGGGGCAGGTGTCTGGTGAGAGCAACTGTTCAAATGATGGCAGAAAATTCTGCACATCCTGATGAGCCTGCGCAAACGAGACCTGAAATTTCTTTTGCAGAGCGCGGGCGGCTGTTTCAGGTTCAGTCTCAGCCAACGAGAAATAAGCCATCAGGGCAGCCGTGGGGTTGAGGTGGAAAATGCGATTGGCATTGATGATGAGCGTGCCGCTGCCATCCGGGTCGAGGCGCAGGTGAATGCGGCTCTTTTCGTAGGCATCTTCGCGCAAAAAATGATAGACGCCGGTGGCAGGCAGAACTGCCACCGGTTTGGGTTTCAATATAGTGGAAAAGCTGGACTTTAAGCTCATAAGTCTTTCAATTTAGCGTCCACCACCCGCACAGGCACAGGCACAGCCCGCACAAGCGCAGGCACAGGCGCATGAATGGCCACCACCGCCGCCACCCGAGCTACGATAAGTGGAAGGAGGCGGGGGAGGATTGGTCACATTAGTCACGCCACCGGTAAAGGAGGTGAGATCGCCCAGCACTTTTGACGAGAAGTTCTGTACCCCACCCACCACAGAAGCGGCAAAGGCCGAACCGGGCAAACTGGGCAGAGATACACGGCCACCGCCACTTGAAGTGGAAGTCCCTGCTGAGGTACTGGTCGCGGTCGAGACGGTTGGGCGCGGATAAGAAGGTTCATAGCGCCACCACCAGGCGGGGGTGGGGATGAACACCGGGCCGCTGAAGGTCTGCTGGGTGCGGTTCTCATACTGTTTGTCCAGCATGGTCCAGTCCATCACATCTTCGTATACCTGACCCTTGACCTCGGGGGTGGCGGCCTGCTCTACCTGATCCCAGGCACGTTTGATAATGTCTTCGTAGAAGGTGACCGTTTCGCGCTTGCTGAAGCCTTTCATCTTTTCACCCACGCTGCGGATCAGCCCAACCATCATGGTTTGCAGCAGTTTGCGGCGTTGGGCACTGTTGGTCTCTTCAAAGGCAGCCAGAAAATCGGTCTCATAGGCATAAAGGTCAGCCGGTAAGGGATCGGCGGGCTTGACAGTGAGCAGATCTTTGACCGTCACTTCAGCGGCGTTTTTCTTGAGCAGACCGAAGAGCACCATGGTCATGATCTTGTCCATCGGCTGTTCCATCAGCACAGCAGCTTCAACAGCGGTGAGACCGCGTTTGATGCCGTGACCTTCCATCGAGATCTTGGGGGGCAAGTATTGCAGCTTGCGCTTCTTGGCACCCACTGTCGCCGCATAAATGGTCAGGCCAATGAAGCCGAGAAAGCCCAGACACATGAAAAGCGGGCAGAGCGAACTTAGATCGAAGTTAATCCCGCCGTTCGAGCCCGGATTGGAGTTGTTGGCAGGATTGGTGTAAGGCACGGTGGTGATGGCACCTTCTGCCAGCACCCGCGAGGGGAAACTGGCCCCAAAGGTATATTGGGTGTAGCCGTTGGCCTGATCGGAGATCCAGGTGTAGAAGATGCGGCCGTCGTCCATGATCTTGGATTCGGGTTCACTTGGGCCGGGCCAGCCGCCGGTTGGCTCATAATAGCGCGGCTCTTGGTCGGTAAGACCGGCCGGGAAGAGGAAGGTCACCTGTAAATTGGTATTGCCGTGCACGTATTGACTGTCAAACCAGTTAGGGGAGAACACAAAGCTGGCATAGGGCTCAGATTCCTGCTGGGTGGCTGCATAGATCACATTCTTGACCGTTTCGATGTGAGCGGTCACTGTGCCGGAACCGCCTGCCGGAATCTCATTGTCCTGCAGATAAAGTGAGATACCGGGATAGACCACATCTGAATCGGTGATCTTGGTAATGGCTTTGCCGTCGATGGTGCCCGACATCGTCTTGAGCACATAATCGGAATTCGGCAGTCCAATATCGACGATATCAATGGCGTGAGCGCCGGAATCATTAACGAAGGTGATCGTGTAGTCGATCGAAATCGAACCATCCGTATTGATGGTCACCACTGCCGCTTCATCTGGCATCTGAAAGCGGTAATCTTGTGCGTAGACAGGGCTGACACTGCCTGCCAGAAAAACAAAGATCAATAACAGACACAAATATCTCAGGGGTTTCATGCTCCCTCCCAGAAGTCGAAACACTACCACTTAGGTTCTTCGGTCAATTGATAAGAGGTATGGCAATAAGGGCAAGTAACCATGGGGGCGCCAGCCACCATTTGAATATCTTTCGGAGATAAAACGCCGCCGCAGCTCTGGCATTTGATGGTATCCATCTTCACGTTGCCGGGCAGATCCACATTTAATGTGACATTGGTGTCGGGTGTTTTGGCCGCCTGTTTGGAGGCGAAATAAATGATCACCAGACCGACGATGATAAAGATAATGCCGATAGGAAGCCAACCGATCGACCCCGATTCACGGTTGGTAGCCCCCAACACCATCAGCGCGCCGAAGAGGATCAAGACCACAGCGGCGATAATCGCAACAATTTTTCCAGCTTTCATTTGGCCTCCATTTTTTCAATAGTGTAACATAATTATAAACAGGAGAGTTGAGTTTTTAACTTGAGTTCGATTTTTGACATCGATTTGCTATAATTCGTGCAGAGGAAGGCGACTATGGTAGAAGATTCCATTCGAAACGAATATGAAGCTCTAAAAAAAGAGATCAATTTTCACTTTTATCGTTATCATGTGCTCGACGATACATTGATCAGCGATTATGAATACGATGCGCTGATCAAAAAGTTGCGCGGGTTGGAAGAAAAATACCCCGAACTGGCTACGGCTGATTCGCCATTGCGGCGGGCCGGTGCCAAACCGCTGGATAAATTCGTCAAGGTCAGCCACCCGGCACCGATCCTGAGTTTGGCCAATGCTTTTTCGGGCGATGACCTCAAAGCCTGGTATGAGCGCATCATTAAACTGGACGAACGCGTGGCAGCTTCTGGATTTGTGCTTGAACCTAAAATTGACGGCCTGACCGTGGTGCTGCATTACGAAAATGGCCTTTTTGTGCGCGGCGCCACCCGCGGTGATGGCGAGATCGGTGAAGATATCACCGAGAACCTGCGCACGGTCAAGGCAGTGCCGCTGCGCATTCCCATTGGGGACGCCAATGTTCATGTGCCGTCTCGATTTGTGGTGCGCGGTGAGGCATTCATTTTCACCAAAGATTTCGACGAGCTCAACCGCAAATTGGAAGAAGCCGGTGAGAAGACCTACCTAAACCCGCGCAACACGGCCGCCGGTTCGCTGCGTCAGCTTGACCCGGCTCTGACGGCCACCCGCCCGTTGACCCTGCTCACGTATGCCATCGTGGACTCCTCCGAGCCTACGCCGACCTCACAGTGGCAGACCTTACAGTACTTGAAGTCACTGGGCTTTCCGGTGACCGACCTGGCCGAAAAGGTGGCCAGCATTGACGAAGTGGTGAGCCGCATCCCGGCCTGGACGGAGCGCCGCGACAAGATCCCATTTGAGGTGGATGGCGTGGTCATCAAGTTGGACGACCTGAACGTGGCCGCCGAACTGGGTTTTGTGGGCAAAGACCCGCGCGGCGCCATCGCCCTTAAGTATGCAGCCCGTGAGGTGACCACCATTCTCAAAGAGATCGGGGTCAATGTAGGACGCACCGGCGTGCTTACCCCTTACGCCATGTTCGAGCCGGTGGAGGTGGGTGGTGTGGTGGTCAAGCAGGCCACTTTGCATAATTTTGACTATATAAAAGAAAAAGATATTCGTATCGGCGACCGTGTGCTCATCAAACGTGCCGGGGACGTCATCCCTTACGTGATCGGCCCAATCGTAGAAGCACGCCAGGGCAGCGAGCGCCTTTTTAGCCCGCCGCAAACTTGTCCCTCCTGCGGCCAGCCTACCGAACATTTTGAAGGCGAAGTGGCCTGGTATTGTGTCAACTCAGCCTGCCCCTCACAGTTGGTGCGCAACGTGGAACATTTTGTCTCGCGCGGCGCGATGGAGATCGTTGGCCTGGGCATTAAGATCGTGGAACAGATCGTGGAGGCGGGCCTGGTGCATGACGTGGCTGATCTCTACACGATCACTGCTGAAGACCTGTTAAAACTCGATGGGTTTGCCGATAAAAAGGCTGAGAACCTGATCGACGCCATCAACACCTCGCGTCAGCAGCCGCTTTCCAGGCTGATCAATGCGCTGGGCATCCGCGGCGTGGGTGAAGTGATGGCGGTGGATTTGGCTCGCCACTATCGCAGCCTGGACGAGCTGAGCCAGACCAATGAGGCAGACCTGATAGCAATCGATGGGGTAGGGCCGAATATTGCCGAAGCCATCGTGGATTGGTTTAAACGCCCAGCCAACCAGTTGGTGCTGACTAAGCTCAAAAATGCTAGGGTATGGCCGGTGCTGGAGGAAGGTTCTACCAGCGCGGGAGAGGCTCAGGTGCTCAATGGCCTGGTATTTGTCATCACCGGCACGCTGCCGACCCTCTCACGCGATCAGGCCAAGGCTCTGATCGAGAGATACGGCGGCAAGGTGACAGACAGCGTCAGCAAAAAGACAAATTACTTATTGCTGGGCGAAAACGTCGGCTCCAAACTGGAGAAGGCCACCGAGTTGGGTGTTCCCCGTTTGAGCGAAGAGGGTCTTTACCAACTGCTGGCCGATTTCGGTGCCAAACAATGAAATATCCATCATTGATTCTCAAACCCGGGCGGGAGCGGTCTGTTTTGCAGCATCACCCCTGGGTCTATGCTTCTGCCGTGGATGCGCTGGGCGGCAAACCCGAAGCCGGGCAAACCGTGTTTCTGCGCAACGCTTCAGGCGACGCGCTGGCGCTGGCAGCATACAGCCCCGCTTCACAGATTCGTGCCCGCATCTGGAGCTGGGATGTGGAAGCGACGATTGACCGTGATTTTTTGGCAGTGCGTTTGCAGCGGGCCATTGACCTGCGCAGGCAGATGATCCCGGCCGGGGCGACCACCGCTCTGCGTCTGGTGCACGGTGAATCGGATGGCCTGCCCGGGTTGATCGTGGATCGCTACAACGACACCCTGGTGCTGCAGGTGCTCAGCGCCGGCATGGAAGTGCTCAAACCTCAACTGGTGCCGCTTTTGCAGGAATTGACCGACTGCACCCGCGTGCTGGAACGTTCCGACGTGGATGTGCGCGAGTTGGAAGGGCTGACGCCCGTCAAAGGCTGGCTGACAGGGGAACCCCAAAGAGAGCCTCTTGTTATTGAAGAAAACGGGCTGAAGTTTCGGGTTGATTTGGAAGCTGGCCAAAAGACCGGCTTTTTTGTGGATCAGCGCGACAATCGTCAGTTGCTGCGCCAGATGGCGGCGGGAAAATCGGTTTTGAATTGTTTTTGTTACACGGGGGCCTTTTCGGTCTATGCTTTCGCCGGGGGCGCCAGTTCGGTGCTCTCAATGGATACCTCCGAACCAGCCATGCAGGAAGTGGAGAAGAACTTGGCCCTCAACGGCTTTGCTGAGGGTGATTCTGAACTGATGACCGCCGACGTGTTCACCGCTTTGCGCAAGTTCCGCGATGCGCGGCGCAGCTTTGACCTCATTATCCTCGACCCGCCCAAATTTGCCCCCACTGCCGCCCAGGCTGAAAAAGCGGCCCGCGGCTATAAAGATATTAATTTGTTGGCCTTCAAACTGCTCAACCCTGGGGGAACGCTCTTTACCTTTTCCTGTTCAGGCGGCGTCTCGCGCGAGCTCTTTCAAAAGATCGTGGCGGGCGCAGCCTATGATGCCGGTGTAGAGGCACGCATTGTGGCACAGCTTTCACAGGCGGCCGATCACCCCATTGCCCTGAACTTCCCCGAAGGGCAGTACCTCAAAGGGCTGGTGTGCGTCATCTGATTAAATGATGAAAGGGCAATTCAACGATTGCCCTTTCATTTTGTTCAGGTGGAGATGGCGGGAATTGAACCCGCGTCCGAACGATTCAACCCTCGGACCTCTACATGCTTAGACCGTCTGAGCTTTGGCCTGCCTTCACCAGGCGGACAGAATTGAAGGGAGGCGATCCGCTCAGGCCCGAAAGCCCTCTTTCGCTTCACCCGCGGATTGAGAAGCGGCACTCTTACTTTGTGACGCCCGCTCTGCTACCGGTAAGAGAGCGGAGCAGGCAGACGTGACACGCTAGGTGTCAGATGAGCTTTCCTTCGACGCTAGGCGGCGAGAGGAAGAGCTGCATAGTTAGTGCGGTTGGCACTTAATTGGTTGTACTGAGTTTACGAGGTCGGTACCTCTCGGCATGCCATCCGGGATCAGCCTCGCCCGTCGAAGCCTGTCATCCCCGTGGGAATCCAATTATAACGCGAAATGGCGTAGACAAACAAAAACTTCCGTATATGTGATTCTCTTGGTCTTCTTCTCCATAAAAAACTGCGGACAAAAAAAGGAAATTGATTGTCTTTAACTAGATTGAATGAACTTTTTAGTCTACGGCGATCATCACGTTAGACGCTTTAACCACCGCATAGACTTCTTTTCCAACTTTTATGCCGAGGTTTTCAACGGATTCCTTGGTGATCACTGACACAATAATTTCGCCGCCGCCAGTTTCAACGATGACCTCACTATTCACGGCGCCTGGAATGACTTCTTTAACCGTCCCTTTTAAGACGTTTCTTGCGCTGATTTTCATATTTTTTTCTCCAATCCAAAAAACCACTCAATAATTTAATACATATTATACGAGAATCTTGTCCGCCAGTTAAATTTGTAACAAAAAATCCCCGTCAAGGGGATTCTTATGGTGGGCGGGACAGGACTCGAACCTGCGACCTCCTCTGTGTAAGAGAGGCGCTCTAACCAACTGAGCTACCTGCCCAAAAGTGCGACGAAGCAGAGTATAAACGATTTTCAGATGTGTGTAAATACTGTTACGGTAAAGCCGCTGCTTTAGCCCTTATGTCGATTTTTTACCGCGGTGATGATGAAGATGAGCGCGATGCCCATCAGAATTCCGCCTGCAACCCAACTGCGCAAGGCGAGCAGCACCACACCGACAGCCGCGGCAGCGATCCCGATTGCCCAATCAACTTGGTTCACCATCTTATCCGCTTCTGCGATCGTTTTTCCGTTATTTACCAGCGTCCATTTCAGGATTGAGCCGCCGTCCACGCTGGGCACAGGGGCCATGCTCATGATGAAGAGCAGGGCATGACCTGCAGCTGACCAGGCAGAGAGTTCAGCCGCCAGTGATTTCGTCGGTACGAGCGCATAGATTGCCATACTGAGCGAGAACATCAACAGGTTGAAAGCCACGCCTCCCATGGCCCGCATGCGATGGGCTTTGGGAGCAACCTCATTATTCCAATAAAGTGTGCGCGGCATGCCTGTTTTGGCGGAGATGCGAATTTCGTCCATGGGCGCCCCAGCCAGGCGTGCGCTAAAGATGTGGGCGATCGGGTGCCCGATTTCCGCGACCAGGAGCAGGAGCACCGTCACGAAACCGATCAGAATCCCTGTCCAGAGTCCACGACCCGGGTGCCAACGGATGCCCAACCAGGTGATCACTGCCCATAACGGGAGAATAAAAACGAGGAAGCTTGGGCTTATTTTGACCGGCGTGCGAAAAATTTTTAATGAAATCATCAGATAGGTTCCTTTTTTTTTGCGAATTTTGCCCAGTTGAAAAATTGAACCAAAAAGCCGGGCAAGGCTCGGTTTGAAAAATCCAGTAGGTGCTCATCGTGTTGCGCAAGGGGGTGAACAGAACTTTATTTTGTATTACACAAAACATTTTAGCACGATGTCCCCGGACAGAGCTACAATTGCATGAAAGGAACAAAATTATGAGAACACAAAAAAACTGGGTCATGGTACTGATAGTGGCCTTTTTGCTGGATGCCTGTGCAAGCCAAACGACCCCGGCTGCTACACAGGCCACCATTGAGGTTCCAACTGTAACGAGCACGGTTATACAGCCTGAATCGACATCCACTGAAACGCCTGCCACAGAGAAGCAGTGGCTGGTCTTTAGTTCCAATCGCGACGGTGATTATGATGACCTTTACCTGATGGCATTGGATGGCAGCGGTTTGCAGCGTCTTACGCGCGGTGATTCGAATTATTTCGCCGGCCCCTGGTCTCCCGATGGTCAGAAGCTGCTCTTCACCGGTTTTGGCCCCCTCTACAGCTTTGTAGGGGTGATGAATGCCGACGGCAGCGGCATCAAGGACCTGTCGCAGCAGAATGAATCTGATGAAGCTTTCCCGGCCTGGTCACCGGATGGCAGCCTGATCGCTTTCACTTCGCGTCGTGATGGCAATAATGAAATTTACGTGATGAACGCAGATGGCACCGCTCCGATGCGGCTGACCAATGCTCCAGGCGATGACTTTGCCCCGGCCTGGTCGCCAGACGGAAACTGGATTGTCTTTGCTTCTGATCGCGACCGCAGCAGTGGGTTGTACAGCCTCTATGTCATGGAAAAGGACGGCAGCAACGTGCGTCGGCTCACCTATGACAGCGGCAGCGATTACGCACCGGCCTGGTCGCCGGATGGCACACAGATCGCCTTCCGTTCCGATCAGAACGGCGAGAGCGATATTTACCTGGTGAATGTGAACGATGGGGCCACGCATGCCCTCACCAACGGCAGCGGCGCGAACTGGAATCCTAAATGGACGAAGGATGGCAGCCAGATCGTCTTTCAGACCAACCGCGAGGGCAACTGGGAGATCTATTCGATGAACGCGGATGGAAGCGATCCGCAGAACCTGACCAACAATCCTGCCGATGATCAGTACCCGAATTTGAAGTAAGCTTTTCTACATGTCTACAAAGTGCCTGCATTTATGCAGGTTCTTTTATCATTCACTAATATTTCTCAAATAATTGACCGGTATAATCATTTCAAATGGTTTCCAAATAAAGGAGCTTGAAATGTATTTCGGTGGTTATGGACTTTACATTTTGTTCAGTTTGCCTGCGCTGTTGTTGGGCTTCTGGGCTCAAGCAAAGGTCAAATCTGCTTTTAACAAATATTCCAAGGTGCGCAGTGTGACCGGCTTAACCGGGGCTGAAGTGGCGCGCCGCATGCTGGATTCAAACGGGTTGAATAACGTGCGTATCGAAGAGACGGCCGGCACACTGACCGATCATTACGATCCCTCCAAAAAGGTGCTGCGATTGAGCCCTTCGGTTTATCGCACCAACTCGATTGCGGCAGCCAGTGTGGCGGCGCACGAATCGGGGCACGCTCTGCAGGACGCCGCCGAATATGGGCCGCTGAAGATTCGCTCGGCAATGGTACCCACCGTGCAGATCGGTAGTTGGCTGGGACCGATCGTCTTCATGGTCGGGTTGTTCATGGCCTCTACCACCGGCACCACGGTAGCTTGGGTGGGCCTGGGGCTGTTTGCGGCTACGGCTGCCTTTGCCCTGGTGACCTTGCCGGTAGAACTGGATGCCAGCAGTCGAGCCAAAGCCTGGCTGGCCGGTTCGGGCATCGTTTACGCCAGTGAAATGGATGGGGTGAATAAAACGCTGGATGCAGCCGCCATGACCTACGTGGCCGCGGCCGTGCAGTCCGTTTCAACGATTCTTTACTATTTATTCTTACTAAGTGGGCGTTCTTCACGCCGAAGCTGACGAAAAAATCTCCCGACTCAACTTGATCGGGAGATTTGCTTTATCCTTTTAAGAGGCTGCGCTGCAGCGCGTCTTTCAGTTCCAATCCTTTGACGGCACCTTCGGCCGTGCAGGTGAGGGGGTTATCTACGATATAAACCGGGATGCCCAGCGAGCGGGTCAGGTACTTGTCGATGCCGCGCAGCAGGGCGCCGCCGCCGCAAAGGGCTGCCCCACGGTCGATGATATCCGAGATCAATTCAGGCGGGGTCTTCTCGAGCACTTTCTTGGTCAAGCGGGTGACCTCTGTGAGGCTGTCTTGCAGGGCTTCCACGATGTCATCCGTGGTCAGCACCACCGGGCGGGGCAGGCTGGTCACCTGATCTTGTCCCTGTACTTCGAGGGAGAACTGTTCATCCTGGGGGATGGCAGCGCCGATGCGAATTTTGAGCAACTCAGCCGTCGGCTGGCCAATGACCAACCCAAAGCGTTTGCGCACATAGGCGATGATGGCTTCATCCAACGCCAAACCACCGCTGCGGCTGGCATCGGCTGAAACGATGCCGTTCAGGCTGATCACACCTACCTGATTGACGCCGCCGCCCAGTGAAATGACCATATTGCCCGAAGGGGTAGAAATAGGCAGTTCCACGCCCATGGCCGCGGCCAAAGGCTGTGGGATGAGATAAACCTCGCGGCTGCCGGCACCGATGCCGGCTTCGTGCACAGCGCGCCCTTCCACGCTGGTGGCACCGAAAGGCACGGTAATCATCATGCGCGGTCTAAAAAGACGGGCAGGACCGGTGATCTTGCGGGTGAGATAAGAGAGCAGGGTTTCGGTCACCTCGTATTCGGCGATCACACCATGCTGCATGGGATGCACGATCTCGATGGTATCGGGAACGCGCCCTTCCATCTCTTTGGCGGCCTGGCCCCATTCCACCATTTTATATTCATCAACGATCACGGCCACCACCGTCGGTTCCTGCAGCAGAATCTGATTTCCTTCTGCAATGACGGTATTGGTGGTGCCCAGATCGATTCCTAGATCTCTGGATAAACCAGCCATGTTACTCCTGACTCAATCTACTAATTTGCTGGATCGGGCGTCTTTACGATAGCGTTTGGCGGCTTCGAGGCGCAGATTGGAGCGCTTCAAGGCGGCCTGTACGGTTAAATAACGATCTTCATCCACTGGAACGCTTTGTTTCAGGCTTTCTTCGGCACGTTTGCGTGCTTGTACGGCGCGGTCGATATCGATCTCTTCTACGTTTTCAGCAGCATCGGCCAAAATGGTCACCTGGTCGGGCTGAACTTCGGCGATGCCACCGGCCACGGTGAAGTGTTGGTCACCGGCCTTGGTGCGCACCGTGATAACGCCAAAATCGAGCACGGTTAATACAGGGGCATGATGCGGCAAAATGCCCATCTGTCCGTCAGAACCGGGCAGAACGACCATATCTACATCGCCCGAATAGACGACCTTGCTCTGTGAGACAATTTCACATTTGATCGGCATAATCCGCCTACTGGTTCAGCTTCTTGGCTTTTTCGATGGCGTCTTCGATGGAGCCCACCATCACGAAAGCCAGCTCGGGCAGGTCATCGTGTTTGCCGTCGAGAATTTCGCGGAAGCTGCGGATGGTATCTTTCAAAGGCACATACTTGCCGGGCGTGCCGGTGAACTGTTCGGCCACGAACATGGGCTGCGAGAAGAAACGCTCGATCTTGCGTGCGCGCGAGACGATGACCTTGTCTTCTTCGCCCAACTCGTCCACGCCCAAAATGGCGATGATGTCTTGCAGATCTTTATAACGCTGCAGCAGGCGCTGCACCTCACGAGCCGTGTTGTAATGTTCTTCACCCACGATCACCGGGTCGAGAATACGCGAGGTGGAAGCGAGCGGATCCACGGCCGGATAAATGCCCTTTTCTGAGATGGCACGTTCCAGAGCGATGGTGGCATCAAGGTGGGTGAATGTGGCCACAGGGGCCGGGTCAGAATAGTCATCGGCAGGCACATAAACAGCCTGCATGGAAGTGATGGAACCCTGACGGGTGGAGGTGATGCGCTCCTGTAATTCGCCCATTTCGGTGGCCAGTGTGGGTTGGTACCCCACTGCCGAAGGCAGACGTCCGAGCAAGGCTGATACTTCTGAGCCAGACATGGTGAAGCGGAAGATGTTGTCGATGAAGAGCAGCACGTCCATGCCCTGATCGCGGAAGTATTCCGACATGGCCAAAGCAGTGAGTGCCACGCGCAGGCGTACGCCAGAGGTCTCGTTCATCTGACCGAAGACCATGACGGTGTCTTTCATAACGCCCGATTCGATCATTTCGCGGTAAAGCTGGGTACCCTCACGGGTGCGCTCGCCCACGCCGGCAAAAACGGATTTGCCCTTGTGCACGGTGGCGATGGAGCGGATGAGCTCCTGAATGATAACGGTCTTGCCCACACCGGCGCCGCCAAAAATGCCGGTTTTACCGCCTTTGGTGAAGGGGGCGATCAGGTCAATGACCTTCAGACCGGTCTCGAACACTTCTACGCGGGTCGATTGTTCATCAAGGGCAGGGGCACTGCGGTGAATGGGGTAACGCTGTGAGGCATTGACCTTGCCTTTATTGTCGATGGTGTTGCCCAGAGCGTTGAAAACACGCCCCAGGGTTTCTGGCCCGACCGGTACGGTGATGGGGGCAAAGGTGCGTTTGGCTTCCAGGCCGCGGCGGTAACCGTCGGTGGAATCCATTGCCACGCAACGCACAACATTGTTCTCAAGCTGCTTTTCGACCTCTAAAACCAATTCCTGGCCATTGTCGCCCTGCACAACGAGAGCTTCATAGATCTGTGGAATATTGCCTTCTGAGAATTCAATATCCACAACGCTGCTCTGAATTTGTGCAATGGTGCCTGTTTTTTGATCCATACTTCTGCCTCCAGAAATTGTCAAATAATCAAAAATAGCGAACTATTGGTTGATGGTTCCACCGACAATATCCAGCATTTCGCTGGTGATCTTTTGTTGGCGGATCTTGTTGTATTCCAGTTGCAGCAGGTCAACCAGATTGCTGGCGTTATCCGACGCGTTCTTCATGGCCACCATACGGGCAGCGTGCTCGGAGGCCTGTGAAGATAAGATGGCCTGGTAGATTTGCATGGCGGTAAAGCGCGGAATGATCTCATCGAGCAATTCTTTGGCATCAGGTTCATAACTGAAAACCGAACTGGTAGGGTGAGGGGCGTTTGCCGCCTGACCATCCTGATCTACTTCCAGCGGCAGCAGCTTGCGAATGATGGGCTGCTGAGAGGACATGGAATCGAACTGCGTATAGGAGAGGAATACTTGATCGTACTTTTCGTTGAGAAAATCTTCCACGATCAAATGGCTGATCGGCGAGACATCCAAGAAATTGACCGGGCTCTTAAACTCGGTGAATTCGGCCACCACTTTGGCGCGGCGGCGCAAAAGCAGATCGCGGCCTTTTTTGCCGACACAGACGAAATCAACTGGCTGATCGAATTGATCGAAATAGAGCAGGGTGTTGCGCAGGATGTTCACGTTATAAGAGCCTGCCAGGCCCGTATCGCTGGAGATCATAATGACCAGCACATTGTGGATATGCGGGCGCTGCGTGAGCAGGGGGTGCAAGCTGGCATGCCCTGGTTGTTTAGCCAGGTGCAAGAGCACCTTCCAGGCTTTTTCACTGTAGGGGCGGGAGGCTGCATCGGCTTGAATGGCGCGGCGCACTTTGCTGGCCGCCACGGTTTCAAGCGCGCCGGTCACCTGTGACAGGTTCTTGACGCTTTTGATGCGCATCCGCATTTCACGTGATGATGGCATTTTGTTCCCTCAGTTACTCTGTCCAGCTCGTCAGGTATGCCTGAATGGCATTCTTCAAAGCGGTCTCGGTATCAGGTGAGATGCGATTGTTGCTGGTAATATCCCTGGCAATTTCGGGATACCCGGCCTCAACAAACTTCAACAGGCCGCTTTCCCATTCTCTGATCTTTTCGACCGGGACCGTGTCTGCGTAACCGTTGGTGGCCGCATAAAGCACGATCACCTGATTGGCCAGTGACAGCGGTTGGTACTGTGGCTGTTTGAGGATCTCTTGCAGACGCTGCCCACGGTTCAATTGGCCCTGGGTGGATTTATCCAGATCAGAGCCCATCTGGGCAAAGGCTGCCAGGTCACGGTAGGCGGCCATATCCAAACGCAGACGGCCTGCCACCTGCTTCATGGCCTTCACCTGTGCCGAGCCACCCACGCGCGAGACAGAGATACCCACGTTGATGGCCGGGCGGATGCCGGCGTTGAAGAGGTTGTTTTCAAGGTAGATCTGACCATCCGTGATGGAGATCACGTTGGTCGGAATATAGGCGGAAACATCGCCCAAAAGGGTTTCGATGATGGGCAGGGCGGTGAGCGAGCCGCCTGTGCCAGCCACTTTGATGGTTCTGAGTTCGTCAGCGTTGTCGCGCGATTTGCGCGCTTCTTCGGCATCATGCTCAGCCATCGGGCCGGTAAAAACGTCACTGTCAGCGACTTGGGCGCGCTCGATGGTCTCGCCGGCATATTCTTTTTTGGCTACGGCAAAAGAGAAGGCTTTGCTGGCTGCGCGTTCGAGCAGACGGGAATGCAGGTAGAAAACATCGCCCGGGTAAGCTTCGCGACCAGGCGGACGGCGCAGCATCAAAGAGACCTGGCGATAAGCCCAGGCGTGCTTTGAAAGATCGTCATAGATCACCAGCGCATGACGGCCGGTTTCCATGAACTCTTCGCCGATGGCACAGCCGGAGTAAGGGGCGATGTATTGAAGTGCGGCGGCTTCATCGGCCGCAGCTACGACAAAAATGGTGTGCGCCATAGCGCCATAACGTTCCAAAAGGGCGATGGTGCGGGCAACGGCGGCTTTTTTCTGGCCGATGGCGACATAAATGCAGATCAGGTCTTTGCCCACCTGATTAATGATGGTGTCAATGGCAATGGCGGTCTTGCCGGTCTGACGGTCGCCGATGATCAACTCACGCTGACCGCGGCCGATGGGGATCATGGAGTCAATAGCTTTGAGGCCTGTTTGAACCGGAGTATCCACGTCTTTGCGGTCGATCACGCCCGGAGCAACACGTTCGATGGGGCGGTATTTATCGGTGCGGATGGCGCCTTTGCCGTCAATGGGTTCGCCCAGAGCGTTGACCACACGACCGATCAGTGCGTCGCCCACCGGAACGGAGGCGATGCGATTGGTGGCGTGCACCCGCATGCCCTCAGAAATGCTGGCGTAGTCGCCCAGAATGATGATGCCTACCTGGTCTTTTTCGAGATTGAAGGCGATGCCCATGACACCATTCTCAAACTCGACCAGTTCCTGGCTACGCACATTGGTCAACCCGCTTACCTGGGCAATCCCATCGCCAGCTTCTTTAACAATACCGACTTCTTTTACTTCATATTTGGTTTGAAATGCAGTGATCTTCTGCTGTAAGTTCTCAGTGAACTGTTGTAAATCTTCGGGCATGAATCCTCCAGGCAAAAGCCATGATAAACACTGTCAGGTCAATAATTTTACTTCAATTAGGCCATTTTAACAAAAAGGTCAAATTATTTTTAAGGAAGTTAAGAAAAATACTGCAAAGCGATGCGCAGTCGGGTTTCCAGGTCTTTCGGAGCGTCTTTGGGGATGGTTTGCAGGGCGGTCTGGGCCTCTACGATGCTGTAGCCCAGGCTGGTGAGGGCATCGATCAGATCGGCATCCAGTTCACGCAGGCTGGCATCTGTTGGGAGAACTTCCCCCTTGATCTTGCCCTGCAAATGCAATACGATGCTTTGGGCGGTCTTTTTGCCAATGCCGGGAACCCGCGCGAAAAGGTCGGCTTCGTCAGAGAGCACGGCCTTCTGGATGAGCCCGAGTGACATGCTTGAGAGAATGCCCAGTGCGGTACGCGGGCCAACCCCATTGGCGCCCAAGAGCAGCACGAAAAGGTCCCTTTCTTCGCTGCTTTCAAAACCAAACAGGGTGAGGGCATCTTCGCGCACCACCAGATGGGTAAAAAAGGAACGGGATTTGTACAGTTCTGCTTCTTTGCAAACGTTTTTCGGAACGAACAGGCGAAAGCCGACCCCGTTCACATTCACCACCAGGCTGTCTTCCAAAATTTGCGAGATGATTCCTTCAATTGACGCGATCATTTTAACTTCGCCTTTCTGTGCTGCGAATAGATCTGATAAAGCATCACCCCGGTGGCCACAGCCAGATTGAGTGAATCGCTCTTGCCGGCCATTGGCATGCTGACCACCTGATCACAACCTGCCATGAGCGCATTTTGCAGTCCCTGCCGCTCAGACCCCATTAAAAGGATCATGTTTTGGGGGTAATGTGCGGCTTCATAATCTGTTTGCGAAGCATCCGAAGTGCCGAGGATCCGCACCTGATGCTCCGATTTCCAGGTTAAAAATTCTGTTGCGGTTAGTTTGACGAGCTGGAGCGAAAACACAGCTCCCATGCTGGCACGGATGGCGGCCGGGTCGTAGGGGTCGGTGCAGTGATCGATCAAGAACAGCCCCTGCGCTGCCACTGCATCGGCCGTGCGCATGATGGTTCCCAGGTTACCCGGGTCGGCCACAGAATCGAGTCCCACCCAGACGCCCATCCGCGCCGGGTTGATCTGCGTGAGGTTTGACCAGCTTTGCTGCACCACAGCGGCCAGCCCCATTGGCCCCTCTTTTAACGAAAAGCCCTCAAACACAGAACTGCTTACTTCCAGCAGTTTTACACCCGATTGAGCGGCTTTTTGCACGGCTTCGTCAGCGGTTGGGCTTTCAAGCAGTTCGGGTGCATAAATCAGCGTTTTGACACGCTCAGGTTGGGTGAGCGCTTCCAGCACAAGGCGAATGCCTTCAATATAATAGGTGCCACTTTCGCTGCGATATTTCTTCTCACGCAGCTTACGAATGGCTTTGACCTGTTCGTTGGCACTGCTGGTGATCCTCATTGCGCCCCCCCAAGGATTTGCAGCTTTTGAAACCCACTGGCATGGATGTGGCAAATGGCAATGGCCAGTGCATCGGCGGCATCATCCGGCTTGGGAATGGACTTCAAATTCAGGATGGTGCGTACCATTTCTTGTACCTGTTTTTTCTGGGCTGAACCGTAACCGGTAACGGCCTGCTTGACCTCGTTTGGGGTATATTCGTGCACCGGCAGCCCTGCCTGGGCCAGCGAGAGCAAGATCACCCCGCGTGCCTGACCGACCGCAATGGCGGTGGTGACGTTACGCTGAAAAAACAACTTCTCCACCGCACCACAATCGGGTCGATGGAGAAGAATGATTTCGTTGATCTTTTGGTTGATCTCCAGAAGCCTTATTTCGGCCGGGAGACCTGCTGCTGTTGAGACAACCCCATATTCCACCGCGCGAATTTCGTTTTGTTCGTTCTCTTCAACAATTCCATATCCGGTGGTGGCTGTACCGGGGTCAATCCCGATGACCAGCATATTCCTACTCAGACTCCATTGCGGCCATTGCCTCTTCGGAGATCTTCATGTTTGAGTAAACGTTCTGCACATCATCCATGTCTTCGAGGTTCTCGATGGCACGCACGACCTGCAAGGTATCTTCGACGCTTAATTCCATTTCCTGGTTGGGGATCATGCGTAAGCCGGCTTCATCCGGGATGATGTTGGCTGTGCGGAAGCGATCGATGAGGGTCTTGAACGATTCAACGGGTGCCTGCACTTCGATCTCTTCATCATCCTGGGTCACATCGTCAGCACCGCCTTCAACGGCCAGTTCAAAGATCTTTTCGAAGTCGTTGCCTTCTTTGGGGAAGGAAAACACAGCGGCGCGTTTGAACTGCCACGAAACCGAACCGATCTCACCCATATTGCCGCCAGAGCGGGAGAGCATGTGGCGAATTTCAGCCACGGTGCGATTACGGTTTTCGGTGACGCATTCTATGATGACGGCTACGCCATTGGGGGCATACCCTTCATACATGACTTCTTCGTAAATTTCACCTTCTTTACCTTCACCTGCAGCTCTTTTGATAGCTCTTTCGATGTTGTCTTTGGGCATACTTTGCGCTTTTGCTTTATCGACGGCCAGCCTTAAACGGAAGTTGGAATCGGGGTCGGCTCCACCTTCTCTGGCTGCCATAACGATCTCCCTTGTCAGCCGAGTGAACATCTGGCCGCGCTTAGCGTCGGCCGCACCTTTTTTTCGTTTAATAGTTGCCCATTTGGAATGCCCGGACATAGAGGAACTCCTTCAAAAGAGAAAATTTATTGGATCACAACCTAAAGATTATACCATGCAATCTTTTTCGTCAAGTTTTTGCAAAATGGTGAAAAACTTACCATCCTTACTGATCTTACATATATGTAAGATTACAACTATGCAAGTGGTTTTGTATTGTAATAATTAAATAAGATTAGTAATATTGGGGCATGAATAAATTCTTCCGCATTCTTACCTCCTTCTTCTCGATCAGCTTTTTCTTTATGCAGCCCGTGGCACTGATTCCGGTAACCGCCACGAATACTACGGATAGCAACCAGGCAGAAAGCGCCCAATTGCTCGGTTCTGTGGATAAATTTAGCGCCACCGTAGTGAATGGCAATGCGCGGCAGGTGGTAGGTCTGTTTTCGGAAGACACTTTTGCTTATCAAATAACGCAACAGCCTACCGGTAATCCGGCTTTTGTGTCTACAATGTCAGATGTGGTAACCCAATTTTCGACCGCATCGCTGTATGGTTCCATCGGTTTGGTCGCTCACAATAACCTGGCCGGAGCAAGATTCTTTGACCTCAGCGTGGGAGATCGTGTCGTTTTGGTTTATGGGGATGGAACGAAACTGACTTATGAGATCACTGAGATTGATGAATTTCAGGCACTTTCCCCCTACAGCCCCTATTCAGATTTCGTTGATCTGAGCAATCCGGAAAAAATTCTCAGCGCATCTGGTCTGTTCTTGAAAATGTATAACCCAGATGGCCGCCTGGTGATGCAGACCTGCATTGCACAGAATGGTGTAGACTCTTGGGGCCGTTTATTCGTAGTTGCCGAACAAGTGGAAGATCTTCCCCTCTATTACTAAAAATCAATCCAGCGGCCGCGCCACCAGAATCAGGCGGTGGGTGTTCGAAATTTTCGGCCAACAGGTAACCAATGTAAGCCGTACGTCATCCGTACGACTTAACCATCTTGCGTTATTGAGCCGGGTGGCCATATCGACGAAGCGTTCCTGCAAGATCATGCGGTTGGCAATGACAAAAGAGTACTTCTTGCCCTGTGAATAAACATAGATCTTGTCGCCGATCTCGAGGTCAACCAGTTTGCCAAAAACTTCCCCAAATTCATTGTGGTGTCCATTGATGACCGTATTGCCGGGCTGCCCCAACAGGGCAGAATCGGGGTGCCAGCCGGCGGCAAACTCATTGGGAGCTTCCCACTGACCGAAGGTTTCGCCATCCACATCCGTTGAATTGTATCCGGCGACGACCACCGAAGCATCCAGTCCGATTGCCGGGATGACGATGCGATCGGGAATTTTGGGATCGTCGAGACCTGATTTTAGGCTGGCGTGTACATAGAATTTGCCAAAGTTAAGCGTTTCAATTTCGGGGGAGGTCTCAGCTATTGTAGAAGTGGATTGCGGCGTTGGGGTGGCCTTGGCGGGCACCACCAGCGATTGATCGTAGAGAGCGGTCTGCGTGGCGGCATTGGGAGTGGGGGTCTGCGTTTGCCCGCTCGAATGGGTAACAAACCAGATGCCAACCAAACCACCGGCCAAAAGCAGCACGCCGGCGATCAAAAGAATGAGCTCTCGAGATAGTTTAGAGACTATTTTCATCCCAATTAGTATAATTCAACAATTTGCAAAATCAAGAGGCTTCCACCGTATTGCGCAATTGGCCGATGCCTTCGATGGTGATCTCGATGGTATCACCATCATCGAGCACGCCTACACCTGAAGGGGTGCCCGTGAAGATGAGGTCGCCCGGTTCAAGGGTCATCACAGAGGAAACGAAGGCTACGATCTGCGGAATTGTGAAGACCATTTCTTTGGTCGAAGACATTTGGCGCAACTCTGCATTGACCCGGCAGGTGATGAGCACATCGGCGGCATCAAGCTCCGTTTCAATGTAGGGGCCGATGGGGCAGAAGGTGTCAAACCCCTTGGCACGAGTCCATTGGTCGTCACGCTGCTGCAGGTCGCGGGCGGTCACATCGCAGCCAATGGTGTAGCCCAAAATGTATTTTTCAGCCTCTTCGGCGGCGATCCAGCGACCGCGTTTGCCGATCACCACCACCAGCTCGGCTTCCTGTTCCACCTGGTGCGACTGCGGGGGCAGCACGATCTTGCCGCCATCCGGCAGGAGGCTGGAAGGTGGTTTCATGAAGAGCATGGGCACTTCGGGTACTTCAGCGTCCTGTTCCTGTGCATGAGCGGGGTAATTGCGCCCCAGGCAGATGATCTTGCCGGGCAGCACCGGCTCAAGAATTTTGACCGAGCGCAACGGATAAGAGGCTTCGAGACGCCGATATTCAGAAAACAGATCGCCTTCGATCAGGCCGACTTCCTCTTCCTTGAGCCAGCCATAGTGAGTCATTTTGTCAGGGCCACGAAAACGCAAGAACTTCATGCAGATCTCCAATGTCTTAATTGCAGAAGAGCAAATAGGCTACTCCTCTGGGGGTAATTTTAGCCGAATTTGAATTGGAAAACAAAGGGAAATGAGATAGGAGGCTGTGTCCCCGGTGGGATTCGAACCCACACCGACGGCTTCGGAGGCCGGCACGCTATCCATTGCGCTACGGGGACAACGGCAACAATTTTACCACGGCTGCGCCGCTTTGCTATTCCACCTTTTCGACGCCGATGGTGAAATCGGCGGCCAGTGCGGCAATGGCGCCAATGGCTGCCCACACCGGCAGCAGCAGGGTGCCGACGATGCCAAAGGTGAGCGGGATCTCTATATAGGTGCTGCCCTTGCTGTCTTTGATGTAGATCTTGCGAATATTGCCTTCGTGGATCAGTTCTTTGATCTTGGCAAGCAGGCTTTCGCCATCCACTTTAAACTCTTCGTAATGTACATTTTCGGAACTCATTTATCCTCCAATTCGATCCAAGGGGCGACCAAAGCGGCATGTTTCACCGGCACAAATTCAATGAAACGGTATTCAGCAAGTGATCTTTGCTGATAGGGGTCGTTCTTGAAAAAAGCTTTGATCTCATCCAGCGAGCTGGCACGGGCGAGCACGATGCCGCCCAGGCGCGGGTTCTGCGGGCCAGACAGGAGCAGCAGGTTCTGATCGTAGCCGCGCTGCAAGAACTCGCGGTGCAGGCTTGTGGTCGTTTGAATCTGCTCCAGCGGGGCAGTATAGGTGATCTCAATGACAAAATATTTCATGTTGCATCCTCTTTAATGATTATATGTCAATCCTGTATGGCTGCCGGGAAAGAAAACTGTCCGTCCGCAGCGGGGTCAAAAGAAGCTGCCCGAATCACGGCGCTGCAGGGCAGTGGTCCGTAAATGTGCGGGAAAAGCTCGCTGCCGCCTTCCAGGTTTTCACCTTTCACTTCCACAGCCAACTTGTTGGTGTCAATTTGCAGCAGCACCAGGTTGCTTTGCCCGGCGTAGAATTTAGCCGCAGTACGTAGCACCTGTTCGCGAAAGGAGGCGTGAATAAAGCCGTCTTGCGCGTAGCCTTCAGGAAGGTATTCGTCTTTTTCTTGAGCCGCCTGCCACTCGCTCTGCCGGGTGATGTGATAAATGAACATTTTAGACTCGCAGAAAATGGGGCATGTCTGCCGGGATCACGAATGAAAACTCGATCAATCCACTGAACTCGCCATTTTCGAACCAGGGCGTCTGGTAGATCATCTTATGCACGCCCTCTTTTTCAATGGTGTAGGAGTTGGGGGTATGGCTGTTCAGCAAGGCAAGCACTTTTTCGTGCGACTGGCCGGGGTGGCAGTCGAGCAGGTTCTTGCCGATCAAGTCTGCACCACCATCCTTTTTAAAGGTCTCAATGGATCTTTGATTCATATAGAGAATGAGGCCGCTTTTATCGCACACGGTAACGGCAGCCGGGATTTCAGAGAAGTAATCGAATGAATTCATGCGTTAAATCCTTTGCGAAAGAGTGTGACGCGTTTCACCCCCCACAACTGAGAAAAGCTGCCGCCCTGCTGCAGGGTGAGCAGCAGCCCGGCTTCGTCCACAACCCGGGCACCTGAGAGGATGGACACGTTATGTTCAAACAACACCGGTGAGAGGGGCGTAGAAGGCCCCAGGATCATGATGGTGGCCTTGGGATTGCACATGGCCAGCACGTTGCTCATCGAGTGGTTCACGAAGGCACTGCCGGTGATGGCAATGATCTCGGCTTTGGCCAGATATTCGGCCGAATATTCTGCCGGGATATCCCCTGGGCGAGGGTTCTTTTCGAGCACCCACAGATTGCGCGCCAGCTCTCTGACCCGGTCAACGAAATAGAAATGGCCTACAATGGCTACCTCTTTGCCGGCGCAGTTGGCAAAAAGCCAATCATAAGCGTTCAACTCCACTGTGGCAGCCGGGTCGGGCTGCACCAGAGAGTTAAGGGCGGCCATACCGATACTCGATTCGTAGTGATTCTCTGAAAACACCCATTTGGCCAGGTCTTGTGCGCTGCGCTGGTGCAGGGTGCCGGCCCCCGTCACGTCGGCGTGAGGCAGATTTTCATTGGTCAGGGTGGAGGCCATGCCGCAATGCTCACTGCAGACAGCCGTCCAGTGCACACCGAGGTTGATGTTCCTGACCTTTACCGGGTTTTTTGGCAGGGTGGCGATGATTTCTTCAAGAATATCCATATCCCTCCGAAGATGCAGGTTTAAAGTGCCATTAATTGTTTGATCTCTTGCAGCAGTTTTTCTGGTTCTGAAATGCTAAAAACGGTCCTGCGTATGTCGGCAGAAACGAGATAGCCTTGCAAATAGCGTCCCAGGTGTTTGCGAAACATGGGAACGGCCACATTGGGGCCATAAAGCGCAACCGTTTCGCTGAGGTGCCAGGAAAGCACAGAGAAGACCTCCTCTTTGCTCACCAGACTGCGGTCAGAATTGGCGAAGATCCACGGGTTGCCAATGGCAGCACGCCCCACCATCACCGCGTCGCAGCCGGATTCAGCCATCAGGCGCAGTCCGTCGGCATAGGTTTTGATATCGCCATTGCCGATGACAGGAACCTTGACGGCGGCCTTTACTTCGGCGATCGCCTGCCAGTTGGCATTGCCGCCATACTCCTGGCGGCGGGTGCGTCCATGCACGGTGATGAGGCTGATGCCGCAGTCTTCCAAAATGTGAGCCACTTCGATGTAGTTGAGCGAGTCATCATCCCAGCCGAGACGGATCTTGGCCGTGATGGGCACGTTGAGGCTTTTTACCAGCAGGCTGGCGATTTGGGCGATCTTTTCAGGGGTTTTCAGCAACCCGGCGCCCGCGCCGCGATTCGAGACGTTCTTTGCCGAACAGCCAATGTTGATGTCGATGATGTCGGGTTCTTTTTGTACCAACTTTTGGGCAGCCAGCAAAAATCGTTCGGGGTTGTCATCGTAGATCTGATAAGCAAAGGGCCGTTCTTCTTCAGCAAAAGCGATCAGGGTGTTCAGGTGGGGATGCCCATGCAGAATATCCAGGGCATTGACAAATTCGCTGTAACAAATGGCCGAACCGAAGCGTTTTGCCAGCCGGCGCATGGGGCTGTCGGTGTAGCCATCCATCGGGGCCAGCATAAACCGCCCATAAATTGGAATCTCGCGGATCATGAAATCGGGTGGTTTCTGTTCGTTCATAACGGTCGAATCATAACCCATAATTGCGAAAATTTCACCTGTGCGGGTCTATTTGTATGAAATTTATCGTATTCGCGGTAAAATCTTTGCATACATCACGAAGGGTAGGTGAGCTTATGCTAGACAAGATGCAGGTTGCGATCATTGGCCCTGGGGTCATGGGCGAGGCCATTTTTTCAGGTTTGATCAGCAGCAAAAGTTGTGCAGGTCAGAACATCATTATTTCCGGGCCAGAAACTGACCGAAACGAGATTTTGAAAGCCCAGTACGGAGTGCGCAGCACCGATAACAATGCCGAAGCGGTAAAAGAGGCCGATATTGTGGTGTTGTCGGTAAAGCCGCAGCGATTCAAAATGGTTGCCAATTCACTGCGCGGCAAAATTCGCAAAGACGCACTGGTGATCTCCATCGTGGCCGGCATTACCATTGATACGCTGATGAAGGGTCTGGATCACGATCTAGTCATCCGTGCCATGCCCAACACGCCTGCCCGCATCGCGATGGGCATCACCGTCTGGACAGCATCAGAAAAGGTGACTGAGCCCCAGCAGGAGAACACCCGCCAGCTCTTCAAAGCCTTAGGCGATGAAGTTTTCGTGGATGATGAAAACTATATGGATATGGCCACTGCCGTCTCAGGTACCGGGCCGGCCTATGTGTTCCTGTTCATGGAAGCGATGATCGATTCAGCCGTGCATCTGGGCTTTCCGCGCCGCATTGCCGAACAACTGGTATCGCAGACCTTTCGCGGCAGCGTGGAATTTTATATGACCAACCACGAGCACCCTGCCAAGCTGCGCAATGATGTTACCTCGCCGGGAGGCACCTCGGCTGAGGCGCTGTACTTCCTCGAAAAGGCGGGTTTCCGCACCGCCATTTCGCGCGCCGTTCTGGCGGCCTATGAACGCTCACAGGAATTAGGCCAGGGTTTGCAAAGCAAAATGAATTTCACCAAAGAATAACTTGGAGGGTTTACAGGTATGTTTAAAAGACAAGAACTGATCGAGCAAATCAAGCAAGACCCGCATGTGGACGTTTTGATCGTCGGTGCAGGCATCAATGGCATCGGTACCTTTCGTGACCTGGCGTTGAATAATGTAAAAACATTGATCGTTGACCGCGGCGATTTTTGTTCAGGCGCTTCGGCGGCTTCTTCGCACATGGCTCACGGCGGCATCCGCTACCTAGAAAACGGCGAATTCCGATTGGTGCATGAGGCAGTTCAGGAACGGAACCGCATGATCGAAAATGCTCCTCATGTGGTCAAACCGCTGCCTACCACCATCCCCATCTTTAAATTCTGGTCTGGCTTGCTCAATGCTCCCCTGAAGTTCTTGAATCTGCTCGACCGACCCGCAGAGCGCGGTGCCTTTGTGATCAAATTCGGCTTGATCATGTACGATTCGTTTACCCGCAAACAGAAGACCGTGCCCACGCATCAGTTCTTTGGGCGCTCCGAGTCTTTGCGACGCCACCCCCGCCTGAATTCACAGGTAAAATACACGGCCCGCTATTACGATGGCCAGATCCTTTCGCCGGAACGTTACTCGGTGGATCTGCTCACGGACGGTTTAGCTGAAGGAAACCACGCCCGTGCCCTCAATTACGTCAGCTTTGTGCGTGCCGATGAGAGCCAGGTGACCCTGCGCGACGAGGTTAGCGGCGAAGAATTTAAAGTGACGCCTAAGGTGCTCATCAACGCCGCCGGCCCGTGGATCGACCCGGTAAATCGTTCGATGGGTATCGACAAGCAGTATATCGGCGGCACCAAGGGCTCGCATCTGGTGGTAGAGAACCCTGAACTGCGCAAGGCGATTGGGGAAGACGAATTCTTTTTTGAGAACAAAGACGGCCGTATTGTTTTGATCTTCCCGTTTTACGATAAGGTCATCATCGGCACCTCCGACCTGCCGATCAGCGATGCCGACAGCGTGCGCTGTACCCCTGAGGAGGAAACCTACTTTATCGATCTGGTGGCACGCGTTTTCCCCGATATTCCCGTCAAACAGGATCAGATCGTTTTCCGCTTCTCGGGCGTGCGTCCTTTGGAGTTCTCTCACGCCAAGACGGCCGGGCAGATCACCCGCGATCACAGCATCAAAGTGGATGCGCTGGGAGAGCTGCCGGTGCTGAGCCTCGTCGGCGGTAAGTGGACCAGTTACCGCGCTTTTGGCGAGCAGGTGGCCGATCGCTGTTTTTCGCAGTTGGGTCTCAAACGCAAAAAGAAGACCGAAATGCTGGGCATCGGCGGCGGCAAAGATTACCCCAAGACCAGCGCGGATGTTGAAGCCACCCTGAGTTATGTGGCTGAAAAGACCGGTCTCAGCAAAGAAGATGTGGCGCCCTTGTTTGCCCGGTACGGCACACGCTGCCTGCCGGTTGCCAGAGAAGTTGCCGCTGAAGGGAACAAAGCCCTGCGCTCTTTGCCCGATTGGAAGGTGGGCGAGGTGAACTTCTTGATCGAGCAGGAACTGCCCGTGCACATGGAAGACTTACTGCTGCGCCGTTCCACGCTGGGATGGTTGGGTCAGGTGAACCAGGCTGTGGTCGAAGAGATGGCCGATCTGTTCGCCAAAAAGCTGGGCTGGAATGCGAAAATGAAACAGGAAGAAGTGATCAGAACGGCCGAGGTCTTTAAAGACCTGCACGGGGTTGTGATCAAGTAAACAGGTTCCCCCATTATCTTTAACAAAAACAGACGGTTTTCAAAACCGTCTGTTTTTTACATCACTGATTTGTGACAAACACGATCATTCTTTGGGCAAAATGACTTCAATGGATCGCACAACACCGTCGCGTTCAAAAATATGGCGGCTGGTCTCGGCATCCAGGCGCTGGCCGCTGTGGGTGATGACCTTACAGTCCGCTAGGTGCACCTGCACAGAGCCCTCTTCACCTGCACTGATCACGATGGGCACCTGACAAATTGAATAGGCAAGTGAGCCGGCTGAAAGTGACAGTTCCTGCCAACTGCCGTCCACGTCGAGATAGCGGTAAGTGGCAGGCTGTGCAAGCAGCTCTTCCCGTTTGAAAAGCAAGAAGTCAAAGAGGATGCAGCCTTCTTCCACGGTATAACCCAGTTCAGCCTGACGGGCCAGAATCTCTTCTTTGACCATGCCCGACATGCCCGGTTGTTTGGCTCCCTGCCCCGCGGGTGTGTGCGAATAGGGGTCGGTGGGGAAGGCACCATATTCGGCGGCGCTTTTATTGAAGCACTGCCCGGCGCGGATATCGTCATAGCGGGCCATCAATCCTGTAAGTGCAGGGTCGCCTTGATTTCGCTGCACTGTTTCCTGCACGGCCAGCAGCAGCTTGGAGATCATGTGCCAGTAAATGCTGCCCAGGCCTTCAAAGGCAAAGAAGGTACCCGAACGACCGGTAAACTGTTCGTGATGAAAGGTCGCCTCAAAGAGTGCCTCAATTGCCGCACCCTCTTGTTCTACCAACTTGCCAAAGCGAGCGTCTTGCTTGAGAAGTCCCAGCGCATTTTTGAGATCCACGCCGTTGCGGAAATTACCGGCAAAGTGGTAATCGCCCAGCTCGTCGCGCACCATAAGACTGGTATCACCGGCTTTTTGCAGGGCTTCCACCAGCTTTAACCCGCTCACCTGTGAAGTAGTGATGCGATTGCGCTCGACAAAGCCTTTGAGCACACGATCAGGGTACAGAATGTAGCTGTGCTGATCGGCCCTGAACAGTGCGCTGGCGCGCATGGCTTTGAGCAGTTCGAGCGACTCCGCTCCGTTCAAAAGCCCAGAAGAGAGGATGGCCACCTGGCCCTCGAGCATTTCGTAGAGAGGATTCACCTTTGCGGAGCCGGGCTGCAGGCGCAGGGTGTTGTATGAATGATAAAGCGCGTCCGGGCGGCGATTGGCGCGCAGGTAATGATCGATATACTGTTGGGCGAGATCAAGGAAGTTTACCAGGGCAGCCGTATCCAGTTCGGCGGTCTGACCGGAAAGACCGGAGTTGTAGAATCCCCAGCGATATTCGCTGCCAGCCTGTCCCAGCGCATCCATAAGGGTGCGTCGCTGTGCATCGTTAAATTGTCCGTTCAGCAGCGGCAGCGAATCGGCCAAAATGGCGGCCATGCGGGCAAAGAAAGCGACCACTTCTGCGTGTAATGGCAAAGTGGAGACTTTTGATTCAGCCAGGAAGGAACGCAAGAAAACAACATAGCGGCGCAGGTAGGCCAGCGTCACCACGGAGAGCCCTTTGCCCACCAACGCATTGTTGGCATCGTTCCATTCGGGGCGCTGTGTGGTCATCCAGATGCCGCCCTCCGGCACAAAATTGACCAGTTTGGCCAGCAGGAGCGTCAGCATCTTTTCAGCCAGGTTGGCATGCAGCACCTCACCTGTGGCCGTTTGCACCAGTTTGCCATCATTGCCCAGCTGAGAGACGCGCTCTTTGATCGCCTGATTCAACTCCCAATCAAAACGAATGGTATTGAAGGGATCTTCCAATATCTCTGCATAGGGTTTGATGCGATAGGGTACCTCGGCGTAGCTGAACATGGGCTGCGTTAAATGACCCAGCAAGCGGCCCGGATGAACTTTGGCGCTGAGTTCCATCAATTTGAGCAGATAAATGATCTGGTGATCGCTCCAGTAGCCGATATTGGCCCAGGGGTTGCCCGGTTCGGGAATCTCCCAGTCGATGCCATGACGGGTCACCCGATAGGGGTTGTAGCCATCCACGGTGGTGGCATTGAGGAATGTGAAGATCATGCTTTCTATGTATTCCGGATAGGAACAGGCCAGGGCTTCCCAGTTTTGAAAAATATCCCGCCAGTTACCCTCGTAATCCAACTGCTGTGAGCCGTCTTTCTTTTTGATGTTGATCGAAAAGCGGTTCCAGGGCCGGCTTGGGTCGCCATGTCGGCGCGAGAAGGAAAGCGGCAGGTAGGAATTGGAGAGGCGTACCAGATCGGCATTGCCGCTGGCCTGGGCCAGAGCCAACAACTCTTGAATGCGCAATTGGGGCGGCAGTGCCGCGAACCAGGTTTGCTGCGATTGTAGCACAGCACGGTTGAGCACATGGACAAAGTCGATGAAATCAGCTTTTTCGACCTGATATTGTGCCGGGAAATAACCGCCGCGCATCTCGTTGAACATGACGTTAGCAAAATGGTGCGCGGAGAGCAGCGGGCGCTCAGTCAACTGGATGCCATCAGCAGAAGCCACGATCTTCTCAAGCGCCGCGGTATTCGCTGCCAGATCGGCCTCGATCAACTGGGTTACTTCTGCAACAGGTTTTTTGAGCAGTTGGGTGAGGGCAACCACTGCCGCAGCATCCTGGTCTACGTCGGCCACGATATGCCAGTTTTTTTCCTTGCCGGCAGCCAGCTCAATCACAGCGTGGGCAAAATAGGCGCCGCGCTGACCGCGCGTTTCGTGCTCGCTTTCAATTTTCTGCCCGCTGCGGAAGGCATCCACCTGGGCTGAGGTGAGCAGCCAAGCATCGGCTTTTAACCCCACCTGCCAGGCCAGATTTGCCAGCAGTGACTCGCTGGGCTCGGCCAGATCGGTAAGAGAAGAATTGAGGGTAAAAATTCCCAAACCTGTAGCGGGTTCAAGTTCGTTGCGTTTGTAGGCATCCAAAAGCGGGCTGAAAATGTTTTGCGTCTGGTCTGAAACATTGGCCGGGAGCAGGTTTTGCAGGCCATCGATTAACTCGATTGTGCAGGGTGAATCGCTCAGGTTGACCAGCCAACTGCTCTTAACGAAGCCAAATTTATCCCCCGAGCGCCAGGCATAGCGATAAGCAAGCCCTAAAGAATGGTTGATTTCTTCAAAAACCAGCACATTGCCGGGAATATTCTTATACAAATTGTGTTCCAGCGAATATACGCCCGCCAAGCGTTGTGAAAACGGCTGCCAGAGCGAACGCTTTTGCTGGCGGTGGACCAAAAACACGGTACAGGGCCCGGTGTTCTCGCCGTTTTCGGTCAGCTTATCGACCGTATAGTAGGGGAAGAGTGCGTGCCCAGCATTGATGCGACCGGCAGAAAGCCCGCCACTGGAAGAAATGAACATCCAGTGATTGGAACTGCTCACCAGGCTCATAAAAAACGGCGGCATGGTGGTGTAATTCTCGATCTTATAGAACGATTCGCCAAGCAGATGCACGTATTCGCCCTGGACTGCCTGCTTTTGAGGTTGCAACAAAGTATCGCCAACAAAAATACGGGTATTGTCCTGGCTCATCCTGGCTCCTGAAAACAGTTATTTTTGGTCGTGAAATTAGTTTCAGTTTATTCTACTGCAAGAATTCAATTAGAGAAAAACCCTTTTACATTAAAAATGGAGAGGACTTTTCAATCAATCCTCTCCATTCGCTGTCTTGATGATATTGGCTATTTGCTCATTCTCAGATAGGCTTCGATGAACCCATCTAGATCGCCATCGAGCACCGATTGGGCATTGCCTACCTCAAATTCGCTGCGGTGATCTTTGACCATCTGGTAGGGATGCAGCACGTAAGAACGGATTTGGCTGCCCCATTCGGCCTTTTGGTAGGCACCACGCAGATCGGCGAGCTGCTTATCCTGAGCCTGCTGGGCCAGATCGAGCAAACGGGAGCGCAGCACGCGCATGGCGTTCTCGCGGTTCTGCATCTGTGAGCGTTCATTCTGACAGGAAACCACAATGCCGCTGGGAATATGGGTGATGCGGATCGCGGTGGCGTTCTTTTGCACGTTTTGTCCGCCGGCGCCGGAAGATTTATAGATGTCGATCTTGAGATCATCGGGATTGATGACCACCAGCGGGTCTTCCTGCGAGGCTTCGGGCAGCACTTCAACTTGAGCGAAGGAAGTGTGACGGCGGTGGGCCGAGTCGAAAGGCGAGAGCCGCACCAGTCGGTGCACGCCTTTCTCGGCACGCAGGTAGCCATAGGCATAGGGGCCGTTGACAGCGATACTCACGGTTTTAATGCCGGCCTCTTCGCCTTCGCTGAAATCGAGGATTTCAGTATTAAAGCCGCGCCGTTCCGCCCAGCGCAGGTACATGCGTTCAAGCATGGCGGCCCAGTCTTGGGCATCGGTGCCACCTTCGCCGGTATTGATGGTCAGCAGGGCGTTGCCGCGGTCATATTTGCCGCCCAGCAGGGTGGAAAGTTCCAGCTTGTTGAGTTCATTTTGGATGGCAGTCGTTTCATTTGCCAGTTCGGGCTGCAAGGCGGGATCTTCCAGTTCGGCCAGCTCCAGAGTGTCGTTGATCTTTTTCTCAAGCGTGCGCCAGATCGCAATCTCATCTCTGAGATCAGCCAGTTTCTTCATCAGCGCCTGGGCTTGCTGGGGATCATTCCATAAATTACTGTCTTCCGATTGTTTTTGATAATCGGCTAATAGTTCTTCTTTTTGGGGTAAGTCAAAGACGCTCCATGAGGGAGTGGATGGTGGATTGATTGGATTTCAATACAGGGATCAGGTCTTCCATGTTTCCTCAACTTAGTGATTCAAAATGCTTTTTACGAAAGCTTCGCGGTCGAACGGCTGCAAGTCTTCGGGTTTTTCGCCCAGACCGGCATAATAAATGGGCAAATTTAACTCTTTTTGGATGGCGAAGGCCATACCTCCGTGCGCGGAGGAATCAAGCTTGGTAAGGATGACGCCGTTGACGTTCACTGCCGATTGGAATGCTTTGGCTTGGATGAGAGCGTTCTGACCGGTGGTGGCGTCGAGCACCAGCAGTACCAGATGCGGTGCGCCGGGCAGGGCTTTGCCCGCGACACGGTGCACTTTCTTAAGCTCTTCCATCAGGTTGTAGCGGGTGTGCAGGCGGCCAGCGGTATCGACCAGTACCACGTCATAACTGCGTGCCAGGGCCGATTGGATGCCATCAAAGGTGACGGCGCCGGGGTCGCTGTCGGGTTGGGCGGCCACAATGGGCAGACCCAGACGTTCGGCCCAAACCTGTAACTGGTCAATGGCGGCCGCACGAAAAGTATCGGCCGCTACCAATAACACCTTTTTGCCGCTGTTGCTGAAAAGCTTCCCTAATTTGGCAGCGGTGGTGGTCTTGCCTGATCCGTTCACTCCTACCAGTAGGATCACGGTGGGATCGTGGCTCAGATCCAACTCTGGTACGACAGAAAGACGGCTGAGCAGTTCGTTTTTAAGCAATTGGGTAAATTCATCCGTTTTGATGATGCCCTGATCGTTGACCTGTTCTTTGAGCGATTTGATCACTGACTGGGTGGTCTCCACCCCCAGGTCGGCCTGGATCAGTAAGGCTTCCAGTTCGTCCCAGGTATCCTCCGTGATGTCAGAACCGCCAAAGAACGTGGCAATACGGCCAAAACTGGCTTTGCGGGTTCGATCCAGCGAGTCTTTCCATTTTGAAAAAAGGGTATCTGCCATAGCGCAAAGATTATATCATGTCGGAATTTGAATTAGCTTGTTTCCAGCGAGGCCAGTTGGCCGCAACCTGCCTGGATGTCGATGCCGCGTCGCAAACGAATGGTGCAGGGGATACCCTGTGACTCGAGCGTTTGCTTGAATGCTTCCGCCCGTTCACGCGTGGTGGCCTGCCCGTCAAATTTGCTGGTGGGGTTGAGCGGAATCACATTGACGTGGCAAAGCATGCCCTTGAGAAGACCGGCCAGTTCAAGCGCATCCTGGGTGCGGTCGTTCACATCGCGGATCAAAGCCCATTCAAAGGTGATGCGGCGGTTGGTCTGGGCAACATACTCACGACACGCCTCAATTAACTCGGCAACCGGGTACTTTTTGTTTACCGGCATCATCGAGGAACGCAGGGTGTCATTGGCGGCGTGCAGGCTGACCGCGAGATTGATCTGGCGTTTCTCAGAGGCAAAACGCTGGATCATGGGCACAAGCCCGACGGTGGAAATGGTAAAACGGCGCATGCCCAGGTTAAAGCCTTCGGGGTCATTGAGCCGTTCGATGGCACCCAGCACAGCCTCATAATTGTGAAAAGGCTCGCCCATGCCCATGACTACGATGTTGGTGACCACCATTTCTTGCGTTTTGAGCGCACGGGCGTAATAAAGCACCTGCTCGACGATCTCGCCGCTGGAAAGGTTGCGTTTGAAGCCCATCTGTCCGGTAGCGCAAAAAGAGCAATTCATGGCGCAGCCTGCCTGAGAGGAGATGCACAGGGTCTGCCGTTCGTCGTAATACATCAGCACGGCTTCAATGGCACGCTGGTCATGCAAATGAAAGAGCGTTTTGATGGTCTGGTTATCTGACGAGGCCAGCTTGCGGGCAGGGTCAAGAGATGCAAACGAAAATGTCTCGTTCAATTTTTGCCGCAGCGCCTTGGGCAGGGTGGAGATGTCGTCGGGTGAAGCAGCCAGATCATGATAGATGGCCTGCCAGAGCTGTTTGGCACGAAAGGCCGGTTCGCCCAGTGCTTTTAGCTGTTCTTGCAGTTCAGCAAAAGAAAGATCGTAAAAAAGCGTGTTCACCTAGAATAGGTCTCCTAATTGCGGCACGATCAGGTCGATCTTCGGGCTCCAGGCCAACCCCTCTTCCTTGGAGGAGATGCCCGAAAGTACCAGTGCAGTATGCAGACCGGCACGCTGCCCGCCTAAAATGTCTGTTTCCAGGCGGTCGCCCACGGCCAATGTTTCTTCGGGTCGGGTTCTCAACCGTTCGAGGGCAAAATCATACAGGGTAGGGCTGGGTTTCCCAGCGATGAGGGGTTCTACGTCGGTGGAGGCCACCAAAGCCGCCAGAATCGCGCCAGAACCGGGGATGAGGCCCTCAGGTGTGGGAAAAGTGCGGTCGGGGTTGGCGGCATAGAAGGGCACGCCGCTGCGGATGAGCAGGGTGGCGATCTTGAGCTTTTCAAATGAGATACTGCGATCCACAGCAGCCACAACCGCCACGGGATTTTTCTCTGAGATCGTGAACCCGGCTTCTTCTAGCGTGGTCTTCAGGCTGGGTTCACCCACCACATAGAGCGCACCGCGCTGCGGGAATCGCTTTTGCAGCAAATAAGCAACACCCATTGCAGAGGTGATAATCTGGTCAATCGAAACATGTGCCCCCAGTGAAGCCAGTTTTTCAACATACTGCTGCGGGGTCTTGGTGGAGTTGTTGGTGGCCATCAGCACTTTCAAACCGGCATTGGCAAACTTGGTGAAAGTCGCATTGAGATCGCCAATGGCTTCATTTTCGCGCCACAATACTCCGTCCATGTCGAGAACCAGGGCTTTGATGTTGTTGAGGTGTTGAATTTGCATGCTGCTCTCCAAAAAACAAACCGGATAGCCAAAGCCACCCGGTTTGTTAAGTTTAATGTGGTTACTGCTTGGGTGGGGTCAGAACCTGATCCACCAGGCCATATTCCACAGCTTGCTTTGCATCCAGATACTTGTTGCGATCCGTATCGTGTTCGAGCACATCGAGTGGTTGGCCGGTCGCTTCTGAAAGGATGCCCATCAGGCTGGCTTTAAGACGCAGAATTTCTTTGGCCTGGATTTCGATATCCGAGGCCTGACCTTCGGCGCCGCCCAGCGGCTGATGCATGTGGATGGTGGCATTGGGCAGGGCATAGCGTTTGCCCTTGGTGCCGGCTGCCAGTAACACGGTGCCAAATGAGGCGGTCACGCCTACGGCCACGGTGCTGATCTTGTTGGGAATCACCTTCATGGTGTCGTAGATGGCAAGGCCTGAATAGATCTGTCCGCCGGGGGAGTTGATGTACATCTGAATGTCGGCTTCAGGATCTTCGCGGCTCAAAACGAGCAATTGAGCTACGACTGCATTGGCAACCTGATCATCAATAGCGGTACCGAGAAAGATGATGCGTTCGCGGAAGAGCAGAGAGTAAATATCATAAGCTCGCTCACCGCGTCCGGACGACTCGATGACCATGGGAATCACTGATTGAAAATTGGGTAGTTTCACTTTACCTCCGTTATTGCTCCATCATACACCATGAATATCTATTTTTTATCAGATTTCTTGGCTTTTGTGGCCTTGGGGGCAGCTTCTTCTACCTTTTCAGCAGTTTCTGCAGCGGCTTCACTACCAGCAGCTTCTTTCTTGCTGGATTTCTTGGCTTTGGCCGGTTTTTCAGCTTCGCCTTCGCTTGTTTCGGCTTTGGCTTCATCTGCTTTGCCGGTGGCAATCTCTTTGAGGCGTTCGAGCACGTTGCGGTTGAGCAGACGGCTGGCGGCTTCCATGGCGATGGCATTGGCCATACGCTCAGAGCGCAGTTCTTTTTGCAGTTTCTTCATGTCTGCGCCGTAAGACATCTCGTTGATGATGCTCTCGAACTCCTTTTGCAGGTCTTCGTTATTGACCTTCACATCTTCTTTGCGGGCCAGTTCATCCAGCACCAGGGAGCGCTCGAGGCGGCGTTGGGCGGCCGGTTTGACCTCTTCTTCCATCCAGGCGTCTTTTTCCTTTTTGAGGGTCTTCAAATAGGTGTCGAGTTCCATGCGCTGGTTGGCAAGGTCCTGCTGAATGGATTCGACCACGTGCTCCATCTCATGCTCCAACGTCTGCGGGGCATATTTGACGGTGGCTTTCTTGAGCAGATCGTTGATGAGATCGTCAAAGTAACCACGCTCGTAGTCGTTCTTCTCTTGTTCTTCGAGTTGGGTCTTGACCACATCGTGCAGGTTTTCCAGGTTCTCAAAGTTGCCCAGGCTCTGGGCGAATTCGTCGTTGAGTTCTGGCAGGGTCAGGGTCTTGACCGATTCGATCACGGCGTGAAATTCAACTTCTTTGCCGCGCAGGCGGTCATATTTTGAATCATCGGGGTAGGTGTATTTGAAGGTCTTCTCATCGTTCTCTTTGAGACCTTTGAGGTTGTCACCGAAACCGGCGTAGGGGAAATCATTCTCTTCAGGGTCGTTCTCACCGATGACCACCTGGGTGGGGGACTCTTTGAGCACTTCGGCTTTTTCATCGCCTTCGGGTTTGGTCAAAGTGGCGTCCAGCTTCAAATAGACCAGATCGCCTTCTTTGGCGGGTTTATCAGAGGGTTCAGCGGTGGCGTAATTGCGGCGCATACGTTGAATGAACTCATCAATTTTCTTTTGAGAGACGGCCTTGAGGCTGTATTTTTTGCGCAGCGATTTGTAATCACCCAGCTCAACGGTCGGTTCAAGCGGCACAACGAAAGTGGCTTTGACGGGGTCGCCTTCGCTGATCTCTTCAAGAGACCCGGGGGCTGCCGGGTTGATCTTGGCTTCTTCCAGAATTTTGGGGTAGCTGTCATCTACCAGCAAGCCTTTGGCTTCGTCGGTGATGGCTTCTTCGCCATAAAGGCGTACCACCACATCATAGGGCGCTTTGCCCGGGCGGAAGCCGGGGATCTTGGCGCGTTCAGAAAGTTTGCGGGCAGCCTGATGTTTGTATTTTTCAAGGGCGTCGGCTTCAAATTCAGCAATCACCTTCATCTGATGATTATCGAGGAGTTGGGTTTCGAGTTTCAAGGGTTATTCCTTCTTTTTTAAATTTTTCTCTAGTGTGGGGAAAGAGGGACTTGAACCCTCACGCCTTGCGGCACATGATCCTAAGTCATGCCTGTCTGCCAATTCCAGCATTTCCCCAAATGCGCAGAAATTATACTATAAGGTGACATATATGGTAGAGATTGCCTTCGCTGCCAACGCCTGGCTTTTCTATGGGTGGCTGTTGCAGTCAAAGAGAGAATAAATTCTGCGCTATAATATTGGCTACCAGCCGCGGCTGGCCATTTTCTTATCAGGAGGCTCAGTTGAGCCGCGTTTACAATCCAGACAGCGCCGGGAAAGAGCGCAACCAATTGACGCGCAGCATTGTGTTGGCTTTGCGGGAATTGATGAAACAGCAGGGCACAGATGATCTCACCAGAGATCTGGCAGCCTATGTGGCACTGGCCTTGGACGAGGTAAATGGCACGATCGAGGCTTCAGTCGGCGCCTGGGAGAAGCGGGGTTACTGGGTAAAAGCCGATAAATTCCGTTTGGAATGGGAATGGACGAGCAGTTATGCTCGAACAATGAGTGAGGCGCTAAGAAAAGATGACTGGGCTACGGTGGCGATGACCTCGGCCAAGATCGCGCAAAAGTTGAACAAGATCACCGTGCCTGAACGCAACCGGTTGGGCACCCCCTGGGTGGGCAGTTGGAAGCGGTTGATGGAATCCAAATAAGACGAAAATCCCTTGAGTGAATTGACCTCAAGGGATTTATTTTTGAGGCCTTGACATTAACGTTACGTAATAGTTTATACTGTTAGCCATGTACACAGTAAAAGAACTGTCCAAGCTGGCGGGTATTACCCCACGCACGCTGCATTACTACGATGAGATCGGCTTGCTCAAGCCGTCCCAGGTCGGCGATAACGGCTATCGCTACTATGGGGAGGAAGCGGTCTATCGTTTGCAGCAGATCATGCTTTACCGGCAGATGGAAATTCCGCTGGAGAAGATCGGTGAGCTCATGGGACGCCATGATTTCGATATCCTCTCTGCATTGCAAGACCACCAGGCCGCGCTGGAGCAAAAGATCGTGCAAATGCAGCAGTTGGTACTTACTGTGGAAAAGACAATCGAGCATTTGAAAGGAAAAACAAAAATGGACAACAAAGAGTTGTTTAAAGGGCTTAGCAAAGCGCAGGAAGAAGCATACGCCAAAGAAGCAGAGCAGATGTATGATCCTGAGATCGTGCGCGCTTCCAACAAAAAATGGAAGGGATATTCCGATGAGGAAAAGTCTCGCATCCTGCAGGAATCTGGCCAGATCTATGTAGATATGGCGGCTGCCATACCGCAGGGCGCTGCCTCTGATGCCGCCCAGACCTGCGTGGCCCGCTGGCGCAAGAACATGGAACACTTCTGGACGCCCAACCTGGACCAACTTGTGGGATTATCTGAGCTTTACAATCAAGATGAGCGCTTTAAGGCTAATTTTGACAAGGTAAACAGCGGCCTGGCCGAGTTCTTTCGGGAGGCAGTCAAGGTTTACGTTGCCAGGCAAAAAGCAGGTTAAAAAAATCAGGGCGGTCAATTGACCGCCCTGAACTTTATCTATCAAAGTTTACTTGGCTTTGAGGATGACGCGTGCATCCACAACCTTGAGGCCTTTGCCTTCTTCATACACGAGCACGGGGTTGGCATCGGTTTCTTTGATCTCATCTTCCAGGTCCATGATCATGGTGGAGTATTTCACAATGGTCTCGGCCAGGGCTTTGCGATCACGCGGGGATTCACCACGCACACCCTTCAGAATGGGGGCGCCTTTGATCTCGGTCAGCATTTCAGCGGCCTGATCTTCAGAGATGGGGGCAACGCGGAAAGTGACGTCTTTGAGCACTTCCACGAAAATGCCGCCCAAACCGAACATCATGGTGGGGCCAAAGGTGGGATCGTTCACAGAACCGAGGATGCATTCAGTGCCCCAGGGGGCCATTTCCTGAATGGCGATACCGTGAATGTTGGCTTCGGCTTTATAAGCTTTGGCGTTGGCGAGGATGGTCTTGAAGGCATCGCGAACCGCGGCCTCGTCTTTGATGTTCACTTTGACGCCACCGGCATCCGATTTGTGCAGGATCTCGGGGGAGACGATTTTCATCACTACCGGGAAGCCGACTTTCTTGGCCAAGGCAACTGCTTCGTCTTCGGTCTTGGCGAGCAGGGTGGTGGTGGTCAGCAAGCCATAAGCGCTGAAGACTTCTTTGGCCTCGATCTCGGTGAGGGCGTCGCGGCCTTCTGCGCGGGCTTTGTTGATGACTTCCAATGAGGCCTTGCGTGCTTTGGCGTCTGACTTGAAGCTGAAATCAGCTTTCTTGGCGTGAAGCTGGGCATATTCATGCAGGGCAGCCATTGCATTGATAGCTACATCGGGGGCACCGTAAGCGGGAATGCCATTTTCAACCAGCCAGGCCATGGCGGCCTCGGATTTTTCACCGCCCACGAAGGAAACGGTCACCGGGGTATCTTTAACCTTGGAATCGTCCACGGCCTTCTTGATGGCTTGGGCGATCTCAAGCGGGTTGGTCATGGCGGTTTCGCAGTAGAGCACGATCAGACCATCCGTCCATTTGTGGGCGATGGCGAATTTGACAGAATCGTAATACCACTCATTGCCGGCCATACCAGTGAGGTCCACCGGGTTCTTGGCTGAACCGAATTCGGGCATGTGTTTCTTGAGTTCTTCCTGAACATCTTCAGGGGCAAAATGCAGGGGGATGCCAAAACGCTCGGCGGCATCGGTGGCCAGCACACCCACACCACCACCATTGGTGATGATGAGCAAATTTTCACCCTTCATGGGGTGCTGCAGTGAAAGCGCCTGGGTGCGGTTGAAGAGATCATTCAGGTCGGTGGCCTGAATCACACCCGCCTGGCGAAAAGCAGAACCGTATACTTTGGCGGCACCGGCCAGCGAACCGGTATGAGAAGCAGCCGCTGCGGCACCATGAGCAGAAACACCGGATTTCAAAGCGATAATAGGCTTCTTGGTCTTCTGAGAAGCTTCAATAAATGCACGTCCTTTTTTGAGACCTTCAATATATAAGGAAACACAGGAGGTGTCGGGATCATCGTCGAGCCATTCGATGAGATCTGCGAAATCGACATCAGACATGTTGCCGATGGAGATCAGCTTGTCAAAACCAACTTTACGGGTGTAGGTGGCTGCGTCAAGGGCGATGAGCAGCGCGCCGCTCTGGCTGATGAGGGAGGCTTTACCGGCCAATGGCAGGCAGGGAGCGAAAGAACCGTTGAATTTATCGGAGTTTGACAAGGAACCCACGATGTTTGGGCCGAGAATGCGCATGTTGTAACGTTTGGCAGTGCTGACCATCTCGTCTTCGAGGTCTTTGCGGCCAACTTCACCAAAACCGGAGGTGATGACGATGAGGCCTTTCACACCCTTTTTTCCGCATTCTTCGGTCACGGCCGGGAGCAACTTGGCCGGCACGGTAACGATGGCGGAATCGACGGAACCGGGAACATCGGTGATGCTGGGGTAAACTTTCAGACCCAACAGTTCAGTGGCGCTTGGGTTGATGGGATAGATCGTGCCAGAGTAGCCGCCCTTGATAAGGTTATCTACGACGGTGTAACCGATCTTCCCCGGGGTGGTGGAAGCGCCGATGACGGCAACGGATTTCGGTCTCAAAAGACCATTGATTTGATTCTTGTCCACGAGTTTTCCTCCTGAGAAAACAATGAATTAACTAATAGCTTTTGCAAGCCTTGCTTATAATTTAAAGATGCTACAAAAATCGACCAAACACTTCATCCATTTTACAAAATTTGAAGGAGCAAAAAGTACTTTGTTTTTCAGTACTTTGTCTTAATTCCATGAGCGAACTCATTTTGGACACTGAAAATGACCAGGCAGAATTTCCTTCTTCTGGCCTGATCAAAAATGTCATCCGGGCATCTTTAAGGGATGTAGATCCGTATCGCCTTGTGGCTGGCTCCATTGTACTTTCAAATGGCAATCTGTGCATAGGGAAAACCAATTATTTAAGTATTAAAAAAGTAATTTTGATCGCCATGGGCAAAGCCAGCCTGGCAATGACACGGGCAGCCGTGCAGCGGTTGGGTGAACGGATAGATCGTGGGGTGTGCGTAACCAAAGTGCTGCCAGAAACTCCACAGGCATGGCAGGGAATCGAGATCGTTCAAGGGGGGCATCCAATCCCCAATGCTGGCAGCTTGAGGGCTGGCCAAAAGATTCAAGAGGTTTTGCAAGATGTCGGCAAAGAGGATTTGGTGTTGGTACTGGTCTCCGGGGGCGCATCCGCTCTCGTTTCTTCACCGTATGAGCCCATTTCACTGACAGATTTGCAGGCCACCAATCGAGCTCTGGTGCGCTGTGGGGCAAATATCAATGAGATCAATTCGGTGCGGAAACATCTGGAAGCGCTCAAGGGGGGAGGCCTGCTGCGTTTGGCACAACCGGCCAGGGTGCATGCGCTGATCCTTTCAGACGTGATCGGTGATGATCTGAGCGTGATCGCCTCCGGGCCAACCGTGGCAGACAAAACAACCTTTGCAGATGCCTGGGAGGTGGTGCAGCAGTACCAACTCGCCTCAACACTGCCCGAAAGTGTTTTGGCTTATTTACGTTCAGGCTTACAAGGCGAAAAACCGGAAACCCTCAAAGTGGCTGAGATCAAGGTGGGCCAGGCAGTAAATGAAATTCTGGCCGGTAGCCATCATGCCGTGATGGCTGCACTTAAAGAAGCTACTAAAGCTGAATATGAAACCGCCGAAATTGGGTTTCCACTGGCCGGTGAGGCCAGAGATACCTGTGCCCATTTCTTTCATGAAGCGGAAGCTCTGTTGGCGAAAATGTCCAGGCCGGCTTTTCTCATTGGCGGCGGAGAAACAACTGTTACGGTTAAGGGCAGTGGTCTGGGTGGCCGAAACCTGGAATTCGCGCTGGCGGCGGTAGCGCCGATGCAATCCATTCCGGGGGGTGTCTTCTTCACGTTAGCCACCGATGGAGAAGACGGCCCCACAGATGCGGCCGGAGCCGTAGTGACCGATGCTACTTATCAAAAAGCTTTGGCGTTGGGTTTGAACCCACAGCAGTATCTGGACAACAATGACGCCTATTCCTTTTTCGCTGCGGTGGGCGGGCTGATCAAAACCGGTTCCACCGGCACGAATGTTAACGATCTGGCCGTCTTGATCGTTCCATAACCTGTTTTGCAAAACAAAATGTGCTTCATTTTATTGAAGCGCATTGTCTGTTTCTGTAATCTATTTTGCAAAGATCATTCTTCCTCGTCTTTGCAGCCGGCATAACGGGCTTTAACCGAAGGTACCAGGTATTCATCAAAAGCGCGGTTTTCGTCATAGTCGGGCGCCCAACCCCAGTCACGGGCCGCAGCGGAATCATCTACGTCGGCAGGCCAGGTATCTACGATCTTTTGACGCGCGGCATGCGGTTCAAAGGTCACGACCGCTTTGGGGAAGGCTTTTTTGATCCGTTCAAAGAACTGCATGGCCGTCGGGCTAAAACTGGTGACGTTGTACACCAATTGGGTCAGCTTTTCTTGCGGGGCCGATTCGAGCATGAGCAACGATTTAATGGCATCCGGCATGACCATAAAGGGCAGACGGGCGTCGGGGCGCACGAAACAGGCGTATGGGATGCCCTGAGCGGCGTGATGCAACATTTCAGGCCCGTAATCGCTGGTGCCGCCTGAAGGGATGGTGACTGAACTGACCAGCCCCGGAAAGCGCAGGCAGCGAAAATCAACATTCATACGCGTGTGATCGGCCGCCAACTGTCTGTAATAGTACGTGTAGTAACGCCCCAATTGTTCGCAGTATAGTTTGTTGCAGCCGTACATGGTGGTCGGTTTGAGGAATTCATCTTCTTTCACCTTGCCCACCTTGTTTTTGGTGGCCAGATCGGGCATGCCATAAGCGGCAATGGAGCTGGGATAAATGAATTTGACCGGGCGTCCCTGCCAGGAGGATTGTTCCACGGCCAGCCGCAGCAAATTCAGTGTTCCTTCCACATTGATGCGGTGCGCGGTTTCAGGGTTGTATTCGGCCTTTGTGGAGAGAATGGAGGCCAGGTGGAAAATGGTGCGGATCTCATATTCCGCGACCAGACGGCCTAAGAGCATGTTATCCAGAATGTCCCCTTGAATAAAATGTTCACAATTGGGACGCAGAGATTCGTCCAGCGGCATCACGTCCATCGCAATGATGCTTATGTTCTTTTTGCCGCCAAGGTGTGAGATCAATCCATGCCCGATCTCGCCATTGGCACCAGTGATCAAGACGACTTCTTTACGCATAGGGTACTCCGAGTAAAAGGATTTTGAAAATGCAATAAAAAAAGGTTCTGGGGATGCCAGAACCTGATCGCTTTACCTGATTTGGAGAGTGGTGGTTATGCGCGTGAACAAAGTGACCAGTGCAGTGATATCGGCAAGGCGAGTCAAGGTAGTAATTGTGTTGTGGTTTTGAAGAAACTCAAAATTATGCTTGGTCATCTTGGCGCTCAATTCACACGAGACAAACCTAAGAACAGTGGAATTATACACGAGTTTATAAGAAGACCTCAATGATGATGAGAAATAAGGAGCCCCGCCTTTTTTCAGTCACCCCTGAATCTTTACGAGAACCACAAATATATGATTTCTTTTTTACCAGTACCAATAACAGCAAAATTGAATGGTAACATTGTTTGCTACATCAATGAACCAAACAACAAAAAAGCCAACGATATGAATTGTTGGCTTTTTCTGTGCTCAAAGGTGAAAAGTTTAACCTTTTACAGCTCCAAAAGAAAGACCTGAGCCAAGATTACGATGAGTTAAGATAGAGAAGATGATTGTTGGCAAAAGGATCACAATACCAGCCGTTGCCATCATATTCCATTCAATCCCCATTTCACCCATATAGTTCATCATCGAAAGGGGCAGGGTTTTAGCATTGACGCTGGTCATCATCATGGCATACAGGTATTCATTCCAGGTAAAGACCATGATTAAAACAGCCGTTGCCGCCATTCCCGAACGGCACATTGGGAGGACGATACTAGTCATGGCTCGGAATTTACCGCATCCATCCACCCACGCCGATTCTTCGATCTCGATCGGAACTTCCTGGATGAAACCACGCATCATCCAAACAACGTAGGGAATGTTCATCGCACAGTTGAGCAGGATCAACCCAAGCTGGGTATCATACAGGCCTACTTTGCGAAAGATCAGATAGATTGGGATCAATGTGCTGATAGGGGGAATAAAGCGGGAAGCGAGCAGAAATAGACCAATCCCCTCTTTCCCGGGGAGTCGAGAACGTGTCAATGCATAAGAAGCAATCACTCCCACTACCATTGAGATGATCACCGATATCAAAGTTATGACGACTGAGTTCTTCAGGAACTGCAGAATATTGCTCTGGCGGAAAAAGGTAATGTAATTGCTGAAATTTGGCCAGACAAGAAAAGTTGGGGGTTGCTGGAAAGCCTCTTTATAAGTCTTGAAGGAGGTTACTATGGTCCAGTAAAGTGGGAATATAAAGAGTGCAGCACTGATGCAAGCGATGATGTAATTGACGAGTTTAGAAGTAAGCGATTGTTTCATGTTTTTCCTCCGACCTATGAGTTTTTCACGCTATTGCGAAGGAGGAATATGCTTATCAAGAATAAAAGGCAGAACATCAATACAGATACGGCTGAAGAAGTTCCAATATCGTAGCGTGTAAAAGCCTGCCTCCAAACTTCAAGCGCCATTGTTTCTGTGGAAGTGCCAGGACCACCCTTCGTTAGTGCATAAATCAGATCAAAGCTACGGAAAGCCCATATAAATCGGAAGACCGCGGCGACCTCAATTACCGGCAGCATTTGTGGAAAGCGCAAACTCCAAAATATTTGCCAGGAGTTGGCACCGTCGATGGTGGCGGCTTCTATGGGTTCTGGATTCATGGCTTCGAGTGCGGCTAGTGCCAGAATAAATGTATAGGAGGCCCATTGCCAGACGTCAGCAGCGACGATACTGGTCATTGCCATTGTTCCTGTTCCCAGCCAGTTCATCTTGGCTCCGCCAAAAAAAGTGACCAGATAATTAAGCACTCCTAATTCATTGTTAAACAAAAATCTCCAGATAACGCCGACCACGACCGATGAGAGCATCATGGGGGTAAAGAGAGCGATACGGAAAAAAGTCTTTCCGACAGTCACATTATTAATCACGACTGCGAGTACGAGGCCAATTACCAGCGATAAGATAACTGAAGCCCCGGTGTATATGAAAGTATGCAAGATTGAGTCACGAATGGTGGAATCGGTGAAAAGCTTGATGAAGTTTTCAAAGCCAGCAAAATGAATTGCTCCCGGCTTCGTCAGAATGTAATTTTGGAAGCTGAGATAAAATGTATACACCAGCGGAATGATAGAGACAATAAAGACAATAATCAATGCTGGTGCCATCATCCCATACATGAAAAGGTTGTCTTGTGTAAAGATAGAGCGTTTAGGTTTTGCCTGAGTTGTATGTATCATTTTGCGCGGTTTATCTTTCTTGAAAATGACCGGCAACGATGATCAGTAGAAAACCTTTCATCGTTGCCGGATTTTAGGGAACTATCTTGTTATAAAAGTTGCTCAATTTCAGCTTTGGCGTTTTTCAAAGCATCATCAATTGATTCAGAACCATTGATTGCGTTTTGCAGGTGTCCAGCCAAGACATCCATGATTGAGGTAGTCTGTATAGATTTTGGATAAGAGAAAGCATGGCCGGGGGTAGTAGCAATGGAATTCATGACCTTGAACCAAGGGTAGGATGCCTGTAGGTCAGAATCCGAGAGCAATGAGCCGCGTACCGGGATGGTACCACCATTCGTACTGGTTACGATTTCGCGAATGACATTTGGCTGCATCAAATATTGAATGAAGAGAAAAGCAGCTTCGGGGTTTTTGCTGTTGTGCGAAATTGCAATGCCCCAAGTATTTGAGGCGGCCGAACTGATTTTCTTGCCAGGCAGTTCTGCAAAGCTCACTTTGTCAGTAACTGTTGACTTTTCTGTGCTCATGATATTGCCTACCTGCGAGTTCACCATTGGAACCATTGCAGCATTGCCCTGTTCCATAAGCGCAGCTACTTCATCCCAATGATTGTTAAGAGCACCATCAGAGGTGTACTTTGACAGATTCACAAGATATTCAAGAGCTTCTTTGGCCTCTGGTGCGTCCAGATTGCAGGTTTTCAAATCATCAGAAAGCAGCGTACCGCCATCTTGATACAGCAGGTTCAGATAAATATCCATGATGCTGGTCTTGGAAAGTGCAAGCGCAATCCCTGAGACGTTATCTTTATTGTTGGCTTCCGCCATCTGCAATTGTTCATCCCAGTTGGTGGGGGGAGTTGCAATTAGGTCGGTGCGGTAGACCAAGAACTGGCTATTGAACTTCCAGGGCATGGCCAGCAATTCGCCATTAATGGAGTTGGCTTCGAGGAAGGCTTTGGAGACATCGGCCAAGTCGAACGCAGGGTCGTACAGACTGGGGTTATTGAGATACTGATTTTGGTCAACCACCCATCCATCGGCAGCGAATTCGGGCAGCCAGTAGTCAGTGGTTGCGAACATGTCATATACCCCACCGTCGGAAGAGATATCGACGACAATTTTGTTGTGCAGTTCGCTGTAAGCCACTTGTTCGATGGTTACCTTGATCCCGGTCTTCTGATAGAATTCCTGGGCTTTTTCGGCCATCCAATCAGCATCGTAGCCTGAGTGGCGCAAGAAAACCAATTCTGTTCCGGCATACTTGGAGTAATCCACTCCAGCTACGGTAGTAGCAACCGGATTATCGGTGGCTGATGCGGATGCTTCAGTCGGGGCGGCGGTCTCAGTGGGGGTAGCGGCTGCTGGCGCGCATCCGGTGACGACTCCCAAGACCATACATA
>CAYWLG010000007.1:0-195921 GCA_964459385.1 uncultured Anaerolinea sp.
GCTAATCCGTACTAATGATCGAGGGCTTCTTCATATGGTGCGGGGAACTCGTACTTTTTGTGAGGACTACATACTATTCTAACTAATTGGTAAACTTAACATTGTGAATTAAGTCTCTTGGTGATTGGAGCGACAGTGGTACACCCGGTAACATCTCGAACCCGGTCGTTAAGGCTGTCAGCGCCGATGGTACTTGGAGGGCGACCTCCTGGGAGAGTAGGTCATTGCCAAGAGACTTTTTCAGTTAAATGCCATGAGACATCGTCTCATTAAAAGAAGCCCTGCGGGGCTTTTTTGTTTGTCACCTGGAAGGGCATCTGATTTGCGTTTCATTTGTAATTCATATCTACTCTACGCAAAACAGGAAAAGTACCTCATGGACGCACAGACAACGATGAAACGGTCTGGATGGGCTATTGCCAGCCTGATTTTTGACCTGGCTGCTTTGGTACTTTGTTTTGTTACCCTGGATCTGGCACTCCTTTTGGGTGTGGCTGGGCTCGGTCTTGGTATTACTTCACTTGTTTTGATCGATAAAAAGAAACAAACTGGCAAAGGATTCGCGCTCACCGGCATGATTCTGAGCGCTTTAGTGGTTGCAGCCTTTTTGTTCTTCAGGCTGGCTTTTCCGGCGATCACAGATCACATTCTGAAGGATTTTCTGGGCAGCGAGCCTTATTCTTATTGGCTTCAAGGCGAATGGGGCTTGCTCTGATCTTCTTTTTCTCGCTGAAATAGCCAGGTATTCAAAACCACTCCCCGAAGAAGAACAGTTTACCCTTTTATTATTTAAGATTCGCGGTATAATACATAGGCTTTTTGTGTGGCAGCCAGCCGGTATTGAGAATTTCGCAAGAGGTGATGATCGCCCTATTTGAATGTCGCCCCATAATGAACTTCCTTTCGACAAATGGCTGCGCGCGCAAAGCACGCAGTTTTTTTATTCCTAAGCAGGATTGGAGGTGAGAGTTTAAATGCCAGTAGTCGTTTTACGCCCGAACGAATCATCAGATTCACTGATGAAACGCTTCCGCAAGAAAGTCGTCAAGAGTGGTGTGTTGAGCACCCTGCGACGCAAACGCTGGTTCATCTCCAAGAGTGAACAACGCCGCGTGGAAAAGAAGAAAGCCATCCGCCGCATCAAACGCCGCCAGTTCACCAAATCCGGTGACTAATGTTTGATTTCGGTTTCTAGTATTTCCTGGAGGAGAGATGGCCAAAGAAGAAGATAAAATTCAGATGGAAGGTGTGATCGTTGAGGCTTTACCCGGTACGCAGTTCAGGGTCAAGCTCGAGAACGGTCACGAAGTACTCGCATATCTGGCAGGTCGAATGCGGAAGTATTACATTCGCATCCTTCTTGGGGATCATGTAAAGGTTGAAATGAGCCCTTATGATCTCACCCGTGGCCGGATCGTCTATCGCCAGAAGAAATTCAGCGAACCTGGTGCGGATGAATCATCATCGTAAGTAGCAGTAGAGAGTACATCGAACAGGCCCCAAATGGAGCCTGTTTTTTTATTTAAAGAAACAACCGGACGAAATTTTTTCGTCCGGTTGTTGGTAGTTATTGCCAGGTCGCTTTATTCCTCAGGTTTCGAGTATTGCACAGCGGCCATTTGTTTGTAAAGCTCCCAGCGGGTCTTTACATTGGCTTCGGCTTCGGTCATCAGAACCTCGGCACGGCTCTCGTCGCTCTGAAGCAGCATGCGGTAGCGGTTTTCCTTGTAAGCGTAGTCTTTCACGCTCAGGGTAGGATCCTTGCTGTCGAGAACCAGCGGATTCTTGCCTTCTTCCAGCAGGTCGGGGTTATAGCGGTACAGCGGCCATACACCGGCCTGGGTAGCCAGCTTCTGCTGTTCCAGACCATTCTTCATGTCGATACCGTGGGCAATACAGTGGCTGTAGGCGATGATCAGAGACGGGCCATCGTAGGCTTCCGCTTCGATGAAGGCTTTCAGGGTCTGCTGATCGTTTGAGCCCATGGCAACACTGGCCACGTAGACGTAACGATAAGACATGGCAATGAGACCGAGGTCTTTCTTGCCGATACCCTTCCCCTTGGCGGCAAATTTGGCCACAGCGCCGATCGGGGTTGACTTGGAGGACTGACCACCGGTATTGGAGTAAACCTCGGTATCGAGAACCAGAATGTTCACGTTGCGGCCGGAAGCGATCACGTGGTCGAGACCACCGTAACCGATGTCGTAAGCCCAACCGTCACCACCGATGATCCAAACGCTCTTCTTGACGAGCGCATCGGCAACACCGAGCAGCATCTTGGCGCGCGGGTCTTTGCTGGTGGGCAGTTTGGCCTTGAGGGCTTCAACGCGTTTGCGAACTTCGCGGATCTCAGGCTCAGTGGTCTGCGGGGCATTCAAAATGCTGGCGACAAACTCGTCACCCAACTCGCCGCCCATGCTGCCGAGAATCTCGCGGGCAAATTCATTTTGTTTGTCGAGGGTCAGGCGCATGCCCAAACCGAACTCGGCATTGTCTTCGAACAGGCTGTTCGACCATGCAGGTCCACGGCCCTGGTTATTGACGGCCCACGGGGTGGTGGGCAGGTTGCCGCCGTAGATGGAAGAGCAGCCGGTGGCATTGGCAACGACCATGCGGTCACCGAAGAGCTGGGTGGCCAGTTTCAGGTAGGGAGTCTCACCACAACCGGCGCAGGCGCCGGAGAACTCGAACATTGGCTCAGCCAACTGAGAGTTCTTGACGGTGGTGGGAGTGTAAGCATCGTGATCGGGCTCCGGCAAAGAAGTGAAGAAATCCCAGTTCTTGGCTTCGGCTTCGCGGATCGGAGGCTGAGGCGCCATGTTGATGGCTTTGCGGGTGGGATCGTTCTTGTCTTTGGCAGGGCAGGCCTCAACGCACAAAGAACAACCGGTGCAGTCTTCAGGGGCTACCTGAATGGTGAATTTCATGCCGGGGAATTCTTTGAACTTGGCATCGAGTGATTTGAAGGTTTCGGGGGCATTTTCGAGGTACTTCGCATCGTAAACCTTCTCACGGATGACGGCGTGCGGGCAGACAAAGGCACATTTGCCACACTGGATGCACAGGTCTTCTTCCCATACGGGGATCTCAAGCGCCAGGTTGCGTTTTTCCCATTTGGTCGTGGCGGTCGGATAGGTGCCATCGCTGGGCATGGCGCTGACGGGCAGGCCTTCGCCTTCGAAAGCGATCATGGCACCGAGCACATCCTTCACGAATTCGGGCGCTTCGGCAGGAACGGCCGGGCGGCGATTGACGGTGCTGGTCACGGCGCTGGGCACCTTCACTTCGTACAGGTTGGCCAGTGTGTGGTCAACGGCTTCGAAGTTCTTGGCAACCACAGCTTCACCGCGCTTGCCATAGGTTTTCTTGATCGATTTTTTGATCTGGGCAATGGCTTCTTCACGGGGCAGCACATTGCTGATGGCGAAGAAAGCGGTCTGCATGATGGTGTTCACGCGGCTGCCCATGCCGGTCTTGGCGGCCACTTCATAGGCATCGATCACGTAGAATTTGAGTTTCTTTTCGATGATGTCTTTCTGGGCTTCGCGCGGCAGGTGATCCCAAATTTCTTCCGGCCCGTAGAGGCTGTTGAGCAGGAATACGGCACCGGGGGCGGCGTATTTCAAGACATCCAGCCATTCGAGGAAGGAGAAGTTGTGGCAGGCCACGAACTGGGCTTCACCGGCGCCGATCAGATAAGGTGCACGGATCGGGCTGGGGCCAAAACGCAGATGCGAGATGGTGACCGAGCCGGATTTCTTCGAATCGTAGTAGAAGTAACCCTGACCGTAGTTATCGGTTTCTTCGCCGATGATCTTGATCGAGTTCTTGTTGGCGCCCACGGTACCATCTGAGCCCAGGCCGAAGAACACACAGCGTTTGGTGGTTTCAGAGTTGATACTGAAGGACGGGTCAAAATCAAGGCTGGTATGGGTCACATCGTCGTTGATGCCTACGGTGAAGTGATCTTTGGGGTCGGCTTTGGCAAGCTCGTCGAAGACGGCTTTGACCATGGCCGGGGTAAATTCTTTTGAAGCAAGGCCATAACGTCCGCCGATGACGCGCGGGGTGGTCTTGAAGGGGGCAATGCCTTTGACGATGGCTTCGGTAACGGCAGCCACGACATCGGTGTAAAGGGGTTCGCCAACTGAGCCAGGTTCCTTGGTGCGGTCAAGCACGGCGATGGATTGAACGGTGGCGGGCAGAGCTTTGACAAAGGTTTCCATCGAGAAAGGACGATAAAGGCGTACGTTGACCACGCCTACCTTCTCGCCTTTTTCGCTCAGGAATTTGGCGGTCTCTTCAGTGGTCTCAGCGCCGGAGCCCATCATCACGATCACTTTGGTGGCGTCAGGGGCACCGACATAATCGAAAATGTGATAGTTGCGGCCGATCAATTTGCCGAACTTGTCCATCGCTTTCTGGACGATCTCGGGCACACGATCGTAGTAAGAGTTTACAGCTTCGCGGCTCTGGAAGAACACGTCAGGGTTCTGCGAAGAACCACGCAGGATGGGGTGTTCGGGGTTGAGCGCGCGCGCACGGATATCGGCAACGCGATCTTCATCGAAGAGGGCTTTGATATCATCCACACCAAGCTGTTCGATCTTGTTGACTTCTGCTGAGGTGCGGAAGCCGTCAAAGAAGTGCACAAAAGGAACACGAGCTTCATAAGTCGCCATATTGGCGATCAAGGCAATATCTTGCGCTGTTTGCACAGAATCTGAGGCGAGAAAAGCGAAGCCGGTCTGGCGGGCAGCCATCACATCAGAGTGATCGCCGTAGATTGCCAGAGCGTGTGTAGCGATGGTGCGTGCAGCAACATGGAAGACAGTTGGGGTCAGTTCAGCCGCGATCTTATACATGTTCGGGATCATCAGCAGCAAACCCTGTGATGCAGTAAAGGTCGTGGTCATTGAACCGGTCTGCAAAGCACCGTGAACAGCACCCGCAGCGCCACCTTCTGACTGCATTTCAACAACAGAGGGGACCGTTCCCCAGAGGTTTTTCATTCCAGCGGCAGCCCATGCGTCGGCATGTTCACCCATGCTGGATGAAGGAGTGATCGGGTAAATAGCCACTACTTCTGAAAGAAAGTAGGCTACTCGCGCCACTGCTTCATTTGCATCAATTGTGATCTTTTCTCTTGTCATCTTGACTCCATTAAAGATAGGGACACAATGGCCCCTTTGAATGAACCGTTGTTCATACAATTATAATTCCTATTGGGGGTGTTTTTTACCTTTAAAATGGCATTCATCCCAAATTCATCATTTTGGTTGAGAAAGTTGATTAAAATTCGTTATTCTCCCGGTTTTTGCATGAAAGGCATGGCCAGCAGGATCGTGGCCAGCGATTTGGCGTCTTCGATCTCGCCTTTTTGCACCATCTGCATCACTTCGGGTAGGGGAATCTTCACCAGGTTGAGAATTTCATCCTCATCTGGGGCAAGACGTGAAGGATACAGCCCGGTAGCCAGAAAGGTGTACATGTATTCAGTTGAATAGCCGGGTGAAACGTAAAAATTTCCCAGTGGCTGCATCTTTTTTGCGGCCATGCCGGTCTCTTCACGGATTTCTCTCTCGGCGGTAGCCAGCGCCTCTTCGCCTGTTTCGATCTTGCCGGCAGGCAGTTCCAGCAGCATTTTGTTGGCGCCCAGGCGGAACTGCTTGACGAAAAGCACGTTGTTTTCTTCATCCAGCGGCAGTATCGTGACCGCGTTTTGAATTTGGATCAGGTCATACTGGCGCACGCGCTGATCGGGCAGTTGAAGTGAGGTGCTTTCTACGGTAAAAATGGAACTTTGATAGCGCACTTCTTTTTCAAGAATTCGATAAGTCATGGGGTTTCCTCAGGGCTGATTATACCCAAGTTAAAAAGAAACGGCGGAGAGGATTTCCTCTCCGCCGCGACTGTCAATAAGAGTTAGGGGATTTGAAGCACCTGACCAACGCTCAGGGTGGAGCTTTCGCTCAGCCCGTTGGCGGCCATAATGGTGTTGGGGTCGGCGTCACCGAACCCGCAGGCGATGGAGTAAATGGTATCGCCCGAGGCAACCGTGTAGCTGGTGGGGTGGCTCTTAAGAGAGCGGGTGCCTTCCCAGGTGCCACTTTGCGGAATGCTCAGGGTGGTGCCCGGCGAGACGATCGTGTTCATGCCCAGCCCGTTGGCTGCGAGCAGATCGGCTGCGTTCACATTGAAGCGGCGTGCGATGCAGTATGGGAACTCACCATTATGCAAAGTGTAGGTGCTGGGTTTGCCCGGGGTGGGGGTGGGGTAAACAATGGCGGTCGGGGTGGGGGTGGCCATCGGGGTGGAAGTGACCAGCGGGATGGTGACCAATGTGCCGGACGTAGTGGGTTGCACGCTGGTGTCGCCGCCGCTGCTGATGGGCATGGCGGTCGGTTCAACGGTGCCGAGGATCGCTCCGGCCGTCTGGGTGGCGGCGAGGATCTCTTTCATGATGTCAGGCTGGGTGGCTACCGGGAAGGGGATCTCGCCGCTCTGGGTGGGTGCAGTGACCGGTGCAACAGAAGCAGGGCGTTCGCAGGCGGTCAATAACAACCCGGTAACCAGAACGACAAGTATAATGGCGTAAACTCTCTTATTCATAAGCGGCTCCTCAGGATCGCATTCGGATGATTACAAACCAATGAACCTACCACTTTGACTCAACTTCAGATAGTAGCACAGGCTGAAAGCAGCGTCAAGCATACGAAATTGCATTGATTTGTGTAAAAATAGTTGCACTTTGCGTGCCAAATAAAACAAGGATGTCAAAATGAAAATATATTTCTCTTGCTCGATCACAGGTGGACGATCCGAAGAAGCTGTTTATCAGCGCCTGGTCAGTAAAATGGAAAGCCTGGGCCATGAAGTGCCCACAGCTCACCTGGCCAGCCCGGAGGTGACCGAGATGGAAAAAGTGGTCTCTGGCGAAGAGATCTATACCCGCGATATGGCCTGGCTGCGTGAAAGCGATGTGGTGGTGGCTGAAGTGAGCTCCCCTTCGCATGGGGTCGGCTATGAGGTGGCCGTGGGGCTGCTGACAGGTAAGCCGGTATTTTGCTGCTATCAGGCTGGCAAACGGGTTTCCAAGATCATCACCGGCAATACCTCCAAGAATCTGACCCTCTGTGTGTATCAAAATGTCGAAGAAGCCTTGGCCTGCCTGCAGGAATTTTTATCTGCGCAGGGAGGTTCTTCGCTTCATTAACATTGTGTATGAAAGTCTGAAAACCTATTGACAGTGCAATTCCTTCGATTTAAGATGAAACAATGGAATACAAAGACTATTACAAAACACTCGGCGTAGAACGCAACGCCAGCGCGGAAGATATCAAGAAGGCCTTCCGAAAGCTGGCCATGAAATATCACCCCGACCGCAATAAGGGCAATAAAGAAGCCGAGGAGAAATTTAAAGATATAAATGAAGCCTACGAGGTACTGAGCGACCCACAGAAACGTGCTCGCTATGACCAGTTGGGATCTTCTTACTCTCAATGGCAGCAAAACGGAGGCAATGCCAGCAATTTCAACTGGGGCGATTGGGCAAACGCGGCTGGCCGCGGTGGGGCTCAAGTGGATATGAACGATTTCGGCGACCTCTTCGGGGGTGGCTTTTCTGATTTCTTTAGCGCTATTTTTGGCGGCATGCCCACTGGAAGCACGCGCCGTCAAACACGCTCAGCAGCGCGCCCTAGTTACCAGCAGCAAGTGGAAATTACGCTGGATGAAGCCTATCACGGCACCCAGCGCGCCTTTCAGGTGGGGCAGCGCCGCATTGAGGTGAAGATCCCTGCCGGTGCCAAGACGGGTACCAAGGTGCGTGTGGCCGGCGGCGGCCCGGATGGCAACAGCGATCTTTACCTGGTCGTAAACGTGCTGCCCGATGCGCGTTTCACCATAGATGGCGAAGACTTGACCACCGAGGTCAAGCTGGACCTTTACACCGCTGTTCTGGGTGGCTCGATTGTGGTCTCTACACTCGCCGGCAACGTGACGCTCACCATTCCGGCAGGCACGCAGCCGGGTCAGGTCTTTCGCCTGAAAGACCGCGGCTTGCCCCGCTTGCGTCAACCCAATACCTTTGGCAACCTTTATGTGAAAGCCAGGGTAGAGCTGCCGCGCACTTTGACGGCTGACCAGCGCGAGCTTTTTGAAAAGCTGCGCACCGCAAAATAACACACTTTAGGGGTTCTATGAAAAAAGCGAAACTGGCGATTTTACTGGTTGTGATCTTTATATTAACGGTATCCTGCACCTTTACGCCGGGAATTCTCTCGCGCCTGCAGACCCTGCAAACGCAAATGGTTGAAACCCCCACGGCTACGCTGACCCCTACGGCCACGCAGCCTTCGATCACGATCAACGGCGATGTCAGCCAGTTGGATGTTGTGTTGGTCTCGCTTTATAAAAAGGTTTCCCCCGGCATCGTTTCGTTGGTGGCAACTTCTCGCAACGGCTACTCTTCAGGCAGCGGCTTCGTCTTCGATAAAGAGGGCCATATCGTCACCAATTATCATGTGGTTGAAAACGCCTCTCAGGTAGAGGTGGATTTTGCGAGCGGGCTGAAAGTGCGTGCCACGATCGTAGGAAAAGACCTTGATTCTGATCTGGCCGTCTTAAAGGTGGATGTAAATCCCTCTGAGTTGAGCCCGCTTGAAATGGGCGATTCAGATCAGTTGCAAGTGGGGCAGATGGTGGTAGCCATCGGCAGCCCGTTTTACCTTTCCGGTTCCATGTCGCTTGGAATCGTCAGCGCCAAAGGCCGCATGCTCGATTCAATGCACATGACCAATGACAATAATGTCTTTTCGGCGGGCGATGTCATTCAAACCGATGCCGCCATTAACCCCGGCAATTCGGGCGGCCCGCTTTTCAACCTCTCTGGGGAGGTTGTGGGCGTCAATCGCGCCATTAGCACCAATTCTTATAACTCTGACGGTGAACCGGTCAATTCGGGTATCGGCTATTCTGTTTCGGCCAATATCGTCAAGCGGGTCGTGCCGGCTCTGATCAGTGACGGCAAATACGATTACCCTTATCTGGGCATCAGCAGCTATTCTTACGATTTGATTCTGGATGATTGGGAAGCGCTTGGGTTTGAACAGACCAGCGGTGTCTATGTGATGGATGTGACTGCCGGCGGCCCGGCGGATCAGGCGGGGCTGCATGCCGGCACGCATGTGACCTCGGTTTCTGGCCTCTATTCAGGCGGCGATCTGATCACCGCCGTGGATGGCAAACAGGTTCTGGCCTATTCTGACCTCATCAGTTACATCATGGCCCATAAGAGCCCCGGGGATACGATTCAACTGACCGTCATCCGCGACGGGCAGGAGTTGCAAATACCTCTGGTGCTAGGTTCAAGAAAATGAAATTAAAAACTGTCAGAAATATTTCTGACAGTTTTTTGTTTGTTTGTCGGGAAAAACAGTTACTTCAAATTGTCACTGATCAAAAGCAGATTGGTGTAGAGCGTATCCAGGGCATCGATGGCTTTTTGCGGGTCGCCTTCCAGATTGGTCAGGGCGGTGTCAATGCGCGCCTGCAGCCCGGAGAGCTTGTCGGCTTCGATGCTGGTCTGGCTGAGTTCGCTCAGATCGGCGCTGGCAAAGGTCAGAGCCTGACGGGCAGAGGAGGGGTCCAGCTTGAGCAGGCCAACGCGCGCCGTGTTCACGTCCATTTGCAGCTTGTAGAGGATCGTGGCGATATTACTGGTTTCAAGCTGCTTCTGGGCATCGGTCAGGCTGAGCTGGGCCGTGTTCAGATCGTTCTTGGCTTTCTCCAAATCCACCTGGGCGCTTGAAAGTTGCCCTGAAAGATCGCTCACCTGAGTTTTTGCATCCGTCAGTTCTTTGCTGACATTTTGATACATGGTAAAGTAGACCAGCCCGGCACCGATGAGGAAAAACACAATGGCTACCAAAAACCAGGGAAGAACGACCTGACCAAAACTGCGTTTATCGCTTTGGTTTTCGGGTTCGACCATCTTCTCTTCCGCTTTGGGGGTTTCAAGAGTCTGGCTGTCTTCTGCCTGTTGTACGTCATTATCAGATTTCATAGTTCCTTCCCTTTATTGATCAAAGAGTTCAATAACAGTCTAAGTATAAAGAGTATAACCTTGCTTTTTCATTTGTGCAATTTTTGACCCTTTTGTCCGAGTATAATCAAAACTATGGATTCCGTCGAAAACAATCAGCCCAATACCGCAAATCGCCAGATCGCCCGGGCCGCCGGGACGATCGTGATCCCAATGCTGCTCGGGCAGGTGTTAAGCCTGGTTGCTTCAATATTGATCGGCCATCTTTATGGCATGAGCGATCAGAACGATGCCTACACAGCGGCGAACATTTTGCCTAACATCCTGTATAACCTGGTGGCGGGCGGCGCGTTGGCCTCGGCCTTCATTCCCACTTTTACCACCCTGCTCACGCGCGGAGATCGCAAAACCGCCTGGAAGCTGGCTTCTTCGGTCGCCAACCTGGTAACCCTCATCCTTGTGCTGCTGTGCACCATTGCTGCTTTGTTTGCCCCCTGGACTGTCACCCATATTTTGTCCTCCGGTTTTACTGACCCCGCCAAGATTGCCCTGACGGCCCAATTGCTGCGCATTCAATTGATCGCCCCCATCATCTTTGGCCTGAGCGGATTAATGATGGGCATCATCAACGCCCACCAGAGTTTCTTGTGGCCCGCACTGGCACCGGCCATGTATTCGCTGGGGAAGATCATCGGGGCTTTGTTTCTGGCGCCGCACTTTGGCCCGCAAGGACTCGCCTGGGGGGTGGTGGCCGGGGCGGCCATGCACGGATTGATCCAACTGCCGGCGCTGCTCAAATTGCCTGAGCGCGCCTATACCCCTACATTGGGGCTGAAATTGCCCGAAGTGCGCGAGGTGGCGCGTTTGATGGGGCCGCGCCTGATCGGCGTCTCCATTGTTCAATTAAATCTGCTCATCAACAGCAACCTGGCTTCCCCATATTCAGGGGCCACCGCTGCGATCAATTATGCTTTTGCACTGATGTTGATCCCAGAAGCGGTCATCGCGCAGGCCACGGCCACCGCCGCCCTGCCCACCTTTTCGGCACAGGTGGCGCAGAACAAGCCGGAAGACATGCGCTCTTCAATGGCGGTTTTGCTGCGTGGGGTGCTGATGTTGGCCCTGCCGGCCTCGCTGGGCCTGATCCTGATGGGCAAGCCGCTGGTGGCGTTGATCTATCAATACCGCCAGTTCACCTCCAACTCAACCGAGATGGTCGTGTGGGCGCTCATGTTTTACGCGGCTGGCCTGGTCTTTCATTCCGTCGTCGAGATCGTTTCGCGTGCGTTTTATGCCCTGCACGATACGCGTACCCCGGTGATGGTGGGCGTGGTTGCTATGAGCCTGAATGTGGGGCTCAGTTTCTTGTTCACCTGGGCCTTTCAACAGATGGGCTGGATGCCGCACGGCGGCCTGGCCCTGGCCAATTCGCTGGCCACAGCTCTTGAAACGATAGGTCTGCTTTTCTTTATGCGCCGGCGTTTGGGCGGCCTGCAATTAAAGGTCGTTGGCACCGGGGTGCTCAAAGCGGCCGTTGCCACACTGGCCATGTCGCTCTCGCTTTGGGGTTGGCTGCATTTTACAGCGGGCCATTCCACGGTGCTGATCGCTCTGGGCGGTTTGCTGCTGGGGGTTGCAATTTATCTGGTCATGCTCATCCTTCTCAAGGTGCCGGAACTGTCCCTGCTTGGACGTGTGCTCAAGCGTTTTCTGCCGCAGCGGCCGAATCACGCGGGGTAGAAAATGAATATCAAAATTCGCCCCGCTGCCCCAACAGACGCATCCACGGCTGCCCTTTTGCTCGCGGACACGATGGGCGGCTATGGGGTGATGACAATGGGGCTGGGCAGTCTTGACCGCGAAGTGAACATACTAAAAACTTGGTTTGCTCGCCCAGGGCATCGCTTCAGCTATGAATTTTGCTGGCTGGCCGAAGTGCAGGGCGAGATCGCCGGTTTGCTCTTAACCCTGCCGGGAGATCGCCTGGGTGAGTTGGAAGGGGCACTTGCCAGAGGAATTTTTCGCTTGTACAGCATTCCAGAAGTGCTCAAAATGCTCTGGCGGTTGATGGTGATCGGCCGTTCGGATGAGGCGAAAAAAAACGAATACATTCTCGCACATCTGGCGGTTGCCCCCAATTACCGACGCCAGGGGATTGCGTTAAAATTGATCGAAAAAGCCGCAGCCTTGGCGCAGCAGAACGGCTTTTCTCGCCTGGTGCTGGAAGTGGAACTGGACAACGCTCCGGCGCAGACGCTTTATGCAAGATGCGGCTTTGAACGGCAGTTCAGAACAGAGTTTGGCCGTCACGCCAAAACGCTGCACTGCCCTGGTTTTGATAAACTTGTAAAAATTGTTTCAACTGGAGGGTAATATGGCAGAATCAATCGGACAGGAATTCATGCGCAGAACGCGCTATTCGGAAATCTCACAGTCACCCCAGGATCAGGGCATCATCCCACAGCCTCCGCTGGAGCTGCCCATCCCTGAAGGTGTCACGTTGATCGATCTTCCCCATCCATCCACCTTTTCAGTGCCCGCCCTGGATGTGCGCACGGCCATTGAAGATCGACGCACTTTGCGCAAATATGCTGAGACGGCGCTCACCTTGAACGAACTGAGTTATTTGTTGTGGGTTTCTCAGGGAGTAAAGCGCATTTCCAGCCGTCCGTCAACGGCCCGCACCGTTCCTTCAGCCGGAGCACGCCACGCTCTTGAGACTTATTTGCTCATCAACCGCGTGGAGGGTCTGGCAGCGGGGCTTTATCGCTACGCCGCCATCGAACACAAATTGTTCAAGATCGAAACGGATGCCGATATTAACGCCCAGATCACGGCGGCCTGTCACGATCAGTCGCAGGTGGCCAACAGTGCAGCCACCTTCATCTGGGTGGCCGTGGTGGAGCGCATGTTCTGGCGCTATGTGGAACGCGGCTATCGCTACATGCACCTGGACGCCGGCCATGCCTGCCAAAACCTCTCGTTGGGTGCGGAACAACTGGCCTGCGGCATTTGCCCGATTGCCGCTTATGACGACGACCAGCTCAACCAAACGCTGGGGCTGGATGGTAAAAACCTGTTCGTGATCTATCTGGCTTCATTGGGCAAAAAGGTCGTTTAAAAATTGCTCCGTGTGAAGCAAATTTGTTTTTGCACAGGAATAAAAAGGCCGTGAAGAGTTTTCTTCCCGGCCTTTGCTTTTATCGGGCCAGCATGCCGGCCATGTGAACAAATTCCTCTGATACGCGTTTTGGGTTGGCAAGCACCTCATCAATGGGCACGGGGGTGATGTCCCCCCCATTTAAGCCGGTCATCACATTGCTCAGCCCGTCCATCAGAAATTCCACCGCTTTGACACCGAATCGGGTGGCCAGCAGCCGGTCAAAAGCGGTCGGTTTGCCGCCGCGTTGAATGTGCCCCAGAATGGTCACCCGCGTGGTGAAGCCGATATCCATGGCGTCGATCATGGCGCCCAACTCTGCGGTGTGGGGCTTGTATCCTTCGGCAACCACGATGATGGCGTGGGTCTTGCCGCGGCGATAGGCTTCTTCAATCGAGGTAGCCACCTGCTCGGGGGGAATATTGCTTTCAGGGATGAGCACCAGTTCTGCCCCGGTAACGATGCCGGCCTGCACGGCCAGGTAGCCCGACTCGCGTCCCATCGTCTCGACCAAAAAGGCACGGTTATGAGAAGAAGCCGTGTCACGAATCTTGTCGATGCCGTCCACGATGGTATTCAAGGCCGTATCCACGCCGATGCACATGTCGGTGCCGTAAATGTCGTTATCGATACTGGCGGGCACGCCCATGACGGGCACACCCTTTTGCGCCAGCACCTGCGCGCCGTGCAGCGAACCGTCGCCGCCGGCCACGATCACAGCATCCATGCCGGCGTTGTTGATCTGGCGCACGGCCTCGCGCTGGCCGCTGGCCTCGCGGAACTCTTTGCTGCGGGCGGTCTGCAAAATGGTGCCACCGCGCTGCAAAATGCCACCCACGTCACGCACGCCCAGCTCACAGAATTTGCCGTGGATCAAGCCTTCGTAGCCGCCTTCGATGCCCAACACGCGGATGTGATTGGCCGAGGCCGTGCGTACCACTGCCCGGATGAACGGATTCATACCGGGAGCATCACCACCGGAGGTCATCACCCCGATCGTCTGAATTTTCTTGCCTGGTTCTACCATATATGATTTCGCTTTCTTACTGGAGTTTTATGATTTCGATTTGAACGTTTTCAGCGCCTACCAATTCGGCGAGCTGATCGATTAACACCTGATTGATCCCGGTTGTATCGTTGGGAAAATCGAGAAAATGGCGATGTCCGTTTTCAAAGACCATGAAGCAGAAATGATCGTTACCCGGGCAGGAGCGCAGCAAACCGTGCACGCGTTTTAAGCGACGCACGTCGCGCTCTTTATCGCCGCTGGCGCGCAGCACCAGGGTGACCATGCGGGCATCGTGAGCGTCTAAGCTCTCCTGGCTGTCGTAGACACGTGGGTTGACCATGAAGGGCGGCATGCGTGTGGCCGGGCCAGGCTCTGCCATCTTGGGGGCAGGTTCTACCACGGGCTCAACGTGCAGGGCCACTTGCGGTTCTGCATGGGGAGGAATCACTACAACAGATTCGGCAACCGGCAGATCGGGCTCGCTTATCTCCACATCCACTTCTGCATCAAAGAGGAAGTTTCTATCATCACCGGGGGGCATATTCAAGTGCCAGTCTGCCGGTTCTGGTGGCATGGGGGGCTCATCGTCGGTCGCATCTTCTGGTGGAAGATCGACATTTTGAACGACTGGTCGTTCTTCTGCCCGGTATGTAGGCCGCTCAGTCTGATATCGCGCTGGCGCTTCGTAAACGGCGGTTTCATTGTTGCTGGCAGCGCTGAGGTCTTCTTCGCTCACCGCCCTCACCGAATCCACCAGGATCTTCGGGTCGGCACTTTCGGCATCCACTTTGCCATCCACCAAAAGAATGCTGTCCTGATGGATCAGGCCACCGAATTTGCTCCAGGTCTTCGGGAAGATGACCAGTTCCACCGGGCCCTGCAGGTCTTCGATGGTGACAAAGGCCATTGGCTTGCCGGTTTTGGTGGTCAAGGTACGCATGCGCGAAACCAGACCGGCCACGGTAACCGGTTCTTTGTTGGCGGCTTCGCTCAGGTCGCTTGAAAAATGGGTGATCCTGCCGCGCAGCGCATTGATATAGGGGCTGAGCGGGTGGTCAGAAACATATAGACCGATCAACTCTTTTTCCCATTCAAGCTGTTCGCGCGGGTCAAGGGTTGAAAGGGTCGGCAGATAAATGGATTCTTCCACGCCCTCTACTGTGCCAAAAAAGCTCATCTGGCCCGATTGCAGCGCCCTGAAGTGGCTGCTGCTGATCGAGATCATGTTATCCATCGCATCGAGCAAGGCTTTTCGCGGCCCAAAATCGTCGAGCGCCCCCACGCGGATCAGGCATTCCAGGCTGCGTTTGCCCACCTGGCGCAGATCCACGCGGCGGATGAAATCGTTGAGGTCTTTGAACTTGCCCTCTTTGCGGGCTTCCATGATCAGTTCAACCGGCGCCTGACCGACGTTCTTCACAGCGCCCATGCCGAAACGGATGGCAGCACAGTCGCCATTGCAATCTTCGATGGTAAAATCCCAGCCGCTCGAGTTAACGTCCGGGGGCAGCACGTCAAACCCCATCGAACGGCAGTCGGCAGCATAGAAGGCGATCTTGGCGGTATCGTTTTTCGAGGCCGAGAGCAAAGCGGTCATATATTCGACCGTGTAATGAGCTTTCAGATAAGCCGTCTCGACCGCGATCACGCCATAATCGGCCGCGTGGCTTTTGTTGAAGCCGTAACGGGCAAAGTTCTCCCAGTCCTCAAAGATGGCCCTGGCCACCTCCAACGGCATGCCGTTCTTCTCGGCGCCCTTGGTGAACTTGTCTTTGTGCTTGGCGATGGCCTCTGCGTTTTTCTTTGAAATGGCTTTGCGCAGATCGTCAGCTTCAGAGGCGGTATAACCGGCAATATTGATGGCCGAGAACATGATCTGTTCCTGGTAGATCGGAATGCCGTAGGTGTCGCCGAACTCTTTTTCGAGCATGGGGTGACGATAGGTCACCTCTTCTTCGCCGTGCATACGCTTGATGTAAGACGGGATGAACTCCATTGGCCCCGGCCGGAAGAGCGCCACCATGGCGATAATGTTATCCAGGTTCTGCGGCTTCATCTGCAGGATGTAACGGGTCATGCCGTTGCCTTCCAGTTGGAAGACGCCGGCCGTGTGACCCTGTCCGAGGAACTCGAAGGTCTTGGGGTCGTCAATGGGGATATTGTGCAGGTTCAGGTCAACGCCGTGGCGCTCGCGGATGAAATCGCAGGCGCGCTGCATGATGGTCAGGGTTGAGAGGCCGAGAAAGTCCACTTTCAGCAGCCCCATCTTATCCACGATGTTCATTTCAAACTGGGTGACCGTCTTGATGGGCGAATCTTCAGATCCGCTGGTAGGGCGGTGCAGGGGCGAATATTCCACCAGGGGAATATCGGTAATGACCACACCGGCAGCGTGGGTACCTGCATTACGCACCACCCCTTCCATCTGGCTGGCGGTGTCGATCAGGTCGCGCAGGTAGTCGGCTTCATTGTGAATGGCCTTAAAAGCCTCGTCGTCCACCACCGCTTCGGCCAGGGACATTTGCTTGCCCGGCACGTTGGGGATGGCCTTGGCAACGCGATCTACCTCAGAAAGCGGAATATCCATGACACGGCCCACGTCGCGGACGGCCATGCGCGCGCCGAGGGTGCCAAAGGTGATGATCTGGGCCACTTTATCGCTGCCGTAATGTTTGGCGCAGTATTCCATGATCATGGCGCGCTTGTCATCTTGAAAGTCGAGGTCGATATCAGGCATGGAGATACGGCCTGGGTTCAAGAAACGCTCAAAGATCAGGCCGTGCTGAATGGGCTCCACCATCGTGATGTCGAGGGTATAGGCCACCATAGAACCGGCTGCAGAACCACGCGCGTTGTACCACACGTTATTGGCGGCGGCGAAACGGGTCAGGTCCCACACGATCAAGAAGTAGGCATCAAACCCCATCTGATGGATGACGCCCAGTTCATATTCCAGGCGCTCACGAATTTCGGGGCTGTTGGCTTTGGCGCCATATTTGCGCACCAGGCCTTCTTCGCACAGCTTGCGCAGATAGCTCTCAGCCGTGAATCCATCGGGCACCTCGAACTGCGGCAGGTGATAACCTTTGCGGGTGATATCCACATTGCAGCGTTCGGCAACCATGAGGGTGTTCTTGAGCGCTTCGGGGTTTTCAGGGAAGAGCGCCGCCATTTCTTGGGGCGAGCGCAGATAGAACGAGTCGCCGGTCATGCGCATGCGATTGGGGTCGCTCAAAAGCGAGCCGGTCTGGATGCACAGCATGATGTCTTGCAGGCGGGCATCTTCACGGTTGATGTAATGCACATCGTTGGTCGCTATGGTTTGCAGCCCGAAACGCTTGCCCAGATCGAGCAGGGTCTTGTTCAAGGCCGGCAGTTCGGGGATGTTGTGATTTTGCAGCTCAACAAAGAAATTGTCTTTGCCGAAAACGTTGATGTACCATTCCAGCACTTCGCGTCCGGCCTCTACCCCTTTGTTGAGGATGGTGCGCGGCACTTCGCCCGACATGCACGAAGTGGAGGCGATGATGCCTTCTGAGTGCTGTTCGAGAAATTCGTGATCGACACGGGGGTAGTAATAAAAGCCATCCAGTTGAGAGGCACTGGCAATCTTCAACAAGTTCTTGTAGCCGGTCTCGTTTTCGGCCAACAAAAGCAGATGGTAGCTGTGCTTGTCTTTTTGTGAATCACGGTCGCTCATGCGCCGCGCAGCCACGTAGGTTTCGAGCCCCAAAATCGGTTTGACGCCAGCGTCTTTGGCGGCCATAAAAAATTCGACCACCCCAAACATCGTGCCGTGGTCGGTGATCGCGATCGAATCCATGCCCAGTTCTTTGGTGCGCTGAACCAGCTTCTTGATCTTGCTGAAGCCATCCAGGAGTGAATATTCAGTGTGGACGTGAAGATGGGCAAAAGACATGCGGCTCACTCGTTTCAAAAAGACAATAAAAAAGGGCCCTGCTAATTGAATTCATTATAGCATGCCCATTCTTAAGACGACCTTCGCCGTCCAAATTTTTAAGTATTACTTTTATTTGTCAAGTTATTTTAGGTTATGCTTGGAATAATGATGTCAAATAAAAATAAAAGCTCTTAAGATTTTATTGATTAAGTTTCATTTTTGGGTGTTCCAAAACGATTCTGTTCTATTTTCTCTAAGAGTAGTGGCCAGAAAGAAATAGAAGCGCTTTGGAGTCTTTGAAAATCATTTTTATCAAGAATGATACATATATTACCATCTTCATGGAAGGATTTTCTAATTAAACTCTTTGCAGCCTTTTCTTCTTCGCCAGTAATACCATTTTTTGCAAAAACAATGCCGAATTTTGCATGGGTAAGCCTCATCCTGTAAAGGAAATAGCCGATATCTTTTACACCAACGTGATCTTCCCAGTTCTTGCACTCAACTAAAAAGTATCGACCTAACAACTCGGTCACGATGTTGGTATTAAATAGATGATTACTGACAACGATATCGTATTCAGAACTACCTGTTTGATCGAGTATATTCCGTCTTGGAATTAAAGCAGGCATTAAAATAAATAAATAGGTTGCTAAATTCTCTAATTGATTTCCTTTATCAGTTGTACTAGAAGTTGTGGAATCAATCTTTTTTAGAAGTGCATTGAAGTAAACAGTGTTAATTTTATACTCAATCACATCTGTATTTATTGCGAAAAAGCTTGCATATTCAGGGTTTTGGTAAATCAATTTAGTGAGAATATTCTCTGAAAAAGATTCAGGGATTGTCCATTTATTTGATCTTATATCTGCGTTTTCTTTTGCGATTAGAGCAATTTTTTCTAAAAAATTTAAACCTAATCCAAAATCAATCTGAAGTAGGTGCTTTCCAGTCCCTCCACCTGTTGGGTGATTTCCTAGAAGGTCCTCAGCTTGAGTCAATAAAGCCCATCTAAAAGAGGCGCCTTTATCGCCCAAGTTTCGATATCTAATAGCTAGATAAGCACTCAATGAAGCTTTTGACACATACTGATTTAATTCTGATTGAATACTACTTAACAAATTCCATCCAGAAATTAATATTTCAAAACCAGAAAAACTAAGGGATTGAGCAAAGAAATAATCCCAAGTGGTTTCACCATATAAAACACAAGCTTGTCGAGCATCCTCTAAATTTGTTAAGTCAAAAATTTTCTTTTTAATAATTTCTTCTAATTCATTTGCACAAAACAATGGCAATCCAGAAATTTCCCCAGTTGACTGAAAATGATTGATTTTTTCATAAAGGTTTTTCTTTACAGTTTCATACTCTATCATGTGCCCCTCTACATATTATAAAGATTGAAATTATTTACCTGTTGAGAGCATATTAACGATGAAAACCTAAAGGTAGGCCACGATGTCGGCCGGTTTCACGTTCATGTCTTCAGGTTTGATCTTGAGCCCCTTGAAGTCGTCAAACACCAGGTTGTGGATGTCGAGTTGTTTGTTCTTCTTGAGGCGCTCGAAGAGCATCATGTAGCTTTCGGTCAGGTGCAGCGGCCAGGTAAGCGCCAGAGACAGGGCCATTTGCTCAATGCGAACGGCATCGTCCCCTTCGATCTCAACGAAATTGCCAAAAGGCATTTCATCCAGGTCGAGGGTCAAGTTTTCCAGCCGATATTTGGTACGCCATTTCTCGTAGCGCACACTTTCTTTGTAGCCCAGTGCTTCGAGTAGCGCCTGGGTGGAATCGAAATCGTCGATCTTGATCTCGATCTCCTGCCGCACCGAAACGGCCTTGCCCAACTGGGTGGGGCCTTTGTAGGTGAGGTAGTTATATTGGTCGTGACGCAAACGCAGCACGCGGTGTTCTTTGGTTAACGAAAGATCGGGTGTGTCAAAACGAAGATTGGTCTCGAAGGTGCGGGGTTGGATGAGATTGGCGCCAATACTGCGCAACCGGTGTTCAAAACCGGGCAGATCGTTCAAATAAAATTTCACTTCCATTTCAAGCTGATTGCGGTTCATTTGTCGCCTCCTTGTCTTCAGGAGATTCACTTCGCATAAAAGGTTGTATGGCCCAGAGTGATGCGATCATCAAGATAAATAATATCAGGAAAAGCACCAAAGCGAATAAGAACTTTGCAATGGGCTGCGGCACGTGGGTCAAGACAAGCCTGTCCAGCCAATACCACACAAACGTAAAAGCCGTGGTAAGGGCGGCAAAGGTCGGCGCCCAGTTGATGCGCAGCCACAGCAGTCCTGCTGAACACAAAAAAGCCAGCAAGAACAAAACTCCCTGAAAGAGGGGGTACCAGGGGCCGGGGCGGTACTGCACAGCCAGCAGCACGTTCCAGCTTTGAATGGTTTGGACGATCTGCAGCAAGTAAATGAATGCGACGCCCAGAAAGACAAGGCACAGCAGCCATAGCAAAAAGGGGCGTCTGTGTTTCATTGCAGGCTCACTTCCCACAGATGCACATGATCCGGTTCTCCATCATCCTTGTTCTTGATGGTAATGGTCAGTTCTTGCAATGCCACCGTGCTGCCCAGGTCAAATGTGATATCACGGTTTTCAATGGCGGGCGGGAGGGTCAGGGTCATCTGAATGGGTGTCGAGTCGCCGGCCACAACAGCCTCCAGGGTTGCACTGGTAGGGGCGCCGCCGATGTGCAGGGTCACCCGATTGGCACTGTAGGGTGCAGAGAACTTCAGGCTCACCACCAGCGGGTTGGATTCCGCCGTGCGAATGACCGTTTCATCGTTGCCATCGAAGGCGTCCTGGATCACGCCCATATCCAGCAGGGAATATTTCACCGCCGCAGTCGTGCCATCTTGCAGGGTGACCGTTCCATCATACAGCTTGCGGCGCGCCGCAACTTCATCGGCCAAAATTTGTTGAATGTTATCCACATAAGAGAGTTTGATAAAGTAAAAACCGGTCTTTCCGGTGGGGTAGGCGATCGTTCGCAGGACGCGGATATTGGTAAACTTGGGCGAACTGGAGATTTTCTCCATCTCTTCGGGGGTGATGACAAAGACCATTTTATCGTTCAACTCTTTATACTGGGTCATCCACTGGTCAATGCCGGCAAAACCAAAAGGCATGGGGTCGGCGAAGAAGAAACGGGCTACGTTATCCGCGCCATTGGCCCACGAGGAGGTGATGAGTAGTTTGTCTTCGGGGTTTTCGGCCAGATAGTCTTTGATCTCAGCAAAAACCTGTTTGGCGCCGTACTGCATGCCGTAAAGGCCGTAGTCCTGATACCAGGTTGGCCCGTTGTGGAGTGCATCAGAGAGCATGTACACGTTGATGCCGCCCAGCAGCATAAAAACGGCCAGGGCAGCAATGCTGGCGCGCAGTCTGATCTTGCCAAGCCACTCGATCAGTTGGTCTATGGCAATGGCCCCCAGCAGCGTGGCCGGAATGACCATAAAAAGCGCGCGCGTAATGCTGGGGCTGACCAGGGCAGCACCGCTGGGGGCGGCGATCAAGACCAACAGCAGGGTGCGGTAGGCCGCTTGCTTGAGCCGCGTCAGGGTGAGCACCAGGCCCAACCCCAGCAGCGGGAAGCTCCACCAGAGTAGATGGCCATACCCCCTCATCAGATGGCGCACGATCTCGCTGCTTTCGGGTAAGAACCAGTAGACCGGGTTCAGCGAGGCAAAATATTGACTGAAGTAGATCCCCAATTTTTGCTGTGGCGGTATGGGCTGCGCCCAGTAAGAATCCAATATCTGCAGATGCCGAAAGTTTTCATCTGGGTGCAAATTGAGATAACGAAAATAGGGGATCATAAAGATCAACCCAAGGCCGAGCGCCATCAGCATTTGCTTGCGATGTTTCCAGTGATAGCGCAGGTCCATTAAAAGCAGTCCCACCAGGGTAACGGCCAGAACCATCTGTGCCGGTGAATAGCTGTAAAAAGCCAGCGCAGCAAAAGCTGCCGCCGGGAAGATGTAATTTACCTGATCGCTGCGGTACATCAGGTAGCAGTACACAAAGGCCGCATAAAATGAAACGGCAAGAACGGTTTCAAAAGCAGTGCGCGAATGCAAGAACCAGGCGGGGGTGATGCTCAAGAGCAAAATGGCCAGATAGGCCTGTTTTGAATGGAAGTGCTTGCGCATCATCAGCCCAACCGCCAGTGCAGCCAACAAAGAGAGCAATACGCTCACGCCGCGCGTTACCCAGATGCTCTTGCCGAAAAGCAAATAGGGGAGCACTTGAGCGTAGACCGAAACCCCCAGGTTGTACTGCCCACCGTTGATGAAGAAGGTCGGCAGAAGTTCGTGTCCTTCGCCGTACCAGTGGTTTTGCACCAGCTCGGCGGCTCGATTGGTCTGAATGGCTTCGTCGGTGAAGAAGTAGATCGGGAAGGAATCCAGCGCGATAAAACGCGTGGCCAGGTAGATCGCCAGCGTCAGGGCGATCAACACGATTTGCCAATGAGCAGTGAAGAAATTGCCAACAGCCTGTAGGTTTAGTTCGAGCTTGTTTTTGGGGATGCGTTTTTGAGGGGAGGAGAAGTGCAAAGATCGTCTGCGTGGGCCATTGGCACCGTTTTTGACGACCTGCAAATTGACCTTGCTGCCCGCTTCCATTTGAATGGAGACATCCAACGTTTCGCCGCTGCGAACGATGATCTGTTGGTGCTCGGGTTGTTGATCTGAGGAAGCAAGGTTGGGATCGGCGTCCACACGATTCTCCTGACGAGTGGATTATAGCACGTTGAGAAGCGCAGTTTCTTTATTTTTGAAGCGCTGCCCGGGTCTCTCCACCGCTGTCTGGACTGTCGAAAAGGTAGAAAGACTTGGCAGGTAGGTTACAATAGAAATAGAACAATAATTCTATAATTAATAAAATGGATTCGTTTTATTTGTTTTCGATATTTTTAAAAAACGAATCAGACACTTACGAAACACCAACTGGTATTTCGCTTTTGGCAGTGCTAAAAAACCCTGCTTGACAGAGCCCCAAAGTCGGATATACTCACAAAAGAGAAATTTTTAAGAGATTCCAAGATCGGAGGGACGGCATGAAACTGAGCGTTTGGGACATCCTCTCCATAGTTGTTTTAGTAGCCGCGCTGATCGTGTTGGGTGTGGTGATGACCATCTTTTCCAATCCGAACTCTTCGCTTAATCCCTTCCCGCCCGCCACTTTGCCCCCGACCATCGATATTCCTACTTCAACCGCCACGCCCGTGATGCTCCCCCCCACCTGGACGCCGACCGTATATTTTACCCCTACACCAAGGCCCACCTCAACGCTGTTCCCCACCGAAACGCCGCTGGTCTTGCCAAAGAGATAACCCCCAATTCTGTCCCTTCAAGATTGGAACCTTATGAGCGATCAAATTACCCCCGAAGTGTTTGACCATCTTGTTGACCTGGCTGCGCTCGAATTGAGCACTGACCAGGCCGAATATTTACGCCAGCAGTTGAACAACCAGCTTAAATCCATTCATGAACTGGCCGCCATTCCCATCGAGGCCGATGTGCCCATCAGCTTGCACGGCGTGCCTTACGCCGCCCCTGAAAGCACTTCTCCGCGCGAGGATGAATGGCTTCCTTACCCCGATGTAAAAGAGATCCTTTCTCAGGCGCCTCAGCTTGAAGACGGATACATCGTCGTCCCCGATATTCCCCACACCACATTAAAGTAGCCGCTTATGGAACTCTGTGACCTTTCTGCTCTCGAATTGACCCGTTTATTGCGCGAAAAGAAGACTTCCGCCGTTGAGATTTTGCAGGCCACCCTGCAGCGCATCGGTGAGGTGGATGGCCGCCCTGGTTCGCTGGATCAGCAGACCACTGCCGAAGATAGATCAAAAGTGCATTCCTTCATCACCCTCACCGCCGAACAGGCACTGGCTCAGGCAAAAGCAGTGGATGCCAAACTGTCTACCGGTGAAGATGCCGGCCCACTGGCAGGGGTGCCCTTTACTGTAAAAGATATTTTTTGCGTCAAAGGCACGCCCTCCACGGCCGCCTCGCGGATTCTGGCCAACTTTACCGCCCCTTACACGGCTACCCCGGTCGAACGCATGCAGGCGGCCGGTGCCATAATGGTGGGCAAGGTCAACCTGGATGAATTCACCTACGGTTCTTCCACCGAAAGTTCGGCCTTTCAACCCAGCACGCGCAACCCCTGGGATACCTCGCGAGTTCCGGGCGGCTCTTCAGGCGGCAGTACCGCCTCGGTGGGCGCCAACGAAGTACCACTCTCGCTGGGCACCGATACGGCAGGCTCCATTCGTCAGCCGGCCGCTTTTTGCGGTGTGGTGGGCGTGAAGCCGACCTACGGGCGCGTCTCTCGTTATGGGCTGATCGCCTTCGCCTCCTCGCTCGATTGTCCCGGCCCGGTGGCACGCACCGTTAGCGATGCGGCTGCCATGCTGCAGGTTATTTCCGGCCCCGACCGGCACGACGGCACCGCCACCACCCTGCCCGTGCCCGATTACATGGCTGCCCTCGAACGTGGGGTGAAAGGCATGCGCATTGGCCTGTCTCCTGATTACTTCCGCATCACCTTCCCCGATCCGACCACGGGCGGGTTCAAAGAACAGGCTTTGCCGCAGGAGATCGAAAACGCGGTGCGCCATGCCGCCGAGGTGCTGGCTGCCATGGGCGCCGAGATCGTCGAAGAGGTACCCATGCCCAACACCCGCTACGGCATCCCGGCTTATTTCGTCATCAGCCGCGTTGAGGCCGCCTCGAATCTGCACCGTTATGACGGTGTCAAGTATGGCCTGCGCACCGATCAGCCTTATACCGACCTGCGCCAGATGTACAAGCTCTCCCGCAATCAGGGCTTTGGTTTGCAGCCGAAATTACGCATTCTCATGGGTATGTACGTCAGTGCCGCCCAGTACAGCGAGCAGTATTACAAGCGTGCCCTGCAGGTGCGCACCCTCATCCGACGCGATTTCGAGGCCGCTTTTGACCCCAACGGCAAATATCGCCTGGATGCCCTGTTGACCCCCACCACGCCGACCACCGCCTTTGAAATGGACGCGGTCTACGGCGATTCGGTGCTGATGCAGTACGCCGATCAGCTCACCGTGCCGGCCAACCATGCCGGCGTTCCCGGGCTTTCTTTGCCGGGCGGGCTGGATGCATCTGCCCTGCCCATCGGCATTCAATTGTTGGGCGCCGATTACACCGAAGACAAGCTCTTCAGTGTGGCGCGTGCCTACGAACTGGCTACCACCGATGAACCCTGGCGCAAGGTGCTCCCCAAGGTGTTACAGTAGCCCTGAACATCAGAAAGAGATGCTCATGAAAACAAAGACCGTTGTTGTCGTTCTTTCCTTATTGGCGTTGTTGACCCTGAATGCCTGCCAGTTACAGCAGACCTTTCAGGCATGGATCGCCACGGATACGCCTACGCCCACCCTTACGTTTACGCCGACCGCCACCGCGACTTCTACCAACACGCCCACGGCAACCATGACCTTTACCCCTACCGCCACCTTTACTCTGACGCCCACGCTCACCAACACGCCTTTGCCCACCAAAACACGCACGCCTGTGGTTTCGTCCTCTTCGGGCGAGTCTGCTGGCTGCAGCGGCGGCAACAGCGCTTTTGAAGCACAGGTGATTGCCCTCATCAACAGCGAGCGTGCCAATGCCGGGCTGGGGGCGCTTAGCAGTAACGGCAGCCTGGCCTCGGCAGCCCGTGGCCACAGCCAGGATATGGCCACCAGCAATTATTTCAGCCACACCGGCTCGGATGGCTCTGATCTGGCCGGGCGCCTCTCTTCGGTCGGCTACGCCTACACCGCTGCTGCTGAGAACATTTACGCCGGTGCCGCCCAATACAACACGCCATATTCTGCCGTCAGTTCCTGGATGGGCAGCGAAGGGCATCGTCAAAACATTCTCTTCCCTTCCCTGACCGAGATCGGCGTGGGTTACTGGTGTAACCCCAACAGCACCTATGAAGGATATTTCACGGCTGATTTTGGCCGCCGCTAGGCTTACCCAAATGTGTCAAAAGAGGAATCATGACCGAATATGAAGCAGTGATCGGGCTCGAAACCCACATCCAACTCAATACCACCACCAAGATCTTTTGTTCCTGCAAAGCGGATTCCTGGTTTGATCCCCCCAACACCAACGTCTGCCCGGTCTGCTGCGGTTTGCCGGGCGTGCTGCCGGTACTGAACAAAGCCGTGGTCGAAAAAGCGGTGCTACTGGCCAATGCCATGCAGGCCGAAATTCGCCCCCTCTCATTTTTTGACCGCAAAAACTACTTCTACCCCGATCTGCCCAAAGGCTACCAGATTTCGCAATTTGACCAGTCCCTGGGCAAGGGTGGCTTCATCGATCTGCCGATCCCGGCCAACGCCTCCCCCGATAAACAGCCTTATGTGCGCCGTGTCAGCATCTGGAAGCTGCATATTGAGGAAGATGCCGGAAAAACCAAGAATTCAGGCAAGATTCGCCTCATTGATTTCAACCGCTGCGGTGTGCCGCTGGTAGAAATGGTCACCGGCCCCGATCTGCGCACCGCCGACGAGGCCGGTCAGTATTTGATCCGTCTGCGCCAGTTGCTGCGCTGGCTGGGCATCTCTGAAGCCGACATGGAAAAGGCCCATCTGCGCTGTGACGCCAACGTTTCGATTCGCGTCAAGGGCGAAACGGTGCTCAACCCAAAGACCGAGATCAAGAACGTCAACTCGATCGACGCCGTGCGCGATGCCATCGAAAAAGAGATCGAACGTCAGATTCGCGAGGTGGAAGCTGGTCATCGCATCGAGGCCTGGACGCTCGAATGGGACGAAGACAGCAGCACCCTCAAGAAGATGCGCTCCAAAGAGACCGAGGCCGATTATCGCTATTTCCGTGAGCCCGATCTGCTGCCCATCCGCATGACGGATGAGTGGCGCGAGGCCATTCTGGCGAATTTCCCCGAACTGCCGCTGGTGCGTCGCGCCCGCTTTGTCGAGCAGTACAATCTGCCTGAGTACGACGCCGATATTCTCACCTCTGAGCGCAAACTCTCTGATTACTTCGAGAATACGGTCAAAGCCTATGGCGGCGACCCCAAGAAGGTTTCGAACTGGCTGATGAACGACGTCTTGCGCATGATCAACGATCAGGGCCTGAACCCGGCCGAGATGCTGCTCACCCCGCAGGCACTGGCCGACACCCTCAAACTGGTGGATGCGGGCACGATCAACATCAGCACCGGCAAAGCCCTGCTCGAAAAGGTGCAAAACAGCGGCAGATCACCGGCGCAGATCGTCAGCGATGAAGGTCTGGCGAAAGTGAATGATGACGCTGCCATCCGCGCCATTTGTGAAGAGGTGCTGGCCGAAAGCCCCAACGAAGTAGCTGCCTATAAGGGTGGCAAAGTGACCCTGATCGGCTGGTTTGTGGGCTCGGTGATGAAGAAGAGCCGCGGCAAAGCCGATGCTTCTCTGGCGCGCACGATATTGGAAGACTTGTTGAAGTAAACATCTCACTAAAAAGAGCCCATAAGGGCTCTTTTAATGGCATTTTCTCGGATGGGCGAAAAACGCCCCTTACCTCCAGGCTTTACTGAGACGTTCCAGCGTTTTTTCGAGCTCTTCGGGCAAGACCCGCGCTTCCCCAATGGTGGACATAAAGTTGGTGTCGCCGTTCCAACGCGGCACGATGTGAATGTGCATGTGTTCGGCAATGCCGGCACCGGCAGCGGCCCCCATGTTGATGCCCACGTTAAACCCCTGCGGTTTGTACACTTTGCGAATCACTTTGAGGGCCTGGTTGACCATCTCCATCATCTCGCTGCGCACTTCCGGACTGAAAGCGTCCAGCGAGGATTGATGCTCAAAAGGGACGATCATAATGTGTCCGGTCGTGTAAGGGAAGCGGTTCAAGATCACAAACGCATGTTCCCCGCGATGAACAATCAGGTTTTCCGGGCCATCGGGCAGTTGGGGAGCCGTGCAGAAAACACATTCCCCGGGTTTATCGTAGTTTGTGATGTATTTCATTCGCCAGGGCGACCACAGTGTATCCATACCCCAACCTCCTTTGATGATTAAATCATTGTACTCTCAAAAGATTTGATTTTGATATGAAAATAGGGCTATTTTGGAGCAGGCAGGTTCACATGGCGTCCAGGGTACCCGTGGACAAGCTCTGTTTTTCGATGATGCGAAAGGCAAGATACCCAACAAGGATGTACGCCAGCCCAATGGCAAGCTCCCCGAGGATTAACGGGGCTAGGACATTCCAGCTTGCTCCTTTCATCGCCTGTCGGGCAGCGATTACCCCATGCGTAAGCGGCAGCCCATAGCCGACCTTTGATAAAAAGCCCGGCAGTGATTCCATCGGAAAATTGACCCCGATGAGAATGTAAAGAAATGAGATAAAAACTTGTAAAATGGTGAAGCCATCGCGGGTAAGCAGCGAAAGACTGCCAAAAATGAATCCATAGCCGTTGGCGGTGATTGACAATACCAAGATGCACACCAAAACCGCCGCGATGTTGATCTGGACCATATCGATGTGAAAGATGAGCGCAGCAAACAGCAGGCCAAGCAAGGCGGTGAAAAACCCATCCACCGTGTAGAAAAATGAACGTCCCAGAAAGACGGGCAGGCGTGCGGCAGGGCTGCCAAGCACGTAAGAAAGTGTGCCCCAGTTTCTTTCTTCGCCGATGGCCATGGAAATGCCGCTCATGCCGCCCGCAGCCGGGATCAGCAGAATGTTGCCGATCACGATGTAAGCCGGATCGTCAAACCCAACGAATTTGCCCATGAAGACGAAGAAGATCATCAAAAAGAAAGCGAAACCCAGTTTGGAAGTAATGTAGCCAAATGGGCTGGTAATGGCAAAACGCCCGTGGTATGAGAGCCAGGCTTGCGCGAAATAAACGCGGATGTTGTGAAGGAGTGAACGCATTAGATAGAGCTCAATTCACCGCTGATGCGGATGCGATCATGCACTTTGTTCTGCAGCCAACGGGTGACAAAAAGGGCCGCGAGCGAAAGCCCCAAGGCAATTCCCCAGTGGATGGCCAGAAAGCGAATATCCCGATTGCCGAGCAGGCTCTCATTCATGGCTTCGAGCGCCCAGCGAATGGGTACTGCAGTGGCAATGAACTGCATCCAGTCGGGCAGTACCCGCAGCGGGAACATGAATCCGCATAGAATGGCGATGGGCATTTCAAGGTATTCTGTAAATGAACCATTGATGCGCGAAGCAGCCAGAAAATTGGCCAGAAAAATGCCGATCACCCACATGGAAAAGAGAAGGAGGAGCAAAGAAACAAGAACTCCCCATACATTTACCTGGGTCAGGTTATACCCAAAGACCACCACCGCTGCAGTGAATGCAATGCCAAGGCTCACCAGCCCGGCGATAACGTTTGTAAGCGTGCGAATGGCTTCTACGGCTGCCAGTGAGGTGGGGCTGCCCACGATCAGTTCGAGCATCCCGTTGCGGCGATCACCGGTGATGTCAAAAGTGGATGTGAAGACGATGCCACTCCACATGCCCATGATGCCGCCACCAATGACGCTGTACACGAGGTCAGGCATGGCATTGCCGGCAGCGTGCGAGAGCAGCATGCCCACCGCAGCAAAAATCGCCGGCTGCAAGGTGAACAAAGAAAGCGAGAAAAAGTTCAATGTGCGCACCAACAATTGCACTACAATCTGTTCTTTGATGAGTCTCCAGCGCCATCCACTCATTTGGATTCTCCCTGAATGATGCTCACATACACATCTTCCAGCGTTTGGTTGCGTACTTCAAGGTTCAAGATCGAATCGGGATGCAGGAAGGGAGAGAGCAGTTCGAGCACACGTGCCGGTTCAGGGGTGTGAATGCACAGTTTTTCGGGATCACTGGAATTCTTTAGTTCGATCTTGTTGTGACTGTCAAGCACATGTAGGTGATCGAGAATCTGGCCCGCCTGCGCAGAAGCTACACTGGCTTCGATCACCGAATCGCCGCTGATCTGCTGCTTGAGTGCATCCGGGGTGTTCAAGGCAACGATGCGACCCTTTTTGATGATGGCAATGCGCTGGCACAATTCTTCGGCTTCAGCCATGTAGTGAGTGGTCAGCAAAATGGTCTTGCCCAGCGACAAGAGGTCTTTGACCGTCTTGCGCAGCTCGCGTGACCCAACCGGGTCAATGCCAACGGTGGGTTCATCCAAAAAGAGCACCTCGGGGTTGTGCAATAAAGCACGAGCCAAATGCAGGCGCTGTGTCATGCCGCTGGAATAAGTCTCCACCCGGTCATCACCGCGTGTGCCCAGACCAACCAGTTCGAGCAGCTCAGGAATGCGTTTTTTGCTCACCTCAGAGTCGAGTGCATAGAGTTCGGCAAAATACTTCAGGTTTTGCACGGCTGTCAGACGGTTATACAGGCCGCGGCTGCCACTGAAGGCAAAGCCGATGTGTTTACGCACCTCGGCGGTTTGTTTGACCACATCCAGTCCCATGATACTGGCCGATCCGCCTGTAGGTAACAAGAGGGTGGTTAACATCTTGACCGTGGTGGTTTTGCCTGCGCCATTGGGGCCGAGCAGTCCAAAAAGTTCTCCACGCTCAATTGTGAATGACACATCTTCTACCGCCACGGTCTCTTTGGTCTTAATTCTCCAAAGGCCTGTTTTGGTGTGAAACGTTTTGTTCAGTGATTTGACTTCGATCATATCTCACCCATTCAATAGCTAAAAGAGAACTTCCCCACTATGTCCAATCATTCAAGACCTTTAAGTGTGGTCAAATGGAAAACAAAAGCAAATGGGGTAAAATCATTACAGAGCAGTAGACAGGAAAAAGAATTCTCTGTATGATTTAACCACAATTTATTGTTTATTGCTTGAAAAGCAGGGTTCACAATGACAGAAAAGATACGTTTACTGATGGTGGATGATTACCCGGTCGTCTTGAGCGGCCTGGTTGCCATGTTTAAAAACCACGAAGAGATCGAAGTGATCGGTGTTGCAAATAACGGTAACAAGGCCATTGACCTAGCGGCCAGCCTGCATCCGAACGTCGTTTTGATGAATGTGGCCATGCCCGGCATGGATGGCATCGAAGCTACCCGTGTGATCAAGAAAAACAATCCTGAAATTAACATACTGATGTTTTCCGGCCTGAGTTCGAACGATAAAGTCATGCCGGCCTTGAACGCAGGCGCGATTGGCTACATCCTGAAAGATGCCAGCGAGGGGGAATTGGTACAGGCCATTCGCCAGGTGGCACGCGGAGAGGCCTGGCTGCATCCTTCGATCATCGGGCACGTGCTCAAACAGATCAACGGCACCGAAGAGCAGGAAGGCCTGATCGAAAAGCTTACCGAACGTGAGTTGGATGTTTTGAGGTTTATGGCGCGTGGCTACAGCAATCAGGAGATCGCCAAACTCATGGTGGTGAGCACCGCCACTGTCCATTCACACGTCAGCCGCATTTTGGCCAAGCTGGAGGTCTCGAGCCGTACCCAGGCTGTGATCTACGCCATGCGGGCCGGTGTGGTAACTGCATTTGATGACGAACCCACAGCCGCCTGAAGCACCATTCTCTACTGCAACAGCATTCGTTCAACTGACCCTCTCCCCTCAACATTAATGATGAGAAGAGGTTCAACCATTTTCGCTCAACTTTTTCGCCCATTCTCTTGATGCCCATGTCAGGGTGACGGCGTATACTATTGTTAGCTCAAGAGTACCTAAACAAAGAACTGGGATGGAGGGTCCTATGATCAATGGTCTGGTGAAAAGCTGGATGACATCTCCGGTTGTGACCGTTACAGCCGAAACGAGCCTTACTGAAGCTCGCAAATTGATCGACGAAAATCACATTCGTGCCTTGCCCGTGATGCAAGGGGAGAAGTTGGTCGGCATTATCACCAAACGTGGTCTGTTGCGTCTGGATCTCTCGATTCTGGGCAACGAATCCTGGAATCTGGGCGTTGATCTGGCAGACGAAACCGTCGGCGACGTGATGACCAAGAACCCCCTCACCATTCGGCCCGATTCTCTGATCCCAAAAGCGGCCCGCATCATGCTCGAAAACAAGATCACCGCTTTACCGGTCTTGGAAAACGGCAAGCTGGTGGCGATCCTCACCAATTCAGATCTGTTACGCTTTATTTTGGCCGAATATCCCGGCCTGAAGAAAGAAATTCTCGTCAAGCACTACATGACCGATGAAGTGGTTACCATCGACCGTGAGACGACTCTGCTTGAGGCACATCGCCTCATGGGCACTAAGCGCATTCGCAGTTTGCCCGTGATCGAAAATGAGGTCATGGTGGGCCTGGTCACCCGCACAGACTTGATGAGCAGCGATCCTTCACGATTGGCTTCCCGCAAGAATCAAGAGGTCTCGCTAAAGATCCTGACCCAGCCAGTTGAAAAAGTGATGACCTCGTCCGTGCTGACGATCTCACCGGACGCCGAATTAACCAAAGCGGCAAAGCTCATGCTCGAAAACAAGATTCACGCTCTGCCGGTGGTGGATGCTGAAAAGAAACTGGTCGGCATCCTTACCGAAAGCGATCTGTTCTTAATGGTGGTTCAGAAGTTCTTTTAATCCTATTGCCGGTGAATTTCTCTCTATGGGGCATGTTTATTCAAGGGAATGCCCCATAGAGAAAACGGCAGAATGCAGCCCGAAAACTAAATAGCACAAGCTCCAGCTTCGAGACATAACTAAAGTTCTCTGTTTGGAACCTACACTGCGAAAAGAAAACAGCGCAGCAGTGTTGGGTCTATTCAATGCGCGTCCAGCTCAAAGGAAAACAGCATGAAGAAACTTTTACAGGTAATGATCGTTCTTTGCTTAGTCACCGCTTTTTTGGTCGGCTGCTCTGCCCCGACCGCGACCCCTACCCCCGCAGAAACACAGGCTGCCGAGAGTGAAGCGGCTGCCACAATCCCCCCGTCAACTTCTGAGGACGTGCTGGTGATCTACGCGCCGGCCTCTACCTCGTCGATCCCCGTCATCATCGCGGCCTCCAAGATGCAGAATGTGCAGTTGCAGCTCTACGCCAATCAGTCACAGGCCAACACGCTCTTTTTGCGCGGCGAAGTTTCCATGCTGGTTACCGGCCTGTCGGTAGGATTGGACCTTTACAAAAACGGTGCACCCGTGCAGATGGTCAACTCATTCGTCTCGGGCCTGTCTTATCTGGTTACCTATGGCAAACAGGTGTCGAGCTTGAGCGAGCTAAAAGGGCAGGAGATCTATATTCCTTTTGAAGGCTCTCCCATTGAAGAAGCCACTGCCTATCTGGCCGCAAAAGAAGGCCTGACCTGGAAAACCGATCTGACGCCGGTCTATTCTCCCTTCGATTCTTCCATCGAGCTGCTCAAACAGGGCAAAGCCACCGCAGTGGTGCTGCCGGAGCCCAATGTGACTCTGGTGGAAGACCAGCCCAATATTTACATTTCACTGAGCTACTTTGACGAATGGAACAAATATAGTGGCAGTGTGGATGGCTACCCACAGGTTGGCACTTTCGTTTCACCTGCCTGGGCTCAGGCACATCCTCAGCAGATCGCCGATTTCAATCAGGCTCTGGCAGAGGCGATCCAATTTGTTGAAACCAGCCCGGCAGACGCTGTTGCCGCCGTCCAAGACAATTACAAGCTGCCCGCCGAAAAGCTCGCAAGATCGTTGAGCCGCACCCGTTACACCCTGGTGACCGGCACCGAGTTGCAGACAGCCATCAATGGGTATTACCAGTTGATCGGAAAACCACTGGATGAAAACGACACGGCTTTTTATTACCTCCCTGCGCAATGAGGCCCTGGGCTTTCTGATCATTGTGGCAGTCTGGGGGGTGGCAGCTCTCTTCTACCCCCCTTACATCATTCCCTCTCCTCTGGCGGTGGTGACGAATATCAGTTCTTTTCTGCCGCAAGATTTTGGCCATCACCTTTGGCTGACCGCCTCCCGCACCTTAACAGGTTTTTTGCTCGCCTTCATAACCGGAACGTTGATCGGCACCCTGGCCTTTCTCAAAGGCTGGGTCAAACCGATGAATTCGCTCATGGTGGCTTTGCAGGTATTGCCGGGCACGATTTTGGGTGTGATCTTCTTGCTCATGTTTGGCATTGGCAGTCTGACGCCGATTCTGCTGGTGGCTTTTCTCACCCTGCCGACCCTGGCCATTAACACCGTCAATGGGCTCTCCAAACGCAATGTGGCGCTTGAACAATATCTGGCTTCGCTGCACAGTAGCCGTTTGGGAATGGTGCGCTATCTTTACCTGCCTGCGTTGGTGCCGGTGATTCAAAGTAATCTCAGCCTGGGCATGAGCCTGGCGGTCAAGGTGGTGGTGTTGGGCGAGTTCATCGGGTCGCAAGATGGGCTGGGTTATTTGCTCAATAATGCCCGAATTTTCTTCAATATGAAAGAAGTGTTCTTTTACTTACTGGTTCTCTTGTTATTCACGCTGGTGTTTCAGGCTTTGCAATCGTTTTTGTTTTCAACGCTCTTAAAAAAATACTATTACCCGGAGTAGTGATCTTGAAACAGGATGATTTAAAAGTAGATGCACTCACTAAATATTTCGATGCCCATCTGGTGATCGATCATCTTTCCTTCAGCATTCGGCGCGGGCAACGGGTGGCGCTCTATGCGCCATCCGGCGCCGGAAAGACGACCCTGATCAAAATTTTGGCCGGTCTTGAAACCTATGAGAGCGGACGGTTTGAGCTGAATGATGTCGTGCCGGTAACCGTCTTTCAGGAGCCGCGCCTGTTCGCCTATATGACGGTGGAAGAGAACATCTTGCTGCCGTTTCGATTGCACAAGATCACCCCGTCTTCTGACCTGTGGCGCTCTTACCAGAACTGGCTGCAGGTTTGTGAACTGGGCGCGTACACGCATCACTTTCCCTGGCAGCTTTCAGGCGGCATGAAGCAAAAAGTGGCGCTCATCCGTGGCCTATTGGTCCGTCCTTCCTTTGCGATGATGGATGAGCCGTTTCAGTCCATCGGGCATGAGGCCAAAAAGGCGATCATCGAACATATCAAGACCAACCAGCCCGACCTGACCCTGTTGTTTGTTACCCACATTGCCAGCGAAGTGCCCATGCTGGCCGATTCGGTCCTGTACTTTCAAGAAGCGATCCTTGAACACCCCATTGAGGTAGCTGCTGAAGATTTTCAGTTGGCCGCACCGGCAGTAATTAACACAACCATAAAAAACGATCGTCGCTGACGATTCTTTGCAGGAAAGAACTCATCGAAAAGGAGAACCTATGACCGGAACCACGAACCACTCGCCCTGTGTGGAAGAGAACCATCCACAATTTAAAGAACTGGATCAATATATTGAGGCTTTGCATATTGATCCAAAAGACCCGCGCCGCAAAGATACGCTGATCATGACCCTGCACCGTGCGCAGGAGATCTTTGGCTATTTACCTGAGATCGTGCAGGTTCACATTGCCAAAAAATATTCCATTCCTCACGCCGATGTTTCGGGCGTCATCAGCTTTTATAACTTCTTTACCACCAGCCCCAAAGGCAAGATCCAGGTCAACGTTTGCCTGGGCACGGCCTGTTATGTCAACGGTTCCGATAAGGTGCTGCAGGAGTTCGAGCAGGTGTTGGGCATCAGATCGGGTCAGGTGACCCCGGACGGCAAATTCTCGATCGAGAGTTTGCGCTGTGTGGGCGCCTGCGGTTTGGCCCCTGTGGTGACCATCAATCACAAAGTGTACGGCAAGGTAAAACCGGGTGACGTTCGTGAGATCCTCGAGAAGTTCTTTGTCGAAGAAGACGTCGCCGTAGAGGAGGCCGCAAATGCCTGAGATTCGCAGTAATGAACAGTTAGTGAGCGCCTACGAGCAGTATAAACAACTGCTCAGTACCCGTTTGGGCACCGTGGTGGATGAAGATACCATCATGATCCTCGTTTGCGGTGGTACCGGCTGCCACGCTTCTGACAGCCAGAAGATCGTGGAAAACTTTCAGCGCCTCATTGCCGATCACGGCATGCAGGGCAAGGTCTATGCATCCATCTCTGGCTGCTTTGGTTTCTGTGAAAAGGGGCCCATCGTCAAGGTCTTCCCTGAAGAAGTCTTTTACGTGCAGGTCAAGCCCGAAGATGCAGTCGATATTTTTGAACAGCACATTCTAAACGGGCAAAAGGTCAAACGTCTGCTCTACGAAGACCCAGCTTCAAAAATCAAAGTGGAGAATGCCGAAGAGATCTCTTTCTACAAATTGCAGCAGCGTGTGGCTTTGCGCAACTGCGGTCTGATCAACCCTGAGAAGATCGAAGAATACATCGGCACCGGCGGCTATCAGTCGCTGGCCAAAGTGCTGACGGGCATGAGCCCGGTTCAGGTGATTGAAGAGATGAAGGCCTCCGGCCTGCGTGGACGCGGCGGCGCCGGTTTTTCTACCGGAAAGAAGTGGGAGTTCGCCAGCAAGTATGCCAGCGACGAAAAATTCGTCATCTGCAACGCCGATGAGGGCGATCCGGGTGCCTTTATGGACCGTTCCATCATGGAGGGCGACAGCCACAGTGTGATCGAGGGCATGATGATCGCCGGTTATGCCATCGGTGCGCATCAAGGCTATGTTTACATCCGCGCCGAGTATCCGCTGGCGGTGAAACGCCTGCAAATCGCCATCGATCAGGCACGCGAACATGGGTTGTTGGGCAAAAACATTCTCGGAAGCGCTTTCGATTTTGACATCGCCATTCGCCTGGGCGCGGGCGCTTTTGTCTGTGGCGAAGAGACGGCGCTCATCCACTCCCTGCAGGGCATGCGCGGTGAACCGACCACCAAACCGCCCTTCCCGGCCGAGAGCGGCCTGTGGGCCAAACCGACCATTGTGAATAACGTTGAGACCCTGGCCAATGTGCCGGTGGTTTATCAAAAAGGCGCCGCATGGTTCAGTAACATCGGCACCAAAACCTCCAAAGGTACCAAAGTGTTTGCCCTGGCCGGCAAGGTCAACAATGTGGGCCTGGTTGAAGTGCCGATGGGCACCACCCTGCGCGAGATCATTTATGATATTGGCGGCGGCATCAAAGGCGGCGCACAGTTCAAAGCCGCACAAACTGGCGGCCCTTCGGGGGGCTGCATTCCTGCTCAATACCTCGATACGCCCATCGATTATGAATCGCTGGCCTCGATTGGCTCCATGATGGGCTCGGGCGGCATGATCATCATGTCGGAGCATGACTGCATGGTGAACATTGCCCGTTTCTATATGGAATTTATCGTGGAAGAATCCTGTGGGCGCTGCGCTCCCTGCCGTATCGGCAACAAGCGCATGCTCGAAATTCTTACCGCCATCACCGAAGGCCGTGGCACCGAAGAAGATCTGCTGGAACTGCGCTCGCTGGCAGAGACCATCATGGATACTTCGTTGTGCGGTCTGGGGCAAACAGCGCCGAACCCGGTGTTGAGCACGTTGAAATACTTCATGGATGAATATGAAGCGCATGTGAAGGAACATCGCTGCCCGGCCGGGGTCTGCCAGAAGCTGCTCCGTTATGAGATCTTGCCTGAGAAGTGCATTGGCTGTACCTCTTGCGCGCGCGGCTGCCCGGTAAGCTGCATCACTGGCACAGTCAAGCAGGTGCACATGATCGACCAGAGCAAATGCATCAAATGCGGTGCCTGTATGACCCGTTGTAAATTTGGCGCGGTAGTGCGGAATTAAGGAGCGAAAACATGATTAACCTGACCATTGATGGACAACAAGTAAGCGTTCCCGAAGGAACCACCATTCTCGACGCTGCAAAACTGATGCACGTGGATGTTCCCACCCTGTGCTACCTCAACCTGGAAAAGATCAAGTATCTCAACCAGGTAGCCTCCTGCCGTATCTGCGTTGTCGAGGTGGAAGGCCGCCGCAACCTGGCCCCGGCCTGCGCCACCCCGGTAGCAGAAGGGATGAAGGTCATCACCAATTCAAAGCGGGTGCTGGCCTCGCGCCGCAAGAATCTCGAATTGATCATCTCGAACCATCCGTTTGAATGTCTGGTGTGCGCCAAATCGACCGATTGTGAACTGCAGAAATTGGTCTGGGAATTTGGCATCAACACCCAGCGTTACAGCGGCGGGCGTTCAGAACACCCCATTGACCGTTCCAGCGGGGCTCTCAAGCGGGATCCCAACAAATGCATCATGTGCCGCCGCTGCGAGACCATGTGCAATGAAGTGCAAACCGTGGGTGCTCTCACGGCCTTTGGCCGCGGGTTTGACACCGTGGTCGCCCCGGCCGAAATGCAGCCGATCGTCGATTCCACCTGCGTTTACTGCGGGCAGTGCGTCAGCGTTTGCCCCACCGCAGCCCTCACCGGCGTGGGCTACATCCAGGATGCCTGGAATGCCCTCTTTGACCCCACCAAAAAAGTGATCGTGCAGGTGGCCCCTGCGGTCCGTGTGGCCATCGGCGAAGAGTTCGGCATGCCGGTCGGGCAGGCGGTGACCGGTAAACTGGTGGCCGGCCTGCGCCGCCTGGGGTTTGACGCCGTTTTTGACACCACTTTTGGCGCCGATCTGACCATTGTGGAAGAATCCAAAGAGATCATCGACCGCCTGCAGCGCAAAGAGCATCTGCCCATTTTGACCTCTTGCTGCCCGGGTTGGATCAATTTCCTTGAGCATCAGTTCCCCAGCCTGAAATACATCGCCTCTACCTGCAAGTCACCGCAGCAGATGACGGGCGCCATTGTCAAAACCTACTACGCCGAAAAGATGGGCATTGACCCCAAGGACATCGTCATGGTTTCGGTCATGCCCTGTATTGCCAAGAAGTATGAAGCCGCACTGCCCTCTGAAATGACCTATGGCATCCGCGATGTGGATATCGTTTTGACCACCCGCGAGCTGGCCAAGATGCTTAAAGAAGGTTCTGTAGACCTGCGCCACGTGTCCGAAGAGGAGTTTGATAACCCGTTGGGTTATTCGACGGGCGCCGGCGTGATCTTCGGCGGCTCCGGTGGCGTATTGGAAGCCGCACTGCGCACCGTATACGAGAAGGTCACCGGCCGTGAACTGGAGGACGTGAACTTCACCGCCATCCGCGGCATTGCCGGCACACGAGAAGCCGAAGTGCAGGTAGGCGAGCGCAAGGTAAGGGTGGCGGCAGTTTCCGGTCTGGGGAATGCCCGCAAGATCCTCGAAAAGATCGAAAGCGGCGAAGAGACCTACGATGTGATCGAGATCATGGCCTGCCCGGGCGGCTGCGTCAACGGCGGCGGACAACCCTACGCTGAAGAACGCGAAGACATCATCGAGCAGCGCACACGCGGCTTGTTCCAGATCGACCGCAACACCCAGATTCGCAAGTCGCACTTGAACCCCTACATCCAGGCACTTTACCAAGATTACCTGGGGGAGGCTGGCAGCCACAAGGCGCACGAGATCTTGCATGTCACCGGGTTGATGTCAGAGCCGGTGGATTGCAAATAAAAGAATAAACGCTTGCCGCTGAGAAGAGGTTAAAAAGTTTTACGATCCGTCAGACATTCCTCTTCTCGATTTCGGGAGCCCTCTTGTAGAGTGGACGTGTTAAAATGGTTTAATATGTTTAACTCTATGCAGCAGGGCTCCCTTTTTACACCTACTTCCCTGACAGTGGGGGATGTCACCCGCTATTTGCGCGAATTGATGGACAGCGACGACCTCTTGCGCGACGTATGGGTGATGGGGGAGGTTTCCAACGCCTCCACCCCCGCTTCGGGACACATGTATTTCACCCTCAAAGATCAATCAGCTTCGCTCAAGTGTGTGATGTGGAAGCCGCAGGTATTGCGGTTGCGTTTTGCGCTCCGTGCCGGCATGGCCGTAGAAGCGCACGGAGCCATCAGCGTTTATGAGCAGGGCGGGCAGTACCAGCTATATGTGGATGCCATTCGCCCGGCCGGTGAAGGGGCACTTTATCAGGAATTTTTACGCCTGAAAGCCCAACTGGAAGCCGAAGGCTTGTTTGACCCTGAACGCAAACGTCCGCTGCCGCCGGCACCGGCCAAGATCGGTATCGTTACCTCTCCAACGGGGGCCGCTTTGCAGGATATGCTCAACACGCTGCGGCGACGTTACCCGCTGGCTGAAGTGGTGATCGCGCCGGCTGCCGTGCAGGGAGAAGCCGCACCGGCGGAGCTGGTGCGGGCTTTGGCGCGTTTGAATGCCGAGCCGGGGATTGAAGTGATTTTGATCGCCCGCGGCGGCGGTTCAATGGAAGACCTTTGGGCGTTCAACGATGAGAACGTGGTGCGCGCGGTGGCTGAAAGCCGTATTCCGGTGATCAGCGGGGTGGGGCACGAAGTGGATTTTACCCTCACCGATTTCGCTGCCGATCTGCGCGCGCCGACACCCACGGCTGCGGCTGAACTGGCTACCCCCGACCAAGCCGACCTGCGTGAGCGTCTGTTCACCTTGTCACAAGATCTCAATATTGCCGCAACGATGTGGGTTTCAGATGCAAAAGAGATGCTGCGTTCTTTGCAGGCGCGTTTGGAGCGGGTCTCGCCGCAGCGCAGCATCAACGACCAACGCCAGCGTGTTGACGAATTAACCGTGCGCGCTTCGTTGGCCGCGTTCAATCATTTGCGTTTGCAAAGGGCCTCTCTATCGGGCATTGCGCAACGGTTGAGCGCCTTGAACCCGACGGCCGTATTGGCGCGCGGTTATGCAATTGTGCGCAGAGAAGACGCGACAGTGGTTCGCAGCGTCAGGCAGGCAAGCCCGCAGACGAAGATTTCGATACAGGTGAGTGATGGCACGTTCGCTGCCTGTGTGAGCGAAGAGAAAGCAGGAGAAAACAGATGAGCAAAAAAGACGAAACACAAAGCGAAGACCTGACCTATGAAGGGGCTTATGCCGAGTTGGAGAAGATTGTGGAGACGCTTGAGACCAACCAGGGGGCACTGGAAGAGAATATGAAACTCTTTGAGCGCGGTCAGTTTTTAGTTCAATATTGTGCTAAAATGCTGGATACCGCCGAATTAAAGATTCGGCAACTCAGTTTGAACACTACAACTCAAGAGGAAAATGCCTGATGGCTTGGATATTGGGATACCCTGAACTGGTCTGCACTTTCGCCGGCTGGTTTGTCGCATCTGTACTTAAAATACCGGTTTTTTATTTCCTTAACCGCAAGGTGGATCTTAAACTGGCTTTTGGTACGGGGGGGATGCCCAGTTCACATTCGGGATTGATCGTTTCGACCACGCTGGGCATCGGTCTCTTCAGCGGATTCGATCACCCGGCTTTTGCCTTGGCAGTAGCCATCTCGATGATCGTGCTTTACGACGCGGCCGGGGTGCGCCGACAGGCCGGCATCCACGCGGAACGCATTAATATGATCTTTGAAGAGCTTTGGCAGGGTAAACCCATTGGCGAAGCCGAGCTGAAAGAAATGCTGGGGCACACCCCCATCGAAGTTCTGGGCGGCACGCTCACGGGGATCATGACGGCACTTTTTATATGGCTGGTCTGGCCAAAGTAGGGGAAACTCACACAGAGGGCACAGAGAATTCAGGGGGCTAAAATCATGGAAATTAACGAAATCACCGGCGAAATTATTAATTCGTCAATACAAATTCACAAAGATCTTGGACCAGGATTACTTGAATCTGTTTATGAGTCCATTTTAGAGAAAAACTTGATAGGTAAGAGTCTGCTAGTAGAAAGATAAAGGCCAATCTCTTTTGTCCCATAAAATTGCATTCTGAAATATTTACATATAATTAATTGCACAAATCTTCGATACTTGGTTGGTTAACAATTATGACAAATCTAAAATATTCAGGAGGTAGCATGAAGAAATGTGAAAATTGTGGAAAGAATTTTGAGGATAGTTTTAGCTTTTGCCCTTATTGCGGTAAGCAAATAACAAGCAAAGACACTGAAAATGGACCGACTAGACAGTCGCAATTTGTTTGTTTTAATTGCCATAAGCCGATTGGAAAGCATTTTTCTGGTAATCATTGTCCTAATTGCGGAGTATATCTATATAAAGAGTGTCTGAATTGTGGAGAGCTTAATTGGTGGGCAGATGAATACTGTAAAAAATGCGGGGTTAAATATACGGAGGCAAAATTATCGATCAGCAACGATAAATGCAAAGAATGGCTTGATTATTTTTATTATTCATTTCCTCATTACAATGATCTATATTACCAAGGGAAATTAAGAAAAACAAAGCAAATGAAAACCTCGATAGAAAAACTATATGGCATCATCAATCCTGATGATTCAAAATTTGCGTTTGTCGTTCAAATTACAAATCGGTTAGCGTATATCAGCAGATATTCTCTCTTTAACGCTGGAATACTTGACACGAAAGAATTTTGCCTTGATTCTGTTCAAATTGACAATCTAATAGTTGACAATGGCTTCTTCTTTGTCTTTCGCAATCGTATTACAATCTTAGATTGCGATGACAATAAATTCTTTTCATTTGAACACCATTCTATTCGTAGTTTTACCCGGTCTTCAAGCGACACATTCGAATTTTTATTTTCGGACAATAAAGCAATGCAAATACATTTTCATTTAGGATCAAAACTCAAATCAATTGCACAGCAGGTAGGATGGATTGCATTAGGAATTGCTGGGTCCGCAGCAACCTCTAGTGACAATCAAAATCAGAAACTTGCAAACTTAGAAAACCGCGTTGACGAGCTTAATAATAAATTATCTTCGATTAATCTACGCAAAGTTACCACCTACAATTCGCTTTATGAAGAGACTCAAGCGTATATGGATGCAGTTGAAGGATTATTTCTAGCCCTTTACAAGCCATTGCTTGCGAAAATTCACTAAAAATCCAAGAGAACCATTTTCTACGAACGCACGATTTTTAGCTAATATGGAGATTCTTTTTAATTTATTTTCAAACTCTCACGAAAATATATACTATTTATTAGGCTCTTTGGAGTATAAAGCTGTTGTATCTTTGATAATGGCAATTTCTACTTTAATGATGGTTTTCGGGTTGATTTATTAGTTGAAAACACAGTTGTTGTTGAACTAAAATCGATAGAAAAACTTTCCCCGGTTCATTCAAAGCAATTGTTAACTTATCTAAAATTGTTACACCTTAGGGTGGGTTTGTTAATTAATTTTGGAGCCCCAACAATCAAAGAAGGGCTCCAACGCATCATAAATGGATGACCAGATAAAATCTCTGTGTCCTTAGTGCCTCTGTGTGACCATACTCTTAATGCCCCAAAAGCTTCAAATTCTCTTCCATGCTGCGATTTGCTTGATTTCCCATCAGTTCAGCCCAGAAAGTTTTGTCATACCTTCTTGACTTGACCAGGATGGGCATGGGCACTCCCCAACCCAAGAGCAACACTTCTTCTTTAGGCTGCAAGCGTGCCAGCATGCCGCGCAGAGCGTCCCGCCCGGCCAGGCCGGAAAGTACGGCGGCAATATCGTTTTCGTCGCCCAGCCAACCCGATACACGTGTGCCCAACTGCGACATGACCTCATCGTAGATCTGCGAGGGGCGCTGGTCGATGATGAGCAGGGTGACGTAATATTTGCGCATTTCACGTGCGATGGTGCTGAAACTGGTCTGCGAGGCCATCTCCCGATTGAGCAGCTTATGGGCCTCTTCTACCGCGATCACCAGCGGACGCGGCTCGCCCTCGCCATGAGAACGGAAGTCATTGGTCATCTTTTCCCAGGCTTCACGGATCTTGCGCGTCAGCAGGTTGGAGACGAGCAGATAGTCCAGATCGCTCTCGTATTCCCCAAAAGAGAGGATCACGTGGCGGCCGTTTTTGAGCGTGTCGATGATGTTTTGCAGCAGATTGGGGGTCTGGGCATCGTTGTTGTTTTCGACAATATAGGGGCGATTGAACACACGGGTGAGCTTACTGCGCAGCCCTTCGGCGGCAGCCACGTTAACGCCGTTCTGCAGGGCCCAAAAGGCCACGCTGTCGGGGGCGGGCACTTTTTTGCCGTCCTCTCCTTCTTCCTGTTTACCGATGAACATGGCTTTGAACTCGTGGAACCAGTGCTGCGCTCCGAATGAGTGGATGAGCGCCTCCAGGGTGGTGGCGGTGGTGTCGCGCAGGTTGAGTTCATTGCTGAGCAGCTCGATATCCTGCGGTTGAATATCCGCTTCGCTGATCTCAAGATGATAATTGGGTGTCTTGCCGCGGATGGTGCTGCTACGCCCAAGCCCCACTACCTGCACCTTCTCTTGAAACTTGGTCTTCAATCCGGGCACCGTTTGCCCGGTATCGGACGAAGTATCGTCAAAACCATACTCGTTGTGCATATCCAACACCAGCACGGAGGCGGCATTGTGCTTGATGAGCCCGGCCAGCAGAATGCGGGTGAGGAAAGATTTGCCCGTGCCGGTGGCGCCAAAGATGCCCGAACTGCGCTGGACGAATTTGTTCAGGTCAATGCAAACAGGGTGATCCTGCTCGCGTGTGTTGCCGATGACGAAATTGCCATCCTTTTCGGGGGAACCGAAGATCTCGGCCACGTCACCGGCGCTGGCCAGACGCGTTGCGGCGCGGTGCACGGGCACGGTCTTGATGGGCAGCGGGCGCGGATCTTCGGGGTGTGCTTCTCGCCAGGCGGGGTAGGCGGGGCTGCTCAGGTCAGGTCCGCGTTCGAGCATGAGGGCGGGCAGTACCTCCAAATTGGTAAAGAGGGTTTGCTGCTTGAGCAGTTCCGCCACGCGCGGCGAGAGCTGGCGTCCGACCATCTCTTCGGCATAACGGGGGTCCAGTGCGCCCAGTTGCAGGTCGGTCACCAGACCATAGAAGAGCCAGTCGCCGCTTTCGATCACCACAAAACCGCCTTCCTGCACCGATTGAGCCGGTACGGTGAGGCGCACGAACAAATTGGCTTTGAGCCCGCCGCCGATGATGTAGCCGATGGCCTGACGGGACTCTTCGAGTGAATTAGGGGTAGATGGCATTTGTTTCCTCCGTCAGGGATCAAAATACTTCAGAAACCGCGGTCAAAACATCCATCAACTGCGGGTAATCGTCTTTTAACATGGCGATGATGCTTTGCAGAGCAGAAGCGCCCCACTCACTGCCCTCTACCTGATGGGCAGCGATGACGGCGCGCAGATGCACGGCCAGCAGCTCGGCCAGGGGCAGGTCTTGGGCGCGCAGCAAGTGGCGCAGGTAGCCTGTTTGACCGGCCGGGGTGAAACGCACCAGATCGGCGTCACTGCATAGGTAGATATTATCGAGGGTCAGGGGAGGACGCTGCGGCAGCAGGTGGGCGATCTGGCTGTTCTTCTCATACCCTACAAAAATGACGCTCATTTCAAGCGGTACGTTGCGGTTAAGCCGGTTATCTTCGATCACCTCATCCGAGATACCGTTGGCGGTGACCAACTGTCGCACCAGCCCATCGTCATCAATGTGAATGTCGTAGACCAGGCCAAAAACGCGCGCCTGGTCTTCGGTGGGAATGAGCAGCATTTGCCCGAATTGCGGGGTGGTCTGCTGGCTGAGCTTGCAGCCCACCACACAGCCCTGAATGCTGGAACGCAGTAATCTGCCAACGGGAATATCATTCATCTCAATACCTCGTTCGTTTTCCGACCAACTTGTTCATTAATTTTTCAGAGATCGCTGCCGGCGAGAACCCGCGTGCCAGCAATTCGTTCTCGATCAGACTTTCCAGATAGTCGTGTTCGTCCATTTTTACAACGGCCGTCTCATGGGCGCGGGTGAGGGCGTAGGGGTAGGGGTGCGCTCCTGCCTGCGCGGCCTGATCTATCAAAACACGCTGAATGAGCGACACTTTATCATTTGAACTAGCCACCCAGAGCGGAATTTCCACCCTGGCTATGGCAGGATGTGTGTTTGAGCCTACATTCAGGTAGAAGAAGTGTAAGGCCAGCTTTTCTGGATACTTATCGGACGAACTGGATTGCAGGGCAAATACCGCCGAACGTTCGCCGGGCGCCAGCAGTTCAGCCATCAGATCCAGGTCACTGACACCGGCAAAGGGATGTTCGTCACTGTTTTGTGAAACAGTCAGTTCGAGCAAGCTGACCAATAAGGCTGCGCGCGGACGGTCAATGTAGCCGGCCGTGAGGGTTTCAAGCAGTGCCAATTCCTGCAGGGCATCAATGTACTGATCGAAATGTTTTTTGAAGACTTGTTCGTTACGCGGCTCATGATACAGTTCCAGTGGGCCGTCAGTAAGGGTGAGCACGGGCGCACTCTCTTGGGCGGCCAGTTGCGCCATAATACGCCGTTCAAACACATCGCGTTTTAAACTGATGAGGTCTTCTGAGAGAAACTCTCGGTTATCCGGGTCACTTTCTTCATAGATCAGCTCCGACCAGGAATGTGTCTGCGGCGATTCGCCCCTGCCGAAACTGATACGAAAGACACCCACGTTGACCAGCCCGTAATAGATCGCAGCGTGTGGGTCGGGGGTGATCTGTGAGCCGTCGGCTGCCAGCAGCACAAAAGAATCCGGCTGAACGCTTCCGGACAAGTGGGTATTCAGAGCCTCGCTGAACGGCATTGCACAGCGCAGACTTTTATCTTTCAACCTTTTTTCTGCCACCAGCCCCTGCAAATCTGGAATACGGTCGGCATACTGCTCCAGCACGCTCAAACAGTTTTCCTTGCGTGTGGCTACCTGTTTGAAGCGCTCAGTCGCGGCTTCTCCCAATTGAGTGATCTGGGGTTGCACGTTCAAATAATCAATCGGCATGGCATCTCTACGAATGGAACATTTGTTTGCATTATACAGGCTATCGCCCGGGTTGGCAAATTCGGCTGTTCAGACGAAACGTTAACAAAAGTATTATTTTCTGCTTCGTTTCCTCTAATCTTTTGGGGGTACAATGCCCCTATCTGATTAAACAGGGCTCAGGAACGTTTTCTTGACCTCGCAGTTAATTAGACTATAATACTAAAGATTAACAGTAGTTTGGTCAGTAAGAGGTATTCGTATGCCGGTCTATACATATCATTGCGATAATTGTGGCGTTCAGTTCGATGCCACTCAAAAATTTACCGATAATCCGCTCACGCAGTGCCCGGAATGCGGGAAGAAAGCGTTGCGCAAGGTTTACACCCCGGTCGGGATCGTCTTCAAGGGGTCGGGTTTTTATGCCACCGACCATCGTTCCCCCTCAGGCGCCACCCGCAGCCCGCACAACGAAGAACAGCCTGCCGCCGAGAAGAGCACTCCCGCCAAGGCAGAAACACCGCCTGCACCCGCGGCCGGCAGCACCACCAAAACGGCCGAGAATAAATAACCTGCAATGAGACTCCACCGCTGTGATGAGCAGCGGTGGTTTTTTAACGAATTCTAACTAAATATTGTTATACTTGGAACGGATAAGGTGTTGTGAGGGGTACTTCCTCGATTGTTCCTCTCATGATAGCTTATGCCAGCCCGCTGATAGGTTTTGATAGACCCTCAGCCCTAAACTTTTATCATCACGTGAGGCAATTGATGGTCAGCAAGAACAACAAAAACAAAAGCAGTGCAGCGGAGAAACCACGCGTTTCTGCCCAACAGCGAAAACTGCACCGCCAACAACTGCTCATGGCTGTTCTGGGAGTCATCCTGGTGGTGGCCATGATCGCAGCCGCGGTCATACAATACTAATCGCAATAAGAATCGAGGAAGTATGAACAATCGAAAACTCTGGTTTGGGCTGGCAGCCTTGGCTGCGGCCTGGTTGTTTGATTTTTTGTTTTGGAAGCAGCAAGGGGGAATCTCGTTCTTCATCTGGACAGCCATTCTTTTGATCGCCGGGTTCGTTTTAGCCTGGCATGAGAAGAAAAAGCCATCGGCCTGGAGCGTTTTGCTGGCCGTTTTAATCCTTGGCTTTGCTTTCATATCCGCCTGGCGCAGCGAAATGTTTACCCGCTTTAGCAGCATTCTGGTCACATTGGCCGGATTCGTTTTGCTGATCAGCACTTTTTTGAATGGCAACTGGCTCTTCTACCGGGTGGCAGATTACGTCAGCGAATTTACCCGTACCATTTGGGGCGGAATTTCTGGCGGCTTCAAGCTGATGTTTGGGCAGACAGCCGCAGCATCTGACCCCACCGAAATGGGGCAAAAGGCTGCGCTGCGGCGCACCGGCTCGGTGCTGTTGGGCCTGGTGATCGCACTGCCGATCGTGCTCGTCTTGGGGCTCATGCTGGCCTCGGCCGACCCGATCTTTGGGGATGTGCTGCACAAGTTATTCAACCTCGAAAACCTGCCTGAGTATATCTTCCGCTTCGTATATATTGTCGTTATCGCTTTTGTACTGGTTGGGCTGCTGATGCATGCTATCCTGCCTGAGCGGGATGCGGTGCGGCCGGATCCCAACAAAGCCTGGATGCAGCCATTTCTGGGCTGGACGGAGGGCGGCATCGTGCTGGGTGCAGTTAATCTGCTCTTTATCACCTTTGTGGTGATCCAGATTCGTTATCTCTTTGGCGGTAATGCCAACATCAATGTCGCCGGATACACTTATTCAGAATATGCCCGCCGTGGTTTTGGCGAATTGGTCGGGGTGGCCGTTATCAGTTTGCTGCTTTATCTGCTCTTTAGCACCATTACCAAACGTGAATCAAAGGGGTCTCAAGTGACCTTCAGCGTGCTGGCAGTGCTTTTGATGGCCAATGTGCTTGTGATTCTGGCTTCTTCTTTGCAGCGTTTGCTGCTGTATGAAGGCGCTTATGGTTTCTCAGAATTGCGCACCTATACCCACGTTTTCATCTTTTGGCTGGGCGGGCTGATCTTGACCACTATCGTGCTGGAAGTGCTCAAACGGCGTGGGCATTTCGCACTGGCCTTGCTGATCATGGTGGTCGGTTTCACGGCCACACTGGGCATCATGAATGTGGACGGGTATATCGTGCACCAGAATGTGCAAAGCGCTCAGACTGGCAAAGAACTGGATGGCAGCTACATTCGTGGGCTTTCTGATGATGCCGTTCCCGCGCTGGTGAATGAATACCTGCAACCTGGTCAATCCAAAGCCATCAAAGAGGTGCTGGGGGCAGAACTGGCTTGCCGCACCGCCCTGATCGGCGACCCGGCGCAAACCGACTGGCGCTCCTATCGGTTGGGCGAGGCGCAGTCCTATCAACTGCTGATGCAAAATCAAAGCTCATGGAACGGGTATCAGGCAATGGACGATCCGCAGAATGGTCTGCAAGTGAAAACGCCTGCCGGTGTCTATTCTTGTAACGGATATATGGGGATGGATTAAAGAAAAAAAGTCTGAGAACTCAATGGGTGCGCGCGGAAGTGCGCACCTGTTTCATTAAACGCATGAATTGATCGGTCACGGCCGTGAGTGCGGGATCGAGGTATTCATACACTTTTTGCAGAATTGGGTCGGGAACTGAACCATAATAGGCCTGTGCGATCCCACCGGTGATGCAGGCGAGGGTGTCGCTGTCGCCGCCCAGTGAGATGGCCAGACGGATGGCGTTTTCAAAATCAGTAGAATCCAAAAAGGCAAGGATGGCTTCCGGCACGGTCTTTTGGCAGGAGACTTCGTAATGATATTGTGGGCGCACGCTTTCAACGGTGCGCTGCAGGTCGTAGTTGAAAGTGTTCTCAATGAAACTGCGCATTTCTTCTCTTGATGCCCCGGTGCGGGCCAGGTAAATGGCGGCAGCAGTGGCACATGCCCCCTTGATGCCTTCCGAGTGATCGTGGGTGATGATTGTGAACTTTTCGGCCTGTTCGAGGGTGATTTCGAGCGTTTCGTAGGCAAACCCCACCGGGCTGATGCGCATGGCGGCGCCATTGCCCCACGAATGATAGGGTTCGCGCTCGTTTGACAGCGCCCACTCTGAAAACCGGGAGCCATACCCCGCTTTGGGATAGCGCAGGTAATATTCTTTTAGTTTATCGGCATAATCGGCTGAATTGATGATGGCATCCGCCAGGGCGACGGTGAGCACGGTATCGTCAGTGAAATGACAAGCGGGCGAAAAAAGAAGAAAGTCTGTGCTTTTGATGCCGTTGAATTCATAGATCGAGCCAATAATATCCCCCACAATCGCGCCGATCATCCCGCCCTCCGCTTTTTGGGCATTTGGGCGTTCGGGCGCCCCAGCCAGCCATATTTGTCAAAATCAATGGTGTTGTCCAGCCCAAATTCAATCCCTTCTTCTTCCAAAAGGGCGCGCTGCATACCGCTGCCCAGGCCAAATCCGTGTGGGCTGATCTTGCCTTGCCCATTGACCACGCGCTGCCAGGGCACATCGGTGCCATTGGGTGAACCGGCCAGGGAGGCCAAAGCAAAACCGATCATCTGGGCCGAACAACGCCCGACAATGCCGGCGATCTGCCCGTAGCTGGCCACTTTGCCGTAGGGAATCTGTCGCACGGTGTCGTAGATAATATCGTAGAGTTTTCGCTCTTCCATAAACCTATTATATACAAAAAAGAAACTGAACGCTTTGGCCTGTGGTATCCTTTTATTCAGGGGAAGCTTCGGTGTCGTTGGCTGTGTTAAAGATCGTTCTGTTCGGGATATTTTCAGACACCCAAGAGGATGAAGATAGGAAAGTGAGCGCGGGAGGTTTGAACCTCGCAGATTCCCCCTGCGGGAACGAAACCGATGAATATTCTTGTGAGATTAAAAGGAAAGTGAGCGCGGGAGGTTTGAACCTCGCAGATTCCCCTTGTGGGAACGAAACCGATGAGATTGTTATGGATTAATTGTTATGGTTTAAAAGGAAAGTGAGCGCGGAGGGGCTCGAACCCTCAACCAATGGCTTAAAAGGCCACTGCTCTACCATTGAGCTACGCGCCCATTGAAGGACGGGTTACATTTTATCACGCACAGTTACAACCGTCAATTATTATGAAACAAAAACAGGCCGAAATTCTCGGCCTGTTGCTTCTGTATGAGAGAGTTCTTATTGTTTCATGAAATCGCTGAAACCGGCCAGCAGGTGATCGACATCTTCCATCGTGGTTTCGCCCATAGTGGCCACACGGTAGGTGAGGTCTTTGATCTTGCCGTACCCATTGGCGATGCGCATGCCGCGGGTCATCAAGAACTTGTTGAGGGCGCTGATATCCCAGTTGAGGGCGTTCTTGACGGTAACGACGGTGTGAGAGCGATATTCCTCTTTGGCCAGGGGCTCCATGCCGTTGGCGATGCAGAAATCCTGCACCTTTTTGGACATGGCGGCATGGCGGGCAAAGCGATTTTCAAGGCCTTCTTCGAGCATGCGGTCAAGCTGCCTGTCGAGGGCGAAGATGAGGGACATCGCCGGGGTCATGGGGGTGGAATCTTTGAGGCGATGTTTCTCCATCAACAGCAGGTCGAAGTACCAGCCGCGATTGGAAACAGATTCGGCTTTCTGCATGGCACGGTCTGAAGCAGATGCCAACGCCAGACCAGGCGGCAGAGCGAAACATTTTTGCGAAGAAGTGAGCAAAAAGTCGATGCCCCAGGCATCCATCTCGATCTTGACGCCGGCCAATGATGAAACTGCATCCACCAGAATCAAAGTGTCGGGGCTGACTTCTTGAACCACTTTGCACAGTTCCGGCAGCGGATTCTGCACACCGGTGGAAGTTTCATTGTGCACGATGGTGACGGCTTCGTAGTGTTTTTTCTTGAGTGCATCGCGCAGCATGTCGGGGGTGATGGCTTCGCCAAACTCGACCTCGATCTTGTCGGCCTGTTTGCCGTTGGCGATGGCTACGTCATTCCAGCGTTTGGCAAAAGCACCATTCACACAGGAAAGCACGTTTTCTTGAACAAAGTTGCGGATACCCGCTTCTTGCATGCCCGATCCAGAGCAAGCGCCCTGAAATACCCTGTACTGGGTGTAAAAGACTTGTTTCACCCTTTCTTCATTGTGTCGAAAGAGTTCTTCAAATTCTTTACTGCGGTGGGGAAGCATCGGTTTGGCTTGTGCGGCCAACACTTCCGGCGCCACATCAACGGGACCCGGCACAAACATATGAGACATGACACTCTCCTTTAATGACCTGCAAGAGATTAACCCGTTCGCCGCGGCGAACGGGAATTTACCTAGCGCAAGATGAAGGATAAAACGATCAAGATCACGAAAAAGGCGGCCGCAAGGTAGGCGATATGTTTCAGGTCTTGCTTGGTGTATTCGATGTCGGCGCTGAAATCGGGGGTGAAGGAGCGCGCAGCGGTTTTGGTGGATTTATTTTCGACTACAGGGGTTGCGGTGGTTGATACTGAGCGTTTTTTATTTTTTGAAGCCATGAAAACTCTCCTTAGAGAAATAATAGCCTAATTTTTTTGCAGTTCTGCGCTCACCACAATGCGCTGGTTGTCTACCCGGTAGGGGTAACAAGAGATCAAAGTGATGGTGGCGTTGGGTGTGGCGGCCATCAGATCCACTCGAGTGGGCTCTACCACCTGTGTGTCGGTGACAATATAAGTATAAGCCCGAGCGGCTGTGTACACCACAATTGAATCACCTTTTTTCAATTGATCGAGATCACGAAAGATCTCGCCAAAGACATCGTTATGCGCTGAAAGCACCAGATTGCCGGTCTGACCCGGATCGGCAGTACCAGCGTGCTGTCCGACCCCTTTTTTGAGCTGTTCCCAGCCATCCCCTTGCACCACCGGTGCATCCAAATTGATAGCGGGCACCTGTAAGCGAATGGCTTGCTGGGGGCCGGCTGTCGGCACCGGCAGATTCGCCAGGCTTTGCATCAAGGGTCGCAAGTGTGCGGGGATCTCAGATTCATTGAAGGTGACCTCGCTGCCATCCACCGGAGGGGTATGCCCGGAAGGCAACACAATGGCGGTAATGAGAGCGGTCGGTGTCAGCGTGGGCTGCACCAGCGATTCTGAGACTTGCCTGTTCAGGTTGTTAAAGAGGCTGAACATATAAGCAACGATGACCACCAACCCCAGCACACCGATGATCTCCACCGCCATCAAAAAACGATCCAGCGTTTCTTTTTTGCGGTTGCGTGCCCGCCTGCGGGGGCCAGATTCAAGCAGATCAATATCGTCGTCGGGGAGGGGAGGCTGGACGACAGGCTCAGCTTGAACAGCTTCAACCTCGATCACTCTTCCACTGCGGCGGTAGGCTTCGATGCGCGCATCACGGTCTTTCTGACTTTTCTCGATCAGTAAATGACGTAGTTCTTCTGTTGAAAGGTCTTCGACTGAGCGCTTTCGGGGCACTTAAACCTCTTCTGGCTGGTGATTCCGCGTCTGATTATAACCGATTTCATTTGATTCCTCCTGGAGTTAAGTCACCTTCAACCAGTGAAGAGGGTCTTGGTTTTAAAAATCGAGAGAGTTCCTTGCACTCTGGCAGGATAAGCATGCTAAAATTTACTTATCAAATCTAAGGAAAGTTTATGAAAAAGAATTATTTAATCGATATGGATGGTGTGCTGGTCAAAGGAAAGGCACTTATTCCCGGGGCAGACCAGTTTATTGAACGTCTTCGTAAAAGTGAGACCAAGTTTCTGATCTTAACCAACAATCCACTTTACACTCAGCGCGACCTGGAATATCGCCTCAGGTCTTCAGGGTTGAATGTGCCCGCCGAGAACATCTTTACTTCGGCAATGGCTACAGCGCGTTTTTTGCAGAGCCAGCGCCCCAACGGCACCGCCTTTGTGGTAGGCGAAACCGGGTTGACCCAGGCCTTGCATGACGTGGGCTATGTGCAGACGGACACAGACCCCGATTATGTCGTTCTGGGTGAAGTGAACACTTATAATTTTGAGATCATCACCAAGGCCATCCGGTTGATCAACGATGGAGCTTTGTTCATTGCCACCAACCCTGATAACACCGGCCCGATCGAGTCTGGAATTGTGCCCGCAACCGGCGCGATGGCCGCGCTGATCGAAAAAGCGACCGGGAAGGCACCGTTCTTTGTCGGAAAGCCCAATCCGCTCATGATGCGTACTGCGATGCGGTATATGGACATGCATTCTGAAAACACCGTCATGATCGGGGATCGTATGGACACCGATGTGGTGGCAGGCGTGATGAGCGGCCTGGAGACCATTCTGGTTTTGAGCGGGGTCTCTACGATGGCGGATGTCGAAAAATTCCCTTATCGCCCCGGCAGCATCGTAAATTCCGTGGCGGATATTGTCATTAATTGATACTAACTCTAAATCTTAGTATAAATTCATATTCTATTGTATAATCCCTCATTGAAAGAGAGGAGTATGTTCGTTCATCAAAAAACCGGCGTTCAGCGCCGTTTCGTACTTTCAATGATCTTTACCGGCCTTATTCTGGTGGCTGAGGTCATTGGCGGGCTTGTTTCTGGTTCGTTGGCACTGCTTTCAGATGCAGCGCATGTATTTATGGATCTCTTCGCGCTGGGACTGAGTTTGCTGGCCCTGCGATTGTCTTTTAGGCCCCCTGATGATCATCATAGTTTTGGCTGGCACCGTTTGGAGGTGTTGGCCGCGCTTATCAATGGCGTGACACTGCTGGTGATCGCAATCGGCATCTGGGTGGAAGCGGTGCAGCGCTGGCGAAACCCGGTTGAGATACAGAGCACCGAAATGCTGATCATTGCCGTGATCGGCATGGTGGCCAATGTAGTGGTGGCGTTGATCCTTGGTGGTCATGATCATCCGCATGGGCACCCGCACGATCATTCACATGAAGACAACTCCATTCGTAAAGACCTTAACCTGAACAGTGCCTTTTTACATGTGATTGGCGATGCCGTCTCATCGGTGGGGGTAATCATCGCCGCTGTTCTGATTCAATTCACGGGCAAGAGCTGGATTGACCCCCTGGTGAGTATTTTGATTGGCGTTATTATCCTGGTCAGTTCATATAGGGTATTGAAAGGTTCTGTGCACATATTGGTTGAAGGCGTGCCCGAAGGGTTGTCCACTCGCGTAATCAGCGAACGGATTGTTAATGTAGATGGGGTTGCTGCTGTGCACGATCTGCATGTTTGGAATATCTGCTCTGGCACGGTAGCGCTCAGCGCGCATGTGGTGCTCAACCAGGGACAGGCGCAAAAGCCAGGCTCGCCTATGGATGCCATCAAGCAAATGCTTTCAAACGAATTTAAGATCGAACACACAACCATTCAACTGGAAGACAGCCCTTGCCTGGATGGACATGGCGGTTGTAACTAAATAAAAGCGGAGCGAGAAATCGCTCCGTTTTGACTAGTTTTGGATCAATTTTGAACCACAAACCCGGCAGAAAAGGTCGCCCGGCCTGGCTCGCTTGCCGCACTGGTGGCAGTAGACCAGGCTTTTTTCTACGATATCGCCGCTTTCAGCCTCTCGTTCCGCTTTTCGTTGGCGTTTGGGTAATTTGATCCTTTGAAGCTTGGCGGTAAGCAGACTGACCACGATGAAGAAAATTACCGCAGCCAAAAGCAGAATAAACGAGTTGGTCAGGCTTTGGTTTTCGAGCACCGACTGGAAGATCTCACTGCCGATCATCCAACGATTCCTTGGCTGGTCAATCGGGTTGACAGCGTGCACCGGCATGAGGCTGGCGCTCAATTCATCATTGGTTTTCAGGTATGAGATCTTAAAGTTAAGGGTCATGCCCTGGCTGACATTACCCACATTGGCTGAATAATAGGTCAGCCCATCGTCTGGATTCACCTCGCCCGGCCCCAGATCGGGTTCAACGCTCATGGTGGTGGCGAATTTAGGTTTTTGCACTTCAACAGAAAGTGAGTCAATGGGGTAGTCGCTTAACCAGCGATAAGTGTATTCGTGGCGCGCATCCGAAAGCTGATTCACCGGGTCATAAAACTCGATCTGCAAATCAGGGCTGGAGGTAATAAATTCAATACGGTTCCAGGAGCCATCAGCGGTCTGAGTATATTCCAGGTCGTAAAGCAGCCCATCCAGGTCTTTCATGGCCACCAGGTAAGGGGCGCCGGCTGAATTGGGGATGCGGAGGCTTACCTTGGCAGGAAAATCCGTAATGGAGGAGAACGAAATGCGGTAGATCACCAGGGTCTCGGGACGGTCATATTCTGGCCAGATGCTTACTTCCATCTGACTGATCCTTAATGCCGCTGCCTGGGCTGGCGCTGTAAATGCCAGCAAGAAGCTAACAATGAGCAAGACCCGCAACCACTTTTTGGACATATTTATCCCTGTTGAAAATATCTTACCATAGGCAGAAAGCGATGGGGTAATAAATGGAGCAAATTTGTGGTAAAATTTTCAACTGTCAGACGGAGCACTCAGCCTGACGTGCCTAAGCAATGTAATTGCAGCGACCTCAAAGGTGCAGCCTCTCACGATGAGAGACCGCCAGCGAGGTCTTTTGTTGTATCAAAGGTGCAACCCCAAGGAGTTACACTGATGCGTTGGGTAAGAGACTATAAACCACAACAAGAACAGAATCGCTTATATCGGATCGCCATTGTTATCACCCTGTGCGGCAATGTGTTGCTGGCTTCCAGCAAAGGCGTTGTTGCCTGGTTGACGGGCAGTGCTGCAATCTACGCAGATGCTGCCAATTCGGTTTCGGATGTCGTTTATTCCATTTTGATGATGGTCGGTTTGTTGATGGCCATCCAGCCGCCCGATCTGGATCATCCGCAGGGGCATGCTCGCTTTGAGCCCCTTGTGGGGTTGATCATCACGCTCTCGATGGCTTTTGCCGGCTTTGAAGCGGCTCGGAACTCGTATGAGCGTTATTTGCAGGGCGGAGCGGCCATTGCCCTTGACCTGCCTACCTATATTTTGTTGGCCTCGGCGGCCATCAAATTGGGCATGTTCCTGGCGATTCGCGCCATTGGCAAAAAACTGAACAGCCCCACTCTAGCCACGACCGCCGTGGATAACTTGAGCGACGTTTTGACCTCGGTGGCGGCATTTTTGGGCGTCCTGGGCTCAAGCCTTATTCATCCGCTGGCAGACCCGATCGCCGGTTTTTTGGTGGCAGCCTGGATCTTCAAGCAGGTCTATTCTGTGGGCAAAGAGAATCTTGGTTTTCTCACCGGCAAAGGCGCTACACGTGAAGAAGCCGAAGAATTTGTCAAAGCGGCTGAAGAGATCACGGGGGTGATTCGCGTGCATCATTTGATGACCGAATATGTCGGCCCCAAGATGGTGATCGATCTCCACATCAATGTGGATGGTGAAAAGACCCTTAACGAAGTTCATGCCATTTCGGATGCTGTGGCGGATCGTCTGCAGGAATTCTCGAACGTTGACCGGGCTTACGTGCACATTGAGCCGGACGGTTGGGAAGACTAAAGAGATTTTGTTTGGCACGGTTCTTGTAACATAGTGAAAGTGAAGGCCCAATGAGAAATTGTCAGTCTCAAGGGCGAACCTTCTACTTACTTTCATTGTTGTCGGAGCCAAGCCATGAGACAAGGGTTTATCAACTTTGCCAGATTCTTTGTAGCGAATGAGACAATTTCACGTGAGTCGCGCCAACATTTGGCCAGCCGTGCCTGGATCACATTCAGCAGCCTGCTCTTGCTCGTGATTCTCCCTTTTCTTTTTTACGATTATCTTAAGCTGCCCAATTCACAGCATCTTTTCTTTCTCATCAACGACTCGATACTGCTTTTAACCTTTTTGCTTTTCTACTGGGTCAACCGTAAACACCCGCAAAAAGAGTTGTTTAACTTTATTCTGGCCGCCTCGTTCTACATGTCTCTAACGCTTATCCCGATCAAACATGAAGAACAATTGATCCTGAATTTTGCCATGCCAACGATCGTGGCCAGTTTTGCTGGCAAGCGGGAGAGCTCAATTGTGTTTGCCTCGGTGGCTTCTTTGGCTTCAGTGGGCTATTTTCTTTGGTTTTTCCCGGGCGAAAGTTTCCCCTATCTGGCAATCGTTTGCCTGATGTTCCTGGCTATTTTGGCCTATCAAGTGGACCTCATTCTGGAAGATATGATGACCCAGGTGACCTCGGCTTACGACCGCACCATTGAAGGCTGGTCTCAGGCACTGGAAATGCGCAATCATGAAACTGAAGGCCACTCGCACCGGGTGGCTGACCTGACCATGCAACTGGTTGAAAAGATGAATCTGGATGAATCTACACGTGTGCATATTCGCCGTGGGGTGTTGTTACACGATATCGGCAAAATGGGGGTTCCTGACAGTATCTTGTGCAAAGCAGGCCCTCTCACTGAGAGCGAGAATATGGTCATGCGCAAACATCCTGAGTTTGCCTATCACTTATTGGAAAACATTTCTTTTTTGCGCCCGTCACTGCAAATTCCCTACTGCCACCACGAAAAATGGAACGGCACTGGCTATCCGCGGGGCTTGAAGGGTGAAGAAATCCCCCTTGAAGCACGCATATTCTCGGTCATCGATGTTTGGGATGCGATGCGCTCCAACCGCAGTTACCGGCCCGCCATCCCAGAAGCGCAGGTGATCGAGTACCTGCGCTATGAAACAGGCCGTAGTTTTGACCCGGCTGTGGTGAAAGCTTTCTTTGAAATGATGAATTTCAAAGAAAACGAAAAAGAGCCCGCCAAGCTGGTGTTAAAGCAACCTCAGATTGTCAAACAGGTGTGAAATCGTATATCATTAGGGCAGAAAAAGAGGTTATCCCCTGATGAAAACGATCCCTTCTCAATTTATTGATGAGCCCATCGAAGTGAACTTTGATGAGCCGCCCATGTATGAAAAACGGCCTGATTGCCCTCAATCTTTTCTCTGGCGCGGCGAAACGTACCTGATCCAAAAAATTCTAAGTGAACGGCAAGATTTTAACCGGCGCGGACGTTCTGCGCGCAATATGCAGCCGGCCCATTTGGCCTCAGCCTCAAAAGTGGGTTCCTGGGGGGTGGGGCGCTATTACTTTTGCGTTCAGGTGAATGGGGGAAAGATATTTGAGATTTATTTTGATCGCGCTCCGCAAGAGGCCGGTGATCGCAAGGGACACTGGTTCATTTTAGGGGAAAGACACGTTGTAAACGATCCCGGATAAAATAAATTCACTAATAGCTGTTATAAATCAAATAAAATTAATAAAATAATAAATAATATTTATTTAATATTGACTTTTATTTATATCGTGCTAAAATATCTTTAACTTAAGCGTGAAATGTATCGATTTTGATTAACCTGATACAGGAAAGCAGGGAAACATGAATAAAACCATCAGTAAATGCCCGGTCTGCGGCGCCGATCTGGCGGTGACCCGTTTATATTGCACCAGTTGTAACACTTCGATTGAAGGCCATTTCGTGGTGGAACATACACCGTTCGGACATTTGAACGAAGACCAGATGCAATTTTTGCTGACCTTTGTGCGCTGTGAAGGCCGCCTCAACCGTATGGAAGAGGAAATGAAACTTTCTTACCCGACCCTGCGCAATCGTTTGAATGAGATCGTGCGCGCGCTGGGTTACGAGCCAGGTAAAGAAGACCTTTCCCAGCCGCTTTCCGTTGAAGAGCGACGCCAAATATTGGAAGACCTTGACTCAGGCAAGATCGGCTGGGAAGAGGCTCAGGCAAAATTGCGCGGCGAGAAGTATGAACCTGCGGTCACAGCGGACGACGGAGGTGCCAAATAGTTACCAGTGAAGAACGCCTCAGAGTCTTGAAAATGGTTCAAGACGGAAAGATCACCCCTGAAATTGCCGCCGAACTGCTCAAAGCGCTCGATTCCAGCAGCAAAAATACGAGTCCCGATCAGCAAAATTTTGAGAGACAGGAAAACATCCCTGGCCTGAGCGGACGGTTCTTCAGGGTGCGCGTCAGCGATATGTTCAGCGGCAAGGTGCGCGCCAATATCCGCCTGCCGCTTGGCATGGTCAACGCCGGCTTGCGCATGGGCATGAAGTTCTCTCCCGAAGTAGAAGGTCTGAACGCCGAGAGATTGGCCGAAGCGCTTTCAAATGGCAAGACCGGTAAGATCGTGGACGTTTACGACGATCATGATGGTGAACACGTAGAAGTCTTCATCGAATAATTCAATCTTTTCAGAAATGATGATTTGACCCGAATGCAGGCGAACAGCTTGCAGGGATTAATGTTCTTAAAATAAGGAACTGGTTTTATGGATGCAGAATTAAACAATTCAAACAAATGGATGAAAAAGTTTTTACCGATCTGGAGTGCGCAAATATTTTCTTTACTGGGCAGCGGATTGGTGCAATTTGCACTGGTGTGGTGGCTCACCCAAAAGACCGGTTCGGCCACGATTCTGGCAATGTCAACCTTTGTAGCGCTGCTGCCCAATGTGCTGATCGCACCTTTTGCCGGGGCTCTGGTGGACCGCTGGAACCGCCGTGTTGTCATGATCGTGGCAGACGGCTCAATTGCGCTCGTTACGCTGGCACTGGTGGTTCTTTTTGCCACCAACAGGGTGGAGGTCTGGCATATTTTTGTGGTGTTGTTCCTGCGCGCCACTGGGTCAATGTTCCACTGGCCGGCCATGCAGGCATCTACTTCATTAATGGTGCCGGAAAAGCATCTTTCAAGGGTGGCCGGCATCAATCAGGCCTTAAGCGGGGCCCTCAACATCGCCGCGCCACCGCTGGGCGCATTGCTCATGTCGCTGCTGTCGTTCTACCAGGTGATCTCTGTGGATATCATTACCGCGATCATCGCGATCACTCCCTTGTTCTTTATCAGCATCCCGCAGCCTGTACGCAAAGACCAGGAGGAGAAAATTTCGGTGCAACTGGTGCTCAGAGACACGGCGGATGGGTTTCGCTTCATGAAGGCCTGGCCGGGCATTATGCTGCTGACGATCATGGCCGCGCTGCTAAACTTTTTTCTGGCGCCTGTAGACACCTTTATCCCTCTTATGGTTACCCAATATTTTAAATTGGGCGTGTGGGAGTTGAGCATTTTACAGTCTTCGGTGGGAATTGGCATCGTTGTGGGTGGTCTGCTGCTGGGCGTATGGGGCGGGTTCAAAAGCAAAGTGACCACCAGCCTGGTGGGTGTGATGGGAATCGGTCTGGGTGTTATATTGGTAGCCTTGGCTCCGGCAAACCTATTTTATGTGGCGGTGGTGGGGATGGTGGTGCTGGGCATCACAAACCCCATTGCCAATGGACCCTTGATGGCGATCATGCAAAGCAAGGTTCCGCCTGAGATGCAGGGTCGGGTGATGGGGTTTACGGGCAGCTTATGCTCGGCCATGATGCCAATCGCCATGCTTGTCTCTGCACCAGTTGTGGATAAGCTGGGACTGCATGCCTGGTATTGGGCGGCAGGCGGCTTCACTTTGTTGATGGGATTCGCAATGTTCTTTATCAAGCCCATTACACAGCTTGATTCAGCGCAAATTGCCGCAAGCCCAGAGGTCGTGGTAAATTAGAGAATTGGCAGCCGCAGGGCTGCCCTTCTTTTTAAGGCTGGAGTTGGATCACCTGGCTGGAAAGCGCAACATCCAAAAAGGGAGTTTTATCCATAATTTGGCGAATGGTGAGCCTTACCGGAGTTTGCTCTGCCACTGAGTATTCGAGATCAAACGAGAAAGAAACATAGTCTTCTCCTTGAGGCAGCATTTTGTGGATGACCTGCCTGGAGGCGACGATGGCGCCGTTGGGCTTTATGAGTTCAACGATCAGTGGGCTGTCACTGTAAGGGTGGAGGAATCCTTCAACATGCAAAACGCCGCTCTTGACCGCTGCATTGGCGGCCGGTTTGCTGATCACGATCGGTTCATCCTGAAAAGTGGGCACCTCGATCTCGGAATCGCCCACCTGAATGAGCAGCAGGGGGAGGCTGTTGAGGGCAATGCGCCTGCCATATTCATCAAAGGTGGTCAAGGTCAGTAAAGACGATTCAGCGCCGCTGTTGATCTCAAAGGGAACCCGGGAAGAAAACGACACCCAACCCGAATCGGGAACCGATAATTGGATCAGTTGGTCAGCCATCAACCGCCCATCTTCGCCAAACAACTGCAAAGTGATCTTGCCGTGATCGCCCGGGAAGGCAAATGCCTTGAGGTTAATGGGCGAAGAGATCTTGGAATTTGGGCCGGGGCTGTAGATGTTCAGGGTCGCCGCCGGAAATTCCTGCCCAAGAAAAGACTCGACCGGCTCACTGGGTGAGGGGGCGACCGTCGGTTGTTCGAGCACGATGGGCGTTTTCTGCTGAATTTCTGCTGTTACAGGCAGGGGGCCATCTTGCGGTAGCGCGAGTGGGGTGGAAGTGGCCGTTGCTTCGGGTGAAGCGGTGAAAGTGGGCTCGCTGGCGACGGCTGTTTTGGAACATCCGACAAGAAAGATTAATGAAAAGACGAAAATGAGGGCAAAAAGGCGCTTGTTTTGAGGCATAGTACGATTTTACATCCTGTTATTAAAAAGACAGGGGCACGATGGTTTTCTTCGTGCCCCTGCGCTGTAATCAAGAGCTACAGACCGTAAATATCCGTGAATTTCTGCGTGAGGTAACGCATGTAGGGTTCGGGGCTGATGCCGACACCGGTAATGCGTTTGACCATCACCTGCGGCTCAAACTTGGCGCCGTGGCGGTGCAGGTTGGCGCGCAGCCAGGCCAGCATCTCATCGAACTTGCCGCGTTCGATCTGGCTTTCGAGGTCGGGGATGGCTTGATTGAGCTTCTCCCAGATTTGGGCAGAGATGAGGTTACCCAGGGCATAAGTGGGGAAGTAGCCAAAGAGGCCGCTTGACCAGTGCACATCTTGCAGTACCCCTTCGCGATTGGTGGGGGGCACGATGCCCAAATAATCCTGCATGCGGCTGTTCCAGGCTTCGGGCAGGTCTTTGACGGCCAGAGAGCCTTCCATGAGCGCAATCTCAAGCTCGAGGCGCAGCATGATGTGCAGGTTGTAGGTGGCTTCATCAGCTTCCACACGGATGAGAGAAGGCTCCACCTTATTGATGCCTTTGTAAAAGGCTTCTTCAGAAATCCCGTTCAATTGAGATGGGAAGATGGCCTTGAGCTTGGGGTAGAAGAACTTCCAGAAGGGGCGGGAACGGCCGACGAGGTTTTCCCACATGCGCGATTGTGATTCGTGCAGGGCCATTGAGGCGCCTGTTGCCAGAGGATAACGGCGCAGTGAGGTGCCGATGCCCTGTTCGTACATGGCATGACCGCCTTCGTGCATGGTGCTGAAGAGCGCTGAAGCAGCCCGTTCCTTATCGAAACGGGTGGTGATGCGCACATCATCAATACCAAAACTGGTGGTGAAGGGGTGCACCGATTTATCCTGGCGGCCGCGATTCCAATCGAAACCGAAATGGGTGATCACGTCCACACCAAAATCCCACTGGCCTTTTTCGTCGTAGGGAATGTGCAGGAAATCATCATTGACCTGAGGGCGTCCGGCAATGGCCTTGAGCAGTTCCACCTGCTGCGGGCGCAGCTTGGAGAAGATCTCGATCACTTCTTTGGTCTTCAAACCCGGTTCAAAATCATCAAGAAGCGGATCATATACATGCTCATAGGGCTTGAAATAAGCGGCATACTCGCGTCGCAATTCGACGATCTTTTCGAGCTCGGGTTGGAAGAATTTAAAATCATCCTTCTCACGGGCCTTTTCCCAGGCACTTTCGGCCATCGTGGTCACGCGGGCGAATTCAGCAACTTTTTCGGTGGGTACTTTGGTCTGTTTTTCGTAATCATGCGCGGTGCGCAGGACCAAACAGGCATCATCAGATTCGGGGTCCATCTGGGCGGCGGCGGGTTTTAGCTCATCGAGCAACTTGCCCATTTCATCTGAGGTGAACATATCGTGGCTGAGCCCGGCCAGCGTGCCCAGAATGTTGCCGCGATCTTCAGCTCCGCCGCGGGGCATATATACCTGCTGATCCCAGCCTACCAGCGCGCTGGCACGGCCAAGGTCGGCAAGTTGAGCCAATTTTTGTTTAAGTAGATTGAGCTTTTCTTCCATCTAATAACTCTCCTAGAGTTTCACGAAAAATAATTAAGCGACTTTCCAGCGTAAGGGCTTTCCTTCAAGCGCGGCCAGCACCTCTTCAGAAATATCATGCGCTGCGCGCGTTTGGGCTTCATGGGTCTGGGCACCGATATGGGGGGTGCCGATCACTTTGGGGTGGTTCACCAGTTCGGTTGGACCGGGCGGCTCAGTCGAGAAGACATCGAGCGCGGCACCGGCAACCTTGCCTGAGTTGAGGGCGGCCAGCAAAGCCGCTTCGTCGATCACGCCGCCGCGGGCAGCGCAGACAACATATACGCCCTGCTTCATTCTGGCAAAAGCAGCCTCATTCAAAAGGCCGCGGCTTTCATTGGTCAGCGGAATGTGCATGGTGATCATATCGGCTTTGGCAAGCAACTCGTCCAGGCTCACCGGCTCGCCACCACGTTTCTTGATCTCATCTGCGGGCAGAAGGGGGTCATAACCCAGGATCTGCATGTCAAACGCTTTGGCGCGCTGGGCCACACTAGCGCCGATGCGGCCAAAACCGATCACGCCCAGTGTCTTGCCGCAAAGCTCGGTGCCTTCCAATTCTTTTTTGAGCCATTTGCCTGCCTTCAAACCGGCATCGGCACGCGGAATTTCGCGCACCACCGAGAGCATCATGCCCAGGGTGAGTTCGGCTACTGCAATACTGGTGGCCGTTGGCGAATTGACCACAGTGACCTTGTGTTCTTTGGCTGCGTTCAGGTCGATGTTATCCACGCCTACACCGGCGCGCCCGACCACCTTCAAATTGGTTCCGGCGGCCAAAACGGCGGCGGTCACCTTTGTGCGGCCACGCACGATGAGCGCATCATACTCACTCACGACATTCAGAAGTTCCTCGGCGCTGATGGTTGGGTTCTCGATCACCTCGGCCGATTTGCGTAAAATTTCTTTTCCGTTCTCTTCCAGTCCATCCGTAAGCAAGATCTTCCAAGCAGACATACAGGTCTCCTAATATGGAATGTTAAAAACGCTGGGGCATGCCCCCTTTAGATTGTACCTTATTTTCATTTAAGCCCAATCCAAACAATCATTCAAAAGGCAGGAAGAAAATCCTGTCCGGTCGCTTGAGTGGTAAAATCCATGCAATGACACCGTTAAAGAACTCTCTCGAAAAGCGGATAAACCCGCGCATGCTCCATTCTGAACCCATGCAGCGCTGTCTGCTGCACGAATGTAAGGGCGCTTGCTGTGTATTTGGGGTTTGGGTGGATGAACGCGAGATGGAGGATATTCTCGAAAACGCTGCCCTGATCGCTCCACACATGCCGCCTGGCAGCGAATCGCCTGCTGACTGGTTTGCCAGCTATGAAGACAAAGACGAGTTCAGTCCCAGCAAGCTGGTGGTGCACACTGCGGTCGAGACCATCCCGGAGCACTATGGCGGTACCGCCTGTGTTTTCTGGCGCTCAGATGCCAAGTGCGCCCTGCAAGTAGCCGCCGTGGCCAACGGTTTACACCCCTGGCGTTTTAAGCCCTATTACTGTATTTTGCATCCTCTTGATCTGGACGACGAAGGCCGCATCACGGTGGATGAAACGCCCGAAATGGTTCATGAAGAAGGCAGTTGCCTGCGCACGGCCGATCACCCCATCCCCCTGGTAGAAACATTTGAAGAAGAACTGCGCTACCTGCTGGGAGATAAAGCGTATGCTGAAATGGTGGAAGAAGCGAAAAGCCTGAGAGAAGATCAGGACGAAACAAAATGACGCGTCCCTGGCACATCCGCGCCATTGATTCTGGCGACAAAAACTGGATTCGGCAATTCATCATTGACCACTGGGGGGCCGAGATCGTCGTAATTCATGGCGAGGTCAGTTACCCTGATAAACTACCCGGTTTTGCCTGCACCTGGAAAGGTGAGGTGGTCGGGCTGGTGACCTATCAGATCCGCGGCGCCGAATGCGAGATCGTCAGCCTGGATAGCCTGCGGCCGCAGTTGGGCATCGGCACGGCTCTGATCGATGCAGTGGGCGCTGTTGCCAAAGAAGCTGGTTGTAAAAAACTATGGCTGGTTACCACCAACGATAATTTACTGGCTCTGGGCTTCTACCAGCGGCGCGGGTTTCACATCAGCGCGGTCAACCCGGACGCGGTTACCAAAGCACGAGAGATCAAACCTTCAATTCCCGAAATTGGTCTGGAAGGAATTCCGCTGCGTGACGAGATCGTTTTAGCACGGACATTATAAAATTCTCACCCGCAAGACGCATCTTAATGAGATAAAATTAGTCTAGATAAATCGTCTGGAAGGATGTATTTTGAAGAAACGAAATGGAATGATCTCAACTTTGATCGGAATCAGCCTGGCTTGCACGATGATCCCGTTTTCAGCCCCTACACCGGTAATGGCACAAAGCCAGCCCACGGATGAGAGAAGCTCAAACCAGGCGCTTTGTTTACCGGGTATTGAAGAGGGCGGCAGTTCAGATTGTCTGCTGGCTGGGCCGGCCGCGACGCTTGATTCACTCGCGCAAATCGGGCTCACCTTTCCCCCGGCGCCTCTTTCGCTGGTAACCCCACCTATGGATCTAATGACCATCCCCTTTAGCTATGCAAGAGTGGTCAATGAGGCCGTGCCGTTGTATGCCAGTGTTGAAGACGCCCAAAGCGGCAACGTCAAAGACGATATGCCTGCCGGACACATTAAATACGTTTCGCTTTCTCAAAAAGCAGTTACAGATCAGGGCACCTTCTATCAAATTTCCACAGGTGATTGGCTGAATGGAGAGGCCATTACGAAAGTGGGTGTCCCTTATTTTCAGGGTTACCTGGTCAAACAGTTCCCTGATGCCACCTTTGGCTGGGTGCTGCAAGATGCTCCTTCTTACAAGGCGCCGGGCTATGCTTCTGAAAAGACAGGCAAGACCTATCACCGCCTGGATATGGTGATGGCCTATGATTCAAAGATGGCCGATAATATGGAATGGGTCATGATCGGACAGGACGAATGGATCGAACACCGTTTTGTGGCCCGTGTTTTTAACAACCCCACGCCTCCTGCAGGGGTGACCAACGGCCGCTGGATCGAGGTCAATATTTATGAGCAGGTGCTGACGGTTTATGATGAGGGCAAAATGATCTTCGCCACTCTGGTGGCGACGGGCCAAGCGCCCTTCTATACACAACCGGGCACTTTTCAGATCTACAAGAAAATTGAACACGAATATATGACCGGCGCGTTCGAGTCGGATAAATCGGATTACTACTATTTGGAAGAAGTGCCTTTCATTATGTATTACGATCAGGCGCGCGCTTTGCACGCCGCTTACTGGAATACTTATTTGGGATACCCCAGTTCACACGGCTGCGTCAACCTGTCGGTGGCCGATGCCCATTGGCTGTACAACTGGGCCAACGATGGCGACACGGTCTATGTTTGGGATCCTTCCGGTAAAACGCCCACCGATCCCAGCCTGTATACGGGCGGCGGGTTCTAGAACATTTGAGGAACATCGGGATATGGCAAATATCCCGATGTTGTTTAACGGAATCTACCTTGTTTGCGTTATGCTGTTGAAAATTGACTTCATGGTAGAATTTAGTTCATGAAAAAATGGCAGTTTTGGGTAGGTGTTGCGATCAGTGCAGTGTTTTTGTATCTAGCACTGAACAAATTGAATCTGGGTGAATTTTGGACGACCCTCACCCATGCCGTTTATTGGTGGATTCTGCCCGGTGTGGCGGTTTATTTTGTGGCCGTCTGGGTGCGTGCCTGGCGCTGGCACTATCTGCTTAAACCCATCAAACCCATCCCGACCAAGACCATGTTCCCGATCACCTGCATCGGCTATATGGGCAATAACATTTATCCGGCCCGCGCCGGTGAAGTGCTGCGTGCGGTGATCTTAAAACGTCGCGAGGGTGTGCCGATCTCAGCCTCTCTGGCTACTATCATCGTGGAGCGTATTTTCGACGGTGTGGTCATGCTGGCCTTTGTTTTCGTCAACCTGGCACAGTTGGTCAGGCTTTCTACCGTTGCTATTCCCATCGGCAACTGGAATCTCACCGTTCAGGAAATTGCCATTTGGGGCAGTGTGGCTTTCTTTGGTGCCTTGATCGTCTTTTTGCTGGCAGCCATGTTCCCCAAGGTTAGCTCCAGATTCTTTAAATGGCTGATCGATCACTTACTGCCGGTGAAGGCGCGCGAAAAAAGCTTAGGGGTGATGAATCGTTTTCTGGATGGGCTTGAATCGCTGCGTACCCCCGGTAATATATTGATGGTCTTTTTAACCTCTGTGCTCATCTGGCTGCTCGAAACAGTGAAGTACTGGTTCGTTATGCATGCCTTTGGCTTTAATGCGAGCTTCTTCATCCTCATGCTCATGAACGGCGTGGTCAACCTGGCCACCACCATCCCCGCCGCGCCGGCGTACATCGGCACCTTTGATCTACCTGGCATTATCATCCTCACCGCAGCCGGCATTGATCAGGCCGTAGCCACCGGGTACACGCTGGTGCTGCACGTGGCATTGTGGGCACCTATCACGGCGTTGGGCGCCTATTACATGACCCGTGAAGGGATCAAGTGGAGCGATGCCTTGCGAACCGAAGCCTCCGCTGCTCCCGACAATCCAGAAACACTCTCAAGTTAGGAATTTAAACATGAAAATAGCGATCATTGGTGCTGGTTTTGGGGGCATGTCGGCAGCACTTGACCTGGTCAAGGCCGGCAATGAGGTTACCCTCTTTGAAGGGTCAGATCACCCCGGTGGTTTGGCTTCTGGCTTCAAGAAACCAGAATGGGAATGGTCGCTGGAAAAGTTCTATCACCATTGGTTTACCTCGGACAAAGAGATGTTCAAGCTCTTTGAAGAGTTGGGGGTAAGCTCCAAAGTGGTGATTCGCACCCCCAAAACCGTCATGTTCTACAGGGGCAAGTTCTATCCATTTGATTCAATTCCGGCCGCCATTCTGTATCCCGGGTTGGGGTGGGGCATCAACAAGATCCGCTTTGGGCTGGTGGGGGTTTATCTGCGCCTGACAAACAACTGGCAGCCAATGGAAAAGACCACCGTAGATGCCTGGATGCGCAAATGGGCCGGGGATCGCGTTTATGATGAAATGTGGCAGCCCATGCTCGTCGGCAAATTTGGCGAACGTTTCGCCCCCCAGGTGAACATGGCCTGGATGTGGGCGCGCATGCACGCCCGCACCACCAGTCTGGCTACTTATGAAGGCGGATTTCAGCAGTTTGCAGAGGACTTTGCCCATATCTTGCAAGAGAAGGGCGTCTCCATCCGCTACAACAGCAAAATTGATCACCTTGAAGCTGCTGAGGGTGGGGTAGAACTCACCCTGGCTGATGAAAAAGAGCTTTTTGACCAGGTACTGGTTACCGTTTCGCCTGGGCAATTGGCAAAGATGGCCCCTTCATTGAGCGAAGAGTATTTGAAAGGCTTGCTTGAACTGAAACATTTGGGCGCTGTGGTGATGGTGCTCTCTCTCAAACATCCGCTTTCGCGCGAAGGGTATTATTGGTATAACCTGCCCAAAAAAGAAGGGTATCCCTTCCTGGCACTAGTGGAACACACCAACTTTATTGATAAGAGCCATTATAACAATGAGCACCTGCTCTATTGCGGTGACTACCTGGAAAACGATCATGAGTATTTCAGCTTGAGCAAAGAAGAACTGCTCGCGCGCTTCTTGCCCAGCCTCAAAAAGATCAACCCTGACTTTGAACCTGAGTGGGTGAACGAGAGCTGGCTGTTCCGCGAACATTACGCCCAGCCGGTACCGTTCATCAATCACTCACGCAACATTCCGGCCATTCAAACACCGATCAAGGGGCTATACTTCGCCAGTATGTCGCAGGTTTACCCCTGGGATCGCGGCACAAACTTCGCCGTAGAAATTGGGCGTCGGGCAGCCCGTTTGATGCAAGTAAAGTTCGGTTGAGATTTTCAAACATCCTGTTCAATTTTAGAACAGGATGTTTATTTTGATGAATGAACGTAAGTGCATGGTTATGAATATTAAATCAGGTACATTCATTTTTTTGCATAATGAGCGTTTAAAAATGAGTTGTCTGGCAAATAAAAAATTTTTGAAATTATTAACTATATACAGAAGTACAGGGTCTAATTCCTGCATAAGCACTATATATGGGGGTGTTAGCCCCAAAAAATCACAGGAGTATGGGGTAAAAAAATCGGAATTGACAGGAAAATCATCGCTTATCCTAAACTTCCTTTAAGGTTAACTTTCTTAAAAAACAAACTTTCTTTAATCGTACGTAGGGTATTCGCCTTGTTCTCACCCTCTCTTTCTGTTAGAATGTTTCTATCAGTTTGACAGGGTGCTTCATCACCGACCCTGAAGTCAGTATTAGAAATAGCAATAATTTAAAGGTAATTAAATAGACCCACAGGAGTAATTGCTGTGGGTTTAAAGTCCCTTTTACATTTCTCCCCTTAGGGGGTATCTTACGATAAGGAGGATCGGATTCATGAATGCAGAGTCTGCGTGGCAAGCCGCCACCGGCCAACTTCAAATGGAAATGTCCAAAGCCTCCTTTGAGACCTGGGTACGAAGTGCAGAGGTTGTCAGTTTTCAAGAGAATACATTCACCATCGGGGTGCAGAACGCCTTTGCCCGCGACTGGCTTGAGAAACGCTTAACCAGCACCGTAGAGCGGCTTCTTGCCGGTTTAATGGATGCTCCTCAAAAGGTCGAATTCATCGTCTATCATAAAGACTACGCCCGTAGCGAAACTGAAGAACCCGCCCCAATGCTGGCGCAGCCCAGCGCCGTTGCTATCAGCAATCAATCGGCCTATAAGGCCCCTGCGACCACAGGTGTCGTCTTCAACGCTCGTTACACTTTCGATAATTTTGTGGTCGGCGCATCGAACCGCTTGGCCCACGCGGCTTGTATGGCCGTGGCAGAGAACCCGGCTCATGCCTATAACCCCCTCTTCCTCTACGGCGGTGTGGGGCTTGGCAAGACCCATTTGCTGCACGCCATTGGCAACTTGGCACGCATGCAGGGGCTGCAGGTGTTGTATGTTACCTCAGAAGAGTTCACCAACGATCTCATTAACTCGATCCGAACGCACAATACCCAGGCATTTCGGGATCGTTATCGTCAAATGGATGTGCTGCTGATCGATGATATCCAATTCATCGCCGGCAAGGAATCGACCCAGGAAGAGTTCTTTCACACGTTCAACGCCTTGCATGGCATGGATAAACAGATCGTCATTTCGTCTGATCGTCCACCCAAGGCAATGGGCACATTGGAAGAACGTTTGCGTTCCCGTTTTGAGTGGGGACTGACGGCCGATATTCAACCGCCCGACCTTGAAACCCGCACAGCCATTCTGCGTTCCAAAGCCGAGCGCATGCACCGCGCAGTGCCGCAGGATATTGTGGATATGATCGCGCATCACTTTCAATCGAACATCCGTGAATTGGAAGGTGCGCTCACCCGAGTGGTGGCTTATGCCGACCTGCGCGGCAAACCCCTCACCTGCGAGATGGCCGAAGTGGCGCTTACCGATCTGCTGCCGCAGCAAAATCAACTGGAGCCTGAGCGTGTGATGGACGTGGTCGCTTCTGCCTTTGGCATCTCGCGCGAAAAGATCCTCAGCCGCGAACGCACCCGCGAAGCCGCCCTGCCGCGCCAGGTGGTAATGTATCTGCTGCGCGAAGAGGCCAATGTTTCACTGCCTCAAATCGGCGAAGCTCTGGGCGGGCGCGATCACACAACGGTGATCTATGCCTGTGAAAAGGTGGCAGACATGATCGAGCGGGATGACCGGCTGCGTAAACAGATCGTGCAGATCCGCGAAACCCTCTACGGACGCCGTCCTTCTTTCTAATTTTTGCTCAGAAACCTCTTATAAAGAATTAATGATATTAAGGTATAATTAGCCCAATTAAGATTATTATTTGGGCGGATAGCTCTCTTGAACTGGCAGAACTGTTCTATTAATTACTGTGGTAAAGAAATAGAAATTTTGAATCTTTTGTTGTATTCATAAACCCTGGCCAGGTGATTCTCCGCCAGGGTTTTTAATTTTGAACTGTTATCCGTTGTCTGTTTTGCAGGCAGACGGATTTGAAATAAGGAAGGTTACAATCGAATGAAGAATCATCCATTAAGGATCATTCCCCTGGGGGGCTTAGGGGAAGTGGGTGCAAACATGATGGTGTACGAGTACAACGATCAGTTGTTACTCGTAGACACCGGATTAATGTTCCCTGAAAGCGATATGTTGGGAATTGACTATATCATTCCCGATATCAGCTATGTCACAGCCCGACGCAACAAAGTGAAGGGCATCATCATTACTCATGGTCATGAAGACCATACCGGGGCGATCCGTCATGTCCTTGAAGAGATCTCGGCCCCCATCTATTCCACGCCGTTGACGCAGGGACTGCTTGAAGTAAAGCTCGCCCGCAACGGCATGGTCAACCGCGCACAGCTCGAAACGATCCACGCCGGCGACACCCGTCAGATCGGGCCGTTCAAGGTGGATTTCTTCCATGTGTGCCATTCCATTCCCGATGCGGTTGGGCTGGGGATCGAAACCCCCGCCGGTCTGGTAGTGCATACCGGAGATTACAAGTTTGACCACACTCCAGTGGATAACTGGCCGACCGATTACGCCAAGCTGGCCGAATTGCAGCGCCGGGGTGTGATGGCCTTGCTGGCCGACTCCACCAATGCTGAACGCGCCGGTTGGACGCCCTCTGAGCGGGTGGTGGATGCCGCTTTTGACAAGGTGTTCCGCGAAGCCAAAGGCCGCATCATCGTGGCCAGTTTTGCTTCGCTCATCTCCCGCATCCAACAGGTGGCTGAAGCCGCCAAGAATCACGGTCGTAAACTGGCCATTGCAGGCACCAGCATGGTAGATAACGTCAAGATCGCCCGCAAACTGGGTTACCTTGAGGTTCCCGATGCGAATATCATCAGCCTGGATGAAGCCATGAACCGCAAGGATCGCGAAGTGGTCATCATGGTCACCGGTTCACAAGGGGAGCCCAGCTCGATTCTGGGCAAGCTCTCGACGGGTTCTCACCGCACGTTTGATCTGAGGCCGGGCGATACGGTGGTACTTTCTTCTCACCCGATCCCGGGGAATGAAGAGAACGTCAGCCGCACCATCAACCGGCTCTTTGAACGCGGCGCCGAAGTGATCTATGAACCGATCGCGCCGGTGCACGTTTCGGGGCATGCCTCTCAAGAAGAGATGAAACTGATGATGCACCTCACGCAGCCCAAATACTTCATCCCGATCCACGGCGAATTGCGCCAGCTTAAGCGCCACGCTGCATTGGCGGCAGAGGTTGGCATTCCCAAAGAAAACATCAATGTCATCCTCAATGGCCAGCCGGTGGAGTTCTTCGAAGGCAAAATGCGCAAGGGCAAACCCATCCCGACCTCTTACGTCTTTGTAGATGGTTCCGGCGTAGGCGATGTTGGCCCGGACGTGGTACGCGAACGCGAACTGCTTTCAGAAGAAGGTATCGTCATCGTGAATCTGGCAATCGATAAGTTCACCGGCAAGCTCTCAAAACCGGTCGAGTTGATCAGCAAAGGGTTCATCGTGACGCGCGACTCAGACGACTTGATGGATGGGCTGAAAAAGCGCATCAGCGAAACCGCCGCCAAGGCCAATGGCAACCTGCAAAGAGACGTGGAGCAAACGGTGGGGAATTACCTGTTCGGGGAGACCCGCCGCAAACCCATGGTCATTGTCAACGCGATCAAAGCATAAATGATAAGCTCCCGGATTGAAAAATCTGGGAGCTTTGTTATAACAACATGGCACTGGCTCGTTTACTTTTGCTTATTCAGATCGTTTGAGATCATACGATCCAGTTTTCCCATCGGGAAATCCGTTAATTCAGCGGGCGTCACCCAGCGCAGTTCGCTGGCTTCAAGCGCCTGCGGTTCGGCGCCACTTAAACTGGCGTAAAAGGCGTGCAGGGTGACTTTAAAATGGGTGTAGGCGTGTTTATATTTACCGATCTCCGCGCCAACTGTGATTTCAGCCGCCAGTTCCTCTTTGATCTCGCGCATCAGTGCCGTGGGTAGATCTTCATTGGCTTCCACTTTGCCGCCGGGAAACTCCCAAAGCCCGCCCAGCAGTCCCTTTGAGGGACGGCGGGCGATCAACACTTTGCGGTCACGCTCGATCACGGCAGCCACCACCAACAGGTGAGGGATGGGCTTTTTCTCGCTCATGACAGGTCGCTCGGTTTGCAGGCCCAGCTTGCGCGCCTCGCATAGGTCATTGACCGGGCAGCGTTCACAGGCCGGGTGAGTAGGGGTACAAATGGTGGCGCCCAGGTCCATCACCGCCTGGTTGTAATCACCGGCCTGGCCAGAGGGCAGGCATTCTTCAGCCTTCTGCCAGAAGAATTTTTCTCCGGTTGGGCTGTTGGCCAGCACATCGATATTAAAAACACGGCTGAGCACGCGTTTAACGTTGCCGTCGAGCACGGCTTCATCTTGTCCAAAAGCAATGGAAGCAATGGCGGCGGCGGTGTAACGTCCCAGACCGGGTAGTTTTTCCAGTTCGGCACGAGTGGGGGGCAAATGATCCTTGCCAGCTTCATGAAGCTGACGGGCGGCCTTCAATAGCGAACGGGCACGGGAGTAATACCCCAGGCCTTCCCAGGCGTTGAGCACTTCCTGCTCATCGCTCTCGGCCAGAGTCTGAATATCGGGGAAACGTTTTAACCAGTTGAGGAAATAAGGAATGACCGTGTCTACACGGGTCTGCTGCAGCATGATCTCAGACACCCACACGGCGTAGGCATCAGGATGCCCGCGCCAGGGAAGGGTGCGGGCATTGAGTTGATACCAGGCCAGAAGCTGCTGGCCAAAAGAGTCGTTCATATCGTTCAGAGTTGAAATCCGCCGCGCGCCTCAACCATTTTCTGGCTGAAGTTCTGCACATAACCGCTCAGGCTGTTGAAAAGGCCTTCCCATTCAGGAGAGCTGAGAAACTGACGTGCCCGATTAACTGAGGGCAGTAAAGCACCAATGGTGATCTGTGGGCCGCTGCCGTAAACGGTTGCCCAGGCATCTGAAAGCTCTGCTCCCAGGCGTTGAATGCCGGGGATGAACTCGCGGATGACGAATTCAAAATATTCCTGCTCGTGTTCGGCTTTGATATCCCAGGTCATGATCAATTTAACGGTCAAAGCAGGCTCCTGAACTAGCTGTTCTTCTGATAGTCGAGCAGAACCACTTTGGTCTCATCCGGAAGAGAAGATGCGCTTCCCACTTTGAGGGAAGGCAGTTTTTCGACATTGCCAATTCCCATTTCTTTGAGAAACTTATCGATCGGGTCCAGCTTCTGTGCCGTGTTCCCTGTAGAGGGGGTGGCGTAATGCATGGGGATGACGATGTTGGGTTCAAGCAGGCTGATGATCTCGGTGGCTTTAAGAGCGTTAAGAGCGCCGCCAGCACCGACCGGAACCAGGGCTACATGGATGGGACCGAGGTCTTCCACTTCAGATTGTGAAGGGATGCGGTTCAGGTCGCCCAAATGCAGCACATTGATGCCGTTGAAATCAAACAGGAAGAGGGTGTTGCGCACCTCATTATCGCCCTTTTTTACATGACCATTGGTTTGAATGCCGGTGATAAAAACGCCGCCGATCTCAAATTCACCCGGGCCGTCAAGAACATGCGCATCCCCTTTGACGGCTGCAACGTGATTATGCCCTGGGGTATCATGGCTGACCGTTACGATATCCGCTTTCAGTTTGAGAGGTTCATAACCGATCTGTTTGGAATCGTAGGGGTCGGCAACCACGGTTGCCAGGCCACGTTCGGTCATTTTGAAGCAAGAATGTCCATACCAGGTAATTTCCATGAATCCTCCAGATAATCTGGTTCGATTATACCTTAAAGGTTTCTTCGCCTTCCAGTTCAAAACCCGGATTTGACGTGCAGGTCTTTTACAGTTTTAATTGAGCTTACGATGAACAATGAAAAAAACATATTCCAACAACTTGCAAATTCGTTCAGACGCTTGCTTGTTTTGTTAAAGCAGCCGAAACGATACTTTAATGAGCTAACGCCTTCGATGCTGGATGGCGGTCTGGTCATTTTTGCTTTATTTGTTTTCTCTCTGATACAAAAGCTCTTCTGGTACGAGCCGGGCGTTGCGCGCCTGAACATGGGTTGGGCCATCGAGCAGGCGTTGGCCAACAGCCTGCTGGTCTGGTCGATCTTTTTCACGCTTTACTACCTGGCGCTGACCTTGCTGCGTGTGCCGGTTAATATCGCATGGTTGGTGGGGCAGGTAGGCGCGGCCGGTCTGCCGGTGGTGCTGGCCACCTTGTTTTCAGACTTGTTGTGGCTGGCGGCGTTGTTGATCCCTCAATTAGGCGCCTGGCCCTTGTGGCTCCCACTACACAATATTCTCGCCTGGATGGGTCTGTTGTTTAGCTGGCCGGGTTGGATGGGATATCTGTTGATGCGAGAAGGGTATAAAACAAAACAACTCTGGGCCTGGTTGGTGCCCGGAGTTGCTTTGATCCTTTTTGCACTGCCTTCACTCTGACAGCTTTTCTGAACTCATTTGCTGGCCAGATTCTTCTTGTAATCTTTTTCAAGAATGGGAATGATGGCCTTGATCTGGTCGAGCAATTCCATGCAGCCGTCTACGCCGCCATTTCTGGAGATCTCTTCGATTTTGAGGGCCGGCTCCCGAATGGAGCGAATCTCAAAATTGGCCGCTGCTCCCTTGATGCTGTGACCTAAATAATTGACCTTCTGTACATCACGGTTGTCAATGGCTACTTCAAGCTCATAGACCGATTTCTTCAGGTGGGTGATGAAAGCGCCCAGAAATTCGTAGAAGGTGGCTTTGTCGTCGCCAAAACGCGGCAAGGCAGTGACGATATCGTAGAGCGGGATGAAGGGCCGGGTTTGTGAGCTCTTTTTCACTTGAGCCATGCGATCTTCGGTGGTGAAGCCCGCCATGTATTTCTTGATCAGGCTGAGGGTTTCGTCCACATTCAACGGCTTGGGAATGTAGTCATCCATACCGGCTTGCAGACATTTTTCACGATCACCCGCCATAGCATAAGCGGTCATGGCAATGATGGGAATTTTGGCCGTCTTGCCCTTCAGTTCACGGATGCGTTTGGTGGCTTCAAAGCCATCCATTTCGGGCATTTGCACATCCATGAGTACCAGGCGGTATTCCTTGTGCTGCACGGCTTCTACGGCCTGCTTGCCGGTTTCCACCACATCCACAGCATAGCCTACCTTCTGCAACAAGCGCAGCGCCAGCATCTGATTGACCGGGTTATCTTCGGCCAGCAGGATGCTGTTGTGCTCCCGTTCAGCTTCGTTTAACAGATGTTTGGTGATGAGCGAATTGGTGTTTTTCTTGGCAAGTGCGTTTTCCTGGCCCAAAACGGTGAGAATGCTGTTGAACAGTTCTTTTTGTCGCACCGGTTTGAGCAGGTAAGCTGAGCAGCCAATGGCTTCCAGGCGGGCGGCATCGCCGCGATGGCCCATTGAGGTGAGAATGATCACTTTGGTCGAGCGAATATCGGGATCAAGCTTGATCTCTTTTAGCACCCGTTCGCCATCCATTTCAGGCATCTGCATATCCAGCAACACCAGGCGGATGGGATCATTCAGCGAAGACCTTTTGTGCAAAATAGAGAGGGCTTCAAAACCGGAAGAGGCTTTAAACACCTCACAGCCGAAGCCGCTGACGATCTTTTCTAGGATGAGGCGATTGGTCTTGTTGTCATCTACGATCAAGATGGGTACGTCTTTCAGGTCCATCGGGATGACCAGGGGGCGGGTGCCTTCTTCGGTCGGTTTGTCGGTGACAATGGTGAACCAAAATGTACTGCCTTTGCCGGGCTCACTTTGCACGCCGATCTCGCCGTCCATCAACTTCACCAGCTCTGACGAAATGGTCAGCCCCAACCCCGTGCCGCCGTATTTGCGCGTGGAGGTGCTGTCTACCTGGATGAAGCGCTCGAAGATGGCACTTTGCTGGTCGTGTGGAATGCCAATGCCGGTATCAGAAATGCTGAAAAGCAGGCGGTCGTGCTCTTTACCTACTTCATCGGCCATGGCCCTGATGACGATCTCGCCTTCTGAGGTGAATTTGATGGCGTTGCCCACCAAATTGACCAGCACCTGACGCAAGCGGGTGGGGTCTCCTTTTACGCGGGAAGGCACATCACGGTTGACCATGCAGACCATCTCGACCCCTTTGGCTTCTGCGCGTGAGGCCATGATGCGGGCCACCCCCTCAACCAGCGAACGAATGTCATAGTCGATCTTTTCCATCACGATCTGGCCAGACTCGATCTTGGCAAAATCGAGAATTTCGTTGATCAGGCTCAATAACGAATCGGCGCTCTCATGGGCTGTGTTCAGGTAATCTTTCTGTTCCTGATTCAGGGGCGTGTCTTTCAGCAATTCGATCATGCCGATGATACCGTTCATGGGGGTACGAATCTCATGGCTCATGTTGGCCAAAAACTCGCTCTTGGCCTTATCGGCGGCTTCAGCGGCGCGTTTGGCTTCCATGACCACCGAGATATCATGATAGATGGCCAGCACCCCCACCTTCTTGCCCTCTACCATGACCGGCACACCGGAGATCTCAACTTCTACCGGGCTGCCATCTTTGCGGTAACGGGTGGTGTATCCATGAATGGGCGAACCGTCTTTGGTGCGCTCGGTAAAATCAATGGCTTCTTCTTTTTTGCCACCGGCGATCAGGTTGTCGAGGTTTTTACCCACGACTTCTTCACGGGAATATTGGAACAGTTCATCAAAGGCAGGGTTGCAATTGGTGATATTTTCGTCCAGATCAAGGGCCACGATCGCAGCCGGGCTGTACTGAAAAAGCGATTCAAAGTAGAGCTTCTCGCGCAGGGTTTGTTCTTCGGCTTTTTTTCTGCGGGTGATGTCCCGCAGGCTGTAGAACTTCTTCTTTTCTTCTCCGTCAACGAGTAAGTTAAAACAGGTTAATTGAAACTCTTCGTCGTACCCTTTCAACTTGCATTCAACCCCTATTTGATCTCCGGCTTTGGGTTCGGGAATCGGTGCTGCAAAAAAATCTGCAATCGGCTTCCCCAACAGGGCGGTGTAGCTGGAATTCAATTTTTGAATCGTCGCCTGGTTGACTCGTAAGATCACCCCGGCTTCTGTGGTGATGATGAGCAGATCAGAAATGGAATCAAAGGTATTTTCCCATTCTTTCTTGGCACGGATAATTGCCTGTTGTGTGGTTGGGTCCAGACTGGTTTGATCTTCTGAGCTCATTGAATCCTCATCTCTGAAGTAACTTTTTTGTTAATAACTTAATTATATAGGGTTGGAATTGATTTGAACACATCAATTTTCGTTTCTGACTTGTGCCCGGTTATTCTAAATGGGTTATAATGCGAATTAAGAGTAAAAAAGACGAATTAAGAAACTTTGTAGATTTCTCGTCTTCAGGCAATTACCTTTAGAGTTATATCTATCAGGAAATCATGGAAATTTTCGGTATCGGACCTTTAGAACTTGTTCTGATCGTTTTGGTGGCAATCGTTGTGCTGGGCCCAAAAGAAATGATGTCTTCTGCCCAAAAGGCCGCCACCTGGCTACGTAAACTGCGTAAATCAGAGCTTTGGTCTACCACCAAAGAGGTAATGGATATTCCCAATCAGGTGATGAAAGAGACCGGCTTGGATAAAGAGATCAAGGAATTGAAAGATCTCTCCAACAAATCTTTCTCTGCCAATTCAGTCTGGACGCCCGATGCCCTGGCTGGAAATACAATTCACACCCCCAAAGCCGAACAAAAAACTGAAAAACCGAAGGAAGAGGGGACAGAAACTCTTCCAGATTCTCCTACTGAGACCCCTACCATTGAACCCCCTACCTCGCCATCGACAGGCAAAGACAATGACAGAGAAAGCAACAACTGAAGCTCCCTCCATGACGCTCCTCGACCATATTGAGGAACTACGCAAACGGCTGCTTGTCGCCCTTATCAGCCTGGCAGTGGGGGTGGTGGTCAGCATCTTCTTTGGCGAAAAAGAGGTGCAGCTTCTGACGATTCCCATTGGCGGGTTGAGCCAGTTGCAATCGATTGAGATCACCGAGAACATCGGTGTTTACATGCGGGTCTCCCTGCTTTCGGGGGTGATCCTGGCTTTTCCGATGGTGTTTTATCAGTTATTGATGTTCATCCTGCCCGGGTTGACCCCGCGTGAAAAGCGCTCGGTGATCGTGGCAATTCCATTTGCAACCTTCTTTTTTGTGGGCGGGGTCGCCTTTGCCTATTTTGTCATGTTGCCATCTGCCTTGCCGTTCTTGATCAATTTTCTGGGCGTGACCACTACCCCAAGGCTTTCGAGTTATATCAGTTTCATTACGAACCTGTTGTTTTGGGTAGGGGTGAGCTTTGAGCTGCCTTTGCTGGTTTATGTGATCGCCCGTTTTGGACTGGTGACGCCCGGTGGGCTGCTGAAATATTGGCGACAGGCAATTGTCATCATCGCCATTTTGGCGGCCGTAATCACCCCCACGGTTGACCCGGTGAATATGGCGTTGATGATGCTGCCATTGATCGTGCTTTACTTTATTTCGGTGTTATTTGCCTGGATCGCCAACCGCAATCGTGCCACTGTTGAAGAAGACGGCGAACCCGCCTAAGCATTCAATTTCATTTGCTCGTTATGTAGAATACGCCGCAGGATGGCAATGGAAGTCGCATAGGTCGAATCCATGCCTTCATAACTGAGCGCGCCTGCACCCAGGTTCTTGCCCTTGCTCATGGGGGTATCAGAGGCATAGTGCAGAATGCCCACGTCAAATGGAACCCCGTAAAGATTCACGATCTCGTTCACAGGGTGGCGGGTGGGGCGATACATTTCATAGATGGCCGAGAGGTAGGGCCCGGCTTCCATCTCGATATCAGTGTAGCCATCGCGATACATCACGTTCATCAGGCGGGGGTTCTGCAAAAAGGTGCCCAAAGCAGTGACAGCTTTCTGGTTGTCAAGCACAGTGCCGAAGGTCAAGAAGGGGGTAACATCGGTGGCCTTAAAGACGTTATCAAAAAGGTAAGTGTTTTCAGAGTGTTCGTCCTGCACCACACTGGGGATCATCACATCTCCGCGCACACCATTCAGCGTGGCTGCCTTGCCCATAATATAAACCCCTTCAATGTCGGCGATGTTTTCGGCCAGGGCGGTGAGGATGTGATAGGCGCCAAAACCAAGCGGATAATCAATGTTAATGATGAGGGCGTTCGTGTTCTTGAACACCCGTGTTAATTCTTCTGGGACCCCAAGGCGCGGGTCAATGCTTTGTGCATCCAGTTTGGCCAGGTCAATGATCTGTGCTTCCACATCAAAGGAGTGCAGGGAGCACACGCGGGTAATGCCGCGTTCTTCTTCCATTTCGGCTTGCTCCTGATCCATATAGCTGCCTTCATTCGTCTGCTGCACTTTTTTGAGCGCGTAGTAAAGGAAGTTGTGCTGGTTGGAGGGCGTTTCGCTCTTTTGGATCTCTTCCCATTCGGTCAGCAGGGAAGAATTGCCGTTGGAGGCTAGAAGTCGAATGATCTTGTCTTTGGCCGAAAGTGCATAGCCTGAGAGCAAATTGGCGATGCTGTGTGAATTGCTTGAAATAAAGTAAACGGGCCGTTCCAAAACCTCGGGGCAGGCCTTTTCGATGTTTTCCCACCAGGAGCCTGTAGCGCGCCAGTATTCGCTCAGAGAACCACTTAAAAGGCGAATGCCGAACTCGCTGCGGCGGCTTTGCATGGCCTTCAGGTAGAGCAAAAAGTCTTTGCCCCAAATCGTTTGTAATCGTTCCAGGTCTTCAACCGACATTTCCAGCGCTTCAGCCAGTTGATGAAAGACGCTGGAATGAGTGGGTTCGTCAAAGTGCAGTTCATCCAGATTCGCTTTTTGCAGCAGAGTATGCAGCTTGTTCCACTCGATCTGGTATGCGGTCAGCACCGGGATGACATCTTCTATATCCGATTGGCTGGCGATGTAACAGGCCAGTGACTCTTTTCCGTCATAATAACAACGGCGGCGTCGTGCCCGAGCCGTGACCGGCTGCCAGCTTTCAATTTCGGTGTAACCGTGACGGGCGAAAACGGAAGCACTCTGGCCGAGGATGATCGAGCGAACGTTGAGGATGCATTCAGGCAGGCGCAAAATGGCATAGATGAAGGCAGATGTGTCGGGGCTGGATTTACGCGCATCCAGGTGCATGGAGGAATTCATGGCAGCGTGCACCTCTTCAAGGGTGCGAATTTGCACTTCAGTGGTAGAGCGCAACAGCGAATAAATCGTGCGCAAATAAAGCTCAATTTCATCAGTGGTAAAGCGAGGGACGATTCTCTCCATTTTTCTCCTGTCGATTTATTGTAGCATAGGCTGACCCGGCAAGATATTGATCGCTTTTTTCAAAATGCCATGATTTCGATTTGTTTTCGGACAAAAATTCTCTATAATATAAACAGTTGCAAGTTTTTTTAGAGGAGAAAAACATGGCTACAGTTGTATGTGCAAATTGTGGAATAGAAAATGATGCGTCGAACAAGATTTGTCAATCTTGTGGTAAACCCTTGAAAGCGGCTGCTTCATCCAGCGATAAGACGGTGATGGCCAGCCGCACCAAAGCGGCCCCTCCGCCCATGCCCGAACCGGCCGCCCCCCCACCGCCGATGCCTGCAAGTGCACCGGCCGTTCCGCCACCCCCGCCGGCGTATAAACCCACAGTACCCCTGTCGGGAACTCCCATTCACAGCCTGGGCATTCGTTCGGACGGCTGGAGCGATGTGATCGAAGGCGCTGCCGAACAGGAAGAAGCAGTGCAGAAATCGTTCGCAGAAGAGTTGAAGGCGGTTGAAATACCCGGTCTGGTGATCGGCGATTCGATGCTAAGCAATGGGCTAACCACCCGCAAATATCAGGTGGTTTACAACGGCAACGGCGCCAATGTGCTGGTTCGCATCGCCCCTTACGGAAAGAACCTGCTGGCCGGCTGGGACCTGTATACCAAACGCAGCATCAATTGGCTGACGATTGGCCTTTTGGGCGGCATTGTGCTGTTGTTTGCCCTGGTATATCATTTGATCGGTTTCTGGGGTGCTTTCTTTGGCGGGCTGTTCGGTTTTCTCGAACAATTCGTCAGTCTGCTTTTTGTGCCCACTTTGCTTGTGATGCTCTTTGGCAAGATCGTCAAGGATGACTGGCTCGGCCTTTTTGTCAAAGACCTGGATGAGTTTGCAGCCGACGATGCGGTGGCACTCACCAGTGCGGTAGATAGCGCACTGTCAAAGGCAATTGATTCAGCCAAAGCTGAAAAACCAAAAGAGAAGAAATAAACAATAGACGAAACTCCGCTCTTGCAAGAGCGGAGTTTTTCTTATGCTTGCCAGGTTTCCAAAACACCTGGAAGTTCTTCCAGGCTGACGATCTCAGCATCGGGGATGAGCTTTTTATTGCTCAGAGAAGAAGTATCCAGCGCATCCTTACGCCGTTTGACCCAAACGGCCTTGATGCCGCAGTTGTGCGCCCCTAAAACATCTGCGTTGAGGGTATCGCCCACCATGACGCAATCGGCCAGATCAACCTCAAGCTGCTGTGCTGCATTGACGAAAATACGCTCATCCGGTTTGCGAATGCCCTCGATTGCCGAGATCAAAATAGAGGCAAAGTAACCACGCAGATCGTTTTCATCGATCAGGTTGTTCACGTCCCAGGCATCTGAGGCATTGGTGATCAGCGCCAGTTTGTAGTTGTGATCAAGCAGGTGCTGCAGCACCTGATGCGTCTCTTTTTCGATCTTCCAGTGTTTTTCGGTATTGAGATACATTTCATTCATGGCCGCGCGGGCCACATCTGCCGGGATTGAAGTGATCTCGAACTCGGTCAGTATCTCTTTGAGAAATTTCTCCACCGGACGTTCGATCAGGTCCAGCTCACGCTGGCGATAATAAGACTGCATTTTCTGATTAAACTTGGTAATAAAGGCCTCAAGGTTGAGCGCATAACCGGCTTCGATCAGTTTTTTGGCGAGAATGGAATAAGACTCTTCGACGACTTTTGAAAAATCGCCGTCAAAATAAATTAAGGTATAACCAAGGTCAAAGAAAACGGCCTTGATCTTCCGGTCGGCATTGGACATTAACTTTTCTTCTCCTGACTACGGAGCAATTTTACCCGATTCTGTTTTGTTAAACCCCCGGGCTGCTCAGTAGCTACGACCTGCTTCAAACTTGTTCAATAATGGTTCGCCGTGGATATATCGGCGTAGATTCTCGGCGAACATCATTCCGGCACGTTCTTTGTACAACGGGCTGAAGCCCGATACATGCGGGGTGAGAATTGCATTCGGCAGTTTCCAAAGCGGGCTTTCAGCCGGCAGAGGTTCTTGAGCAAACACGTCCAGCACGGCGCCGCCCAGATGTTTCTCTTCCAGCGCTTTATATAAGGCAGCTTCGTCCACAATGCCGCCGCGGCTGATCACGAACAGATAGGCCCCCGGTTTCATGGCCCGCAGTTCGGCTTCGCCAATGATACCTTTGGTCTCCGGGGTGAAGGGCAGGGTGATGACCACAAAGTTGCATTCACTGATCATCGATTTTACCGCCTGGATGGGATAAAGGCGATGGAAGAAATTCCCGTCCGGGTCACCATGCCCTTCAATGGTATAGCCGTTGTCTTCGGGATGCATCACATCGCGTTTGGCGGCCAAAATAGTGGTGTTGAACGGGATGAGCAGGCGGGCCAGTTCGCGCGCGATGCTGCCGTACCCCACCAATCCCACCGTGGACTGACTGAGTTCGAAGGGAGTAAAACGCTCCCAGCGGTCGGTCGGCCATTCCTGTTTTTGCTGATTATGGAACAGATCGGGCAGTTTGTGGCTCATTGCCAGCATCATGCCCAAAATATATTCGCTCTCCTGAATGGCAGAGGCCCCGCTCATGTTGGTGATGACGCAATCGGGCTTATTCAAAAGTGGGCTATTCTGGATGAAATCTATGCCAGCATAGTGATATTGAATCCAGCGCAGGTTGGGCACGAGCGCCGGGTCTGGCATGAGCAGATCGGTGTAGAGCACCTCGACGCGATTCCACAATTCACTGGGAATGTCTTCCACTTTTTGAGCCGGGTGCATGGTGATGCGCACGTGTGGGTTCACATCGCGCACAGTTTGCATTACCGATTCAGGGAAAGGAATTGTGGTTAACACCTCGAGATTTTTTGCCATGTTACGATCCTTTTAGATAGATACCATCAGGGTCCAACTCTTCTCTTAGCAGTTTGAGCTCTGATTCTTTTACCGGTTCAGTTACCCTAAGTTTATCAGAAACTTTGACCGGCCAGCCGGTGTTTTCTTGCACCTGCTCGACCGTGCAGCCTGGATGGAGGGCAGTGAGCATCAACTCGCCATTCTCGTCGGGTTCCATTGTGCCCAGGTTGGTGACCACCATCAGCGGTCCACCGCCGCGCAAACCAGCGGCTTCACGTTCGGCCCGCCCGCCCAGAAAACCGGCCGAAGTACGAAAATCTACCTTCTCAGGGAAGCGACGTTTTTGGTGAGGGGTGATGATGTAACAGCGGTTCGCCCAGGCGGCCATTTCCTGCGAGCCGCCAGAACCGGGCAGGCGCACCTTGGGGTGATCGTAATCGCCGATGACGGTGGCGTTGATGTTGGCATAGCGGTCAATTTGTGCACCGCCGAGAAAGCCGACATCCACGTTGCCCCGTTGCAAGTAGAACGAAAAAATGTCATACATGCCGCAGACCGAGCTGGCGCCGCTCACCAGGGTGGGGTCGCCGATCGAAAGCGGAATACGGGCAGGCCGGGCACCGATGACCCCTGCCTCATAAAGCATTTGCAGGTTGGGGGCGTGGGTGCGGCGGGCCAAATTGCAGGCCAGGTTGGGCAATCCGACCCCCACAAAGACGACATCGTTGTCGCGCAAAAGCCGGGCAGCGTTGATGCACATCAATTCAGAAGCAGAGTAGGTAAAAGAATCCATGATCATTCCTCAAAGTCAGATTGCTCGCTTAATATTCGCCATAATCCACAGGGGCCGCATAGCGGTGTTTAACGGCCAGACGGGCGTGAGTTTCAGGACCAAGCTTTTGCCAATATTCTTCGCTGTCTTTCACCCCGTAGACCCATTCTTCCAGCCAGGCTTTGATGGCAGCAGGGTCTTCACTGATCTTATCCCAATTCAAATAGAACTGGTTGTCTCGATCATAATATCCCTGCGTATAGGAAGGGTGCGCGCAGTGAGGCACGTGGCAGACGGCCTTGACGATCAGTTCCGGGATGAGGGTGCGGTTGGGGTCGGAACGGATCACCTCTTCGGAGACGATCTCTTCGGCAGTGATGATCACGTTTTTGGCCGCGAAAGCCGCTTCTTTTTGTTCCCCGATGATGCCCCAAATTTGAGCGTTGCCGTTAACATCAGCACGCTGCACGTGAATGATGGACACGTCGGGGTTCAGCGGCGGCACTGTGATGACTTCCACGCCGGTGTAGGGGTCTTTCACACGGCGAATGTTGGGGTTGCTGCGTTCCAGATCGGTGGCGGCAGTCTGGTTCATGGGGATGAAGGGCAGCCCGGCGGCACCAGCCTGCAAACGCGAGATCATGCCAAAATGCGAATATTCCTCCCATTCCAGCCGGCCGGCTTCCAACTCGCTGCGTACGATGCGCAGGGAACCCACACCGGGGTTGCCGATGTAAGAGAAGATCAGTTTTTTGGCACAGCCGGCAGCCACCATTTGGTCATAGATCAGGTCAGGGGTGGCGCGGGCCAGGGTGAGGTCTTTGCGGCCCTGGCGAATGATCTCATGCCCGGCGGCAAAGGGAATCAAATGAGTAAAGCCGGCGCAAAAAAGGGTGTCTCCGTCGTGGACGTATTGGGCGATTGCTGCTGAGAGAGAACAGAGTTTTGACATAAGGGCTTCCTATTCAAGAAACCCGGTTTTATTCAAACCGGGTTTCAGTATTTTGATCAGATCAGGCTTTGCGAACGCGGGTGCGAATTTGTTCGTGCATGTAAAGCTGCAAGTAGTGCAAGCCGCCTGCGTTCTTGCCGCTTGAGCCGGAACCTTTCCATCCGCCAAAGGGCTGGAAGCCAGGCCAAGCACCGGTTGTGGCGCCCTGACCACGATTGGCGTAGCAGACGCCGGCTTCGATCTTGTCGAAGTACCAGTCGGCCTCTTCAGGTGTGCCATAGAAGCCGGAAGTGAGTCCATAGGCGACGTCATTGGCCATCTTCATGGCTTCATCGAGGCTGTTGACCTTGCCCACGGTGGTAATGGGCACGAACATCTCGTGCTGCCAGAGGCGATGGCCGTAGGGCAGTTCGGCAATGGTCGGGGCGCAGAAGTAGCCTTTGGCAAACTCGCCATCGGTAAGGATCTTGCCGCCGGTGAGCACTTTGCCGGATTCATGCAGTTCGGCGCAGAAATCTTGATAATCTTTGTAGGAACTCTTGTTGACAACCGGGCCGAGGGCAACACTGCGATCAGTGGGGTCGCCAATTTTCATTTTTTCAGTTAATTCCACTACACGGTGCACCAGGGCATCATAGATGGGGGCTTCGGCGAAAACGCGAGAAGCGGCCGAACACTTTTGCCCCTGTAGCCCAAAGGCTGAGCGGACGATGCCTGTAGCGGCAGTTTCAACATCGGCATGGCGTGAGACGATGACCGGGTTCTTGCCGCCCAATTCCAGAATGGTGGGGCGTACCCAATGGCCGCTGCCAAAATCGCGGTAAATCTTCATACCTACATCGAAGGAGCCGGTGAAGGTCACGCCATCTACATCGGGGCTGTCTACCAGGGTTTGTCCAACCGAAGAGCCGGGGCCGGTGACGTAGTTGAAGACGCCTGCAGGAACGCCGGCATCGCGCAGGCATTCGCAGATCATGCGGGTGGTCCAGGGGGTGTCAGAAGCCGGTTTCATCACAACGGTGTTGCCAGAAACCAACGCAGAGGCGGCCGGTCCACCGGTGAGGGCGGCCGGGAAGTTGAAGGGGCTGATAACGAGCCAGACGCCATAGGGGCGCAGCACTGATTCGTTGGTGCTCTCGTATCCTACCAGGGGATCTTTTCCCATTTGTGCAACGAAGCCATCGTTGGCTTCCATGCGGCTGCAGGCGTATCTGAAAAGGTCGGCGGTTTCGGCAACGTCGCCCAGGGCTTCCATGCGATTCTTGCCGACTTCCAGCGCCACGACAGCACCCATATCATAGATGCGTTCATCCATCAGAGCGGCTGCTTTGCGGATGAGAGCGACGCGCTCTTGCCATTTCATGTGGCTCCACATGGGGAAAGCCTTGCGAGCGGCAGCGATGGCGGCATTGGCATCATCGGCGGTTCCTTTTTGGAAGAGACCGATCACTACATCTGTGTTGGCCGGGAAACGGTCTTCGATCTTTTCTTTGGCTAAGACCTCTTTCCCATCGATGAACATTGCGTATTCCTGACCATAATTCGCCTTGATCTTGGCAAGGGCTTCATCGAAACGGGTATGAAGCTCTTCAGGCGGGTTGTACATGGTTGCATACGTCAATTTGAAGTTACTTTCAGGTGACATGCGGGAATTTCCTCCTGGTACTGAATGGTTTTCGAACCAAAAGACTTCATTAGTATAGCTCAGGTGAGTAGGGACGTCAAAATAACAACCTTCCTCACTTTGTCATGTCATTCGATTCTGGCTAAATGATCGGCAAGATCAATAAAATCCTGCAGGAACCATAATTTGCCGCTATGGATGGGGTACTCCCCATGCAATGCCTGTTTCCAGCGGGCAGGGATGCCTTCCAGTCCGTACACGGCACCGGCAATGGCTCCGGTCACGCAGCCGGCCGTATCGGCATCGTTGCCCAGGTTCACCACACGCACCAAAGCCTCTTCAAAAGAACGGGTGGTGGTAACGGCCCAAAGGGCGCTTTCGATGGTGTGCCTCACCCAACCGGAGTTTTTGAGGTCGTGGCGCAGACGCATGGGTGCCAGTTGGATGGCAACGAGAAATTCGGGGTCGAAATCGATCTGGCGGGTGGCCTGCGCGATTGCCTCGCGGATGAGCGTTTCGGCCGGGGCATTGCCCATTTGCAGGATCTGGTAGAGGATTAAATTGAGTAGTAAAGCGCCATTGGTGCTGTCGGCGTGGGTGTGAGTGACCTCCCCCTGCAGGCGAGTCTCGGCCACCAACAGCCCCTGGTTGCGATAGCGGGCGATGGCGATCGGCCAGGCGCGCATCACGCTGCCGTTGCCGGCAGAATCGGGTTCGGCTGCCTGCACCTGTTGGGCAGCATCACTGATGGGCACACCTTTTGCGATCAATTGTAGTACCCGGGCGGTGTGAATGCCCACATCCGAGGGGCGGCTCTGATACCAGCCGCTAAAACGGGCCGCCACATCGCGGGCGTTGAGCGGAGAAGCAACCAGCAAGCTTTCTGCCAAGGCCAGCGCCATTTCGGTATCGTCGGTAAAAGTGCCTTCAGGCAAAGGGCCAGCGATCATTTCAGTGACGAGATCAAACTCGGAGCGTGGCGGGCGAAACTCCAGCGGCATGCCCAGCGCGTCGCCCACAGCAGCGCCTACGGCGATTCCTCTTAAGCGGCTTTGCAGATCAGACATGGCTTTATTATGCCTGAGACTGAGAAATTCGAGAAGGCTCTTGCCTGCAATGATGATTTGATTTCAGTAAAAAATCAATTTAAGATATGATTAAAGGATCATGTTGAAAAAATTTGCACGGGATGGCAGCCTCATTTATTTGGGAATCATTTTGATGATCGCCCTGTGTATCGCGTTTTTGCTGCCGGTAACCCCAGAAGATTACTGGTGGTATCTGCGTGTTGGCAAAGAAACGCTGGCAAATGGAAGTATTGCAGCGGTGGATACCTTCACCTGGACTGCGGCCGGCCAGCCCGTTTTTTACCACTCCTGGGGTTCAGCCGTGCTCTTCTGGCTGATTTATCGCCTGAGGGAGCTGACCCTGACCGGGCTCTTGCGCGGACTGGTGATCGGCGTCACATTTTCACTTTTGTGGTTTACAGCACGCCGCATGGGCGCCGGCAAGTGGAGCGCCAGCCTGGCGCTGCTGGCAGCGGTGCTGACCGCCAGCAATAATTGGGCGGTACGGCCGCAGTTGCTGGTCTACCCGCTGTTTGCTCTCTCTTTATACATTCTTTACCGCTGGCAGGCAGGCGAACGAAAGATCGTTTTCTGGCTGCCGCTGATCGCCTTATTGTGGGGAAATTTGCATGCATCATTCATCTTGCTGTTTGCCCTGATGCTGGCTGCCTTGCTCTTTGGGCAAGGGGAGCGGCGCAGCCTGGCCATTGCCTTGTTGGGAGTGATTGCGGCCATATTTGTGAACCCGCGCGGCGCAGAAAGCTGGCGCTATATCTACGACATGCTGGCTTCCTCCGCCAATATGCAGTTCTCGGCCGAATGGGGGCCGCCGGTTAACCAGGGTTGGCAGATGAACCTCTTTTTTAGCTGGCTGCTCGTGTTTCCACTGCTGGCAGCTTTCTCGCAGCGAAAACTCAGCCGGCTTGAATGGGTTTGGTTTCTGGGGTTTGGCTTTCTGGCGCTGTGGGGCACGCGTTATGGGGTCTGGTTCGTGATGTTACTGGCCGTTTTGAGCGCACGTCTCTTGAGCGGCTGGGAAGTGCGTTGGGCGAAGGAACCCCAAAAGGGCAGTTTGCTGCTCAACTGGCTGATGCCCGTGATGTTCGTGATCCTTCCATTGGCCTTGCTGCCGGGCATTCGTCAAACCTGGTGGGCTGATGCCCCGGCTAACACGAAAAACACCCCAATCGAAGCGGTACAGTGGTTGCGCCAGCACCCAGAGTTGGAAGGCCCGCTCTGGACGGAGATGGGCTTTGCCAGCTACGTTGAATTTGCCCTGCCCGAACGCCCCGTCTGGATCGACACGCGCGTGCAACTCTACCCGGTGCAGCAGTGGGAACAGTATCGTGAGATTACTTATGGATATGACGGGTGGGAGGAGAAACTTGCAGCCAGTGGGGCGAATTTGGTGATGATCTCAACTGCCAGCCAGCCGCGCCTGGTTGCATTGATGCAGAAAAGCGCCAACTGGTGTGAACTTTACCGTGATGAGACGGCGCTGATCTATTTACGCGGTGTTTGTCTGACGCACTGAGCGTAGAACTCGGCGATTTGAGATCGGGTGGAAGCCAAAGCGGCTTTCTGCTCGATCTTTTTTTTGTTCATCGTAGCAGCCGAGCTTCTTAGGTCACCCTCTTCAATGCCTCTGCAGATGGCCTCTGCCAGGGCAGCGGGGTCGCCGGCCGGGACGAGCAGTCCGTTCTTTTCGGGTTCGATCCATTCACGGATGGAGGGCAGGTCGCCGCAAACAGGCAGGCAGCCCAGCGCCATCGCCTCTAGCAAAGTGTTGGGGGTGCCATCGTGACTGCTGACCGAAACAGAAACCAGTGAGCGGGCGGTTTCCTGCCACAATTCAGGCTGACTCAAATAGCCCAGCAGGCGTACGTTGGCGCCGATGCCCAGTTTTTCCACCCAGTCGAGCGCTTCTTTTTGCCCGGTCATGGAGGAGCACACGAATTGGGTTTGGGGGTGCCGGGCCAGCACCAGTGGGATGGCTTTGAAAAAGGTGTCGGTTCGCACATAAGAGCGGATGCCGCGGGGGTTGATCACCTGCGGCGGCTCGGCAGGGTGGATGCCGCTTACGACTGCGCGCATTTCATCAAGGTCGAGGCCGCCGTTGCCGACCACCACCAGAGAGGGTTTGTGAGCCTCGAAGCCCCATTCAGCGGCGCGGGCCACATCAATGGCCGTATCTGAGAGCAGCCCATCCGCGCGCTGCAGGGTTTGGAGGGTGAGGCGGTGCATGATTGGGCTGGCCGGGGCGTGCAGGGTGAGATCGTTGCCCCAGGTGGAGATGAGTAAGGGAATGCCTTTCGGGGTCACGCTGGCCAGCATGCCTTCATAAGGAATGCGCAGGGCATGCACCAGATCAGGCTGGAGCTTAGCGAGAATCGCCAGTAGTTGTTTTTGATAGCGTCGCAGGGTAAAAGGGCCGAGCCAATCGCGCAGTCTGGCCAGCAGAGGGCGCAGGGCAGAGACCAATTTTTTGTTGGATGGGTTACTCTTCTCTGAACCCGCCTGACTGCCTGAGCGGCGTGCGAAGGCCACCGGCAGCACGGCCACCAGCTCTGCACCCATTGGCGGCGGGCACGGATAAGTTGAGATCAGGCTGAGACGATGCCCCAGCGGGGCGATGGCATGGATCCAGCGCTGGGTGATGGGGCTGCGTCCGTCGGCAATCAAGAGAATGTGCATGCTTTGATTTCTCGATTAACTTTATTTACAGCACTGAACGAATGGCGGTCACAAACGAGGCTACCATCTGCTCGATGTTGACCTCTTCGGATACGATACGATGAGAGGCTTCACCCATCTTGCGCAGGCGCGGCAGATCTTGCAAGGCCTCACAAATGGCCAGCGCCAGCCGTTCAGGGGTCATTTCATTCAGGATCCAGCCGTTTTCGGGGCGCACCAGTTCAGACTGGGTGCCATCGGCTTCACCGACGAGCACCGGCAGGGATTGGGCCATGGCTTGTTGGATCGCCAAACCGCCCGTGCCCGGCAGTACGAATAGATCTGCTGCCGCATAGAAGGGATCCAACTCGGCGCCGTGATGGGCGCCCTGAAACTCTGTGGCAGGGTAAACTGCCGCGGCCAGGGCTTCGAGTTCCTCGCGCGCCGGGCCATCCCCGACCAGCACCAGGCGCGGACGCTGCGTTTCGGGCATGAGCGCACAGGCACGAATAAGCACGTCCAGGCGTTTACGCACCTGTAAACGGCCTACGTAGAGCAAAACTGGCTTGCCGTCTTTAAATGTTGGCGGGCGCTGCAGAGGTGGTTGGCTGGGTTTGAGGGCGACCGCATTCGCCGCCACGAACACACGTTCAGCCGGGATGCCCAGCATTCTATACTGCTCGGCGCCGGTCTGTGAATAAGCGATGATGGCGTCAAGTGAATGCAGAAAGCGGCGCCGCAAAGCAGCTTCCAGACCCGAAGACTGGCCGGCACCCAACCCCCAACCGATGACGGGACGGTGTTTGCTGTGCATCCAGCGGATGGCGTGAGGAGTGCTCAAATAGCGCGGGTTGGCCTCAACGATAAGGGCTTCAGGCTGCCATTGGTTCAGCCAGTCTAAAAAATTGGTCTGTACACAGGTGTAAAAGCCACCCGTGCCCAGATGTAAATTATTGGCATTAACGAAGCCGGCGCAGCCCAAATTGGATTCGGTTTTGATCGATTCGATCCGGCGTGGTTGGCCGGCAAAGACGCTCAATCCGCGCGTGGCGGCGCAGGCCAGGGTTTCGATAAAGGGCACCCGGTATTCGGGTAGGACTCGCTGCTGCAATCCCAGACGTACGTCTAATTCATTCATTCGGCCAATACCTTTACTGTTGAACCGTGCTCGCCCTTCACCACTTCAATGCGGGCAGGGAAGGCGTCTTTCAGGCTTTCGAGATGGGTGATGACCAGCACTTTGGCAAAATCACTGCGTGAGACGTTGATGGTCTCGATCAACTGCTGAATGCCATCCGCATCCTGGCTGCCAAACCCCTCGTCAATGACCAGGGTTTGCAGGCGGGCACCGGCACGATGGGCCAGCACGCGGCTGAGCGCCAGACGGATGGCAAAATTGACGCGAAAAGCCTCTCCGCCTGAGAAAAGCTCATAATCGCGCTCGCCCTGCGAATCGCGGATGAGAATATCCAGAGTTTCTTTGCGGTCTTCGCGTTTCTTGTCTTTGAATTCACGTTGGGTCTCGAAACGCACGGCCATGTTGCCGTTGGAAAGGCGGTCGAGGATCTCGTTGGCGTTGTTTTCGATCTCGGGCAGGGCCTGTTCGATGAGCAAGGCCGGGATGCCATCTTTGCCGAAGGCTTTTTCCAGCAGTTTCAACTGAGCGATCTGCTTCAAAGTGAGTTCTTTAAGCCCCGTCTGCTCGGCCTTCTTCTTGCGCTGTTGATCGAGCACCTTGACCTCATTGCGTGCCTGTGCCAGTTGATCGCGCAGGCGGTTGACGGCTTCTTGCAAATCGTAATATTCCTTGGTTGCCTGGGTCAGATCGGGCAGGGATGCTTTCTTTTCGTTGAGCTTGGCCTGGGCTTCAGTAAATTCTTTTTGCACCCCGCGCAGGTGGTCTTCTCTCTGTGCAATCGATTGATTCATCTCATCAATTTCGCGCTCAAGCGGCAGCAAAGCCGAACGGGCTTTTTCGAGGGCCAGCCAATCTTCCTGGCTGGTGCGGCCCTGTTGTTCAGCCTTTTTTACAGTTTCGTGGGCGGCAGCATCATAGCCCAATTCTTTGAGTTGTGCATCCAGTTCGGCTAGCTTTTTGCGTGCGTCGGGGGCAAAATCATTCTTTTCCAGTTGACCCTGTAATTCCGAGAGACGAGGCTGGCCCTTCTTTTGCCAATCAGTCATAATTTGCTCATAATTGGCAATTTCTTTGCTTTGCACGGCCAGCGCTTTTTGCCGCTCGGCCAACGGCTTTTCGGCACCGCTAAGTTCAGCGATCTGCGCTTCCAGTTCAGTGTAGCGATTGACAAAGCCTTTCAGGATATCGGTGTTCTTCTGATACCCTGCGCGTTTTACCTGCACTTCCCCACGCAGATCAGCGATCATGTTTTCACGTTCAGCATCCGATAAAGGTTTGCCGCAAACGGGGCAAAGCGGCGTTTTGATCTGGATGAGCTGGTCAATGCGTTCGTTCAGCTCTTTGCCCTCGGCAGCCAGTTTTTCATTCTCAGCACGGGCCTGACCGCGTTCATCGGCCAGGGCGCGCAAGTCCTGCTCTAGAACAGGCCGTTGGGCGACCCTTTCGCTGAGTTCGCTCACCTCGTGCTTTAACGCTTCAGTCTGTCCTTTTAGCAAGGGCAGTGCTTTTTCGATCTGGGCCACTGAATCGGCAGTAGCTTGCAGATTTTTGATCTCAGTTTCCAGGCGCGCCTGCTGGCTGGCGATCTCTTGCAGCAGGGGATGGCGCTGTTGATCGAATTTCTGAAAATTGGCTGCCAGGGCTTCCCAGCTTTCCAGTTCTTTCTGCGCTGCTTTCCATGCATTTAGGGCTATCTTGATCTCTTTTTCACGGGCCAACTGATGCTGCAATTGCTCGCGTTCTTGCTGGCGGGCCAGCAAAAGCGAGTTCTGTCGTTCCAGTTCGGCTTGCAGGCGGTTAAGTTCCCCCTCCTGCTTTTCAAGCTGGCGTTCTTCGTTCTTTAATCCATCCTGTAATAGACGCTGCTGATCGAGCACCTGTTTGCGCGTTTCAAAGAGTTCGTTTTGCTGCGTATACTCTTTCTCCGCTTCGGCCAGACGCTGTTTGCGTGTGTCTTCCTGATCCAGTTCGGCGTCAATCTCCTCAATACGGGCTTCGATCAGGCTGAGGCTCTTTTCACGTTCGTTGCGGCGGCGCGCGGTTTCTTCTTTGTACTCATCCCAAATATCGAGCCCCAAAATGCTGCCCAGAATGCGTTTGCGGTCGGAGGGCTTCTGGGTGGCAAATTGATCGGCCTTGCCCTGCAAAAAGAAAGAGGCGTTGGTAAAAGTCTCATAATCGAGGCGCAGGGTTTTGCGGATCAATTCTTCGGTGGCTTTCATGGTGGCGCCGGTAAGCACTCTGAATTCCCCGTTTTCGTCCAGAATGGCGAATTCGAGCTGGGCGGTCTTGCCTTTGGGTTTGATGCGCGTGGCCCGGTAACGGTTGCCTTCATAATCGAAGGTCAGAAGCACTTCAGCGGCATCGGCGTGATGATTGATGATCGAATCATCGCGTTTGCGCGCTTCACCAAACAGCACCCAGGTAATGGCATCCAGCAGGGAAGATTTGCCCGCCCCATTTTGACCTGAAATGCAGGCCACATCAAAGGCGTCGAAATCCACATCAATGGGGTCGAGATAAGAAAGAAAACCGCTCAGGTGCAGACGGACGGGAATCACTGCTTACTCCAGCGTTTCAGCATTTTGAAGCTCGGCTGGAATTTGACTCACCAGCACCTTGTCGATGCGGTGGCCGTCCATATCCATGACCTCAAAGCGCAAATTTTCATAATTAAAGTGCTGCCCGGTGGAAGGGATGGCCTCGAGTTGGCTGAGGATGAACCCGGCCAGGGTTTGATAACCCACTTTTTCTTCGTCGGGCAGGGCATCCAGATCAAACAGGTCTTTCAATTCGTCCACCGGCAGCAGGCCGTCGAGCAGGTAAGAACCATCCTCGCGGCGGATGATCTCAGGCTCGGAGGTTTCATCCTGGGCAGGGAGTTCACCCACGATGGCCTCAAGTACATCGAACAGGGTGACCAACCCCAACAGGCCGCCATATTCGTCAATGACGAGGGCTTCATGCAGCCCGGACTCGCGTACCAGTTCGAGTACACGCGAGGCGGGGGTGTTTTCGGGCACGAAAATGGGTTTCTGCACCAGGGGCATCAAGTCGAAATGTTTGCCCGAAAAATGCTGTTCGAGCACATCCTTGGCACGCAGAATGCCAATGACGTTATCGAGGTCCCCATCGGCCACCGGAAAGCGCGAGTGGCTGCTGTGCAGGATCTGGTCAAAAATGATCTGGGCCGGGTCTTCCAGATCGAGCCATTCGATCTCGGTGCGCGGGGTCATAATGGCGTTGATGAGACGGTCGTTCAACCGGAACACACCCTCGATCATATCCTGCTCGGATTCTTCAAAAATGCCCACTTGGGTACCTTCTTCGACCAGGCCTTTGATTTCTTCTTCGGTGATGGGCGGCTCGGAGCTTTGTGTCACACCCAACAGGCGCATGCCGAGATCGGTAGAAGCCGAGAGCAGGTGGATGATAGGAGAAGTGATCTTGGAAATGAATTTCATCGTACCGGCTACGCGCGAAGCGATCTTTTCGGGGTCGTTTAACCCAAGGCGTTTGGGGATCAGTTCGCCGATGACCAGCGAAAAGTAGGTAGTGATGAGCACCACCAGAAACAGAGAAACCCCACCGGCATAGGGCGCCAGCCAGGGGATCTTTTCCAGCACAACTTCCAAACGAGATGAAAGGGTGGCGCCGCCCACCGCACCGGTGAGCACGCCCACCAGTGTAATGCCCACCTGCACGGACGAAAGCAGTTTGCTGGTGGATTCGGTCAGTTCAAGCGCTGTAGCTGCCCCGTGGTCGCCTTCTTCGGCACGCTGCTCCAAACGCAGTTTGCGTGCAGAAACCAACGCGATCTCAGACATGGCGAAGAAACCGTTGATGAGGATCAAGCCCAGAATGATCAGGATTTCAGTGAAGGTATTCATCGAATTTTATAAGCTCTCATTTATCTCATCAGCACTGTGGGTGCTTTGGATGATCTCTTGCGCCAGTTCTTTGAGGGTGTCGCGATCCTGGTTTTTGGTGCTGACCGTGTCCCAATACAGGTCGAGCATTTCGAGCGGGGTCAGGCTGGTGAGGGTCTGGTTTTCGGGCAGGCGCAGGCGTGCTTCTTCTTGCGGTCGGCGCAGCAAATGAAATTCCAGAGCGCCTGCGCAATGCTCACGGATTTCTTTTTCATCGATGAACGGTTCCAGCGCGCGCGGATAATCAATGACGAAGCGCATGACGGCATCCTGAATCTGTTCTGGCGCGGGCAGCGCCTGGCGGATCTTTTCCATCACATCATCGCCGGGTTGAATTTTGAGAGAACGGTCGATGAAGTTGCGTCCCTGCAAGAGACGCAGCACATAGGTCGTTTGGCCGCGCTCCAACTTGACCATCGAGAAATATTTCTTGTCGGCGGCCTCGCCAAAATCAACCCGTTCAATCGAGCCGGGGTAAACCACGGGCGGATAACTGCCCTTGCTGAGGTCTTGAACTTTATGAATGTGCCCCAGCGCGACATAATCGAGACGGGCGTCACGCACCAGGTCGCTGGGGATGAGCAGGTCTTTTCCCAGCATGATCGAGCGTTCATTGCCATACACGGCGCCCTGCACAGACCCGTGCGCCGTCAACAGGGCCGGCAGTTGGGGGTCCAATTCATCCAGCCACTGGCGTAAAACGTTGCCGATGGTGTTTTCCAGCAGTTCCTTCACGTTCTCCGGCTTGCTCTCCGCAGGATCGAGGGCGGCCATAATGGCTGAGCGGAAGATCCACGGCAGGCTGAGCAGTTGCATGGGCAGGCCTTCGAGGTCAGCCGGTTTGAGAAACTCTGGCTTGGATAGCACGCGCACGTGCGGAATTTGCAGCGTGTCATACTCCTGCATGGTGTTGGCACGCCCGCTGGCGGGGCTGATATCGTGATTGCCCACCAGCAGCAGGGTCTGGATGTTGGCCTGCGACAGCCGGATGATGCGTTTGCCCCACTCACGCTGATAAGTGGGGGAAGGGGAACGATCTTTATAAGCATCGCCGGCAAAAAGCACCAGATCTACCTTCTCGTCAATGGCTGCATCCACGATGGTATCGAGCGCGTGCAAAAAATCGAGCACGCGTACGGGCAGCCCGCTCTGTGGGTCAAGCTTGCCATGAGCGGCCATATCGATATGGGCGTCGGCGAAATGCAAAATTTTGATCATGGTCGTTTTATATACTCGTTAAAGGATCCCTTTAAGGGTTCACGCCGATCTGCTGCAGCAAGGCCAGGCTGGGCGCAAAGCCTTCGTGAACATCCAGGCTCTTGTGCAGGTCGGCGATCGCGCCGGTCTGGTCGCCGGTTTCGAGTTCTGCCATAGCGCGCCAGTAGTAGCTCTCTTCGAGAATCGGTTCGCTCATGGCATCCAAAGTGGTCGTGGCCAGATTGATCACATCCTGATAGCGGCCGGTGTAATAGTAAGCAAAGTACGGCCCGGTCTGATACCACATCATGCGCCAGGGACGATCCGCTTCTGCAATGTTGGGGTAGATACTGTAAGCCTGATCGTAGGCGGAGGCTGCATCGGTGTAAGAAAGCAGGTCAACCGAACTGCTGCCTAAATTAAACCAGGCGAAAAATTGATCGCGTTCATCGCTGAGGGCGGCAGTGTCGGCTTTGGCACGCTCATAGGCGATCTGGTAAGCGTTTGCTTCGTCTGCTAGCGGGCCAAGCAGATTGAGCACATCGTTCTGCTTGTCTTGTGGGTATACCAAAAGAAAAACGAAATTAAAGGCCCGCCAGTTGCGGTAAAGATCGTCATACGAAATAGAAAAGCTGGCTGCATCTGGTTTGGAAATGAGAAAATAAGAGTCCTGCGTTTTAAACTGTGAGGTGGTGTCGTCATAACCGATGACGAGCTCGTAGTGGCCCATCCAGCCTTCTCCATCCACGTCGAACCCCTTTTCGATCATTACTGGAAAGCCGGCATTGAGCAGGGCTTTGAGCGTTTGCAGATCGCCGCCCACGCGTACCATCGCCTGATATTCGGTGTCGTTCAGTATGAAGTTTTCCAACTCATAGGGCATGACGTTCTTGTCGCGGTCGTTTGGCTTGACCACCGGGGCAATATCCAGTTGGGTGCCCACCCAGTGCCAGTAAGACAAATACATCGAAAGCGTGGCCGGGCCGCAGTTGTTCCAGGCCTGGGGTTCGGCCCTTACCCCTTTGACGAAAGCCGAGGCTGGCAATGGGGTGGGTGTTATGGTAGGTGTGGCACTTGGTTCAGGTGTGGATTCGACCGGGGTGCTGGTAGGTGCGCTGGTGGCCGTTGCCGTCACTGAGCTGGTACCGCTTTGCCCCGGGGTGAAGACGATCTGCTCGGGTGGGTTCAGTTTATATTTGATCTCTGCATAGATCTGCTGGGCGTGAAAAGAGACCCGTGACCAAACAGGAGGCAAAAAGAGGAGGATGACCCCTAAAACAAGAACGGCAATAACGCCGAATAGAAATCTACGTTTTTTGTTCATAGTGAGATTATAACATTGGCTACCAAACGAACTTATTTGTCTGACAGGCCGGGATTATAAAAAAAAGGGATCTGGTTTTTATTCTCCAGATCCCTTTTAGACTCGTTTTACTGAAACAGGCTGATCCTGTTATTTTTCGGTGAACTCACCATCCACCACATCGCCATCGGAGGAGCCACCGCTTTGCTGTGAACCGGAATCTCCGGCCTGCGGCCCGGCAGATCCGCCGGCCTGCTGCGTGGCCTGTGAGACCTTGGCAAACTGCTGCTGCAGTTCATCGGTGAGGCTGCGGATGCGGCTGACATCCTCGCCATTGAGGGCGGTGCGCAGTTCTTGCAGCTTGGTGTTGAGGCTGTCTTTCATCTCAGCAGGCATCTTGTCGCCCTGTTCTTTGATGGCCTTCTCGACTTGATAGGCGGTGTTATCGCCCAGGTTGCGTACTTCAGCCAGCTCTTTGAGCTTCTCATCTTCCGCGGCATGTGCCTTGGCTTCTTCTACCATGCGTTCGATGTCGTTCTTTTGCAGGTTGGTCGAAGCGGTTATGGTCACTTTCTGCTCACGGCCGGTGGCTTTGTCTTTGGCGGTCACGTTCAAAATACCGTTGGCGTCGATATCGAAGGTCACTTCGATCTGCGGCAGGCCACGCGGGGCAGGCGGAATGCCTTCCAGGCGGAAGCGGCCCAGGCTCATGTTATCAGTAGCCATCGGGCGTTCGCCCTGCAGCACGTGGATATCCACGGCGGTCTGGCTGTCTTCGGCGGTCGAGAAGATCTGCGATTTGCGGATCGGGATGGTGGTGTTGCGCTCAATGACCTTGGTCATGACAGCGCCCATCGTCTCGACACCCAGCGAAAGCGGGGTCACATCCAGCAAGAGGATGTCTTTGACTTCGCCGCCCAGCACACCGCCCTGGATGGCTGCACCAATGGCAACCACCTCATCGGGGTTGACGCCTTTGTTCGGCTCTTTGTTGATCAGCTTACGCACCAGATCGACCACCTGTGGCATACGAGAAGAGCCACCCACCAGCACCAGCTCATCGATCTGCGAAGCGTTCAGTCCGGCATCTTTCAAAGCGCTTTCGAACGGTTTCTTGCAGCGTTCGAGCAGCGGAGCGGTCATTTGCTCAAATTTGGCACGGGTCAACTTCAATTGCAGGTGTTTCGGGCCGGAGGCATCTGCGGTGATGTAGGGCAGGTTGATCTCTGTTTCCATCACAGTAGAAAGCTCGATCTTGGCCTTTTCGGCAGCCTCACGCAGGCGTTGTAACGCCTGGCGGTCGCCGCGCAGGTCAATGCCCTGGTCGGCTTTGAAGGTGTCGGCAGCCCAGTTCACGACTACTTCGTCCCAATCGTCACCACCCAGATGCGTATCGCCGCTGGTCGATTTGACTTCAAAAACACCGTCTCCTACTTCAAGGACAGAGACATCAAAGGTGCCACCGCCCAGGTCGAAGACGAGGATCTTTTCGTTTTTCTTCTTGTCCAACCCATAGGCCAGAGCCGAAGCAGTTGGTTCATTGATGATGCGCAGCACTTCCAGACCGGCAATGCGGCCGGCGTCTTTGGTGGCCTGGCGCTGGCTGTCGTTAAAGTAAGCCGGCACCGTGATCACTGCCTGGGTAACGGTCTCGCCCAGAAAAGCTTCAGCATCCGCTTTGAGCTTGGCCAAAATCATGGCCGAGATCTCTTGCGGTGAATAATCTTTGTTGGTGGCCGGAATGTGCACACGGGCATCCTGTGAAGGGCCGGCAACCACCTGATAGGGCACCATCTTGCGTTCGCTCTCTACTTCATCGAAGCGGCGCCCCATGAAACGTTTGATCGAAAACACGGTGTTTTCGGGGTTGATCACAGCCTGACGTTTGGCCGTTTGGCCTACCAGACGTTCACCGTTCTTTGAGAAAGCCACCACTGAAGGGCAGAGGCGCGAGCCCTCGGCTGTGGTGATGACCACAGGATCGCCGCCCTGCATGACGGATACAACTGAGTTTGTAGTACCGAGGTCGATACCTATAATCTTTGACATTTTGCAGCTCCTTGAAACAAAAATAACTTAATTGCATTTGTTAATATAAGACCCAATTGCAAGAAGAACGTTAACAAGTTGTTTGAATTTTGTAGGTGGGCCGATTTTTCACCGTTTTGAGAGGATTTTCGGCTAAAACCGGCATGCTATAATGAATTTAACTGAGGACAATATGAAGAATCGATTCTGGCTCTCAACTCTGCTATTAACTGTCTTGGCAGCAACTATGCTGCTCGGTTTGTTTCAATCTCCGGCTCAGGCGCAGGCTGCCTCGCCCAATGTGGTCACTGTCAAGCTGGATGGCCCCCTTTCTCCCGTGTGGCGTGAGATCTTGCAGCGCTCAGTGGATATGGCGACCAATCAGCGCAGCCAGGCGATCATCGTTGAATTGAACACCACCGGGGGCAGTATCGATCTGATGAACCAGTTGGTGCAGATCATGCTCAACAGCCCGGTGCCCGTGGTGGTATATGTGTCTCCGCAGGGCGCGATGGCGGCTTCGGCCGGCACGATCCTCACCCTGGCGGGCAACTTCTCGGCCATGGCGCCCAGCACCATCATTGGGGCAGCCAGCCCGGTGGGTTCTCAAGGGGAAGACATTGCCAGCACCGAAGAAACCAAGATCAAAGAAGCTCTTAAAGCCACTGTGCGTACTCTGGCTGCACATCGCGGCAGCGCAGCCATCACGCTGGCAGAATCGGCCATTGATTCGGCCAAAGCCGCTTCGGCTCAGGAAGCTCTGCAGGCCGGACTGGTAGACTTTATCGCCACCGACTTGAACGATCTGCTCGATCAGTTGGATGGTCAAACCGTGGAAATGAACGGCGTGACGATCACCCTGCAGACCCGTTTGGCGGCGATCAGCGAAACGCCGATCACCCCGGTTGAAAATGTGCTGGCTTTGCTCACCAATCCCAATATCGTCTTTTTGCTGCTGGCAATTGCAGTGCAGGCGATTCTGATCGAAATTTCGCACCCGGGCGGCTGGGTGGCCGGCTTTATCGGCGCCGTTTTGTTGGCTATTTCGATCTATGGCATGAACCTTCTTTCGGTCAACTGGGTAGGGCTCATCCTCATGGGGGTGGCCTTTGTGCTCTTTATTTTGGACATCAAAGCGCCTACACACGGCGCACTGACTGCGGTGGGCACGGCGACCTTTATTGCCGGTGCGCTGGTGCTGTTCAATTCGGCGCGTGTACCGAAATTTTCTAATGTGTCTGTGCCATTGGTGGTAACCGTAGGCGTGTTGATGGGTCTTTCATTCTTTGCCATCGTAATGATCGCAGTGCGAGCCATGCGCGCCCCGGTGGTAACGGGCAAGGAAGCCATGACTGGCAAAGAAGGCTTTGCACTGGGCGTGGTGAATCCAAACGGGATCGTTCAGGTAGCCGGTGAACAATGGAGCGCTTTATTGGCGCCCGGTTCGCAGCCAATCGGTAAAAATGACCGTGTGATCGTGGTGGAAGTGAGGGGGTTGAAACTGGTGGTGAAAAAGAAAGAATAGAACAGGATCAACTTAGTTGGTCGGTGCACTTTTTCTGAACTGGTAATCGTTACACAGATCGGTAAGTGGGCAATGAGCACAATCGGGGGTGCGGGCATGGCAGATTTCGCGCCCCAGCCGGATGATGTTCAGATGGGCGGCGTAATAATCCTGCGGCGGCATGGAGGCTTCGAGCAGGTCGTGCGCTTCTTCCAGGCTGATGCCGGCGGGACGCAGACCCAACCGGCCGCTGACCCGGTAAATGTGTGTGTCCACTGGGAAGGCCGGCCGCCCCAGCGAAAATTGCAGCACGATGGCGGCGGTTTTGCGGCCAACCCCTTTAAACTTTAACAACCATTGCCGGGCCTCTTCGAGGGGCAGATCGGCCAAAAAGCTCAGGTCCAGCTTGCCGCGTTCGGCAGTGATCTGACGCAGCACTTCTTGAATGCGCGGGCCTTTTTGGTTGGCCAGCCCGGCAATGCGGATGCACTTGATCACGTCGTTCAATGGAGCGTCGCGCACAGCCTCCCAACTATCAAAATGCGCCTTGAGCTTGTTGAAGGCCAGATCGCGATTGCGGTCATTGGTGTTTTGCGAGAGGATGGTGGAGACCAGTTCATCCAGAGGGGGCAAGGGGTTGCGCCAGGTGGGTTCACCATAAAAAGCCAGCAGGCGAGCCACCACCTGACGGGTCTTGGTCTCGCCTGAAGAATCGTTTGCCAGAACAACCGGAGCTTTACTCTTCACTCAATTCCTGTGAGGCGTGCAAATGATTGTTGATGTAGTGTTGTAAGCCCCAGCGCAGACGCAGTGCATAGTGTTCCATGCGGTCTGCCGGCGCATCGAAAGATTTGAGCAGTTGATTGACCGATCTTTCGACCTCTCCCGGCCCGGTGTTGTTACTGATTCTTTCAAGTTGGTGTTCCACTTTTTCGAGGAAGCGCACCTGTTCTTTGACCTGGTCGTAGGTGATGACCCCGCCGCGGCCGGAAATGAGAGTGTAATTACGCATAGCCGGGGTGGCAAGAATTGCCAGCGTTTCCTTCCAGGTAGGAATATCTGCACTGGCCAGGAAGGGCGGCGCATTGGGTACAACCGCATCGCCCAAAAAGAGCACTTTTTCTTCGGGTAAGTTCGTCCAGATAGCGCCAGTGGAGGGGCCGGGATGGTATTCAAGGATCATTGGGCTGGCTTCCCAGTGGATTTCGAGCCGGTTGCTGAAGGTGATCTCAGGGGCGGCCCAGCGGATGGAGCCGAGGCCGTTGCTGAGTTCCCACTCTGCGCCGGTTTCAACGGTCTGCGCTTTGAAGGTTACCGGGCGGTCGCGGAAGATTTGTGCCATCTTGTCGTGGCCGATGACCATGCACTCGATCTGGCGCGAACCCAGTGTGCGGTCAAAATGGGCGTCAAGATTGATCAAAACACGATCTACGCCACCACTCATGGTAAGCAGTGACATGCGCCAGGTGCGAATATCTTCGGGCCTGAAAGGCGCGTCGATCTGGATCAATCCATGCGGCCAGTTGATGGCACCAAGGGTGACACCGGGGTAAGCTGTTTCGATGTAAATATGCGGAGCAATCTCTTGCATTGGTACTCCTCAAACAGGGAAAATTAATTCTTGTGCTGGGGTATTGAAAAGATAAAGCGCGACCCGCCTTGCGGCAGATTTTCAACCCAGATTTTACCACCATGAGCCACGACTGCAAGCTGGCAAAATGTCAGCCCCAGGCCCATCCCCTTTGAGGTCAATCCGGTATTCAACTGAACGAATTTTTCAAAGATCTTCTCATGCGCCCCTTCGGGCACACCGGGGCCTTGATCCTCTACCCAGAATTCCAGATCTTTGTTCTTTTTGGCGGCGCCCACATTAATGGTGGAGCCATTGGGCGAGAACTTGATGGAGTTTTCCAGCAGGTTCGTCAGCACCCGCCGCATCATATCTTTATCTACATAAACTTGCGGCAGTTTAGCGGGCACATTGACCCGCAATTCGATTTCTTTGCTGGTAGCGGTGGGGGTGATGGTTTCAACGGCTTCATCGATCAACTCGTTGGCGGGCACTTCTTCTTTGGTGGTGATCGGCTGGCCCAATTCGAGCCGGTTGATGTCGAGCAGCCCGCTGATCATGCGCTGCATGCGCTCTGTGGAACGGCTGGCAATATCATAGACCGATTTGAAGGGTGAACCCGACTCCATCGGGACAAGCGTCGCCATGATCTCCATGCTTGAGATGATATTGGCCAGTGGTGAACGCAGGTCGTGATAGATCATGGCGGTCAGGTCTTCACGCAGTTTGTCCAGTGCTTTGCGTTCCTGCATGTCGCGGAAGATCCACTGGATGTTTTCCTGGCCGGTGAGGGTGATCTCAGAAACGTTCACCTCAACCGGCGTGCGTTTGAGCAGTTTGCCGATCAGACTGGATTCGTAAGAAAGTGACCCTTGAGCCGGAATTTTTTCAAAATTGGCGCCGACCTTATCAACGTCCAGATCATGCACGCTGCCGATAGTGGCTTGCAGCAGTTCTTCCATAGAATATCCACTGGATTTGACTGCCTGGAAGTTGGCCTCGAGGATCTTGCCCTGATGGTCGGTAATAAAGATAGGGTCGATGTTCTCTTCGAAAAGGTCGTGATAGCGCTCACGGGCCGAACGAGCCTGCTGAAACAGGGCCGCATTTTGGATGGCGATGCCGGCAATATCGGCGATGGCTCGCTGCAGCGAAATATCGTCATTGGTGAAGAAATTGGTCTGTGAATGCACAATGGTGAGCACGCCGACCAGCTTTTCATGCGCCATCACCGGCACGCACAGGGCAGATTTGCTCATCGTTTGTGGGTACTCAGATGATTTTTGCGAAAGCCAGCGCAAGTCGTTCTCGGTATCGGCAATCACGGCATACTTGCGGTTGCGAATCACCCAGCCGGCCAGCCCCGATTTGAGCACACTTCTCATCTGCTCGATCGTGCTGGGTACCAATTTGCCGTTCACCAGCAGGGCCGCATCAAGCGGTTCTTCTTTGTCGTTGAGCGTGATCAAGCTGGCCCGTTCTGCCCCGATGTTGGAGGCAGATTGCACCAGCACCCGTTCGAGCACCACATGCAGGTCGAGCGTGGCCGAAAGTTCACGGCTGACGTTATAGAGAATCTCAAGCGAAGATTTTGCGCTGTTCAGGCTCATGGCAACCTATTGAATGTACTTCAATCCAGTTCCGGTGTTGAAAAGCACGACCCTTTCATCCGGTTGAATCCATCCTGTATGTACCAGTTCATGGGCGGCAGCAAAGGTGGCAGCACCCTCCGGCGCGGCGAAGATGCCTTCACTGGCAGCGATTTCTTTCTGAGCTTGCAAAATGGCCTTGTCGTCCACCGCCACGGCATTGCCCCGGCTTTCGCGCAAGGCACGCAAGATGAGACGGTCGGCGAACACGGCCGGCACACGCAGCCCTGAAGCCAGGGTGGTGGCATTTTGCCACAGTTCAGCACGTTCCGCGCCGCTGCGAAATGCACGCACAACAGGGGCGCATCCACTGGCTTGCACGCTGACCATGCGCGGACGCCGACTGTCGATCCATCCAAGTGCTTCCAGTTCGGCAAAGGCTTTCCACATTCCCACCAGGCCGGTGCCCCCGCCGGTGGGGTAAATGATCACGTCCGGCAGTTGCCAGTTGAATTGCTCGGCCAGTTCCAACCCCATCGTCTTTTTGCCTTCCACCCGGTAGGGTTCTTTGAAGGTGGAGACATCGAACCAGCCGTACTCTTTCGCCATGGCGGCAGCGGCGCGGGCGGCATCGTTGATGAGCCCGTCCACCAGATGCAGATCGGCACCTGATTTTTCTACCTCTACTTTATTGGCCAGAGGGGTATCTGCCGGCATGAAAACATGCGCTTTTAATCCGGCACGGGCTGCATAAGCTGCCAGTGCACCACCGGCGTTCCCTGCCGTGGGGATGACGAATTCACGGATGCCCAGCTCGAAGGCTTTTGAAACAGCTACGGCTAATCCACGTGCTTTAAAAGAGCCGGTCGCGTTTGTCGATTCGTCTTTAATGAAAAGGTTCTCCAGCCCGATCTGCTTTCCCAACCGTTTGACCGGCAACAAAGCGCAGTCGCCTTCCCCCAGGGTGATCTCGAATTCCGGCTGCATGAGCGGCAGCAGTTTGTGCCAGCGCCACAGCCCGCGCGAGCGCTGCCGGACGGTTTCTTTTGTCAGCGTTTGTTTGAGCACGGGTAGATCGTAACCGGCCAGAAGAGGGGAGGAGCAATCAGCACAATAAGTCTGCGGCAGGGTAGGGTCAAAAACTTTGCCGCACTCAGGGCAGGTAAGTGAAATAAGGCTTGAAAAGCGATTTTTCATTGTATAAAGTATAGCACAAGGCGTTTTTCCCCCGATTTTCCTTGACAAATGCAGAAAATCCCTGCGCTTATTGGGCAGAAGTGCACAAAATAGGCAGTTGCAGGGAATCGCTGGCGTTCAAGGGCAGACCCAGATAGGGCGAAGGATCCAGGGTGTTGGCAATTTCCAACTCATTGGTGTAACTGCCCTGACCATTATCGCGCACGATCGAGAAATGCAGGTGTACACCCACCGGGTTGGCCGGGTCGCCGGAGTAGTTGCCCTGATAGCCCAGCAGCGTACCGGCTTTAACGAAGATTTCGTGGCTGCCGGCCGGAAATTGCGTAGAAACAAAGCTGTTGCCGGCCGCATCGGCCATGTGGGTGTAATACGTCCAAATTTGTTGGCTGGGGTGCAGCGGGTCGGAGGGGATGCGAATGATGACCGTGGATACCCACGGCTCTTCGCGGGTCAAATAGCCATCATAAGCGGCATAGACGGGGGTCAGCCCAATATCGGTGCCGGCAAAGATATCGATGCCCTGATGGCGATGTCCTGGCTTGAAGCTGTCATCCCAGAGATAGCCGATAAATCCTGTGGTCGGGAAGAGAAAAGGGGCGTCAGCGCACTGCGATAGGGCCGGGATCATCCAATCAGCGTGGTCCTGCGGGTCGCGGATGAACTGCACCACATAGACGGTGCGACCACGCGAACCGGCCGGATCGAGAAAAAGAAAGTAGGCGGCGACCAGCGCCACCACGATGAGGATCGAAACGATGATCAGCATAAAACGCTTCATCTTATGCGTTTAGGCGAGTTCTCCCAGCATGGACCAGGGGCCTGTCCAGGTGATGTGCACCGGCAGCACTTTGCCAAGCAGGTCCTCTGCGGAAGAAACAAAGACCAGTTTATTGGTGGGGGTACGGCCCATCCAGCGTTTTTTCTCGATGCCTTCAAAGAGAATGGGCACGGTCTGATCCTGATAGCGGGCGTGAATCTCGGTCACCACTTCCATTTGCAGCTTTTCCAGCGCGCGGAAGCGGCGCCATTTTTCTTCATCTGTCACATCGTCGGGCATGGTGCGCTCTGAGAGGGTGCCAAGGCGCGGGGAATAACGGGCCAGGTGGGCCATATCCAGGCGCAGCTCGGCCAGCAGCTCATAAGTATTCTGGAACTGTGCCTCGGTCTCGCCGGGGAAGCCCACGATGATATCCGTGGCAATCGAAACATTGGGGATGCGCGCGCGGATCTTTTTCACCAGTTGGCGGTATTGCTCGGCGGTGTAGCCGCGGCGCATGCTTTCGAGCACCTGGTCGTCTCCGGCCTGGTTGGGAATCTCGATATGCGGCATCACCTTGGGGTTGTTGGCGACTTCGTCGAGCAGTTCGTCGGCCATCCAGTTGGGGTGGGAGGTCAAAAAGCGGATGCGCTCCAGCCCATCGATCTCGCCCAATTGGTGCAGCAGTTTGGCCAGGGTGGGAAAGCTGGGCTCGTCTTTGCCATAGCGATCTACGATCTGACCCAGCAGGGTGATCTCTTTCACGCCCTGCGCCACCAGACTGCTGGCCTCGGCAAGAATCTCTTCGGGGGGGCGGCTGCGTTCGATGCCGCGGCGGTAGGGGATGATGCAGTAAGCGCAGGCATGCGAACAACCGTAAACGATGGGAATGAAGGCAGTGACCTGTTTACCAGTTTGAAAATCGGGCAGTTTGATATCGCCATCCATCAGGGCATAACGCCGGGCGGTGGAGGCGATCTCTTCATCATGAATGTCGCGCTGAATCAAATATTCGATCAGCGGAGAGGGATCGGAAGGCGGCGAAAAAACGTCTACTAGAGGATAGCGCTTGCGCAGGGGATTGTTCTCTTTAATCCCCACCAGGCAGCCCATCATGTTGATGACAACATCGGGGCGGCTGCGTTTGACCGGATACAGTGTGGTCAGGCGGCCAATGGCCTTGTCTTCGGCCGATTGGCGCACGACACAGGTGTTTAGAACGATCACATCAGCGTCTTCGATGACGGGGCAGTAAGTGTAGCCCAGATGCTCCAAAGCAGAAGCGACCCGGTCGGAGTCGGCTTCGTTCATCTGACAGCCTTCGGTCCAGATATGGTATTTCATGGCCCCGATTATAACAGGAAGCCGAAAAAGTGAATTTATCCAAATTGTTCCAATTAAGGGTTCCAAACAGGAAGTGAGTAGAATTAAAAGATGGTTTTGCCTGAGCAAAAAACAAAGCGCTTGAAGTGGACATTGTTTACTCTGGGACTGCTGGTGTTGGCCGGGCTGGTCGTCTTTTTGTCCTCGGCCGGTCTACAATGGCGTGCCCGGCTGGCTCTCGACTATCTGCATGGGGTTTTTCACCCCATCGGTACCTTAGCCCCGGCGCACGAAAGCGAAGCATCCGCGCAGAGCGGTGTGTTCGCGCCCTTCCTCTCTGAGGCAACACCGGTACCTAGAAGTGCACCTTCTGCCACAGCGCCCTTACCGGAGGCAAAATTTTTGCCCGCACCTGAATTTATCGAACAGCGCGACCTGCAGGGGTGGAACAACTGCGGCCCGGCCACGCTGGCCCTGGCACTGCGCATGTATGGCTGGAAGGGCGATCAAACGACCATCGCCAGGGTCATCAAACCCAAAGACCTGGATAAGAATGTGAATATTGAAGAGTTGGCCGAATATGCCCGTTCTCAAGCCGGGCTCGAGGCTGTCATTCGGGCTGGGGGTGACCTGAACCTGCTGCAGCGGCTGATCGCGGCCGGGTATCCGGTAATTGTGGAACAAGACTTTAAGTTGGAGAAATCCTTTTGGCCCGGGGATGACCGCTGGTCTTCGCATTTTGTTTTGATCACGGGGTATGATCAAACGAAAGATACCCTGACCACGCAGGACGCTTACTACGGCCCCAATGTAGAAGTGGATGCGACGAGGCTGCTGAAAAGCTGGAAAGCCTTCAATTACATCTATATGGTGCTTTATCCGGCCACGGATTCGCAAAAAGTAACCGCTTTGCTTGGGGAAGCCAGCTCGGAAGGCGCTGCATTTCGAGAGGCTGCCACACTCGCTTTGCAGCAAACGCAGAACAACCCCAAAGATCTTTATGCCTGGTTTAATCTCGGTTCCAGCTATATAGGCTTGAAACAATATGAAAGCGCCTGGGAGGCTTTCAATGAGGCGCGCAAACTTGGTCTGCCTCAGCGCATGCTGCGTTATCAATTTGGCCCTTTCGCGGCGGCTTATGCCACAGGGCGGGCACAAGATTTGCAGGAATTGGTGGATTATGCCCTGAAAACCACCTCCAACTCTGAAGAAGCACTCTACTGGCAGGGGAAATTATTCCTGCTGGAAAAACAGCCCTCTCTGGCACGACAGTCGTTTTTGGATGCGCTTTCGGCTCATCCCAATTACGGGCCGGCATTGGCTGCACTTTCTGCATTGAAATGATCCTTTTCAGGCTTTTCTTTGGGGGCACTCTGAGGGTAAAATCAAGACATTATTAGGAAGGAAAAGCCGATGACCAAGAAGATCCTTTTATCAATTCTCGCGCTGGTTGTGGTGGCCTGTTTACTGTTGAGCGCTGCCGCCATTACCGGCGTTTTTTGGATTACCAATAAGGCGACCAGTTTAGCTGAGACCTCTGCCGGGAATTCGAACATTCCGACGGATATTGCCAGCCAGATGGATCAAATTCAGCAAGAGGTAATGTCTTATCGCAGGCTAAAGCTAACGCAGCCATTGAAGCGCGCCTTGATGACGCCGGCTGAGTTGAAGGATCAAGTCTTAAATGAGTTTTTCAAGGATTATTCAGATGCAGATGCCCAAAAAGACACCGAGATTCTCAGTGCCCTCGGCCTGCTGCCCTCCGACTTTAAGCTGCGCCAGTTTTACATTGACCTGTACTCTGAACAGATTGCCGGTTATTATGATGATCTGACCAAAGATATGTATGTGATCTCTGGCGAGGGTTTTACCGGTACCGAGCGCATGACCTACGCCCACGAGTTCACCCATGCACTGCAAGACCAGACCTATGACCTTGAAAACGGTCTGAAGAGCAATGAAGAATACTGCAAAAATGAGACCGAATACTGCGCGGCCGTGCAGGCATTGATCGAAGGGGATGCCACCTTGAGCGAATATTTCTGGCTGGCCAAATACTCCACCGATCAAGACAAGAAGGACATCACGCAATTTCAGCAAACCTACACCAGCCCGGTCTATGATTCTGCCCCAGCCTATATGAAGGAAGATTTCCTTTTCCCATATACTTCGGGTTATGATTTTGTCAATTACCTCTATACCCGCAATAAGTGGAAGAGCATTGACGATGCCTTCAAGAATCCACCGGTTTCAACCGAACAGATTCTGCATCCGACCAAATATCCCACCGACAAGCCTATCAAAGTAGATGTGCCGGATCTGCTGCCTTTGCTGGGCAGCGGCTGGCAGGAAGATGACCGCAACGTGATGGGCGAATGGTACACCTATTTGATCCTGGCTTATGGGCGCGATGCCCGCTTCCAATTGCCTGATCAAGAGGCCAAAGATGCATCGGCCGGTTGGGGCGGCGATACCTATGTGTATTATTCCGACCCGGCAAGCGGTGAATTCATGCTGGTTTGGCAGACGTTGTGGGATTCCAACAACGACGCTGCTCAATTTTGGGCGGCCAGCCAGACCTACGGCAACGACCGCTGGGGTACTACCACTGCTGCAGGCGATGATTCGATGCAGTGGCAATCGGGCACGGACGGATACGTGCACATGGAACATAACGGCAAATATGTGCTTTGGACGATGAGCCCTTCCATGACCGTGCAAAATGAAATTCTAGCGAAACTGGAGAACGCAAACTAACCATGCCCATTGACCTGGCCCGCGTGCAGGCGGTTTGTTTTGACGTGGATGGTACACTCAGCGATACAGACGATGAGTGGGTATCACGCTTTTCGGCCAGGCTGCAACGTTTGGGTTTTCTCTTTCGCAACCATGACCCGCGGCGTTTTGTGCGCCGCCTGGTGATGTTCAGCGAGAGCCCCATGAATTTCATCTATTACTGGCTGGATCGTCTCAGCCTGGATGACAATTTTGCCCGCATGTATGAAAGAATGATCTTGCGCCGCGGCAAGAAGGCCAGATCTTTCTGGTTGATGAGTTACGCGGATGAACTCTTGGCTCTGTTGGCAATGCGATTTCCACTTTCTATCGTCAGTGCACGCGATGAGCTGACCACCATGCGCTTTGTCGATCAGTTTGCACTGCAAAAGTATTTTCATTTTTATGCCACATCGCAAACCTGTGAGCATACCAAGCCTTATCCCCAACCGGTCTTGTGGGCGGCCGAACAGATGCTGGTGCCGGCACAAAACTGCCTGATGGTCGGAGATACCACGGTCGATATCCTGGCGGGCAAAGCCGCCGGTGCACAGACGGTGGGGGTGCTGTGTGGTTTTGGCACCGAAAACGAACTGCGCCGGGCCGGCGCGGATTTGATCGTCAAAGACCTGAAAGAGTTGTTCGACCTGATGAAATAAAAAAGGCACCGCAAGGCGCCTTTGCTTTCTCTACTTCATTTGTTCCAGCAAAGCCCGGTAGCCGATCACCTGCAAACCGATCTGCTGGATATGTTTGCGGATGTCATCGCTCAGGAAATCGTTGTAATTTTCCACACGCGCCTGCCAGTCGGGGGCGATGCTGCGTAATTCCGGGGTGTCTTTGTTGGGATGCAGAATAAAATGGGTCAGCCCAGGTTCCAGGTCAGAGAGATACTGTTTGGTGCGCTCAAGATGTTCAGGAGATGTAGTGAGGGGTAGCTGCACCAGATGATCGAGCAACGGAATGCCCTGCTCTTCGAGTCTCAAGATGAGGCGGGCAGCCAGCTTGGCGGTCAATGCGTCCAGACCGGCGCCGCGCCACTCGTTTTCATCCATGCGAAAGATCATAGGGGGCAGTTTAAATTGTTTTGCCAGAGAAACGTAGCCAGACATATATTTGGCGGCCGCCACCGAGCCCATGTGGGTGTCGATGTGGGTGGGTTTAAGTCCAGCCTGTAAAGCGCGTTTGATCTGCGTTTCAAGCTCACGTTTGGCTGCACCGGCTTTACCGGTTTTCTGCACGTCTGCCGAGGTGTGCGGGAAGTACCCCTCCTCATCCATCAGGCCGGAGCGCGGATCGCGCGTGGAGATCGGCCCCCAGCGATAGAATTTCCACTCACTGGTCAGGGTGAGATGAACGCCCAGATCGGCTTCGGGGTGACTGCGTGCATATTCCAGCGCGTAGTTTGACCAGGAGCAGGGCATCATGATGGCGCCAGAAGAAATGATGCCGGCCTGCCAGAGATCGGAAAACGCATCGACATTGGATTGATCCATGCCGATGTCATCCGTGTGAATGATGGCTACCCGGTCAGTGGGGGCAAAGCCAAGTTTTTTTAAGAGGGGATTGGGCGTTTTTGACATAGCAGAACCTCAAAATGATAGGATAAAGGTATTTTATATCTATTCTGCAAAACAAATTGATATTACTGTGCCACAGAAAATTCGCGCAGCTCACTTTGCGATTCGTTGCCTGCCGTATCGAAGGCTTTGATCTGCAGCTTGTGTTTGCCCGGAACGGCCGTCCAGATAGAAGTGAAGGGGGCTGAACTGCGCTCGTCGATCTTTTTGCCATCCAGCCAAAACTCTACACGTGCCAGGGCGACATTATCGCTGACGGCTGCGGTAAGCAACACGATGCCGTTTTCCGGCTTGATCTGCGCATTGGCGGTCGGAGAAGCAATACTGATGAGCGGCGCTGTATTATCGACGGTCACTTGAATCACCGCAGTTTGGATCTGGTTGTTCTGCTGCACCACGTTCAGACGCAGGGCATAAAGCCCTTCCAGACCGGTGGTGTCCCAGGTCGCAAGCGTACCGTCTTTGATGGCGGTGGTTTGCACCTCACCGATCTGCTGCCAGGTGTCGGGGTTGATGCCCTGTCCAAACTGTACGCTGAACGACGCTAAGTTGTCCACATCAGCACTGCCGAGAATGGTCACCAGGCCTGAAACCGGCGCAAACAGGGCTGGGCGGGTGATCTGTATAAGCGGATTGACAGAAGCAGAAGGGATGGTATCGTACCCCAATGGCGGCACGGATAGCCCGGCCGCGGCTGCCCATAAGCGCAGTTCATCGGGCACATTTAGGAAAGTGCGTTCTTCGACCAGTGTTGCCGGGGTGAAAACGGTCGCCAGCAGCCCGGTCTCGCGGTTGACCTTTACTTTCTCATAAAGGGTGTCGGATTGGGTGGGTTCATTGCCGGCGATGAAAACATCGTTGGTGATATTGGGGCAAATGGCTGTGGGCAGCATGCCGGATGGGGAGCATATCTGCATGACGTTCACATCAATCGGGCGTTCCCAGCCTTGATCGGATTCATCCGCGGTGGCATATTGGATCAAGGCATGCCACAGGCCACCGGCCATGCGTGCATCCAGGTTTGAAGTGGCATTTTCAGAAGCGCCCATCCCAAGCCAGGTGAGCACCAATTTTTGTGGCGTATAGCCGACAGTCCAGACCTGATCTTTGCCCTGCACCTGTCCGATCTTGACAGCAGTGGTTTTGCCCACCTCGAGCACATTGGGGTGCCCCAGGCTCTCCCAGCGGGAGGGGGCGTCGCTGAGCACATTATTGATCAAGTAGGCCAGCGATGTGCTCACCACGGCGCTTTGCTGCGGCTGTGAGGCATCCAGAATCATCTGTCCGCTGCTGCTGCGCACCTGCAAGATGGCAGCCGCTTCGATCTGTCCGCTTTGCGGATTGTAGAGACCATATTTGCTGCCGCTGGCGGCCAGGGTGGCATAAGCCTGCGCAATCTCAAAAAGGCTGGCGTTGGAACCGCCGAACAGGGCCTGGGCACCGACATTTTCGCTTCGTGGGGCATCGAGGCCTGTAGAGGCTGCCAGCGACCAGATGGTTTGGGCATCGATCTGATTGAATACCCCGGCCAGGGGCACGACATAATCATTGGCGAGGGCAAGGCGATAATTGACCGGGCCGTGGAACTGCCCGTCGGGGTTGGCAGCGTTGCTCACCTCGGCGGGGAGGGATGCCGGAGCGTCCCAGGTGAGGGTGGCCGGCGAACTGCCGCGGGCGAAGGCGGCCAGTGCCACAAACGGAGAGAACAGACTGCCGGGTTGATAGGCAGGGGCAGGGGTGGCATTGGTTAACGAATAGGGCGACGTATAGGCCAGGATTTGCCCGTTTTGGGGGTCAAGCGCCAGTGTGGCGGCAAAAAGGTCTGTGCCGCCTTGCCAGTTAAATTGCTGAGAAGGCAGGTAGGCCGCTGCCGGGCAGACTTCATTGTTATTGGCCTCAGTGGCCTCCCCGGCAATAATTTGCAGTAAGGCCCTCTGTGCAGTACATTCAGACTGCGTTTGCATGGCCCAGTCGAGGGTGGTGATCACATCCAGACCACCCTGTGCTACGCGATTGGTGCCGATCAGATCCCCCAACTGGCGTTCGGCATACTGCACAAAACCGGCGGTCTCCGGGTTCTCTTGCGCCGGAGCAGCCAAAAATTGAATCTGCTCTGATTGTGCTTGAGAAAGTTCTTCACTGCGTAAGACGCCGTTCGCGGCCAGCGTTTGCAAAAGCGTCTGTTGGTTTTCCAGGGCTGCGGCGGGCGCATCCAACGGGTTAAGCGCCGGGGATTGGATCAGCGAGACGAGCAGGGCTGCCTCGGCTACATCCAGATCGGCGGCGGATTTGCCCAGGTAAAGCTGTGCCGCACTTTCTGCGCCGAAGGTGTTTGCGCCAAAACTGGCACTGTTTAAATACCATTCCAGAACCTGCGTGCGGCCGTATCGCAGCGTTACCTGGCGGGCTAACAGCTTCATTCGCAGAGCGCTGCGCTGCGAATCTTCTTCATCCGGCAGCAATAAGTTTTTGACCAGCCTCTCTGCAATGGTATGTGGCTGCGGGTCAAGCCAGTGCGTGGTGTCGATGCCATCGTCGTCCCAAAAGCCGGGGTCGAGGGCGGCCACGCTGAGGCGCAACAGTTGTAAACTGAAATGGCCCGGTTCATCCGGATTTACGCTGAGAAACAGCCTTTTTTCACTGCCCTTGCTCAAGGTTGCCAGAACATGTTCGCCGCTCCGGTCCAGCAGGCGAGTGGGCTGTAGCAACTCTCCACTTTGACGGTCCAGTAAAACCGGCAATTGCTCAATTGAGGGCAGGTCGTTGGCGAGCCAGGCATAAAAAAATCCGGCGGCGATCAGCCCGGCACAAAGCAGCAGAGCGACCAGCGAGAGAATCACGCGGGTGACGGCATTCATAGCCGTTTCGCCGGCCCGTAAAGGCTGGCTGTGTCTGGCCTGTCGCTGCTTAATGAGGAGGTAAACCTTTAGTCGTTGCACAATGGCGTTCTAAGGGGTGGGAGTAGAAGTTCTTGCCGGTGTAACCCTGGTGGGGGTCGGCGTAGTTGTGGGGCGCTCGGTAGGAGTGGGCGTATACAACGATTGCAGTTCGGTCTCCGCATCCAGCCGCAGATCGGCAGGCAAAGCGCCGCCCGGGTAAGCCAGCGCTTCTTCAAACTTGTTGACCGCCGCACCGGGCTGGTCGAGCACGATCAGAGCCTTGGCGCGCCAGTAGATCAACCTGGCTTTTTGCGCGTCGGTGACGGCAAATTTCTCGGTGTAGTCAAAGGCATTATAAGCGGCGCCGGCCAGCGTCTGCGCCAGCAAGACGCGCCCTTTGCCCAGGTTGGCGTCAAAGTTGTTGTAATCAATACGCAAAACGGCGTTGAAGTCATCAGAAGCGTCGTCAATTCTGCCCTGCTTCATATAGATCTCAGCGCGCAAGAGATAAGCCTCAACCGATTTGCTGTTTTGGCTGATGACGGAATTCAGCAATGAGTAGGCTTTGTCCACATTGCCAGTTTCATAATATGCGTTTGCCAGCATTGCCTGCGCTTCCATGTCCGTGGGTGTGTTCTCGATCACGGTGAGCAGCGGCGGGATGGAGTCTTGATAATTGCCACTCGACTGCAACGCCTGCGCCCAAACTTTATAAATGGGCAGCAGCGAGCGATCCAATTGGCGGGCTTTTTGCACAGAAGCAAGAGCTTGCTCATTATCGCCGTTGAGCAAAGAAGCCTGGGCGCGCACGAGTTCTGCACGGGCACTGTTGGCCATTTCGGGTTGTAACTTTTGCAGCCAGCTTAAAGCGGCGCTGGGGTCATCCAATGCCAGGCTGGTCTCAGCCAGGGCCAGATAGGCTTCGTCATATTCGGGGTCAAGATCCGCCGCTTTTTGAAAATTCTGCAATGCCTCTTCTGGTTTGGCGGGGGATTGTTCCAGATAAACCTGGCCTTTGCCGAAATAAGAAGGGGCGAAATTTGCGTTGATCTTGATGCCCTGGTTATAGGCAGACATTGCTTCGGTATATTTGCCTTCAAAGCGATAGATATCGCCAAGATGGTAATAAACATCAGCTGAATTAGGCTCATCCACCAATACCTGTTTAAAATATTCTTCGGCTTTGGCCCAGTCGCCTTTGTTGTAGGCGCGCAGTGCTGTGTTATAGGCTTCAAGGCGGTTATGCGGGGTGGCTACATACATTGGCGTTGGGGTAAAAGTAGTATCCAGGGCGATTGAAAGCGCAGCCGGCCCGGTGGAAGTAACGGTCGGGGTCAGAGTGGTGGTAGCGCTGGGGGCGGCCGTGATCGTAAAACGCAGGATCTCGCCCGGTTGTGATTGGTTGCGCGAATTGAAAGCCAGGTAAATGCCAAAGGTAAAAATGCCGATCACGGCGATGCCCAGAACCGAATAGAGGATCACCCGCGAACGCATTCCTTTTGAGGCGTGCGGCAGTTCATCGGCCAGCTCCAGGCTGGTCTTCCAGTGGGTGCGCATCTGATCGATCGAGAGTGAGGGGGTAAGTTCGGGAGCCTTTTCGCCCATCAGGCGCAGCCCAAGAGCCGCTTCCTGGTTTTCAGGGTCAATGGCCAACACCTCGCGCAGGCAGTAAACACGCTCTTTGGGGGTTTCGACCACCGTGCTCATCCATAACCAGTAATCCACGTTCTTGCGATCCGTCTTTAAAAGGCGCGAGAGGTGCTCACGCGCTTTGCTAAAATCACCGTTGTGGATGGCGGTGAGCGCTTGTTGATAGAGTTCCTGCTCGGGGGTCATAGGTAAAGTGTAGCATAGGCCTAAAACCAGAGCAAGATGATTCAGGTTATAATGCAAAATATGAAACCACGAAATATTCTTCTTTCGACGATCTTGATAGGCGGGCTTTTTGTTCTGGCCGCCTGTTCTTCTGGTAATTCCACTTCTACTGCAGACGTGTTTGGCTCAGAGGCATTGACCCCCTACAACACGGCTACTGCCACGGCAACGGTGACGCCAACGACGGTGAATGCGCCTACAGAAACACCCCTGCCTACCATCACACCGACTACGTTTATCTATACGGCGAAAACGAACGATACCCTGTGGACGATTGCCGCCAAAAATGGGGTGACACTGGCCGATATTTTGGCCGCGAACCCAACGATCGATCCATACATCCTCTCGGCCGGAACGCAGGTGGTCGTGCCTCCGCCATCCTCTACCACTGGTGGTACGCCCACACCTCCCAGCGCAACGGCAGTACCGATGCTGCTTAAAGAACCGGTTTGTGCCCCATCGTTAACCGGAGGGCTCTATTGTTTTGCCCTGGTGGAGAACAATCAGGAATATTCGGTGCAAAACTTGACCGCTCAGTTTACCCTGACCAACCCTGAGACGGGAGAACAGTTGCAAGAGGTGGGTTCGCTGCCATTGACGCAGTTGAAAAGCAACAGCAGTCTGCCGCTCTTTGCATATTTTCCGCCGCCCGTTTTTGCTTCCCCACAGGTCACGCTTTCTTTGCTCACCGCGCTGCCGGTCAGCGGGACTACATCAGTTTTGGATGTGACGATCCAAAACCCACAGATTCAGATCGCTGCTGATGCCGATTCTGCCACTATTCAGGCTGAGTTGGCTTTGCAAGATGCCACGGCAACTGCCAATCACTATTGGGTGGCAGCGGTGGCTTATGATCAGCAGGGCAATGTGGTGGGGGTGCGCCAATACGAAAAGGATGCCGACCTGAGCCAGGGGCAGAGCACTTCTTTCACGATTTACGTTTATAGCATTTCAAACAAAATCGATCATGTAGAACTTTTTGGGGAAGCCAAGCAGCAAACTCAATAGTTTATGAACCACCCCAGATCAGGTAGCTGTCAGAAGAACAGACCGGTTGATCTGACTCGCCCTTCAAGCACACCTGATAGACGAGGATGGTGCCGTTGAGAATGTTTTTCATGGCCGGCAAGAGGATCGAGGCACGCCCATCCATGCCGGTCTTGGGCAAACTACCTGTATAGGTCGTTCCGTCAGGCAGTTGGATTGAAATAACGGCTTCAACGTTGCTCAAAGGCTGCTGATTGCTCTTTTGGGTGACCAGAATATCGATTTTTTGCTGCTCTTGCGCGGACAGTTCCTGATATTGCTCACTGACCTGTAGGTTAACAGTGTCGGGAGAAATTGCCACCTGCTGCGGGATGGGCAGATTGTCGCCACCCAGTTGCTGATAATAAAGCTGACCAAGCGGGGCCATGCTCACTGCCTGAGTAGCGGCATCATAATCGAGGCAGTAGTTCTCAAAACACTGACGGTAAATATTGCCGTCGTATTGAAACACTTCGTCGATAGGATTTCCAGAATAATCCAGGCCGCCGTGGTCGGCAATGAATTTATCAAAAGGAATAGGCACGTGCAGCCCCAGCGCGCCTTGAATGCGGTAGAAGACCATATTCTGCGCGGTGCCGTATTTCTGTTTCACCAGGTCGGCTTTGGGAATATTCAGCAAAGTAGAAAGCGGCCTGAATCTCACGCTGCTGAGGTCATTCATGGGGGCATAGATCACTGCGTTGGCATAAACTTGCTCTTCGTTGCCATCGGCTGAGATGTAGGGTTCGGTGATCGGCGTGCCTAAAACAGAGGTATCTCCCATTTTGTCCAGCCCGGCCAGCAGTGGTTGATCAGATTGGGCCTTGCTGGCGTTGAGAATGATGGCATCCACCGATGGAGTGTAGTGGCAGACATCGGTGCACGAAAAAGCTCCATAGGCCAAAAGGTGCGCCACGCTGCCATCTTCGCCAAACTTACGGTAAAAGCCTACATTTTCAAAAAACTGCTCATAGCGCTTCTGTTGATAGTTGATGTGAACCTGGGTGAGGGGTTTGCCGGCAAAACGATCCCCGGCCAACTTGCTGTAAAGCGAGAGAAAACCATCATCGATGGTGTATCCATCGATCGTCTGGCTGCCACTTTGCGCCGCCGATTGGGCAGGGTCTTCGCGGATGTTCATCGAGCTGCCCAGCGGATAAAGCAAAAACCGGCTTGAATCAGAGACCATCGGGTTCAGGCACATCAGTGCATTTTCAGTGAATTGGCAATCATACGACTGCACCGAGACCGTCTCGGAAATCGCCGGGCCAAGTATCTCTTCACCACCGAGAGTGGCATAAAACTCACGGAACCTGGGAGCAACAGCATAGGTCTTCGCCGCCTGCGAATTAGCGGCAGCATTGCCACAGGCCGATAAGACCAGTGTAGCTGCCAGTAATAAAAGAAGGAGTGAGTTTCTACGAATACGCATCGACAGGGCAAAGACTCCGGCTAAGGGGCAGAATGAGTTCAGAATCCACCTAGAATAATTATACGAGAATCACCACAGATTGGGCATGTTTTCGCACGCTTGACAAATCTGACAGGTCAACGCTAAGGTGTGCCTCATTTATCGGTGGTAGAATGGTTGAGAACCCTTACTGCGGAGGATGGAATGACAGAAGTTGTCATCGTGGATGCGATTCGAACCCCGATCGGTGCATTGGGGGGGTGTCTGTCTAAAGTAAGACCCGACGATATGGGCGCGCTGATCTTGAAAGCGCTGGTTGAGCGAAATCACATTGATCCATCAGAAATTGAAGAGGTTTACCTGGGCTGCGCCAATCAGGCCGGCGAAGATAACCGCAACGTAGCACGCATGTCAACGCTGCTGGCGGGTTTGCCCGTCAGTGTGCCGGCAGTGACGGTGAACCGCTTATGCGCTTCGGGGCTGACGGCTGTCAACATGGCGTTTCAAGCCATCCGTAACGGCAACGGTGAGATCTATCTGGCCGGGGGTGTCGAGAGCATGTCTCGGGCGCCCTATTCTTTGCCCAAATCTGAGCAGGGGTTCGCTTTTGGCAACCTTACTGCCTATGATACTGCATTGGGCTGGCGCTATCCTAACCCGCACATGGAAAAACTCTACGGCACCGACGCAATGGGCGTCACAGCCGAAAATATCGCTGCCCAAACAGGTATCACCCGTGAAGCACAGGACGCTTTTGCCCTCGAAAGCCATCGCCGCGCGCTGGCCGCCATGGATGATGGCAAGTTCGATGAAGAAATCCTGCCGGTAACCATTCCGCAGCGTAAAGGTGACCCAATCGTGGTGCGTCAGGATGAGCGTCCGCGCCGCGATACCACCCTGGAGACATTAGCCAGGCTCAAGCCGGCCTTCCGTGAGAATGGCACTGTCACCGCCGGGAATTCCTCTGGCATGAACGATGGTGCGGCTGGCCTGCTGTTGATGAGCGCGGAAAAGGCGTATAGCCAGGGCCTGAAACCGATGGCACGCATTCTTTCCAGCGCAGCGGCCGGTGTAGAACCGAGGGTGATGGGCCTGGGGCCGATCCCGGCCTCACGCAAAGCATTACAGCGCGCCGGGTTGACCGTAGCAGACTTGCAATTGGTCGAACTCAATGAGGCTTTTGCAGTTCAGGCCCTGGCCGTGATGGCTGAACTGGGCTTGAAGCATGAGATCACTAATGTGAATGGCGGTGCTGTCGCGCTGGGGCATCCGCTGGGCTGCTCTGGCGCCCGCATTCTTACGACCTTGCTGCATGAGATGAGACGCCGTTCTGCGTCTGTAAAGCATCCGTTTTACGGGCTGGCTACTTTGTGTGTGGGAGTGGGCCAGGGTGAAGCCACGGTCATTGAATGGCTGGGTGAATGAGAATTTTCTCTCATATTTAGGTTATGGTATTATCAATTTGCCTGTGTGTTTGGACAAATGACAAAAGAATATATGAAGGTTGGTACTAACGAAAGAAGCCGCGTGAACCGATAATGATGTAGGTTGAAGATCCAGGTTTCAGGCAATTGATCCAAGTTGACCATTTATTAATAGGAGGAACGAATGCCCCCAAAGGGTAGAATTAAAGTCAATGAAATCTATTGCAAGGGTTGTGAGTTGTGCGTCACCGCCTGCCCACAACAGGTATTGGGCCTCGCCACTGACCACATCACAGCCAAAGGGTATCACCCTGCCACGCTGATCGCCGAAGGCTGCACCGGTTGTGCAGTTTGCTCGGTAGTATGCCCCGAAGCAGCCATCACCGTCTATCGTGAAAAGACCGGCACAAACCGGATTCCCGCCTAGGAGGCCATGCATGGCAAGAGAGTTAATGAAGGGAAACGAAGCTGTCGCTGAAGCTGCCATCCGCGCCGGCGTAACCGCCTACTTTGGTTACCCGATCACCCCACAGACAGAACTGCTCGAATACATGTCGCGCCGCATGCCCGAAATGGGTCGTGCTTTTGTGCAGGCCGAAAGCGAATTGGGCGCCATCAATATGGTTTATGGTGCTGCCTGCACCGGTAAACGGGTAATGAGCTCTTCCTCCAGTCCCGGCGTCAGCCTCATGACAGAAGGCATTTCTTATATCGCCGGAACCGAACTGCCGGTGGTGCTGGTGGATGTCATGCGCGGCGGCCCAGGACTGGGCAACATTGCCCCCGCTCAGGGCGATTACAACCAGATCGTGCACGGTGGCGGTCATGGTGACTATCGCTCCATCGTACTGGCCCCGGCGACCGTGCAGGAATCGGTAGACCTTACCGTGCTCGCATTTGACCTAGCTGAAAAATATCGCTCGGTCACGGTCGTGCTCACCGATGGCTCCATCGGCCAAATGATGGAACCCTGCGAACTGCCTCCCTTCCAAACATTGAAAACAAGCTTCCCCGATTGGGCTACCAACGGCTCAGAGGGAAGAGAACGACGCATTCTCACCTCCATCAACCTGGACCCGGCCGCTCAGGAAGTGACCAACTTCCGCTTGATGCGCCGCTGGCAGGAGATCGAAAAGAACGAAGTCCGCTTCAAGACCTATTACATGGACGATGCTCAATTTGCCGTCACCGGTTTCGGTTCGGCAGGTCGCCTGGCACTTTCTGCAGTGCGAGCTGCTCGTGCAGAAGGCATCAAAGTGGGATTGATCCGCCCCATCACGGTCAGCCCCTTCCCGCGCAAAGTGTTCGAAGAGCTTTGCGGCAAAGTGGACAACTTACTGGTAGTAGAGATGAGTTCCGGTCAAATGCTGGAAGATGTGCTGCTGGCAACCAAGAACTGCCTGCCGGTGGAATTCTTTGGTCGTATGGGGGGGGTGGTGCCTTACCCAGATGAAGTGTTGGAAGAGATCCGTCGCATGGCCAAAGGCAACATCAGCACCGAAGGGCATCCACGAGATCGCTGGCTGGCCCGTATGGCCGGGAAAGGTTTATAGGAGTTGACCATGACCGATTTCGATCTTGAAAATGAAGTATTGGTATATGAACGGCCCGAATCGCTGGCCGAAGTTTCTACCCATTACTGTCCCGGCTGCACCCACGGTGTGGCCCATCGTTTGATCGCAGAGGTGCTGGACGAGATGGGCCTGCGCGAAAAATCCATCGGTGTTGCTTCGGTGGGTTGCTCGGTTTTTTCGTATAACTATTTTGACTTTGACTTTGTGCAATCTCCGCATGGACGTGCCCCGGCTATGGCGACCGGCATCAAGCGTGTGCTGCCGGAGAAAACCGTCTTTACCTACCAGGGCGATGGTGATCTGGCCTCAATTGGCATGGGAGAGATCACCCATGCGGCTGCCCGCGGCGAGAACATCACCGTGTTCTTTATCAACAACACCAACTACGGCATGACCGGCGGCCAGATGGCCCCCACCACCTTGCCGGGCCAGGTGACCACCTCGTCACCACACGGGCGCGATGTAGAAACACAGGGCTACCCCATTCGTATGGCAGAGATGCTTTCCACCCTCGACGGTGCCAGTTATGTGGTGCGCCGCTCGCTGGGTGACGCCAAAAACATCCGCATGGCCAAAAAAGCTATTCGCATGGCCTTTGAAGTGCAGCAGCGCGGGCTTGGGTTCTCACTGATCGAGTTTCTCTCCATCTGTCCGACCAACTGGGGCATGACGCCCAATGCGGCCTTGCAGTGGCTCAACGATAAAATGGTGCCTTACTATCCTGTTGGCGATTACAAAGTGCATCCGGCCATCGCCGAGATCAAGCTATAGGAGACGCACATGCAGACAGAGATCATAATTGCTGGTTTCGGTGGACAGGGCGTGCTCTTTGGCGGTCAGTTGTTGACCTATGCCGCTATGGATGAAGGCAAAGAAGTGACCTGGATTCCCTCCTATGGGCCTGAGATGCGCGGTGGTACGGCCAACTGCACGGTGGTGATCTCGGATGAAGAGATCGGCAGCCCGTTTGTGCATATGCCGCAGGCGGTCATCGCCATGAACCGCCCTTCGCTGGATAAATATGAACCGCTGGTTCGTCCGGGCGGTGTGTTGGTGGTGAACTCATCGATGGTAGATCGACCTGTAGAACGAACGGATATTCAGGTGGTGGAAGTGGACGCCAATGGACAGGCCGAAAAACTGGGCGATCAGCGCATGGCCAACATGATCTTGCTGGGGGCGTTACTTTCCAAGCTGCCGGTGCTGCCGGTGGAAGCGGTTGAGAAAGCGCTCAAAGATCACTTGCCTGCCCGCCATCAGCGGTTGCTCTCGCAGAACTACCAGGCACTGCGCGAAGGCGCCGGGTTCGACGTGTAAGAACAAACTGAAAGGGTCGGAGAGAAATCCCCGGCCCTTTTTTGGCCGATGCCATCGATCGGGGGTGACCTTTATCAGGCCGGGCATTGCTTGCATTCGAAAATAATTTATGATATGATATTTCCAGCGCCTGAGAAAACCTAACGTTTTCTCTTATTTAAAGGAAAATCCATCCGTTCGGAGGGATTTTCGTTTCTTATTGGGAAGATTTGCGGTAGCAGGTCGGGGAGATCTCTGACCGTAAAATTCGTACCGGAAGGAAATAGAAATGCCAACATCATTCCTGACTCGCGAAGGATTTCAGAAGCTGCAAGACGAGCTTGATTTCTTGCGTTCGCAAAAGCGCGAAGAGATTGCCAATCGCCTCCATGAAGCCATGGAGGGAGGTGAGTTGATCGAGAATGCAGAATACGAAGCAGCCAAAAATGAACAGGCTTTCGTTGAAGGCCGTATCAAAGAATTGGAAATCTTGCTTGCCACCTCTCGGATCATCGACGAAGCTCCTGAAACCGGAAGCATCCAGGTAGGTTCAACTGTCGTTGTGCAAGAAGAAGGCAGTAAAGAAAAAGAAGAATATGTGATCGTCGGTGCAGCCGAAGCCGACCCGGCCGAGGGAAAAATTTCCAACGAGTCGCCGCTTGGACGTGCCCTTTTAAACCATAAAGAGGGTGATTCCGTTCAGGTGGACGCGCCGGCGGGTGCCTTCAAGGTAAAGGTGATCAAGGTAAGCTAATTCGCTTATCGGGGGTCACACCTTTGAAGTGCCCGGGTGATCCAAACTCTGAAACAAGAGGCCTGCCCCCAAAACTCATCGGGGCAGGCTTTTATTTTTGAAAAAGGAAAGTAAAAAATGGAACTGTCTGATCTTGAAAAGATACGTTATGAAAAAATTCAAGCCATGCGCAGCGCAGGGATGGAACCTTACCCGACCCGCTCTGAAGTGACCGCCACCATTGCCGAGGCCACCAAGGAATTTGAAGACGCCGAAAATGCCCCGGATGTAAAGGTGACTCGTGCCACCCTGGCTGGTCGCCTGCGCTCGATCCGTTTGATGGGTAAACTGGCCTTTGCACATATCGAAGACGCCAGCGGCCGGATTCAGCTCTTTATGCGCGTCAATGAGCTGGGCGAAGAAAATATGGATCTTTTCAAGACACAGTATGATCTGGGTGATTACATTCAGGCCAGCGGCGAGGTGACCCGTTCGCGTACCGGCGAGGTCAGCCTGCTGGTAGCTTCGTTCAAAATGCTTGCCAAAGCCATTACCCCCTTACCGGCTGCCAAAGATGAAGTGGTGGATGGACAGGTGGTACGTCACGCCAGTTTGGCCGACCCAGAAACCCGTTACCGCCAGCGCTATGCTGATCTGGCCGTGAACGAAGAAGTGCGCAAGATCTTCCGCACACGGGCAGCCATTACCAACGCGCTACGCGATTACCTGAACGAGCGTGGCTTTCTTGAAGTGGAAACACCCATTTTGCAGCCGATCTACGGTGGCGCGGCCGCTAAACCCTTCGTTACGCACCACAACCAATTAAAACAGGACCTTTACCTGCGTATCTCTTTTGAGCTTTACCTCAAACGTCTGGTGGTGGGCGGTTTTGATCGTGTTTATGAGATCGGGCGTGATTTTCGCAATGAGGGTGTTTCTTACAAACATAACCCTGAATTTACCCAACTTGAGTTTTACTGGGCCTACGCCGATTATCTCAAAGTAATGGAATTGACCGAGAACATGATCGCATATGTGTGCGATCAGGCCCTTGACACCCGCAAGGTGATGTTTGATGGCAAAGAGATCGATTTCAATCCCCCCTGGCAGCGCGTGGATCTACGCGAAGGGCTTATCAAGGCAACTGGGATCGATATCAATGCTTACCCGACCGCTGAATCGCTCGCCAAGATCATGCTCGAAAAAGGGATGAAATTCAACCCGACCGTGGCGCGCGGCAAGCTCATTGATCATTTGTTGGGCGAATATCTTGAACCAACCTTCATTCAGCCCACCTTCCTTTATGATTACCCGCGCGATATCTCGCCGCTGGCCAAGAATAAACCTGGCGATCCGAGTACCGTGGAACGCTTCGAAGGGTTTGTGGGAGGCATGGAGTTGTGCAACGCCTTCTCCGAATTAAACGACCCGATCGAGCAGGAAACACGCTTCCTTGAAATGGGCCGCGAATATAAGGCGGACGATGAAGAACGCCACCCAATGGATGAGGATTACCTGCAGGCCATGTCTTACGGTATGCCGCCGCAGGGAGGCTTTGGCATGGGCATTGATCGCCTCACCATGCTGCTGACCAATCAGCGCACCATCCGCGAAGTGATTCTCTTTCCGCACTTGCGTAAAACAGACGAAGAATAGTAAAAATTGACCTCCCAATTTGGGAGGTCAATTTTTTGTCTACTGGGGTGTGGCGGGCTGCCAGGCGGGGTCTTTATCCAGACCGGGATGGTTGCTCAGATCGGTCACATTTTGACCACTGGCATCCATGATGTAGATCTCGGCGTTCTCGTCTCGCTCAGAAGTGAAAACGATCCACTGCGCATCGGGCGACCAACTGGCTGCATAATCGTGGCCGGAATCGGTTAATTGGGTGGAGGTGCGGCCGCGATCTTTCACGGGTGCGCTGAAAATATTTTGTCCTTCGCTGCTCACCTGAGTGTAGATCAACATTTGTCCGTCCTGGCTGAGCTGTGCGTCAAGCACATTGCCCAGACGGCCGTTATCTGACGAGACGTCGAATTTCTTTTGATCGACATATAGGCTCCAGCGGTCGCGCATGGAAAGGATCTGGTGGCCGTTGTAATCGAGGGTGTAGTAGAGGTAATCGTCATTGGGCGTCCAGGTCGGGTAAAGCTCACCAAATCGTTCACTGATGCGGCGCTGTTCGAAGCCTTCTGAATTCATCAAGAAGAGCTGTGGAATGTTATCTTCACGGTAATAACTGGTAAACGCGATCAGCTTGCCCGTCGGCGACCAGGCCGGGTCCACATCGTCGCCGGCACGTTTGGTGAGATCCACCGGTTCGGCACCTCCGCGGGTCATATCCAGCACCCATATATCTTTGGCAAAGGGGGTACCGTTTTTGGCAAAATCAGAGCTGACGCCGACGAAAAGCAATTTTGTGCCGTCAGGCGACCAGGCCGGTTGTGATTTTTCTCCCGGCGTGAAGGTAAGTTGTTCAACGTTTGTGGCTGTCAATTTGCCATCGGCATCTTGTGCCACGGTCATCAACCACACCTGATTAATGCCATCTCCCTGACGATTGCTGATGAAAGCGATTTTGCCTCCATGTCCGATCGTAGTGGCAGCGGCCTCGGTAACCTCAGGGGTGGCTGTAGCGGCCAGTGTGGCAGTAGCCAACGCTTGCGAGGTAAAGGTAGGCACCAGTTCTTGGGTGGCAGCCAGGGTAGGCGCTTCGGTTGGCAGTATCTCGGCCGTTGCAGTGGGGCGGGCTGGGCTGAGAAACGCCAGTGGGGCGATCATTCCGAAGGTGGTAAGTGCATAGTATCCGCCCACAATGATGCCAAGAACGATGACCAGCGCCAGAATTGTTCCAAATGCGCCCCGTTTTCGAGCCGGTTTTTCGGCCTTGGTTTGAACGGGTGCAGGGGGCAGAATGGGTGGGTAATGACTTGCCATCACGGTTTTTTGGTCACCTTGGGCGATCTGCGTCTGCTGGGGATTGGTAAGTGCGGTTAAGAAGTCGGCAATGGAGGGAAAGCGATCTTCGGGTTTGATGGCCAGAGCCCGGCTGATGGCTTCTGAGACGTGCAGGGGCACGCTGGTCACAGCCATATTGAGGGGAGTGAAGAGAGCGGCTCCCATCATGCGCTGCGCCGCATCCACTGGCGGTTTGCCTGAGAACAAGTAGTAAATGGTCGCTGCCAGGCTGTATTGATCTGAATAAGGGCCGGTACGCAAGCCACTGATCTGTTCAGGGGGGGCAAAGCCAGGCGAAAAGGCCCAGGCGCCGGTTTGGGTTTCTTGCGAAGGATCGCCGGTTTTGGCAATGCCAAAATCGACCAGCAGCACGTCGCCATTGGGAGTTAATTTGATATTGGCGGGTTTAATATCACGGTGAAAAATGGGCGGTTTGCGATTGTGCAAATAGGTCAGGGCATTGCCCAATTCGACCGCCCACTTGATGATCAGCTCAGGGTTGAGCTTGTCTTTGCGCTCGACAATGGTCTTCAGGTCGTCGCCGGGAATGTAGTCCATTACCAGGTACTGGCTATCATTCTCAGTGAAGTAGTCAATCACGCGCGGCAGGTTGGGGTGTTTGAGACCAGCCAAAAGACGCGCTTCACGGATGAATTGTGCCGAGGTAGATTCATTTAAATTGTGGTTGATCTTAATGGCTACCTGGGTATCGAGTGATTCATCCTGAGCCAGGTAGACTTCTCCCATGCCGCCAACGCCCAATTGCTTGATGAGTTTATAACGATCTTTCAGCACTAATCCGATTTCGATCTTTTGCATAGCAACCCTTTCAATCATTCATCAATTCCTTAATCATACACAAAAACCTGAAAAATATTCAAATTAAATTGATTAGAGAATAGTCATTTATAATAATCTCAGGGATAATCATAAAGATCATGTCAAAAAGCCAAAAAAAGGTATTGTATGTTTGCAGCATGTTGGGGCTGCTGATCGCAATTGCTTTTATTTTTCCAAATTTTGTCGGTGCCAAAAATACCGAAATGCTAAATGTTTTTGAGCCGGACGAATACGCTCAATACCCTTATGTTCTTCACATGCTTACGCCCGGGCAAACGTTCTTTCAAAGCATTCACAATTTTGCCGTTTATCAACATTATTATTACGGATATCCGTTCTATTTCTTCTCAGCGCTGGTCTTGATCCCGGTTAAACTGATCTTGGGAGCTAATTGGACAGCAGCTACCGCATTGATCGTCATGATCTTGCGTGAATTCATCAATGTGCTGCCGATGTTGCTCTCGCTCTTGCTGTTGGTGGGAATGCAAACGAAATTCACCTCTTACTGGAAGAGCATTGGTTTGTTTCTTTTGTTGGCACTCGTCCCGGCCGTGATCGGCAATAATTTCTGGTGGCACCCCGACAGCTTGCTCATGCTTTCCTGTGTGCTCACGCTGTTCTTTTTGAACAAAGATGATCTGCGGTTCGGGAAGAATTTTTACTTCTCGGCCATCGCCTGCGGCTTCGCCATTGGCGCTAAAGTGCTGGGGGTGTTGTTCGTTGGCATGTACATCGTTTATTTGGTCTATGGACTGGCCCAGAAACGCCTCACCGTTTGGAGCGCCTTAAAAAAAGCAACCCTTTTTCTTGGGGTGATGCTTGCCACAGTGGTGGTGACAAATCCGCTACTTTTGCTGCCCCAGGAACGGGCCGAAATTATTGCTGTGTTTAAGTCGAATTACCTTGAAAATGCACAGGGGTTCTGGATTCAGGGTGGCGGATTGGCTGCCAACTGGCAAACTTTCTCTTCATACATCAGTCAATTCTATGGCGGCTGGGTTTTGATGGGTGGTGCATTTGCATTCTCAGTGGCGGCTTTATTTCGATCAAAGACTCGTGTAATGGCTATGACAGCGCTGAGCTGGATGGCCGTTTATGTTGGTTACTTCCTGTTTTTGGCCTCCACTTTACGGCCGCACTATTTCTTACCTGTAATACTGCCGCTGATCGCATTCCTGGCCTTTCCTTTTTCTGATGAGGCCTGGCCCTGGCCGAAATTTCAACGCGTCATTCAGATCTTGACGGCGGGGCTGGGCGTGTTCATGTTAGCATCGCTGATGATCAGCGGGGTCAATTCTTATCGTTCACAATTGCACAAAGAAGAAACTTCAGCCAGCCTGGCCTTCTTTGGGGCTGTAGAGCATGAATATTTGCAGCAATTGCCCGAAACGGAGCCCTTCTCCTTCTATCGAGACTGGCGGGCTTATGTTGCCCCCCAACAGAACTGGTCCATCTCAATGACATGGAACCTGATGGACTACGACACATTGGCTGAGACGAACCCAGATTTTCTGTTCCTCGAAGCTGAAAACATCAATTATTTTTCGGATCAGGCAAAGCTTTCCGTTGCGTTGGATGAATCTGTAATGAAACGTAAGTACGCTTTTTATCTGGATGCCAAAGAAAATTCGATCTCTGGGTATGAGCTTTTGGCTGAAGGTACCTTTGGCAAAGCATTTGTGCGTGACGATGTGGCGGCGCAGTATTTTGGCGAAATGCCCATCCCGTTGGAAGTGAAGTAGGGATTAGCCGGGTTCTGCATTAAGTGACCCATTAAACCGTAGTGGGAAAGAATTTGCTGATAGGGAGTGAACTGACTCCTGAACCTCAAGCAAAGGGAATTGTGATCAATCCCGCAAAAAAAAGCGAAACAACTTTGCTGGATGGGTATAAACTATTGATATTGGGATACAACCTGTTGATACACAGAGTTACAAATTCAAACACATTATCAGGCTGCCGATTTGCCTGAAAATCGGAGGAAGGGATCACAATGAAGAAAACAATTTTATTGTTTGTTACAACCTTATTCGTGCTCGCTGCCGTTTTTGCAGCCATCCCTGTTCAAACTGCAAAAGCAGATGGGCCAGGCGGTGGCTATGAAGATATTACGCCGCCCTTTGCCACTTCTGGCAGTTACGAACGCATCCCTGCAGATAAATTTGAAGGATCAGTAGAAGCGAACGGAATGTATCTGCCCAAATGGGATGATCTCGGTGCTATGCAGTACCATTATGAAATCCTCCAAGTTACCGGCAGCGGCTATACCACCGTCAAATTCATTTTCAAGAAATGGTATTTTGGTTGGGATGGAGCAATCTACCGCTGGACCGGGACAAAATGGGCAAAGGTTTATACAACGATGGAACTGGGCGTTGAAGATGGACCGACCTACGCGACCGCCAATGTGAGCGAAGGATATTACGCTTTATTGGTCTGGTACAGTGGGGTCGAGAAAAAACGCTAATAACTAAGCTAAAACTATTGCCTGTAATTTGATGGATCAAAAAAGACCCCTTGGGGTCTTTAGAGCGGGCGATGGGACTCAAATAGCATCCCCCTTGCGGGGGCCCGCGAAGATGGATCAAAAAAGACCCCAAAGGGTCTTTAGAGCGGGCGATGGGACTCGAATAACATCCCCCTTGTGGGGGGCCCGCGAAGATGGATCTAAGAGCGGGCGATGGGACTCGAATAGCATCCCCCTTGTGGGGGCCTGCGAAGATGGATCAAAAAAGACCCCAAAGGGTCTTTAGAGCGGGCGATGGGACTCGAATAGCATCCCCCTTGCGGGGGCCCGCGAAGATGGATCAAAAAAGACCCCAAGGGGTCTTTAGAGCGGGCGATGGGACTTGGATAGCATCCCCCTTGTGGGGGCCTACGAAGATGGAACTAAGAGCGGGCGATGGGACTCGAACCCACGAATATCAGCTTGGAAGGCTGACGCCTTACCACTTGGCGACGCCCGCATATGTTGCGTGGGTTATTATAACCAAAAATTGCCCGGCTGTGAATAAATACCGGCTCCTCATTTGAGGAACCGGTATTTGTCTGTTGCTATTCCTTGAAGGTGAAGTTGATGCCTGAGACCAGCCATCCGTCGTTGGCCTGATCCATAATGAGTGTGACGTAATAGGTTTCATTGCCAATGGAGGCTTCGCCATCCACCTGAGCCTGACCGTTCGTCACATTGGTGGAAGTGAACTTCCAGCTTTCAAAACCACGTGGGGCGGTGAAATCTGCCCAGGCTGAGCTGTCACCGATTTCGTCCTGCACGTTGGAGGCCAGCAAATTCCAGGAAGTTGTATTATCCTGATCTTTCAACGCCTGCATGAAAGAATTGGCAGTATCACCGGCCGATTTCAACCCTGAGACTGCGCTGCAAGCGGTCAGGCTGAGGATGAGAAGGATAAAAACACTAATTACCAGTACCTTGTTTTTCATATAGTTCGTTTCTCCTAAATTGGATAAATTATATCCAATTATTGCAAAAACTAAACAAAAATACAAGTACTGAGTTTTCGATTGGCAAATATTGGTCTGACGGAAAATTTCAGGCACGCACAATGGCGTCGGTCATGCGCGCTGTACGCACGATGGCTTCGACATCGTGAACACGCAAGATGTCCGCGCCGCGCACGATGCCCACGGCGCAAACGGCCGCTGTGCCTTCCACTCGTTGATCAGGGGGCAGATTGAGCGTGTAGCCGATGAAAGACTTTCGTGAGGGGCCGAGCAAGACGGGGTAACCCAGCGTTTTGATCTCATCCAGATGGTTGACCAGCGCCAGGTTTTGTTCACGGCTTTTGCCAAAGCCGATGCCGGGGTCAAGGATGATCTGGCTGTCTGTTATGCCGGCAGCGTGAGCCAAAACAACACTTTGCAGCAGTTCTGTTTTCACGTCTTCGATGAGATCAATATAGTCGGACCCCAAATAAGTGCCGCCCAGGCCGGCCTGGATATGAACGTGTTCGGCTTTGCTGCGGTTGTGCATGATCACCACAGGGGCTTTGGCAGCCGCGACCACCGCTGCCATATCAGCATCGGCGCGCAGCCCCCAAACGTCATTCACCCAGTGAGCCCCGGCTGTCAGAGCGGCTTCGGCCACTTTGGCTTTATACGTGTCAACCGAAAGCAGCGTTTCAGGGTATTGCTGCGACAAGGCCGAGATCACCGGCAAAACACGCTCCAATTCTTCTTGTGCGCTCACCACCTGCGAGCCGGGGCGGGTGGATTCTCCGCCGATGTCCAGAATGTCTGCGCCGGACTCAATAAATCGCCCGGCCTGTTCCAGTGCCGCGCTGATGTAGTCTTGCTGTTCCAGCAGACCATCGCCCGAAAAACTGTCAGGGGTAACGTTAAGAATACCCATGACGTAGGTTTTCTGGCCGTAGGTCAGAGTAGGATCAGGCATTTTCCACCTCAATCTTTTGAATGCCTCTGCTATCGAGTGCAGCGCACAACGCGGCGATGGTCAGGTTTTGCGTGGGCGGGATCAGGTCAGGTGCGATTTCGGCGAACGGCACCAGCACGAAGGCACGCTCAAACAGGCGCGGGTGCGGCAGGGTCAGCTCAGGGCTTTCAAATAAGCTGTCCCCATAAAGGAGCAGATCAATATCGATCAGGCGCGGGCCGTAACGCAGGCTGGGAACACGCCCCATCTCTACTTCAATTTGTTTGACCAGATGCAAAATTTCCAGCGGCTCCAGGCTGGAACGAGCCTCGACCACCTGATTGTAGAAGGCGGGCTGCTCGGTGATGCCCCAGGGTGGGGTTTCGTAAATATGAGAGGCGTTTATTGGGGTGAAAAGTTCACCCAAACGGCGGCGCGCTTCTGCCAGGTTGGCAGCGCGATCACCCAAATTCGTGCCCAGGGCCAGGTAAAGGGGCAGCAGGTTCATACGCGTTCGACCCACACCCCGTAAAGATTGCCCTCGCTATCCAGATCGGCGACCAGACCGTTTTTCTTGTGGGTCTGATTGAGGCTGTGAATCACATCCACCAGAGCAGCCAGGGCGCCTGATTCTGGCGTGGCGGATTTGGCCCAGGTGGCTGAGGCAAAACGGCTGCCGCTTTTGCCGGGTCTCTTTTGCGTTTTGGCTTGCAGAGAAAGTGTGTGCAGTTCTTCCGGTTTTCGCCCGGCCGAAGTGAGCTGATTTTCCAACAGCGCCAGCAGGTCATTTTCAGTAGCGGAAAGGTGCTGGACGAAGAGATGATTCAGGTAGGCTTGCGGAACCTGGTTGTAATAGCCGATCACAGCCGGTGCGGCCAGCAGGAGGACAGAACTGGTTCGTTCAGCCTCACTGATCAGCAAGATCAGGCGGCGCTCGCCGGTGGCAATCTCACGAAAAGACTGCTGCACGGCAAAGAGTTCGCTGCGCTGCCAGTTGGGCCAGGGATAGAGCAGCACAGCCGCATCGGCGCCGGGCAGATCGGTGAAACGCAGGTGGGCGTCAGCCGAAAGCACGATGATCTCGTCCAGCCAGCGCGGCTGGATGTGGAGAGATTTCAGCCACGAGTCCAGGCTTTGGTCTTGTGGTATATGCGCTGCGGCCAGTAAGAAGGGTTGGGTGAGTTCAGGCATTGCGCTCCGCGTTGATCAGGTCGGCCAGCAGCCCGTAGGCCGTGGTCATGGGGCTGGGGTTGCTTTCGACGATGCCCAGACCGGGCAGACAGTCGGTCTCAAACTGCACGTAAGAACTGGTGCCATTGATGCTGTAAAGCGGCGAGGAGGGATCGACCCGCTCGGGAGCCACTTTGGCGTTCAGTTTGCCATCCTCAAGGTGGCAGGAGCAGACCAGCTTCCAGCGCTGACCGGCAGCCAGCGCAGCGGCGATCATTGGCGGGGTGATGTCACGGATGCCGGTGCGGTCTACCTGATCGGGTTTGAGGGGCATTCCCATGATCACCGTCGAGAGCGCGGCTACCTTGATCGAAGCGTCCCAGCCATCAATATCGGCACTGGGGTCGGTTTCGGTGATGCCGATGGATTTGGCGTAGTCTACTGCCTCCTCAAAGCTCTTGCCGTTTTCCATCAGTTCAAGCAGAATGTTGGTGCAGGAGTTGAGGATGCCGTGAAAGCCTCTTAGTTCAATGGCCGGCAGCGGCCCGCGAAAGAGCGAAAAGATCGGTGCGCCATCCATGACGGCCGATTCAAACAAGAAACGCCTGCCATTGGCGGCGGCCAGATCCATCAATTCGCGATAAGCGTGCACCACCGGGCCTTTGTTGGCGGTAATGGCGTGCATGCCGTGGATGAGGGCAGTGCGCAAATGATCGACGGCCGGCTGGCCGTTTTGGTGGTTGACGGGCGAGTTTTCGAACATCACATCGGCCCCGCAGATGCGGATGAATTCGAGGATGGAGGCGGGCTCTGGCACCTTTGAAAGGCTTTGCAGCGAAGCGCCGCTATCGGCGATCTCAATTGCCTGCATGCCGTCCAAGCCGGCGGGATCAATCGCCATGCCGTGGTGGGCAGTGGCGATGGCGACAATGCGGGTGCTGAAGCCAAACTCCTTTTGCAGCAGGGCTTGTTTTGTATCCAGTAAACGGGTCAGGGCTTTGGCTACGTTGCCAAAACCGACCAGTGCGAGTTTCACTTCTTTCATGGCTTTTCCTCCACAGGGTGAGCAGGATGGTTCGTTGAGATGTCAGGCAGAGAGTTTACCGTGTTGCCAAAAGACCTGCTGCACCTGACCGCTTTCCCCTAAAAACTGCGGCAGCAGGGTCTGCATCGAGGCCGGGTCGGCGCTGGTCAGATATTCTACATCGGATCTAGCGGTGCCTTCTTGCAGCCAGCCATGCTCTTCGAGCAAGCGTTTGGTCTGGCGTGCCACAGCGGGGGCCGGGTCAATGACACGCACGTTTGGCCCGACGATCTCTTGGATGAGCGGAATGACGAAGGGGTAATGCGTGCAGCCCAACACCACCGTGTCGATGTTCTGGGCCAGCATGGGCTGCAAAGCGTTGCTGAGAATTTGGCGGGTTTCGCTCCCGTTCAGGTTTCCCTTTTCGATCTGCGGCACAAGGCCGATGCAGGGATTCTGCAGCAGGGTGACTCCCTGAGCGAAGCGCTCGACCACGGAGGCATAAAGCGCGCCCTGAAAGGTGGCATAAGTGGCCAGCACGCCTACCACGCCGGTGTGGGTGTGTTCGGCGGCCGGTTTGACGGCCGGTTCCATGCCCACGATGGGCACGGTCGGGAAGGTCTCTCTAAGCGGGTGCAGAGCGGCCACGGAGGCGGTGTTGCAGGCCACCACGATCAGTTTGGCGCCTTTCTGCAGCAGGAATCGCACCGCTTCGATGGAGAAAGCGCGCACTTCTTCCAGCGAGCGCTGACCGTAGGGCACGTGCCCCTGATCGCCGAAGTAGATTACCGGCTGGGCCGGCATCAGTTCGCGGATGGACCGCAAAACCGACAGGCCCCCCAGACCTGAGTCGAAAACGCCAATGAGATTTTGGTCTTCCATGTGCCTCCAATGGATCAGGCTTTGGCTGCCTCGATGAACGCCTTGAACAGACGCCGGTGAGCGTCGCCTTTTTGCTGCAAACATTCAGGGTGCCACTGCACCGCGCAGAAGAACTTTTTCGATCGGTCTTCCACGGCTTCGACCAGGCCATCTGTGGCGTGGGCCACAACCTGCAGCCCAGTGCCGATCTGCAGCGCTGCCTGATGATGAAAGCTGTTGACAGCGAGGCTCGTCTCAGCCAGGATGCCGTGAAGCAGCGACCCTGTCTCTATTGTAACCTCATGTACCAGTGAATCGCGCCCTTTCTCTTCTGGCGTGCTGTGGACGAGCGGCGATGGGTATTGGCTGGGCAGGTCGGTGTAGAGGGTGCCGCCGCGCGACACGTTGATGACCTGCATGCCACGGCAAATGCCCAGCACGGGCAGGTCAACTTCAGCAGCGGCTTTCAACAATGCCAGTTCGAGATGGTCGCGCTCGGGCAGAATATCCAGACACTTTTCAGGCTGCCGAGCCGGGTAAAGGGCAGGGTCAATATCTCCACCGCCGGAGAGCAAGAGACCATTCAGGTGAGTCACCAGCGCAGGCAGAGCGGTGAGCGGAAAGCCAAGCGGGATCAGCAGCGGGGCGCCACCGGCAAGCTTTACCGCATCGCCATAGGCAGCGGGCAGACGATCATCATCCTTACTGTTCTTGCTGGCAGTGATGCCGATAAGGGGTGTTTTCATGGGATTCTCCCGGATTAAAACTCAAAAAGGCGCAGTCGCTGTTTTGGCTGCACCTTGTGAATGAGCAATGGATGAAAAGCTAGTTGAATTTCTGTTTGAGGCGGGCACTCTTGCCAGAGCGTTCGCGCAAAAAGTAGAGGCGGGAGCGGCGAACCTTGCTGGAGCGTTCCACCACCACTTTGTCGATGCGGGGGCTGCGCAGCAGGAAGGTACGTTCCACGCCGATACCATTGCTGGCCACACGGCGAACGGTGAAAGTGGAGTCGTTGCCTCGGTTGTGCATGTAGAGGACGATCCCTTTGAATTCCTGAATACGTTCGCGGTTGCCTTCTTTGATCTTCACGTGAACAGAGACGGTATCGCCAGCATGTAACTGGGGGATATTTTCGTTCACGGGGGCGTCGTATGCTTTCAATAAATCGCTCATGTTATCTACACCTTACGAAAGTTTTGCGCCATCTTCTCGGCGCGAAGCGGTATTATATCACAAAAATTCGTTATTAGGGATCAGCATTTGGTAATCAGGAGAAATTGGAAGATCATAACCCCGGTGCCTAGTCTCTGATCACTTATACCTGATTCTACTCCAACCCGCTCTGCACGGCCAGGGCGAGCTCTGCGGTGATGCCGGGAACTTCCATGAGGGCGTCGAGGCTGGCGCTGCGGATGGCGTTGATGCTGCCGAAACGGGTGAGCAGGGCTTTGCGGCGCTGCGGGCCGATGCCGGGGATGGCATCCAGTTGGGAGGCCACGCCGAGTTTGCCGCGGGCCTTGCGGTGGGCGGTGATGGCGAAGCGGTGCGCCTCGTCGCGGATGCGCTGCACGAGGTAGAGACCCTGTGAATGGCGCGGCAGCATGAGGGAGCGTTCAATATTGGGGCGAAAGAGCTCTTCCTGCTGCTTGGCCAGACCTACTACGGGCACACGTTCGCTGAGGTCGAATTCGGCCAGTACCGCCACGGCACGCCCAAGCTGACCTTTGCCGCCGTCAACGATCAGCAGATCGGGCAGCACCGAGAAGGAGGGATCGATCTTTTCGCCCACTTTGTGCTGCTCCTGGCTGGACTGCCAGCGCTTGAAGCGGCGTGTCAGCACCTCTTCCATGCTGGAAAAGTCGTCGGGGCCGACAACGGTTTTGATGTTGAAATGACGGTACATGTTTTTGGCCGGCGTGCCCTGCTCGAAGACCACCATGCTGCCTACCGAGGCAGTGCCCTGCGTGTTGGAAATATCGTAGCATTCGATGCGGTTGGGCGGGGCGTCCAGTTTGAGGGCATCCTGCAGCTCGGTGAGCGCCTGTGTCTGCTTGTTCTTGTCGGCCTCCCACTGGCTGCGCAGCGCCTGCAGGGTTTCAACGGCATTCTCGGTGGCCATCTGCACCAGTTCCTGTGAGGTGCCCTCTTTGGGAACCAGCAGCTCCACCTTATCGCCGCCGCGCCGGCTGTTGAGCCACTGCTTGATGATGTTGGCCTCTTCGATCTCGTTTGGCAGCAGCAACTGCTCTGGCACGTTGGCGGCCTCACTGTAGAACTGCTTAACGAACTCGCTGATGACCTCGGCGTCGGGGGTCTCTTCGGTGCCTTCGAGCACGAAGTATTCGCGGCCCATCAGTTTGCCGTTGCGGATGAAGAAGATCTGCACGCAGGCTTCTCCGTCTGCGCGGGCGATGGCCAGCACGTCAGAATCGCGCTGGTCGGGGGTGATGACCTTTTGCTTCTCGACCACGCGGTCAATGGCGTTGATCTGGTCGCGGATGGTGGCGGCTTTCTCGAAGGCCATTTCATCTGCGGCGGCCTGCATTTCTTTTTGCAGACGCGAGACGATGGGGTCGGTGTGCCCGTCGAGAAAGTCGCACAGATCGTCGATCAGTTGGCGATAGCCCTGCTGCTGAATGGCGCCGATGCAGGGGCCGGAGCAGAGCTTGATGTCGTAATAAAGGCAGGGACGGGCGTCTTTGCCGGTGATCTCGCGGTCACAGGTGAGGTAGGGGAAGATGTGACGCAGCAGGTCCAGCGTTTGGTGCACGGCCCAGACACTGGTGTAGGGGCCGAAATAGTGCGAGCCGTCTTTGACCATCTGGCGGGTGACCGTCACCTTGGGGAAGGGGTCGGCCAGATGCACTTTGATGTAGGGGTAGCGCTTATCGTCCTTGAGGCGGATGTTGAAGCGCGGGCGGTGCTTTTTGATGAGGTTCATCTCGAGGATGAGGGCCTCGAGCTCGGAACCTACCACGATCCATTCCAGGTCGGCGATCTGGCTGACCAGCTTGCGCGTCTTGAGCGACTGGTCGCCGCGCTCCTGAAAGTAAGAACGCACACGGTTTTTGAGGATGATGGCCTTGCCGACGTAGATGATCTCGCCGGCAGCGTTCTTCATGATGTAAACGCCGGGTTTTTCAGGCAGGGTCTTGAGAATGCCCTGAATGTGTTCAGAAACTTCTTTCATAACGGTTATTTTAACATGAGTTCTATGTGCCAGAGCGGCTTGATTGACCCTGTGCAACCAACGGCTTTTCAGGGTGGGGATCGCCACGCCCCGAAAAGCAGCGGGGCTCGCGATGACAGATCAAGCATCTTGATTCGTTTTTAAAAAATATCGAAAACGAATCGAGGAGGGTGGATTGTGAACTGAGGTTGGGTAAAAGGCTGCAACACATAACGGTTTAAACGAAAAGTTCTCTGAGAAACTTTTACAAGTATTATAGAAAATAAATTCTATTAAGTCAAGGGTATAAAACCCAAAAGGGCACAATTTAAGTACCCTTTTGTAAAAGACTTTGAGACCTAAAAGAAACACTTTTAGGCTAGACCACGTGCACCCCACTGCCTTGGCTGACCTCGCCGATGATCCAGATAGGCTGGTTCATCTCTGCGGCGCGTTTTTTGAAAGCATCCAATTTTTCGCCCGGCACAGCCATGAGAAGGCCGCCGCTGGTTTGCGGGTCGTAGAGCGACATTTGCTGCCAGTTTTCGAGCGGACGTTCAAAGGTGACGTTGGGCGAGTAGAACTCGCGGTTGTCATCGGCACCACCGGGGAAGATACTTTGTTTGGCATACTGGAGGGATTCGGGCACGAAAGGCACCTGGTCGTAATGAATGTGATAGGCCACGCTGCTGGCCTTGACCATCTCGCTGCTGTGACCGAGCAGGGAATATCCGGTGACATCGGTGACGGCTTTGAGACCAAATTCAAGCGCCAGTCGGCTGGCGTCGCGATTGAGGGTGGTCATCCATTTGACCACGGCGGCCACGGCGGCCGGGTCGGCCACTTCCCGTTTGAGGGCGGTGGTGGTGGTGCCGAAACCGAGGGGTTTGGAGAGCACGAGAACATCACCGGGCTGCGCGCCGCCTTTGGTGAACATTTTGTCGAGGTCCACAAAACCGATCACAGCCAGCCCGTACTTGGGTTCGGCATCGCGCACGGTGTGCCCACCGGCAATGACCACCCCGGCGCCTTTGGCGGCTTCGGCCCCGCCCAGCATGATGCGCTGCAGAATGGCCGGGTCAAGCTCAGGGGGCAGGGCGGCGATATTGAGCGCCATGAAAGGCGTGCCGCCCATGGCAAAGATATCCGAAATGGCGTTGGTGGCGGCAATACGTCCGTAATCGTAGGGGTCATCCACGATGGGGGTAAAAAAGTCGGTAGTTAACACCAGCCCGCGGCCGTCTTCCAGTTTCCAAACGGCGGCGTCATCGGGCGATTCGAGACCCACCAGCAGGTTGGGATAATCGACCGGGCTGAAAATTCCCTGGGTGGGGCGCAAAATCTCGGTCAACATTTTGGCGCTGATCTTTGAAGCGCAGCCGGAGCAGGTAGACAGGGTCGTCATGTGCACCGGGATCGTCAGAGGAGGGAGCGTTTCGTTTGTCATAACAAAATTATAGTATCTTCTGCCCTAAATGCAAAAGAGCAGCCGGTTGGCTGCTCTTGCAATGGTAAGTGGTGTATTACGGTGTGGTGGTGGGGTAGGGCAGAATGAACTGCGAGCCGCTGGGCACCATCATCACCTGCACGTTGGGGTTGAGGGTGGTGATGTACTGATAATTGAGCAGGTTGGGATTGGTGCGCAGAACTCCGGCAATCAATTCGAGGGCTTTTGCCTCGGCTTCTGCCTGAATGAGGCGGGCATCGGCCTCGCCCTGGGCCTTGGTGACGGCGGCATCGGCCAGACCCTTGGCTACTTCGCGCGCCTGTTCGGCTTCCTGTTTCTTTTGTTCCACCACCAGCTTGGCCTGTTGGGCCTGCTGCTCGGCGATCTGTTTTTGCTCGACCGAAGCGGCGTATTCATCCGAGAAGGTGATGTTGCGCAGCACGAAATCATTCAGAAAGAGCCCGTTCTCTTCTACTTTGGTTTGCAGGGCAGTGCTGATGGCCTGCACCATTTCGGTACGCTTCGTGCTGATCACTTCTTCCACTTTGTACTGCGAGACCACATCGCGGATGATGCCGCGCGCCTGGGCGCGAATCAGCTCGGGGTAGCGGTCTTGCCACTGGATGTGTACCTGCACCACCTTGTTGGGGTCAATCTCATAGATGACCGAGGCATCCACATAGATCTGCTGGCCATCGGAGGTGCGGGCCGTGATCGAATCATCCCCGCTGATCATCCCTTCATCCGGTGCAATGGACATGGTGTAGGTTTGCTTCGAGATCGGGTAGCGCACCACCGTTTCAGCAAAGGGGATGATCCAGCGCAGCCCGGGGGTGAGGGCCTCTGAGCGGTAACCGGTGGGCGAAACAGCCGAGATCACCACGCCGCGTTCTTCCGGGTTGATGAAGACCAGCCCGGAACTGAGCGTGGTGAGCAAAAACGCCGCCACCAGGGTGATAATGACGTAGGTGCCGCCTTTGCGCAGGGGATTTTTCTTGGCAGAACGGTAGGCAACCAGCGCCAGCAGCAGGAAAAATCCGATCCAAAAGATGACGGCAATGCTTTTGATCAAACTCGCGATATTCATGGGTCTCTCCTCAAAATTTAAGTAAAGCTTTCTCAATCATTATACAAAAAAGGGAATCTTCACTATTATTAAACAAGATCCGTATAAGAAATTCATTTTATTTGCAGACTATAATCAGACTATGTCTTTTATGCGTGGGCGAATCAGCGAGGTCAATCAGGCAGAGGCAGGGGACACCTGCTCTTTGCTGCTTGAAAAACGGGTGAACGTGCTGCCCGGTCAGTATTTCAAGCTGCGCTTTCCTCAACGCGATGATATTCTTTCGGCGACCGTCTTCCCAACCTACGCAGAAGGCCAGCAATTGCAGGTGATGCCGCTGACAACATTCCACTGGATGCCCGGCGAAGAGGTGCATCTGCACGGGCCATTTGGCAAAGGATTTGGCTTGCCCGAAGCCCGCTCGCGCGTGGGTATCTACGTCCCGGCCGGCGCCCCTGCGATGGCCGTGTTGCCTCTATTGGAAGAAGCTCTCAAGGTTGACCATGAGGTGACGCTGGTGAGCGATTCTTTTCTGGCAGGCTTGCTGGCGGAGGTGGAAGTGCTGCCGCTCAGCCACGCCGACGAAGTGCTGGCCTGGGCGGACTATCTGGCTGCAGTGAGTCGCCTGGAGGATCTGAGCGATGTGGTGAGCAAGCTCCTGCCCAAGCGGCAGCGCATTAATCGCCCCAGCCCCGATGAACTGCTGGTGCTGGCCGAGATGCCCTGTGCCGGCGTGGGGCAGTGCGAGATGTGCCTGGTGCCGAGCAAAAATGGCTGGAAGCATGCCTGCAAAGAAGGCCCTGTGTTTAAGCTGGCGGCACTGGGAGGCGCATGAGCGCACATAACGCGGAGCGTTTTCTGGATGAGATGGGGCTGGTCAGTCCGTGGATGAACGTGGCCGGTTTTCTGGGCTATTTGCCCCCGGCACATCTGGAATTTGGCGCCGAGATGGGGGCCTTCGTGCCGCCAATGCTGACGCGGCAGGCGCGGAATGTGGCCGAGAATCGAGCCCTCCTCCCTTATTCGGGCGGATTTCTGCTTCACAATGCCTCCCCTAACCCGGGCATCACGGCCGCGCTGCGCCAGTATGCCAAACGCTGGAGCAACCTCAAACTGCCGGTCTGGCTACATCTGTTTGCCGAGAATGAGGAAGAAGCTGCGCAGATGTCGGCGCTGGCAGACGAACTGGAAAATGTGCTGGCCGTGCAAATTGAAGTGCCGCTGCGCATGGCGAATAAAGCCCGTCTGGCCATCTGGAATGCGGCGCGCGGCGAAAAACCGCTGCTGGCAGTGCTGCCTCTGGATGAAGTGCAGCGCGACCTGGTGAGCGGGTGTGCCGCTTTGGGGTTAAGCGGGCTGGTTCTGGCAGCGCCGCGCGGACGGATGCGCAAAAACGAGAGCTGGGTGAACGGCCGCCTTTACGGCCCTGCCCTGCTGCCACAAATGGTGCTGGCACTGGAAAGGTATCGCAAGATGGGGCTGCCGCTGATCGCGGGCGGCGGGGTGTATTCGCTGGAAGAGGGTGACATGCTCCTCAAGGCCGGTGCAGTGGCCTTGCAGGTGGACGCCGCCCTGTGGATCTGAACAAGCTCTACTTTTTACAACCGAAGACAATATCCGTAGTGCAGAGGCCCTCCATGCAAACTGAACATGATCTGGATATCCTTTCTTTCGCTTCACCTGAAATCAGGCTGGAAAACGCAGGCGGTAAGGGGCTGCATCTGGCAGAAATGACTTCCGGGGGGCTGCCGGTGCCATCCGGGTTCATTATTTCGACGACGGCGTACCGCCAATTCCGCGATGAAAACAGGCTGAGCGAAGTCATTGCTGCAGCGGTCAAGTCCATTGATCCGGCTGACACTGCTGCGCTGGAGACGGCATCGAAAACGATCCGGGCTGCTTTTGCGCACGGTTCCCTTTCCGATTCGATACGCGAAAAGATCGTGCAGGCTTACCGGCAATTGGGTGCGCTCGCGGTGGCGGTACGTTCATCGGCGACGGCCGAAGACTTGCCAGAACTGTCTTTCGCCGGCCAGCAGGACACTTACCTCAATGTGAACAACGAAACGCTGCTGCTGCAGCGGGTGATCGACTGCTGGGCGAGCCTGTGGACGGCGCGCGCCATCGGTTACCGACTGCGGCAGGGGGTGGGGCAGGAAGAGATCGCCCTGGCCGTGGTGGTGCAGCAGATGGTGCAAAGCGAGGTGTCAGGGGTGCTGTTCACGGCCAACCCGCTGAACGGTTCGCGGGTAGAAACGGTCATTGACGCCACCCTGGGGTTGGGCGAAGCGCTGGTGTCGGGGCTGGTCGAGCCGGATCACTACGTGGTGGACACCCTTCACAACCATATTGCGCAAAAAACGCTGGGCCGCAAGGCGCTTTCCATCCGTGCCGAAGCAGATGGCGGGGTGAAACAGGTCAATGAATCTGCGCAGGAGTACCCGGCACTCTCGGACGAGCAGATCCTTGAACTGGCGCAGTTGGGGCAGCGCGTGCAGCAACAGTTTGGCGGCCCGCAAGATATTGAGTGGGCTTACTGTAAGGGCAAGCTCTATTTGCTGCAAACGCGGGCGATCACCTCTCTCTACCCGCTGCCGGCTGGTATGCAGGCGGAACCGTTGTTAACCTTTGTCTCTTTTGCGGCCGTGCAGGGGCTGGTTGACCCGATCACCCCCATCGGGCAAAGCTGCTTAAAACAAATATTCGCGCTGGGAAGCGAACTTTTTGGCGTTAAGACAGACGAGACCGCCCAAAGGGTCTTGTTCTCAGCCGGTGAACGGTTGTGGATCAACTTCACCCCCATCATCAGCAACAGCCTGGGCCGCAAGGTGCTGCCCTACGTCTTCGGCATGGTCGAACCGACGGTCAAACTGGCAGTGGATCAGATCTCGGAGGATCCGCGTTTGCAGCCAAAAAAGAAGGGCGTCAGCCTTCATGCACGGCGCCAGATGGCGATGTTCCTCATACCGGTAGCCGGCAAGGTGTTCTTGAACCTGTTGGCGCCCGTGCCACGGCGGCACCTGATCGTGGCCCAGGGGGAAGCTGTTTTAAAGATCATGGAAGAAAAGGCTGCCGCGATCCAAGGGGATCGTTATCAAAAATTGGCTCAGCGAGCCACCCTGATGCAAGAAGTGGCCAGGGCGCATCTGGGCGGGGCCTTTAAATTGTTCGTTTCAGGGGTGGCCGCCGGGATGGCCTCGTGGAATGCACTGCGCACGCTCACGAAAGCAAAAGAGGACGCCGGCCAGTTTCACTGGGGCGACCTGGTGTTGGAAGTGACACGCGGCATGCCGCATAACCCGACTACCGAGATGGACCTGCGCTTGTGGGAAATGGCCAAGGAAATCCGTAAGGATCCTGCTGCGCTGAAAGCAGTCACCTCTGCTACCCCGGCCGAACTCTCACGCCAATATCTGGCAGGCGATCTGCCTCAGGTACTTTTGGATGAGGTGAGGCACTTTCTCGAGCAGTATGGGGGGCGCGGCCTGGGTGAGATCGATCTGGGACGCACCCGCTGGGCGGAAGAGCCCACCCACGTGTTCGAGATGCTGGTCAATTTTGCCAAAATAGAAAACGAAAATGACGCGCCCGACGCCGTCTTTGCCAAGGGCAAAGAGAGGGCTGAAGAAGCGATCAGGCAGTTAACCGCACAAGTACGCCAGAGCCGCGGAGGCTGGTTCAAGGCCAGACGGGTGCACTTCTTCGCGCGGCGCGCCCGCCAGTTGATGGGGCTGCGTGAGAGCCCCAAGTTCTTTGTGGTGCGCCTGATGTGGATCGTCCATCGTGAGTTAAAGAAAAGCGGGCAGGAGTTTGTTGCGGCCGGCGAGCTGCAGCAGGCAGATGATCTCTTTTACCTGACCTTCCCTGAGCTGAGTGCCCTGGCCACGGGTGAGAAGCGCGACTGGCAGGGCTTGATCCGTGAGCGCCGCAGCCAGTTTGAACGGGAAATGAAACGCCGCCAACTGCCGCGTCTGTTCTTGAGCGACGGGCGGGCCTTTTATGAGGGGATGGCCGACCGCAAGGGCGAGGGGCAAAACACGATCATGGGCAGCCCGGTTTCGCCGGGTGTGGTGGAAGGCAGGGTGCGGGTGGTGCTTGACCCGGGCAAGGCCAACCTGGTTCACGGCGAGATACTGGTCTGCCCCGGCACCGACCCCTCGTGGACGCCGCTCTTTCTGCTGGCAGGCGGTTTGGCGATGGAAGTGGGCGGCATGATGACGCACGGAGCGGTGGTGGCGCGCGAATATGGCATTCCGGCCGTGGTCGGCGTCAGCGAAGCTACCACACGCCTGAAAACGGGCATGCTGATCCGCTTGAATGGCTCTACGGGAGAAATAACGATCCTGGAAGGCTAATATTCGAGCAGGATGGTGACCGGGCCGTCGTTTTCGAGGCTGACGAGCATGTGGGCGCCGAAAACGCCCGACTGGGTGGAAACACCCAGCGCCTGCAGGTCGGCGATGAATTGATCGACCAGCGGTTTGGCCAGCTCGGGTTTGGCGGCACTGACGAAAGCCGGGCGATTGCCCTTGCGCGTATCGGCGAAGAGGGTGAACTGCGAAACGACGATGGCCTCTCCTTTGACATCCAACAGGGAGAGGTTCATCTTGTCCTGATCGTCTTCAAAGATGCGCAGTTGGGCGATCTTTTTGGCCAGGGCGGCCGCTTTGGCGGCATCATCTTCGGGGCCGATGCCCAGCAGGATGACGAGGCCTTTTTGAATCGCGGCCACGGTTTCGCCTTCCACCACGACCTTGCCGTAATTGACCCGTTGAATGACAGCGCGCATACTGGTTCCTTTTTAGAAAAGCACCCGGCATTCACCGGGTGCTGGTTATCGTGATCAGGCAGGCAGATCAATGGCTTTGCGTACTTCGGCCATGGTCTCTTCGGCGATGACGCGGGCACGTTTGGCGCCATCTTCGAGAATGTCCCAGACAGCATCGGGTTTCTGCGCCAGCTCGTTGCGTTTTTCGCGCAGGGGAGCAAAGTACTGGTTCATGTTCTCGGCCAGCTTCTTCTTGCAGTCCACACAGCCGATGCCGGCGCGGCGGCATTCCACGTTGATGCTGGCCACATCCTCAGCCGGGGTGAAGATCTTGTGCAGCGAGTAGACGTTGCAGATATCCGGGTTGCCGGGGTCGCTGCGGCGCTGACGGTTGGGGTCGGTAACCATGCTCATGACGCGCTGGCGGGTCTCTTCGGGGGTGGCAGAGATCTCGATCTCGTTGTTGAGGCTCTTGCCCATCTTCTTCTCGCCGTCAATGCCGAGAATCTTGGGAAACTCGGTGACCTTCATCTGCGGCTCGACCAGCACATTGGTGTTGAAGCGGTAGTTGAACGAGCGTACGGTCTCGCGGGTGAACTCGATGTGCGGAGCCTGGTCAATGCCAACGGGGACGAGATCGGCTTTGTAGAGCGCGATATCGGCCGACATGAGCACGGGGTAGCCCACCAGACCGTAATTGACGTTGTTGGGGTGGTCGCGCACCTTCTCTTTGAAGGTGGGCAGATCGGTCAGTTTGCCCAGCGGGGTGACCATTGACAGGATGGTGTGCAGTTCGGTCACCTGCCTTACCTGCGACTGCACGAAGATGATGGATTTCTCGGGGTCCATGCCGGCAGCCAGCCAGTCGAGGGCCATCTCCAACGTGTTTTGGCGCAGGTCTTTGGTGGTTTCCAAAGTGGTCAGAGCGTGCAGGTCAACGATGCAGTAAACGCAGTCGTATTCATCCTGCAGCTTGATGTAATTTTTAATTGCGCCAAGATAGTTGCCGATGTGCTGGCGTCCGGTGGGTCGGGCGCCTGAGAAGACTCTCCCTTTTTTAGCTGCCATCATTTCTGCCTCGATTCAGATTCAGGTTGTAATGCTTGCTGGATATTATAACTTACATTGGCAGGGCTTATGCCGGGCCTTTCTTTGGTAAAATCACAGGTATGGCTTCTCGTACGTCTCAAAAACGTGTTCCCCTCAGCAAACGCCTGTTCGATATCGTCACAGCGGCGCTGGCTTTGATCGTGCTCTCCCCGCTGCTGGCGGTGTTGGCGCTGCTGGTGCGGCTCAAACTGGGCAGCCCGGTGATCTTTGGGCAGCGCCGGCCGGGGTATCGGGGCGAGCTGTTCACCATTTATAAGTTTCGCACCATGCTGCAGACCCGCAATGCCGTGGGCGAGCTTCTGCCCGACGCCGAACGGCTGACCGCTTTTGGCAAGCTGCTGCGCTCGACCAGTCTGGATGAACTGCCGGAATTGTGGAACGTGCTCAAAGGGGAGATGAGCTGGGTGGGGCCGCGCCCGCTGCTGATCGCCTACCTGGAGCGTTACAGCCCTGAACAGATGCGCCGCCATGACGTGCTGCCGGGGGTGACGGGGTGGGCCCAGGTGAACGGGCGCAATGCCATCTCGTGGGCCGAGAAGTTCCGCCTGGACGTGTGGTACGTGGATCACTGGTCGTTCTGGCTGGATCTCAAGATATTGTTTATGACGCTGGGAAAGGTGCTCAAGCGGGAAGCGATCAACGCTCCCGGCGAGGCCACCTCCGGCGAGTTCATGGGGAATGACTAGGCGGTTCTATACATTTCAATTGGACGTTAAATAAACAGTGGCGGTTCATGAACCGCCACTATCCTTTTAATTTCGGGATGACCTACTGCACGGTGGTGGGGATCAACTGATCGGTGGATAGTTCGGCGGCCACCTGGTTGAAAAGATCCTGCTTGGCAGGCGAAACGATCTCTTCGTCGAGCGGGGTGACGGTGATCTGGGCGCTCAGGCTGAGACCGCTTTGCCCGTTCAGCAGTTCGGGCAGGAGGGTTTTCAGGCTGGCGGCGGCATCGGAGCCGAGGCGGGCCACCCATTTGCCATCCACGTCGTTGGGAGCCGTGTCGGTGGTAATGAGGGCCACGTATTCCCAGTTGAAGGCCTGATAGTTGAGGGAGGAGACCACGTCGGCATTGACGAAGGCGGGGTCAACAAAGGCGGCGCTTAACCAGTTAACGGTGAGGCTGCCAATGGTGGACTGCACGGTCAATGCGTCGCTGGAGGCGGGCAGAGAGCCGATCAAAGGCAGGGGCACGATTGGTGCGTAATAGGGGTTGCACTTGCCGCAGACAAAGCGGGCGCCGTTGGTAAAAGCGTCGGCATAGGCATCAGCGATGGGGCTGTCAGAAGGGATGAGGGCCGCGGCGCGCCAGTCTTCGGCAATGAGCATGGTCAGATAACCGGCCATGAAGGCCTCGTCCACCTGACTGGTTTGCACAACGCTGATGTTGCCCCCCGCGGCGGGGGTGTTGGCGCCCAGCACCACAAACTGGGTGTCGGGGGCGGCATTGGCCAGCGTGTTGAGGTCAGCCGGGACAGTTTCAAAGATCACGATCTTCGTGCCGTCGGTGAGCTGGCCAGCATCCAGCGTGGTCAGGGTGCGGTACTGCAGCGAGTTGGCGGCTGCAAAGTCGCTGATGGCGGTGGTCAGGGCAGGAGTGGCATCGGGGTTGGCGCTGACCCACACGATCTCAGCCGGGGCCGGGGTGGGGGTGGGCGGCAAAGCGGTGGCTTCTGGGGTAGGGGTGGCCTCGGGGGTGCGCGCAGCACCATTACAGGCGGCGATCAGCAGCAGCATAAAAACAGCGATGATCGAAAGAATTCGGTGAGTTGGGCGTTTTGCAAACATAAGTCTATTTTACCTGTGATTTTTTCAATTCGTTGAGTGTATTATAATTAGCAAATGCTAGAATTGATCATTCCGGGACGGGAACCTTTGCAGTTGACCACCCTGGTCAGCGATGTCAATGGCACGCTGGCCATAGATGGCCGTTTGATCGAAGGGGTGGCGCCTTTGATGCAGGCGCTCCGCCAATCGCTGCAGGTGATCTTGCTCAGTGCCGATACGATGGGCACCGCCCAGACGATCGCGCAGGAACTGGGCGTAAGCCTGCACTGTCTGACGCCCGGCGACGAAACCCACCAAAAGACGGATTTCGTTAAAGCACAGGGTAGTCAGGCCTGCATCAGCCTGGGGCAGGGCGCCAATGACGAAGGCATGCTGCGCGAAGCCGCGCTGGGCATCGCGGTGCTTTCAAAAGAGGGCAGCGCCGTTCACACCGTCATGGCAGCCGACATTGTAGTGCCGGACATCCTCACGGCATTGGAACTCCTCCAACATCCCAAGAGAATTGTGGCGACCTTGAGACAATGAGCGATCAATCAGAAGAAACTCCTTCATTCGAGTATCCCAGCCAGATCGACACGGCGCGCCGCCGTCGCCGCAAGCACGGCTTTTTGCCGCCCGGTAAAGGGGATCGTGCCGCGCTGATGGCCGAGGTGGCCGAACGTCTGGTCGCCAATGCCGATTATTATCTGTTCTCGCTTTTATGCGGTCTGGTGCTGGCGGCGGCCATCTTGCTGGACAGCCCGGCCATTTATGTGCTGGCCGCCTTACTGGCGCCCTTCATGGCGCCGGTAGTGGGGTTGGGCTTCGCCACCGTTGTGGGGTCGCCCCGCTTCTTCTTGCAGTCACTGGGCAGCCTGCTCATCGGCAGCGCACTCGTCTTCGTGACAGGGCTGGCGGGCGGCTGGGTCTCGCATTTGATCCCGAACCTGAACTTGACCCAGGCGCACTACCACGTAAACTTCTCCATCCCTGATTTTATTTTGCTCAGCATCGGCATTCTGCTGGCCATTTACATCACCGTGAAGGCCCCCAAGAACCGTTCGCTGGTTGCCAGCGTGGCATTGGCTTACGAGATCTACATTCCCATCAGCTTGGCCGGTTTTGCCCTGACAAGTGGCGTAGAAGGATTGATGCCCGCCGGACTGACCTTGGTGGGCATTTACCTGGCCTGGGTGATCTTTTTGGGCACCCTCTTTTTGGCCATTTTACGCATTCGTCCCTTTACCTTTTTTGGTTATTTGCTGACCGCCATTGTCATGGCCGGAGCGCTGTACTTTATTTTGACCAACAGCGCGCTGGGCACGGCTCTGCAAATGCAGATGAACGGCACTGCCACCCACACACCGCTGGTGCAAACCAGCACCAACACACAGGTGGCACAGGGAGCCTTGCCTAACGCGACAGCCACGTTAACACCCGCGCCAGGACTGACCGCAGCCCCCAGTGCAACGGACACGCCCAGCGTGACCCTGCCGCCCACCGAGACGCCCACTGCTACCATCACCCCCAAGCCCACCCCCGTCTATGCGGTGGTGTACAGTGAGACGGCTGAGAGCGTGATCCTGCGCAAAGAGCCGGCCGGAGACTATCTTTCCAACCTGCTGGTCAATTCACTGGTCGAGGTGTTGGGCACGCAAGAAGTGAACAACATCATTTGGGTGCATGTACGCGTGGCCAAGACCGGCCAGGTGACAGATGGGCTGGAGGGCTGGATGGTGCAGAGCCTGCTGCAGACCGCCACCCCAATTCCAAATTGGTAACAAGCGTGGTATAACTCTACGGCTTAACTTGCCGTCTGGCAGTTTACTTTAGTAAGTGGAGATCAATGAATGACAATTCATTTTGGCACCGATGGATGGCGCGCAGTCATCTCAGACTCTTTCACCTTCGAAAATCTGCGACTGGTCGCGCAAGCCATTGCCGATGCTGTTGAATCAAAATCGTGGACGAACGGGTCAGTTTTTGAGGTAGCCCCCGATCCGCACACGATGGTGGTGGGGTACGACACCCGCTTTTTATCCGACCGCTACGCGGCTGAGGTGGCCCGTGTACTGGCTGCCAACGGCTACACCGTTTATCTTTCGCAGGCAGATGCCCCCACCCCGGTAATCTCTTATGCGGTCAAAAATCTGCACGCCATTGGCGGCGTGATGATCACCGCCTCGCACAACGCCCCGCGCTATAACGGCGTCAAGCTGAAGTCTGCGCTGGGCAACTCGGCGCTGCCCGAACAGTGCCGCCGGGTGGAAGTGTATTTGAACGATAATGAACAGCAGGCACGCGGCCCCAACTTGATGGAGTTCGAGCTGGCGCGCGAAAAAGGCTTGATCAAGAAATTCAACCCCATCCCGGCTTATTACGACCATCTGCGCACGCTGATCGATTTCGACCAGATCGCCGAGAACCCGCAGTGCTTCGTGGTCGATTCGATGTACGGCTCCGGGCGCGGCGTCATCCGCGGCATTTTGCAGGGATCCGGCTGCGAGATCCAGGAGATCCGCGGTGAGATGAACCCGGGCTTCGGCGGTGTGCACCCCGAACCGATCGCGCGCTTTTTGACCCCGCTGGCTGGGGCAATCGGCTCTGGCAAAGGGAATTTCGGCCTGGCCACCGATGGTGACGCCGACCGCATCGGCGCAATGGATGAACGCGGCAATTTCGTCGATCCGCACAAGATCATGGCACTGGCGCTGAAGCATCTGGTCGAGAAACGCGGCATGACGGGCTCTGTGGTGCGCACGGTTTCGACCACGCGCATGATCGACCGCCTAGCCAAACAATATGGGCTGACCGTGCACGAAACCCCGGTGGGGTTCAATCACATCGCCGACTACATGATGAAAGAAGACGTCCTGATCGGCGGCGAAGAGTCGGGCGGCATTTCCTTCAAGGGGCATATTCCCGAAGGCGACGGGCCGATCATGGGGCTGCTGCTGGTCGAGATGATCGCGGCCTCGGGCACCACCCTGTATGAGATGGTGGAATCGCTGCAAAAAGAGGTGGGACCGGTGGTTTACGAACGCACCGACCTGCGCCTCATTGCCCCCGTAGCCAAAGACAAAATGACGCAAAAACTGATCAATGAAGCGCCACAAAGCATCGGCGGCGAACACATTGTTGAGATCTCTACGTTGGACGGCATCAAATACATCATGGCCGATGATTCCTGGCTGTTGATTCGCCCTTCGGGTACCGAACCCGTGCTGCGGGTCTACGCCGAGAGCCGCTCTCAAGAGATGATGAAAGCCCTGCTGAAGTTCGGCGAGAGCATTGCCGCGAGCGTTTCCTGAACCACAGACTTGATTAAAAATGAAAGGCGTTTTCAATTCAAAAACGCCTTTTTGAATTCTCTTTTTTGTAAAACTTTAATGAGCGGCCGTTCTCAGCTTGCGGCTGAGGAAGATCACCACGACCAATACGGCAGCCAGCCCAAACAGGCCCGGCAGGCCAAAATCATCGGCAAAACCCGTGTTCGGCAGGTTGGTCGAAGTAGGTTCCGGGGTGGATAAGCCGGCAGCCGCGATCTGCGTCTGCAGGGCAGAGACCGTTGCCAGTTCATCGGCCGAGAGCCCGCTTTCAACACCGCCTACCGCGGAAGTGCTGGTGGCAATGACAACCACAGGGGTTTTGGTGGGTTCCGCTGCTGTGGGCAGTGGGGTGGAGGTGGCCTGAGCGGCGATGAATTGGCTGGTGGCAGCCATAGCCGTGGCCGTGTTGGCGGCGTTGATCTGGGCCACCTGTTCCATCTGGCTGGCCTGCTGCTGAGAGATCAGCCCGGGGGCGATGAGGAGCAAGAGCACCAGGCCCAGAATGAGAATGGCACCCATGATGCCGATCGCAATCAAGAAATTCCTGCCGGATGGCCTGTGCTCAGGTTCCGGCTCCGGTTCTGGAATGGGGGGAAGCCCTGAGCCCGAAGAATCGAAATTCGATTCGGGTTCCTCTCCAAACAGGCTCATGCCAGAATCGTACTGGTTGTCATCGTCATTAAAATTATTGAGTGCCATGGTTTCTTCTCCTTAGCGGGTTTATCCGCAGTGTGAAATTTCACACTTTTAGCTGGTAAATCCGATCACATCGAGATTTGCAACAGGGACGATCTTTCTCTCTTTATTATCCACGATTACGCTGGCAGCGCAAACCCGGATTCCGTTGTTTAAAGTGGTCATGCCGGGCAGAATTTTTTCTACCACGCCCGTTTTACCGAAAAGAGGGGCGGTGTGAATGCGAACCAGTTGGCCACGGGTGAGGCGGGCAGCGCTGTTGGCTTCTTCGGCCTCATCGGCAAGAGGGATGAGCACTTCAGGTCTGCCTTCGCTTTCGGCACCCTGAAATTCGGCATTTAAGGTGGCCTCCCGCCCTTTGTTGGCGCTGAGCAGTTTCCAGGCGGTCTCGTTCATGCCGCCTTTGCCAAATCCATCTATCAGCAAAATGGGGTAGGGCTGCTTTAAGGCTGTTTCACGCAGCGCTGCGGGCATGCTGCCAAGAATCAGCCCGCCTACGGGCAGGGTAGCGGCCAGATCGAGCGCTTTGGCATCTGTGCAGACACCGCCGAGCAGCAGCGTGCCACGGATGGACACATCGAGCGAATTGATCTCGATCTCTGCCGTTTGATTCAGGCTCTTTATCATCAGGCTGGCGCTGAAGAGTTTGCCATTGCCCCAGACACCCTGTACCAGTGCGCAGTTGGTTTCGATCACCACCCCACGATTGGGAATCACTTTGCTGATGGAACCGGAATAATTGGCTTTTAGTTCTTTGCTCTCGTTCTGGGTTTCGATGAGGATTTGCCCATTGCTGATCGAAACGATCTTACCGGCGGCCTTGCTGCGGATCATGCGCGAAAAAACTCCGCCGGTCTCTGCCAGCAGATCATTTAGAGCCACCGTTTCACCTGCGTTGCGCTTGATCAGCGCTTCGGCTGCCTGGGCGTTGGGGAGCCCCAAGGTGCGCACGACATCTACCAGCGCATGGCGAGAGGGCAGGGTGACTTCGGCCACCACATCGTTGGGGTTCACTTTTTGGCCCACACGTGCCACAACCGTGCCGTTGACCGGCAAAAGCCGTTCACGGAACAGATGGATGGCAGGGGTGATCTGGGTCATTCGAGTGTACATACTTTCTCCCAAAAACTATGTTGCAATTATTGTACCAAAGCGTTTCTAGCCACTGCGTCTTTCCAAAGCTTGAAAAGAGCAGCGCGGTCGGCCTTATCGGCGGGTATTTGCAGGGGGCGATGGCGTGTATCGATGACGATGCCGCACAACCCCCCACGCACCTTGAAACTGGGTTCGTTCAAATCAAAGACGGGAATGCGGGCAGCGCGGTTAAGTTCCATTTCGAGTGTGGCCGTTTCACCGATCTTGAGCGGCAGAACGGTTAAGGTTCCCTCTTTGATCTCAAAAGCTTTGCTGACTTTATCCCCTTTGCGTAAGCGAACGGTGGCCAGTGTGCCGCCATTGCGCAGGCTGCTTTCAATGGCAACAACCGTGGCCAGGTTGGTAAAGGCTTTCGTTTCAAGCACCTGAACCGGCAGAATGGGCAAGACCCTGGCGGTAGCTCCCAGCGCGGCCAGAACCGCATGCGGGTCAAGCACAAAGGTGGAGACCCCCTGGGGCTGTAAGCCATCCAACAGGGTTAGCAATATTTGAGACGGGGTGCCGATCTGAGTGATGGCAGAGCCGCTGAGGATGATCGAATCGTAACCATTTTTGATCAATGCAGCGCGCTGATCAAGTTCCTGGGTTACCCGGCGCAGCATTTGCCGGGTGGCGGCTTGCTCAACAAAGAGGGCTTCCTGTGTCATGGGCACGGAGGCCGGGAAAAGTGTCTTCTGCCAAAGCTGGTCTCTGGCCTCTTCTGCATCCATTTCAGGTGGCAGCCATTGAGCAATTTCTTCAAAGGGAGTGGTATCCAAAAAACGCTGCAAACCCTGTCCAGAACCGAAGGGCAGCACATTCAAATCCATTTTGCCAGCGCGGGCAGAGGCGGTGATGGTCGAAACAGAACCCAGGTCAATGGCCAGGATGCCTTTTTCGGGGTCCCCCACCTGGCTGAGATACTGCACAATGCGACCGATGGCCGTTGCAGAGGGGCAGGGCGCATCGCTGCACAGCGAAGCCAATGGGACGAGACCATTTGCCCCTTTGAGGTGCATGTTCGTGACGACCTCGGCTAAACTTTCGGCCACCTGATCGATCTCTTCTTCGTCCATTTCAGGACGGATATTCATGGTGGTGTCCACTTTTGTCACTGCTTCAAGAATCTCTTTGACCGGTTTGGTCATGAGCTGATTGCCGCAATAGACGACGGGCGGACGCTGCTCTTGGGGCATCAGGCGCAGAATGGCCGCGATCAGGTTGGCCATTTTTTTGACCGAACGGGTTGCGCCGCGATCGGTGCCGCCGGCGAAGAGAATCAGTTCCGGCTGCGCCAGCAGGGTGTCATCGATCTGGTCGTGGATGATGCGGCGGTCGTTGAGACTGATGCTTTGCACGATCTGGCCGTTTACCGTGGCCGCCAGGCGCTGCAAGGATTGAAGCGAAACATCGCCCATCAAGGCAAAGGCAGCGATCCTGAGGGGCCGGCCGCTGGAATAGGTAATGAACAGGCGATCCACCCCTTCATTCCCGGCCTGGCTGGGCAAGATCAGCCCCGAACGCTGGTTCAACAGTACCCTGCCGGTGATCTCTTCCAATTGTTTGAGCGCATCCATCACCCCCAACGAAAGGTCGTTAATCGGGGCTTTGTCGGTGGAGGCAGCGGTGCCGGCCGAAATGAAATGGTAAGATCCTTCGACCACGTCGAAAAGCAGGGCACGAGTGTTTTCGTTACCGATATCGAGCACAAGAATTGAGAGTGTTTCTTGAGAGGAGGCAGGGTTCATGGCTGGGTTACCTAATCCATGTGCTGAGCGTTTGCAAGATGAATCCGCCGCGCTCGATCAGGGCGGTGACGGCTGAAGTCATCACCCCGGCAAAGACCGCCCCTAAAGTGATGGCAATGAAGAACTGGCCAATGCCGGCAAAGAAAGCCACCAAAGCGGGCCGCTGGCCGTTAGCACCCGCTTTTTCACTGGCGCCAAAGTTGAAATAGACCAGCGAAGCGACCGTGCCGAGCAAAATAAAACCGCCTTCGATCAACAGCCACCAGTTCTGGCTGCCGGTTTCAGATAAGGAGGGCAAACTGGCGATGGCTCCCTTCACCTGCGTGAAAAGCGTGCCCAGCACAGCACCGCCGATGGCGATGGCCGCGCCGGCGCCGACCAAATAGGCCATTGAAAGGTTGCCCAGCCGTGACAGACGCGGCGATAATTTGGTGAGCAGCAGCCCGGAAAGGAACAGCGGTACCAGCGTAACGACCGATCCCTTGAGCAGGGGCACGATCAGGCGGGGCAGCAGCACCTGATAAACAATCAAGACCGCAAAATATCCGGCCGAAACGCCCACCAATATGGCTGTGGCAATGCGAAAAGCCGGGTTATCGCCGAATAAGTAGCTAAAAACCAGCAAGGTCAGCACAAAGCTGACGATCATCCAGATCAGGTCGGTGTTGAGATTCATTCTTTCACGCTCGGCCCTTTCTGTCGGTTTTGTGGGAGGATCAGCGAAATGACCCCACCAAGGAAAATCAAAGCGGTTACCAGCAGCAGCGAAAGCTGATAGGCCGGGTAATTTGCCGCAGCGATGCCGATTTTCTTACCCAATTGTTCGTAAATGGTGGCCGAATTAAGTCCGGCCAGGTAGCCACCGATCTGATGGCTGTCGTAATAAGGCTGCAAGAGCGGTGCAGATTGGGCGCTGATGATCACATAAAGCGGCGTCTGGCCCAAGGCTGGCTGTACCTGTTCGATCCAGAAGCGGGCGGTATCGGCATTTTCGGTGATGACGATGACGGCACCGAAATCGGCGAGGCGCTGAACGTTTTGCAGCGGCGCATTCTGCCAAGCGTCGAGCATGTGCACGTCTTTGGGCAGGGCGGTGTGCGGGTCGGCTGCCAGTGCCTGCAAGCCCATCGAGCCGCCGGGCAGGTAGCCAAAATTAACGATCTGCTCAAGCGGGTAAGCTGTTTGGTTCCCTTCGGCCTTCTTTAGCACCTCTTGCAGAAGTGCATTTCCTGCCGGTGTGCTGGAAAGGGTGGCGATGGGCAAATTGCGCTCCATGAGATGTTCCAGCGCGGCCTGAGAAGAAAGGCTTAATTCGCCAAAAAGGCTGCCGTCAAATTCGGCGGCCAGCAGCACCGGTGTGCCGGCTGGAATGGCATTGATGCCGTTGAACATGTCGATCACCTCGGCCGGATACAGGCTGGGGTAAGAAACGGGGATGGAGTTGACAAAATTTGGCACGAAAACGGCGGCCAGCAGCAAAATGCAAACGGCCAGACGCAAGATCCAGGCTTTTGAACGAGGCTTCCCAGGTTCTTCTTCGCCCACCCATTGATAGGGCTGAACCAGTTTCTGTAAAATTTGGGCGCGTTTTTTCTGATTCTCGGTGATGGTCAGGGCAGCATCGTAAGTTTGTGGTTTGGTGTAGAACTGCTGGATGTTCTCCTGCAGCAAGGCGCCTTCAATGCCGGCCAGCGGATTCGTGCCGCCGGTGATGGCCTTGCTCTCGGTCTGCGGTTTACGAGCCGGGCGCAGAGCCTGAAGCCAGGGGGGCAGGGCCGCTTTGGCGATGGATTCATCACTTTCTGGTTCTGCTTCAACCGGTTGGGCTTCTGAAGGGACCTCAGATTCGGCTGGCAATGAGTCGGTTGTGACATTTGGTGGGTTTGTTTCTTGAGGACGTTCCTGCTGCTGAGACATCCAATCGAGCAGGGCGCTGTCATCAAAGGCGGGTTTTTCGTCCTCGTCTTTTTTGGATGGTGGAATGACCTGGCTGGCCAAGTCGGCCGCAGGGTTGAGGGCTTTGAAATCTGCCAGCCAATCGGGTTCATCGTCCTCGATGGCCGTTTGCGGCGGCTCCGCTTCTTCCTGCGAGGGTGTTTTTTCTTCGTCCACGGGCTGGGCGGCTGTTTCGCTTGCGGCTTCGTCTATCGCGGGCTCGCTTGTGGGTTCGTCCTGAGTGGATTCTTTTTCTGTGTTTTCAGGTTGGGGCGCCTGCATGAATTCTTTCAGCCAGTCGGCATCTGATGCCTCAGAGAGATTTTCCTTTGGGCTGAAAGAAGCAGTATCGGGTGAAACAGGGGGTTCACTCTCTGCAGACGTTTGAGCGGCAGGTTCGGCTTTTGGTGAATTTTCTTCTTGCCAGCTTGTCAGGGACTTTAACCATTCATCGCTATCGTCGCTGCTCTTTTCTGCCTCAGATGAATGGGCATCAGTGGGTTCAGGCTGAGCGGCCATTGCGCCACCGGAGCGAATTTCTTGCAGCCAGTCGGGTGCATCGGAGGGCACTTCTGGTGCAGCATCCGCGTCGCCGGATTTTTGACGTTCTTCCTGTTCGCGGTTGCGAATGCGGGCCAGCCAATCGGGTACCTCATCTGCGGAGGAGGCGGGTTCGGTGGCGGGCGTTTCGGGCGATTCAGGCTGCGGGGGCGGGGGTTCTGTTTGCTGATCTCGAAATGAATCAAGCCAGTTCTCCTGCGATTCGCCATTGGCCTCTTCGCTCTTGGGCAGCTCGGCCTGGCAGAACCAGCAGCGCTCGGCGTTGGCATCGTTGGGACGGTTGCAAATGGGGCAGAGTTTATCGGCCATGCTCACCCGTTATATGGCCTGTCTGAACCAATGAGGATGCGAATGCCGGTGAGCAAACTGCCCAGCGCCACCCCGATCAAGATGCCGCGAGCGCCGGCAATGGGCACCTGGCTGACACCGGATAACAAGGTTTGCAGTATGGGAATATTGGCAGCAAATGAAAAGATGCCGCTGTTGATGAGCAGAAAGATCACTACAGAAATGAAAAAGACGAATCCCATCCAGTTGCGCTGGCGCTGCAATATCTTGAGGCTGGCGTAAGCCAGTGTAATGGCCAGTACGGCCATCAGGCTGGCCTCGATGGGCATTTGGATGGCGGTGACCACCTTTTGGTAACCGGGGTCGGTGGGGCCAAAAAAGATGCCGGCGGCCAGGGTGAGCAAAAAGGCACCAATGACGATAAAACTGAAAGTGCGCTCTTTGCCCGACTCGCGCAGCCGGTGCCAGTGCACCCCAAAGATCAAATGGATGATGGCGATCAGGCCGGCGACTGCGGCCAGGATGATGGCCCAGTCGAGCATGGGGGTACGGATGGCTGCCAGACCGGAGGAGGGGAAGAAATACCCCAACAGGATGATGAGCCCGACCAGAAAGCCGATAACGGGTACGATGGGTGATCTCACATTACCCCCAAAAACTTGAGAATGGCCCCGCCCAGAATGATCAAAACGATCACCCCGCGCAAAAGATCCTGCGTTTTTAAACTGGCACTGTGAATCGCATCCGCCTGCAAATAAGCGGGCAGTGCAAAAAGCTCTTCACCGATGAGCGGTTTTTCTGCGGTGGCGAAAAAGACCGCCTGGGCAGGCAATGAATCGCTGGCGGCCAGGGTCATGGCTCCCTTTTCTTCGGAGGCAGTGCTCAACAAACCTGCTTCTGAACCAAAATTGCCGATCAGCACGTTGGTTTTTACCCTGGGGTCGGCAATGATATCGAGCGCACCGGCCACATTGGAAAGCGGCGTAATGCCGGCCAATTGGCCGTGATCGGCGTTATAAAGATCGAGATTGTTGGTTTCGCGGGCGACCTGATGCAAAGTGTCCTGGCTGAGCAAGGTGAGAGCGCCATCGCCACTGCTGGCAATGGGGGGCTCGTCACCGGACGAACTCATGGCGCCGATGTGGTGCAAGGCGATCAGGCTGGCGAAGGCGGAAGAACTGACGGGATGGGTGAGCGAGGCATTGCCCAGTGAGACGTGAATGCGGCTGCCTTCTTCTACCGAAAGGCTGGCAGCACGTTTGAAGCGACTGATGGCAGCGATGCGGCGAAAAACGGGTGTTTTGTTGCTTCTCCTTTGGCGCAAGGCCAGAGACACCACCAGAAGGGTAGCAAGGATGACAAAACTTAATCCGATGATCGATTCGATGCCGCTCAATCTATTTTCTCCTCACGGATCATCCGGCTCAGCCGTCGGCTTTTTTCATCATCTTCGAGAATTTCAGCCGCCAACTGCCATTTTTGTTTGCTCGCCGGGTTCACAAAGGGGGCTCCCCCCAGCATCAGTTGGGCAAGAATGACCTTTAATGGTCCGCCGCCATTGATGAATGAAAGAACAAAGCCCTTAAAACGGCTTTGTTGCAAGGATCGCGCCCATTCAGACACAGGATCTTGATTCATCTCTCGTTATCAAAAGTATAGCACAAAATGACTATTTTCTAATCGCTTGCGGATAGATTAACTGTCTGCCACACGCAGTTGCCCTGCGGCGAGGTGGCATAGTTCTCGATGGCCCGGTACATCTCGCTGAGAGAAGACCAGAAGGTGCTGAGCTGTGAAGTATAGGCCTCAACGGCGTACTGCCAGGCGGCCAGCGAGGCATTGTTAAGCGGATATTGGATGCGGCGGGCGTTGCCCGGTACCCGTTGAACGATCTCATCGGGATGAGCGCCGGCATAGGGGTAATCGGCATAATAATACTTGCTGCCGGTCAGTGTTTCGCCCACGGCACGGGTGATGAGATGGTCGATGTGATTGCCCACTCCCAGCGGGAGTACCAGCACAGATTCGGGGGGTAAGCTTTGACGAAGGCGCTCAGACAGTTCCTGCACCAGGGTCGATTCTTCTTCGACGCGCAGGCTGAAAAGGTCATCATTCTGGGTGATCAGGGGCTGATCGCTCTGTTGGCGATTGCGGTAGATGCAGTCGGGAACCATCCAATAGTGGGGGGAAACCCCCAAACGCTCACAGGCCAGTTTGTCTTCGGCGCGGCGGGCTTTGGGGGCTTCCATGCCGGTATTCCAGCGCGAGTGCAATTCGGCAGCAAACGGAGAAAGCCTGCCGGCAGGAACGTCCCCGGAAAAGAGCGTCCATACGGCTACCTGGCGGCGGCGTTTGTAGGCCAGATCAAACAAGATGGCCCCACAAGAAAGCACGGCATCGTCAAGGTGGGGGGAGAGGAAAATAATTTCAGACATTTATTCTCAATTGGTTGCGAAATTCAGACTAATTATAGTATGATGATGGTGGAATTTCGACCAATTGATCACAAGGAGCTTAAGAATGGGATTTTTCGATTCCTTGTTTGGACCCAAACTGTACCAATCGAGAGACAAAAACGAAGTAGATCGCCTTGTCAACGAACTCACCCAGATCGGCATCAAGGAAGATTACCTTTCTGAGCGCCCCGGCGGCAGCTTTAACATCCAGTGCCGCCATGTGCGCACCCGCGAGATCGGCAAACGCTTGAGCGAGCTGGGGGGGCTGGATCTGATGAATTGGGCTTTTGTGAAGGTCAAAAAGAAAGCCGGCAAAGTAGCGGCTTCTCACCTGGAGTATGCGTGGGAAGGCGTGGGAGAATGGCAGAACTAGGCCAGTAGGGCCTGATTGAGCAGGGGAACCAGATATTCCCCAATCGAGATGATCCACAGGCGGGCGGTTTCCTGAGCGGGGACACCTGCCTGTGGTTTTATATCCACGTGGGCGCCTCCATCTACATCGCAAACGCGGCGGATCATCTGGCGGATGCTCAAGCCGCTGGCCGGGTCAGCCGGCAGATCGAGCCAGTCTGCGAGTGAGAACGTGGGGCCGGTCAGGATGGGGCGAGCGGCTTCATCCAGGCGATGAAGCTGAAGCGAGGGGAATAAAATGGGGACGATGGCGATGTCTTCTTGCCGATTGTGGCGAAAAGTGGTGTCACACAAGAGAATGCGAAGCTGCACGGCGGCTACCCGGTAAAAACCGGGCTGTCCGGTTTTATACAACTCGATGCTGCGTTCGAGGATATTTACTGCATCTGTCGTATACTGCCGTAAAATCCGTTTAGCCAGTTCATCCATCGTTAATTCCTGACAGCAGCTCGTTTCTTGGCCCAATCATAGATCAGGCCACCCGCCAAAATGAGAAACGAAATCATCCCGATCAAGAGGATCATCGTCAGGAAGGGAAGCTGGGTGCCGATTCCGGCCACATACCGGTTCAGATAATAATTGCCAAAGAAGAGTAAAAACACCACGGTCACGGCCACCCAACGCCAGAACCAGGCGCTTTTGGTGCGCAAGAAGTGATCGCAGGCCCAGGCAACGACGATGCTCATGAAGGGGAGCAGCATATAGCGATAGCGTGGGTTATCCCACAGGTCGCCGCCGCCGCGTGCCGACGAGACGATCATCCAGACAGCAAAGATCAGCGAGAGAACATGGAAGAGCACTTCCTGCTTCTTTTTCACATTCTTCCAGGTGGCGGTTAAGCCATAGAGCAAATAAGGAACGACGCACCACCAGCCCAGGCTGCGCAAAATGCCTAAAGTTGTCCAAAAAGGAATAGAAGGCTCAAAAATGGCCGCGGGCAAAAGCGGTTGGGTGAGCCCGTAAACGGTCGTGAAGGGGATGGCCCATTTCTTTTTCCCGATCTGTTTCATGAGTTCCGTGATCCAGCCTGAATTCGTTTGGGTGACAAAGGACTCATAATAGAGGGTATCTTTGAGCCATAACCAACCGGCAAACAGTGTTACAACCGCCAGCAGGGCCAACAAAATGTAGCCAAAATAGCGCCGTGAGAAATCTTTTTGTTCCATCGTCCATTCGAGCAGGAAGATGCCCAGCAAGATCACCGCATAAATGCCGGCAGCCGGCAAAGAGAACAGGGCCATCACGGCGATCGCTGCTGCACCCAGCACTGCCGAGCGAATGGGTTTTTCTTTCCAGCCTAAAATGGCCCAGAAGGCAAAACAGCCCAGCCCGATGATGAAGGGTTCGCGCATTTGTGAACTGCCCAAAATAACGCTGTCGGGGAAGAGTGCCAGGGTCCAGGCCGCGTAAAGCGCGATGCGCGCCGACCAACGTTTTTGCACCGCCGACCACAAGAAGGCTACCCCGGCCGTCATGACCAGCATGGCGAGCAGAGAAAGCAAGAGCGGACGAGCGGCATCGGGGCTGAGCGTGCGGTAAACGAGGGAACTGAAGAAGAGCAAGCCCCCGTACTGGTCACTTAAATCTAGTTGGGTAAAGGCGCTCAACAGGGGACGGCCACTCTGTGCCAGCTCGAACGATGCCGTGTCGCGGTTAAAGGCATCAGAATACAGAAAGCCGGCCTGGTTCATGGGACTGTCGGCGTAGCCAAGGTGGGGCAAAGCCGCATAGACGAACACCGCCACGATGAGGCGGATGGCAAAGGCAGTGACCATCAAGATTGCCAGGGTGCGCGAAGCGCCTAATTTTCGCCATAACTGGATGAGCAGGAAGAGGGCCGGAATCGCCAGCGATTCCACTGCCAGAAAGCCGACCCAGAACTCGCCTTTCGAAAAAGCGGCCAGCAAGATGGCGAGGCCGGTGGCGGCGAGGAAAGAATAAAGCAGGTCATTGACCCAGGCGGGGAATCTTTTAATCACGGGCTACTCCATTTGGCGCTGCGAAAACTTTTCCAGGATCGAACGCATCCGCTGCTTCCACGAATATTGTGCGGCATCCTTCTTTGCCTGCGCAGCCAGGCGCTGGCGAAGCGGTACGTCATTCATCAGGCGGGCGAATTGACTTACCAACATTGTGCTCTCTTCGGGCGGATAAAAGAGCGCGTTGTCGTCATTTAATACTTCATGCAGCACGGGCAGGTCGGCGGTGAGAATGGCCCTGCCGCTGGCAAGGTATTCAAACAGCTTCATGGGGCTGGTCACCTGGGCGATGTCTCCGCCGCTGTTGCCGGCCACTTTGTTCTTGTAGGGCATCAAGAGCACGTCCGCGCCGGCCTGGTAGAGCGGCAACTGGCTGTTGGCTACGTAAGCGGTGAGGGTCACATTGTTTACATCGTCTGCGATCAATTTTTGCTGCCAATTTTCCACCTGAGCGGGCTTGCCGCCTACCCAGACAAAGTGAACCATAGGGAAGTGCTTGGCCAGTTCAAAGAGATTTTCAATGCCGCGGCCGGGGAAAAATCCGCCCGAGTAAAGGGCAGTGAAACGCTCCGGCCAGCCCAGGGCTTGTCTGGCAGCCGGTGCATCGGGCAGATCGGCAAAGCGTTCCAGGTCCACTCCATCGGGGGCGATGCAGGTCTCGGCGGGCGAGTGGGTGAGTGAGAGGCTGTTCTCGATCAGGCGCTGCAAGGCGCGGGTGATGAAAACGGTGAGCTTTTTGCCTCGCGCACGAACGTAACGCTGGTAAAGCCACGGGCTGAAACGCCCCCCTGGCAGTTCGTGCATTTCGAGGACGACCGGCAGATCACGCCGCTGGGCAAAGAGCGCCACCCAGATCAGACGGGTGTAGACCAGATCGACATTTTCTTTTTTGGCAACAGAAACGGCCTGCCAGGCGAAATCGAGCTTGCGCAGCGAGGGGGTGGCTTTCAGCCAGCGAATGTCAAAGGTGGCCTCCAGACCGTACTGCTGCTTGAGCTGTTCAAAAGGGGTAGGCTGCCCGGAGGGGACGAAGAGACTGACCTGGTGGCCGAGCTGCGTCAGCGCCTGGCTCACCTTCATGACCTGCACACTGTTGGCGGTTTCAGAAGGGAGGGTGGAGGGCGCAATGCAGGCGATCTTCATGCGGCCGCCTCTGCGTTTTCAACGTCGAGACGTTCATTCTTGCGAATCAGGTGATAGCCAATCGCCACCATGATCGCGACCGTCAGGGCAAAGTTGCCCGAAAGCAGCCAGGCCTCGGCCGCGATGCCGAAGGGTGGCACCACCACAAAGGCCAGCGCCGTTTTGAGCACGGCTGCCCCAAACAAAATGTAAAGCGGAATATTGGCTTTACCGAAAGATAGCAGCAGAGTGCGGTTCCAGTAAAAGATATTGGAAATGCCGTATCCCACCAGCAGAATCATCATGGTGGGGTAGGCCGGAACAAATTGCTGTCCGAAAAGGGAAAGTATCCACGGGCCGAAGAACAGCATGGCGAGCGTGAAGAGGATCGTCCAGGAACCGGAGATGAGGGTAACCCGGCGCAGCAGTTGACGCAATTCCTGCCATTTGCGCTGGGCAATGGTCTTGGTCATTTCAGGGAAGGTAGTATTGATGAACTGCGAAACCGGGATCATCAAGGGCTCTGTAATACTGGTGGCAATTTTATACAGCGCGACTGCACGGGTATCGAGCAATAATCCAATCAGTAATGGTTCCGAGCCACTGACAAGCATTTTAACTGTACCGCTGAGGTTGGTGCTTACGGTGAAAGCCACCATTTCTTTCACTGAGGAAATAACCGAGAAAGGTGCTTTCCACCAATTGCCGCCTAATTTCTGGTGCAGCGCAATTAGAGCAGCGACAACAGACCCGATCCCCGTGATGAATTTGCCGATCAGATAAGCCCAAAGCACGAATAAAATGGACCCATGTGCCAAAAAAGCCACACCGATCAACCCAGCAGTGACGATGCTCTGTGTCAGATTGATCACTGCCTGAATTTTATAACGGTTGGTAACCTGCAAGATACCTGTAGAAGATTCGTTGCAAAGGTTGGCTAAAATGAACAGGCCATACAACTGAAACAGGGCGGTGGTAGTGGGGTTTTTAGCGAAATAGTTGGTACCAATGGGAATGACCAGCAGAAAAACCCCGTAAGTTATCAACGAAGTAAAACTTTCAGTAAGCAGGGCGGCTTTGGCAACTGCACCCGCTTTAACGTAATCTTTTTTGACCAATTCCTTCCCCATGAACTGAATGACGAATTCGCCCATGCGAAAAGAAAAGAGCCGGTTGACGTTGGTGGCAAAACTCATTACCACTGCTATCAGCCCGTACAAGTTAGCCCCAAGCAAATTGGTGGCAAGAAAGCTCTGTCCCATCGCCAGCACCATGCCGATGGCTTGTGAGCTAAAGAGGTAGCTGGTGTTACGAAGAACGCGCTTGAGCAGAACGTCTTCTTTGATCAGGTTGAGGAGTTTTTGAAACCACGATTTCATGGAATGAGAATTTGGCTGGCCCAACTGCGGTTATCGAGATACCACTTGACCAGCGCATCCAGCCCTTCATCGAGCGAAACCAGCGGTTCCCAATTGAGCACGCGGCGGGCTTTTTCAACGTTGGCCCAATTGGCGTCCGCATCTACGGGGTTTTTGGCAATGTATTCGATGTTCGCCTTCACCCCCAGACGGGTTTCCAGCTTGTGCAGCAGTTCGTTGATGGTGACGGTTTCGTGTCCACCGAGGTTGATGATTTCATAGCCGAGCGGCTTAAGGCCCATCAAGACACCGCGGGCGATGTCTTCGAGATAGGTGAAGCCGCGCATCTGCTCACCGTCGCCGGTCACTTTCACCGGGTTGCCCTCTGCCAGCCAGCGGGTGAAGCGGAACATGGCCATATCGGGGCGCCCGGCCGGGCCGTACACCGTGAAAAAGCGGAAGACGGTGGTGTCGATGCCAAAAAGATAATGATAAGTGTAGGCCATGACCTCGGCAGCTTTTTTGCTGGCAGCGTAGATCTGCAGGGGATGGCTGGAATCGGCCTCTTCGGGGGTGGGCAATGGGGCACCAGTGCCATAAATGCTGGAAGTGGAGGCCAGCACCAGTTTTTGAATGTTATTTTTCTTGATGTATTCGAGCAGGTTCAGCACACCATTGGTGTTGGTCTGCAAATAGACTTCGGGAATTTCCATGGCCTGACGCACGCCAGGGCGGGCGGCCAGGTTGATGACGGCTTCAATTTTTGGATATTTGACTGCCAGTTCACTGTAAAGCTCGGTACGGCAAATGTCATCGTGCAAAAAGGTGAAGCCAGAACGACCTTCAAACTGCTGCAAACGCCACTGTTTGAGGCGCACGTCGTAAGCGTCGTTCAGGTTATCCACGCCGATCACTTGATGCCCCTGTTCCAGCAGCATCTCGATCACCCGGTGGGCGATAAAGCCGGCAGCCCCCGTGACCAGATATTGTGCCATCAGAGCCTCACCACTTTGGGATTCTTGGCGCCGAGCTTGCCCAGTGCATTGCGGGTATCCACGATCAATTTGGCGTTGGCAAGGATGGCCGGGTAATCGTAGACCTTGTGGTTGGTAACGATGACCACGCAGTCGGCATCCTTCACCTCGGCATCCAGGTCTTTGATGGATTCGATCTGCCAGCCTTCGTGTTTGACCAGCGGAATGTAGGGATCGTGGTACTCCACATTGGCGCCCTTGGCCTGGAGCAGACGAACCACATCAATGGAGGGGGATTCGCGCACGTCGTCGATATCGGGTTTGTAGGCCATGCCCAGCACCAGTACCTTTGAACCCTTGAGCGGTTTGGCGTGCATATTGAGGGCGTCCTGCACCTTGGTGACGGCAAAACGCGGCATGGAGGTGTTGATCTCGGAGGCCAGGTCAATGAAGCGGGCAGTGTAGTTCAGCGAGCGCAGCTTCCAGGACAGGTAAAGCGGGTCAATGGGAATGCAGTGACCGCCCAGACCGGGGCCGGGTTGGAACTTCATAAAGCCGAACGGTTTGGTGGCGGCAGCATCGATCACTTCCCACACGTCCACACCGAGGCGGTCGCACATGAGGGCCAGTTCGTTGACAAAGCCGATGTTGATCATGCGGAAGGTGTTTTCGAGCAGCTTGGCCATCTCGGCCACTTCCGTGGAAGAAACGGGCACCACCGTGTCGAGCGCCTGCGCATACCAGGCGGCTGAGACTTCGGTGCATTTCTCGGTCATGCCGCCGATCACTTTGGGGGTGTTCTTGGTCGTCCAGTCGGTGCGGCCGGGGTCTACGCGTTCGGGCGAGAAGGCCACGAAGAGCTCTTCGCCGATCTTGAGGTTGGTCTTTTCGGTCAGGGTGGGCAGCACCAGCTCACGGGTGGTGCCGGGGTAGGTGCTCGATTCGAGCACGACCACCATGCCGGGATGCACATAAGGGGCAATGCCTTCGGCCGCGCTGACGATGAATGAAAGATCGGGGTCACCAGTCTGACGCAGCGGGGTGGGGACGCAAATGGCCACGGCATCGATGTCTTTGAGCACCGAATAATCGGTAGTGCCGCTCAGTTTGCCGGCCTTGACCAGCCTAGCCACTTTCTCGGAGGGCACATCCATGATGTAGCTCTCACAGTTGTTGATCATTTCCATTTTCTCTTTAACAGGGTCAATGCCGGTGACGGTAAAGCCGGCCTCGGCAAAGACGGTAGAAAATGGCAGGCCTACATAGCCCATACCCAGCACGGCCACACGGGCGGTCTTGTTCTTAAATTTTTCGATCAGAGTAGTTGAAAAATCCATAGTTCACCTGAGAAATTAGAAGAGGCTCAATTGCTCGGCGGGGCCTTCATCGGGTTTGGCCGGGGCATCTTCGCTTGGAGTTAGATCGGTTACTGCTTTCTTGACCTGGTGCTTCTTCATCTGCTGCAACGATTGGGGCAGGGTCTTGAAATCTTCGATGACCAACGGTTTTAAAGAAGGCTGGTGCAGCGCGGCAGACGGGTGAAACATGGGCACGATCATGCGATCATTGACCATGCAGGCCTGCCCGTGAATTTCGCTGATCTTGGCGTTGGGCAAGAACTTGCCCATCGAAAAGCGGCCCAGGGTGACGATAACGCAGGGGTCAATGGCTTCGATCTGCTTATCGAGGTAACCTGCACAGGCGCTCAACTCTTCGGGCAGCGGATCGCGGTTGCTGGGAGGGCGGCATTTGACCACGTTGCAGATGAAAACCTCGCTGCGCTTGAGCCCGGCGATTTCGAGCAGTTCGTCCAAAAACTTGCCGGCCTGGCCCACAAAGGGGCGCCCTTCTTCGTTTTCGTAAAAGCCGGGGCCTTCGCCAATGAACATGATCTCAGAATTGGCCGGCCCTTCACCCGAAACGGCGTTTTTACGCGAGTAATGCAAGGCGCATTTCTCGCAGGTTTTTACCTGATCGGCTACAGTGTTGAGCGTTTCTTGTGAATTCATCGACGAGATCTCCTTTTTTGGAGTTCCAATCTTCTATTTTACCTTACCCGTGCGAATCGAACAGGGCAGGATCGATGGGCTGCAAACTCATCAAAAGGGCATCTTCATTATTGTCCTGGTAGTAGCGGGGGCGAACGCCATCCATGTGGTAACCCAGGCTTTGATAAAGGGCCTGAGCCGCCAGATTGCTGCGGCGCACCTCTAAAAATGAAACAACCGCGCCTTCACGAGTGGCTGCGCTCAGGCCATGCAGCATCAGTTTGCGGCCAATGGCGCGGCGACGGTAATTCGTGTCGGTCGCAAGGGTGGCGATATGCAGTTCGTCCACGATCAACCAGGTGACCAGCAGGCCAACGATTGGGGCCGGGGTATTCTGACCGACGAGTTCGGCCACCCAGCAGCGCGAAGCGGCATTCTCTTTGACCTCAAACACAAAGGAAGAACGCGGCCAGGGCAGGCTAAACGAAGCGTGATCGATCTCGACCACCCGGTCAATATCGTCCAGTTGCATTTTTCGAATGTGAACGGCAAGATCGTTCTCAGGTTGGCTCAATCGGGGATGGCCTCAGCAACATGCAGGTAGATCGGTGCCAGCGAGATGGGCTCATCCTGCTCGCCCGCCTGGAATCGTTTCCAGGCCAGCTCGGCCAGCATGCCGGGGTGGCGCAGACAGTGTGCTGGGGAAGCCACGATGGCGTTCTTCCACTTGCGGCTCAGGGTTTGGCGTTCTTCGGCATCAAACTCGCCGACGATGTAGGTGGGTTGTGAGATCTGTGCCGACAGGTCTTCGGCACTGACAATGGTCGCCTCGCCCTGGCTGACCCACTGGCCGTCGAGGTTCTCATACCAGGCCACTGCCAGACGTCCGCGTCCGGCGGGTAAAACGGCCGCCATCGGCATTTCGAGAAGGGGTTGGCCAGCGGCCAAATAATCGAGGGTAGGGATGCCCAACAGGGGAATCTTAAGAGAGAGGGCCATGCCTTTGGCCAACGCCAAACCAATGCGCAGACTGGTGAATGAGCCCGGACCCAGCCCGCAGGCAATGGCTTGCAGGTCGGTGGGTTTGACCGAGCAGTGTTTCATCAGATCGTCCACGGCCGGGGCAAGCTCAACCGTGTGATGGGTTTTCGTTTGCCAGATCATTTCACCGGCCACCTGAACACCGTCATAGAGAGCCAGGCCGATGGTTTGCGTGGAAGTATCCACGGCTAAAAGCATAATTAACCTCCAAAAGCCGCGCGTTTTAATTCGCCGGCCATTGCTTCATATCGTTTTCCGTGCGGGAAGAAAGCCATGCTGCGTTGTTCCTCATTGACATAGGCAAGCTGCACTTCGAGATGATCTTGCGGCAGGGCCGACTGGATGCGCTCCGCCCATTCCACCAACAGGGCCCCACTGCGCATCATTTCTTCCAGATCGAGGTCTTCGGCTTCCAGCGCCGATTGGATGCGGTAAGCGTCCATGTGATGGATGAGAGCGCCATCGGGGCGGCGATAAACGTTGACCAGCACGAAAGTGGGACTGGAAACCTCATCGGTGGAACCCCAACCCTGCGCGATGCCCTGCACAAAGGTGGTTTTGCCGGCACCGAGATCGCCATGCAGGGCCAGTACATCGCCACTTTTGAGCATGGCACCCAGGCGCATGCCCAAACGACGCGTCTGCTCGGGTGCACGGCTGATGAAGTCGAAACTGTTGGCTGAATAGATCGGCATAGTGAGTAAATTATAAGTCAGAGCAGAGGCCGGGGCAAGCAGGCAGTGCTTTTAGTGGGAAGTTTTGTTTACCTGCTTCATTAATTGCTGTGCGATCTGGCGGGCTGCCTGGGGTCGGGCCAGACTGCGGCTGGCTTCGGTGGTTTCGATCAACCGGTCGGGATGTTTGAGCCAATTCTTGATGACCGAAACAACCATCGCCGGTTCGGGCGCCCACATGCCCGCCCCTTCGCCGATCACATAAAGCACATTGCCTTCTTCCTGGCCGGGCAGGCGGCTGTAAAGGATGATGGGCAGGCCGGAGATGAAGCCTTCGCTGATGGTGCCGGGGCCGGCCTTGGTAATGAGCACGTCGGCTGCGGCCATCAGTTCGGGCATGTTTTTCACAAAGCCGTAAATCTTGTGAGAGATGTTCCAGGTCTTGTTTTCCAGCTTTTCTTGCAGTCGCTGGTTGCGACCGGTCACAACGATGAGGTTGACCGGCAGTTTGGCCGCGTCAATGGCGTTGGCCGTGGCTTCGAGCGGCCCCATGCCTTCGCCCCCACCCACCAGCAGCAGGTTCAGCCCGTCTTCCGCCCAGCCGAGCGTTTTTCTGAGTTCGGCTTTATTGACCTGTGGGTTGCAGAAGCGATCATCCACCGGCAGACCACAAACGACGAGCTTTTCAGGGTCCACCCCCAACTCTTCACCGCGTTGTTTGGCAAGATCTGTGGGCACGATGATGAGATCGGCCTTGTTGTCGAACCAGAGCGCATGGGTGGAGACCATATCGGTGACCACGGTGACAAAGGGGATATGTTTGCGGTGGGCCGGTTGACGGATGAGGGTGTTCATAAAGGGGTGCACCGAGATGACCAGATCGCAGGGGTGATCAGAGAGCAGGTTGCGTGTGGCTGCGAAGTAATAAGGGAAGGCAGCACGGGTGATCATTTTTACCTGGCGCTCACTGTTGGTAATGTGATAGCTCATGCCCCAGAGGGCGGAATTCTTCGAGAAAACCGGGTAGATCTCGGGGGCAAAGTTGAGCGGGGGCGGGGCATATTCCTTGAAGAAATCCACCATCTCGGCGCTGAACTGGCCGGGGAACTCCAATTGGAGGGCTTCGATGATGGCTTCTACTGCGGCACGGTGCCCGCCGCCGGTATCTGAAAACAGGAAAAGCAAACGGGGAAGACTACTGGGTGGATTCATCCTTTTTCTCTCCGGGAAGGTACGCTTTGACACGATGGGCCAGCTCGCGGCGCGAGAGCAGCACCCGGTGGCCGCACTTGAGGCACTCTAGGCCGATATCCGCTCCCAGGCGCACGATGCGCCATTCGTAACTGCCGCAGGGATGCGGCTTGCGCAGGCGTACCACATCGCCGATGTTAAGTTCGGGTAACATGATGAGATTATATCCCATCATGTTATAATGCCAACAACCCGATTCAGGAAGGCTATGGGAAATGCTCAACCTGGCACCTGACCAACTGATCTGCCGTGTGATCACCCTGGTGATCGCCTTTACCTTTCACGAGTTTGCCCATGCCTTCATCGCCGACCGTCTGGGCGATCTTACCCCGCGCGAAGCCGGGCGCCTTACACTAAATCCCCTGGTGCATCTGGATATTTTTGGCAGCCTGCTTTTGCTGGTGAGCGGGTTCGGCTGGGCCAAGCCCACGCCCATCAACCCGGCGGCGCTGCGCCAGAATTCACGCTACGGCCTTTTGTGGGTGTCGCTTTCGGGCCCGCTTTCCAATTTCGTTTTGGCCGCGGCGGCTGCGATCCCGCTACGTTTGGGGTGGGTGACCCTCAGCGCACCAAGTGGAATTTTGCCCACGCTGGGTGAGTTTCTCTATGTGTTCATGATCATCAACTTATCCCTGATGGTCTTTAATCTGATCCCTTTGCCGCCTCTGGATGGGGAAAAGATCCTTACCTCGCTGCTGCCTGACAGTGCCGCAGAGGTCTACGCAAAAATTCAGCCCTATGGGCCAATTTTGTTCATCGTGGTATTGTTCGTCGCTCCGCTGGCAGGTGTGGATGTGATCGGTTGGATCATGACCCCGCTGGTCACCGGGATGCGCAAACTTTTGATTGGAGTGTGACATGGGCGCAAAAATTGCGGTAATCGGGCTGCATCAGCTCGGCCAATCGATCGGTCTGGCCATAAAGCAGTATGGCGACAAGGTCACTTTGGTGGGTTTTGACCCCGAACCGGCTCAAAACGACAAGGTGGCCAAGAAAGACATCTTTCAGCGCATCGAAAAAGACGGAGAGACCCTGCTCAACGGCACCGATCTGATCGTGCTAGCGGTACCGGCCGACGAAGTGCACCCCATGATCGTCTCGATCGCCAAATGGATCAAACCCGGCGCCTGCGTGATCGACACCTCCCTGCTGGTGCAGCATATGGACGAATTCGCAGCGGCCACGCTGCCGGCTGAGAACTCGTTCATCACTGCCATTCCGGTCTTGAATCCGGCCTACTTGGACGAAAGCGGAGACGCGCTGGAAGAAGCCCACGCCGACCTGTTCAAGGGCGGGGCGCTCATCATTTGCAGCGGCATGACCACCCAGCCGGGTGTGATCAAAACGGTGGGCGATTTTGCCGAACTGCTGGGCGCGCATCCGTATTTTACCGATACTGATGAAGCGGCCGCTATTTTAACGAAGGTGGAACTGCTGCCCAAGCTGGCGGCCGCCGTCTTTTTGAATCAGTCCGTGGCCGGCAAGATCCATAACGACAGTCACCGGTTGGCCGACAAGGCCTTTCTGCACAGTACAAAGACCATTGAAAACCTGCACGAGATAGAGGAATTCGGCAAATCGTTCTTGCAGAACCGCGAATCTTCGCTGCAGAGCATCGACAAAATGATCGAAACGCTTATGCAGGTGCGCGAGTGGATCGAAGCCAACGATGCGGCGGCGCTGCAAGCCTTCTTTGCCTCGGCGCAGTCCAGCCGTGCAGACTGGCTGGAGTACAAACGTTCGCTCGACTGGAGCACCCCGAGCGGATCTGCCAAGGCAGAAAAACGCGAAGTGGCCGGGCATATTCCCTGGTTCGGCAACTTTGGTGAGAAGAAACGGGATTAATGGCCTATTACTGTTATCTGCTCGAATGCGCCGATGGCAGTTATTACACCGGCTGGACGCTTGACCCGGCGCGGCGAGAGAAACAACATAACAGCGGACGCGGTGCAAAGTACACCAAATTTCACCGCCCCGTCAAACTGGTCTATGTCGAAGAGCAACCGGATCGAACGGTTGCCATGCGGCGTGAGCGCGAATTAAAGAAGTTGACCCACAAACAAAAGGCCGTACTGGCACATTCTTATCACGGGCAGGTTGGTATGTCAGATCAAACAGAACAAAACAAGATCAAAGTTCTTTCTCCGGGACGTGTCAACTTGCTGGGGGAGCACGTCGATTACAACGATGGATTGGTGCTGCCCGCCGCCATCGATAAGGAAGTGGTGATCGAGGCCGTTCCACTGGCGGATGGGGTCATTCGCATCCGCGCGTGCGATCTGAATGAAGAAGTTGAAATGACCCTGGCCACGATCGAAAAGAAACAGGACGTAAACGGCCAGCCTCTGCCGGGCTGGGCACTTTACCCGGCCGGAGTGGCACATGTGCTGCGCAAGTATCTCTTGGATGTGAATGGCGTGGCCGCTGAGTTCAGTTCCAATTTGCCCATCGGGGCCGGCTTGAGCAGTTCTGCGGCGGTGGAAGTGGGCTTTGCCGTTTTATGGGAAAAACTGGGCGGCTGGACGATCGACCGCATGACCCTGGCGCAGTTCTGCCAGGAGGCCGAGGTGCGGTATGTGGGCGTCAACTGCGGCTTGATGGATCAGTTCGCCTGCGCCAACGGGGTGAAAGATCATGCCCTCTTGCTGGATACGCGCTCGCTCGACTGGCGTCCGGTGAAATTACCGGCCGGCACCTGCATCGTGGTGGCCGATTCGGGCGTGCGTCACAGTCTGGTGACCTCCGAGTACAACACGCGCCACGAAGAGTGCAACGATGCGGTGCGCATTTTGAAGAAGCAGAACGCCTCGATCAAAGCCCTGCGCGATGCCAGTTTGGACGACCTCGAAGCCGTCCGGGGCAAAATGAGTGATGCCGTCTACCGGCGCGCCAAACACGTGATCAGCGAGGTGACGCGTGTCTTCAAAGCGGTGGAACTGCTGGATCAGGGCGATGGGGAAGGATTTGGCCGATTAATGGTGGAGACGCATGCGTCTTTGCGCGATGATTATGAGGTAAGCTGCAAAGAAGCCGATCTATTGGTTGATCTGGCCATGAAACTCCCCGGCTGCCTGGGGGCACGCATCACCGGGGGCGGGTTTGGGGGCTGCACGGTCAATTTGGTGAAAGAGGCGTTTGTAGACGCCTTTATCGCGCGGCTGCACGAAGATTATATGAAATCGGGTGGGCCGGATACGCTCATCTTTCAAAGCCATGCCGAAGATGGCGCCCGGGTGGTCGCTTAAAACGAAACGAGAGGAGCAAACGCTCCTCTCGCCTTTTTGATACGGGAAATTTAGTCGCAGAAAACGGGCAAATGGCCGAGCGAGATAATGCCGGCCCATTTGGCCTCTTCGCCTTCGGTGAAGATGGCAGCTTCGGCGCTGATCTTGCTGCCGGCTTTTTCAACGATCTGGCGCATGGCCTGCAGGGTGGAACCGGTGCTGATGACATCGTCCACGATGACTACGTTCTTGCCCTGCATCAGACTGAGGTCTTTCTCATCAAGGAAGAGCGTCTGCGGTTTGCCGGTGGTGATGGACAGGGTCTCGTGCTGCAAGGCGTTGCCCATGTAGGGCTTGTAGGCTTTACGCAAGATCGCGTAAGGCTTTTTCATTTCCACAGAGAGGGCGTAGGCCAGGGGAATGCTCTTGGCTTCGGCGGTGACCAGCACATCACAGGGTGTGTCGGCCAGTTTCTCGGCCAGGGCTTTGGCACAGGCCTGGGTCAGTTCGGTGTCGCCCAGAATGTTCAAAATGGCGATGCGCAGGCCCGGCTTGATCTCGAAAAGTGTCAACTCGCGGTGGACACCGGCAATATCAACTGGATAAGTAGCTCGATTTTCCATCTCTTTACTCCGTGGGAATGCTTTTTGATCCAACCCAGCAAGTTTATCACAAATTATGGGGATGTTTAGACAAAGATGAGTGAAGGGTGTTGATATAACCTTGTCCAGCATGGCAGCAAAATGATCTGCACTTAAATGCAAGATCCTCGCACTCCGGTTTATGCGAGGATCTTATGGGGGAGGTTATTCAACCTCAGGGTGATTATGGTAAAATCATCGAGAGCCGGGGACGCCGACCCCGGCTCTCATTTCCAAGGAGGAGAAGAAGAGAAGTCGCCCTGTGAATATATTACGACTAATCCAATTTTCTTACTTGACTATTACCCTACGCTAACCCTACGATTTTCGTGGATCTCTTATCAATTTAGTCGGTATTTGTACACAGTATTTTGACATTCCTTTTTCTATTGCAATCGAAAGCGAACCATGAACTCATTTGTGAAACCCTGTGGTGCCCGTGCTGAGAACACCCCGATTGGTGTCGTGGAAGTATTTGCCGGGATGCTGGGTGTGACCGGGGTGAACCTGGCCGGACGCCCGCGTAAAGATGAAAAGCCCCGGCCGGTGGTCGCCCACCCGGATGCCGAAGCTGCCCTGGCGCAGATCTTGGAATATTTGGCCGGCAAGCGGAAGATATTTGCGCTTAAGTTGGATTGGTCGGCCATGAAGCCGTTTCAACATCGGGTGTTACAACGGGCCCTGGTGATTCCGTATGGCGAGGTCATGACCTACGGCCAGATCGCCACGGAGTTTAGCTCGCCTGCAGCCAGCCGCGCTGTGGGCGGTGCACTGGGAAGCAACCCCATGCCGATCCTCATTCCCTGCCACCGCGTGGTGGCATCTGACGGGCGCCTGACAGGCTTTTCGGCCGCCGACGGCATCCGCACCAAGCAATGGCTGCTCGAATTGGAGGGACGGCAAGTTGTCAACGAAAGATTGGTTTAAGTTTCTCTTTTTGGGCTTCGTTTGGGGCTCTTCGTTTTTATTTATCAAATTGTCGGTGGCAGAGGTCAGTCCGCTTGTGCTGGTCATGTTCCGCACCGGTTTTGCCTTTTTAGGCCTGCTGGTGGTGAGCTTCTTTCTGCGCCCCAAGTTTAAACGCGCAGACCTGTGGAAGTACCTCATTTTGGGCTTGTTCAATGTAGCCATTCCCTTCGTGATGATCTCATGGGCAGAAACGCACATCTCTTCGGGGATGGCGGCCATTCTCAATTCTACTGTGCCGTTGTTCACCATTTTATTGGCGCCACTCTTTCTGGCAGAAGAGAAATTCACGCTGCAAACCCTGATGGGGCTGGTGATCGGTTTCGGCGGGGTTATTGTGCTGGCATCCAACCAGTTGGGCGGGAGTGACGAACAAGGCAGTTTGGGCATCATTGGCATGCTGGTGGCGGCCAGTTTTTACGCCGGCAGCGGCATCTTTGCCCGCATCATGACCCGTGGCATGCGCCCCGAAACGCAGGCCGTTGGTCAGATGGCTTCTGCCTTTGCATTTGTTTTGCCCACCACGTTGATCGTGGAGTCCCCGCTGCATTTGCCTGTGCTGCCGCTGACGATCGGCTCTTTGTTGTGGTTGGGCATTATGGGCTCCTGCGTATCCACACTGGTGTGGTTCTCACTGCTCAATTCGGTAGGGCCGACCCGCACCAGCATGACCACCTACATGTTCCCTCTGGTGGGCGTGCTGCTGGGCTGGATCGTTTTGAAGGAAGTGCCCGATTGGCGTTTGGTGGTGGGCGGCATTTTGGTGATCGCCGCTGTTGTCATCGTCAACACGCGCAAAACTGCCCCACTTGTTCAAGTGGTTCAATCAGAAGAAAAGATGGAAGGTGAAGATGCCTGAGAGTGAGACGCAAATGAAAGCCGGTTACGTAGCTGTGATCGGCCGCCCGAATGTGGGCAAATCAACCCTCATCAACAATCTGTTGGAGCAAAAGATCGCGGCTGTTTCACCCAAACCGCAAACGACCCGGCGTCGCCAGTTGGGCATTCTCACCAATGAGAGCATGCAGGCAGTCTTTGTAGATACCCCCGGGATTCACAAGGCGCAGCACAAGCTGGGCGACTATATGAACGATGAAGCGCTCGACAGCATTTCGGATGCTGACATGGTGCTGTGGCTGCTGGCCACCGATGAACCTTTCACTGCCGAAGACAGAACCATTGGCGAAAAACTGCACACCATTCGCCGTCTGCCGCCGGTCTATGTGGTGCTCACCAAGGTAGACCTGGTAAATGAAGAAAGCCTCGAAGCAGCGCGCAAAGCGGCACTGGAACTTTACCCTGCCAAAGATATGTTGGAAGTTTCTTCCTTCAATAAAAAGGGGTTCGATCAATTGCTGGCGACCATCCATGAAGTGCTGCCGGTTGGTGAGCCATTCTTTGATGAAGACACGGTCACCGATTATTACGAAAAAGACATCGCCGCCGAACTGATCCGTGAATCGGCCCTCTATTTCTTGCGCGACGAAGTACCTCACTGCCTGGCGGTGCGCATTGATGAATACGCCGAGCGCAGTGAAGAAAAAGCCTTTATCGAGGCCACCTTCTTTGTGGAGCGCGACTCGCAAAAAGGGATCGTCATCGGGCAGGGAGGCGAGATGCTCAAAAAGATTGGCACCCGCGCCCGCCAGGAGATCGAATCCATGAGCGGACGGCAGATCTTCTTGAGTTTGCGGGTCAAGGTGAACAAGAATTGGCGCAACAGCCCGGAGGCACTTCATCTGCTGGGCTACGAAAAGGAGAAACCCCAATGAGCTTTCTCTGGAGCTTCTACGCAGCCATCCTTTTTGCCCTGCTCGATTGGTATGCCGCCTGGAAAGAGAATCGTGTTTTATTAATAGTGGCCAAACCGGCCACTTTGCTTTTTGTCATCCTCTGGTCGCTTCAAGTGAGCGGCTGGCAGGGGGTGATGCTGTGGTTTGGCCTGGGACTGGTGCTCTCGCTGGGTGGAGATATTGCCCTGCTCTTCCCGCCGCGCTATTTTATCGTTGGGCTGGGGTTCTTTTTGCTGGCCCACGTCGCCTTTATTGTGGGATTTAATTATCAATTACCGCCCTCGTCGTGGATGGCGCTTTTTGTGGCCGTGATCGTGGGCATCAGCGGGGCGCGCATTCTGCGCGTCGTGCGCGCGGGCATTGCCAGATTGCCGGCACCGCAGAAGATGATGCGCGCTTCATTGGCCTATGGCCTGGCCCTTTCGCTGATGTTTCTCTCGGCTCTGCTGACCTTCTTCAACCCGGTCTGGAGCCAGAGCGCGGCGCTGGTTTCTGCAATCGGGGCGGGCTGCTTCTTCCTCTCGGACACTTCTTTGGCCTATGATCGCTTCGTACAAAAAATTCCCCATGGCAGGTTTTGGGTGCACGTCACCTACCATCTGGGAATTTTGGGTATCCTCACCGGGGCAATGCTGCATTTTGTAAAATAGGGTTATTTGAAAGACCGAAAACCTTCTCCAAGTGCTTCATGGGCTGAGCCGATGACCATCAGCGCTTCGGGGTCAATCTCTTTTACCAGTTGTTTGAGCTGATTCACCTCTGAACGGGTGATCACACAATATAAGACGGGGCGATCTTCGTTGGTATAACCGCCCTTGCCGGCCAGAATGGTCACACCGCGTTCCATTTGATCGAGCACAACGTGGGTGACTTTTTCGTGTTCTTTGGTCACGATGATGGCCGTGCGATAAATGCTCTGCCCTTCCGAAATGGCCTCGGCCGCAATGCCGCTGATGTAGATGACCACCAGGCCATAAAGGGCTTTTTCCCATGAGAAAGCGAAACCACCCGCCAGCACCACGATCGTATCGGTGATGAGGTAAGACTGCGAAATGGGCACGCCAAAACGATAATTGAGGATGCGGCCGAGAATATCCGAGCCGCCGCTGGTGCCCTGGCCACGATAAACGAGACCGAGGCCAATGCCGAGCAGTACGCCGCCAAAGATCGAGTTCAGCACATTATCGCCGGTAACACCCTGGGTTGGAATGAAAAATACAAGCAGGTCGGTGAAAATGGAAAAGGCGGCCACCGCCACCGCGGTGCGGATAGCAAAGCGCGGCCCGCCCAGATGGCGCCATCCAAGTACGAAGAGGGGAATGTTGCCTATGAAGACCATCAAGCCGATGGGAAATTTGACGAAATGGGTGATGATCTGTGCCGCGCCGCTGATGCCACCGCTGACCAATTGACCCGGCACCAGAAAGAGACGCATCGAGAAAGCCTGTATGAGGGCGCCGATGAGCAAGAGGCCATAATCCTGGGCAAGCTTCCAGGACAACTCCATTGGGCCGATGGCAGATTTCAGCTTTTGCCAGCGGGAAGTTGAAGTGGGAGAAATGCCAGACATAGAAACCTCTCTTCGATCAAGAATGATTCATTTTACTCGAAAGCGGCGGGTTAGAATTCACCTGTTGTATAGACAAACATCCTGTTATTTGCCGGTTGAGAAGCGATAGTATACCTCTAGGGCTTTATTCAGGCACGGGATAAGTGAGCAGAGGATTAATTCAACCCGGTAAAGTGAAAAAATGGATGCCTATCAATATCAAATAACTCCTCCTTATAAATAAAGGAGGAGTTACAAGCCGGAAATTTCAGACTAATGATTGAGCAGGTTGAATGTCAAAATATAGAGAATGCTGGTGATAACGCAGGTGCCGATCATTACCGGCAGGCCCTTTTTGTTCCATACTTTGGGGGTGATGGGCGAATCGGTCTTCTCGGACACAGAAGAGACCACGATGTTGGCGGTGGACCCCAAAATGGTACCGTTGCCGCCGAAACCGGCACCGAACACCAGTGCCCACCACAGCGGGCCAATGGCAATGCCGGCGCTGCCCAGCCCCTGAATAAGCGGGATGAGGGCGATGGTGACCGGCACATTATCGACAAAAGCAGAAAGGAAGGCGACCACCCAGAGGATGATCAGCCCCAGGATCAGGGGGTTGAGATTGCCGATCTGCGAGATCAACTGGGTGACGGCTTGCAGCACACCGGCGCCTTCCATGCCGCCGATGATGACGAACAAGGCGGCGAAGAAGAGCAGCACATCCCACTGAATGCGCTTCAGCGTTTCACTGATGGGGGGATGGACCCAGATCAGGGTGATCGAGGCGGCTGTCAGCGCGATCAGTGCCGAGCGAATGTGCAGGATCCCCTCAAAGAAGAAGGCGACGATGGTGATGCCAATGACGATCAGTGCCTTTTTGGCGCTTTTCTTGTCTTTAAAAGCTGTATCAGGCTTTAATTCTTCCAGCGAGTCGAGGTTGGTCGGTTTTTCGGCCAATTCTTTGCGGAAGAGAATGCGCAGCATGAGCAGCGCGCCCAGCCAGACGATCAGCACAATGGGCAGGCTGTGGGTGATGAAGTCGAGAAAGGTGAAACCGGAGGCAGAACCGATGAGAATATTGGGCGGGTCGCCAATGAGGGTGGCCACACCGCCCGTATCTGATAGGATCGCTTCACCCATCAGGTAAGGCTGCGGGTTGAGGCCCAGAATTTCGCAAATAAGGATGGTCACCGGGGCGATCAAAACCACCGTGGTCACGTTATCCAGAAACATGGAAATAACGGTGGTGATCGTGCCCAATAAAACGAGCAGCAAGACGGGCTTGCCTTTAGAACGCTTGCCGATGCGGATGGCCAGATACTGGAAAAACCCGGTCGGTTCCAACACGGCTACAATGATCATCATGCCAAGCAGGAGGCCAATGGTATTGAAGTCAACGTTGGCGACCGCACCGGCCTCATCATAGAAGCCAAAGATCAACCCCAGAATCACCATGAGCACCGCGCCCCCCATAGCGGCGATGGTGCGATTCAATTTTTCAGAAAAGATCAGGTAAAGGGTAGCCAGAAAAACCAGGCTGGAAAGAATAGCTGCGATCATGGTTTATCCTCTTCGATGTTCTGCCAGGTTGCCAGAATGGTCGTGCCAATATCCACACGGGAGACGATGCCGACCAGATGTTCGCTCTCATCTACCACGGGTAGGTCAGAGAGATTGTGCTTAAGCATGAGTCCGTAGGCAAGCAGCAGGCCACTATCTTCTTCGACCGATAAGACCGGCTGCATGATGGCCGTCACGGGTTGATCCACTTCTTGTGCGCTTGGGCGAGTGACCTCCACAGCGCCAAAATCGGCCACGAAATCGAGGTCGTTCATCAAGTTGAAGAAAGCCGGCATCTCGAGGGCCAGCATATCGGGCAGCCCGATGATGCCAATGACCTTGTTCTCAGGGTCAACCACCGGCAGTAAACCGATATGGTGGCCGGCCATCTTTTTGGCAGCTTCACGCAAAGTCGCGCTTGCCTGTATCGAGAAAACGTTTTTCTTCATACAACTTTTTATCATCTTGACCTCTTTTCCTGTTCTAGGGGGTTGCAGTAATCACAACCGTTTGGGTCGGTGTGGGGGTGGCAGTTGGTGGTGCAAGATAAACTTTGGGCACCCAACCGACACGTCCTTCTTCATCCATGACCTGCACCCAGGCCAGACCCTGATAAACCTGTTCCTGATAAAGAATGCTGATCCACTGCCCGGCTTTTAGTTTGCCGATCACCGGCCCGCCGGGGGACTGGTAAAGCTGTAAGAGCGGCAGTTTCGCCGTAGAAAGCAGCGCCTGAGCCGGGGTGGCTGTGGGCGAAGGCGTCAGCGTTAGGGTGGGGGTGGGTGACGAGGTGGGGGTGGCACTGGGGCCGGGGGTGGCCGTGGCAGTGGGCAGCAGGGTAGGGGTGGCTGTGGGCGGCACAAGCGGATCTAATTCTTCGGCGATCACCTGTTCCACCTTCAGCGAGACCGGGCGGCCCAGCCCATTGACGATCTCCTGCTGCAAAGCGATCACTTCGGCATAGGAGAGCGCCTTGCTGGTGCGAATGGTGATGACCATAGCCAGTTTTTCATCGGTATGAACCACGCTCAAGTCAACCAGTTCTGAACCGTTCACTTTGCCCACCTCGGCAGAAACCACCGAGTTGATGAGACGGTTTTCGGTGGCCTCATTAAAGAATTTCACACCGTAAAAAGTGAGAGGAACCAACAACACCAAAACCAGTGAGAGCGAAACGATCAGGCTGCGCGGGATCTTTTGCTCGGCGCGTCTGGCCTGAATGGAGAAGCCACGCAAAAAGAAAACAGCGGCTGAAGCAAAGGCGATGGTGACCATGTTGGTCAAGAAGAGCAGTGCAGCGCCGCCGGCCACGTCCCAGCGGGCCAGGGCAAGGCCGATGCCGACCGTGCAAAGCGGCGGCATTAAAGCGGTGGCAATGGCAACCCCTGGCAGAGCCGCCGAAAGATTCGGACGGGTCATGGCATACGAAGCGGCGATGCCACCGGCCAGGGCGATGAGCAGATCAATGGGGGTAGGCCGCATGCGGGCCAGCACTTCACCGGGCAGTTCTTGCAGCGCTACAAAGGGCAAAAAGCGATTGATCAGGGTCATGATGAAAGAAAGCACGATCGCCAACCCGGCCCCGATGAGCAATGCGATGGCCGAGGAGCGTAGCATGTGATCGTCGCCGGTGATCGATGAAAGCCCAATGCCGATGATCGGCGACATGAGCGGAGCGAGCAGCATGGCGCCGATGATGACGGCGGCTGAATCGGTGATCAACCCCAATGTGGCGATGCTGCACGAGAGGACGACCAGCAAGTAAAAGTCGAACCCCGGCACGGTGAGGGGGGCAACCTCTTCGATCACGTCTTTTCGTTGGGCGGCAGTGAGTGGGTGAATGAATTTTCGTATAAAACGCATCACGCTGCCGGTAGCTGATTGAATATTGCTCATTTTCCCTTTCGTGTGAAGAACGGCTCTTTATGTTTTTGAGCGGCCAGCGGGAAGATCCCTTTTTCAGCGGTGCGAATTTCTTCGACCGTGATGAACGCGTTTGGGTTGCAAGTATGTATAATTGTCATCACCTGCTCCACGTCCCTTCTCTTGACGACCGTGTAGATCATTTTCACCGGGCCATGTGAGCCCATTGCATCCAGTTGAGTAACGCCAAAGCCCGCCTCGTGGATCTTATTCACCAACGGCTCACTTTCACCGGCGATCATCACCCGCAGCATGTAGGTTCCCAGGGCCAGACGGTCTTCGAGCCACATGCCAACGAAATTGCCGGTGGCAAAACCGGCCGCGTACCCGATATAAGCGGTAATACTGGTCAGGTGTTGCACAAGCTGGCCGATCACCACGATCCAAATGAAGACTTCAAAAAAGCCCAAAAAAGGCGCATACTTGCGCAGCCCGCGTGAAATAAAAATGATGCGAATGGTGCCGAGTGTTACATCGCAAATGCGGGCAAAAAACACAATGATTGGCAGTATGACCCAGGCATACCAATCGAAGCTGCCAGTTGGGGATGCAAAAAGGAATGACTCCATGATTCTGCCCTCTCTCAGGTTTGCGGTTGGTTGATGCGAGTTCGTTTCTTTATTTTATTATAGTAGAAGTTTTGACTCGTTTTTGAGCTTTCGAAGCCTGTGGGGGGGATTTTTGCCATAATTTGGGCCAAAAGCAATCGTTTACAAACCTTTAACATTCTTTTAGAAAAACATTAATTGGCTCTTGTTACATTATTAAAATGGTTTTTTGCAGAGAAGGCTGATGGGCTTTGCTCTCTTTTTGCATCTATCGGTATGAACTGTAAATTTGCAAAAGGGCGTAGAAACAGGCGTTTTCTGCCTAGCCGGTACACGGAATGGATCGAACGCGCAATTTATTCATTTTTGCACTAAAATATTATTAATAACCAGACAATTTTAGGTTAATTATTTAATAAGGAGGTCATTGGCAAACAAAAAAGGCTCATCGGTGGTTTGAGAATGAGCGCTTTTTTTGCCAAGAAACTCATGCAGAAAATTGCTGCGATCGATGCGGGCTCCAATGCACTCCGTTTGGTTGTCGCTGAATTGGACGATGCCTGGAAAGTTACCCCCTTGCAGAATATTCGTATTCCGGTGCGCCTGGGCGAAGATTCCTTCACCAATAATTTTTTCCGCGAACAGACTTTGCAACAGGCAGTCGACGCCTTTAACCAATTTCGGCGCATCATTGATGACTTTGGCGTTTCGAAGATCCGGGCGGTAGCCACCAGCGCCGTGCGGGAAGCCCATAATGCCGATATTCTGGTAGATCGCATTTTTCGCTCCAGCGGGATCGAGCTGGAAGTGATCAGCGGCGAAGAGGAAGCCCGATTGGTCTTCGTTGCCGTTGCCGATGCTGTGGATCTCAAAGGAAAGCGAGCCATGCTGATCGATATCGGTGGGGGCAGCATTGAAGTAACGATCAGCGATGATGCCAATATCATCTCCACCGACAGCCATCATTTGGGCACGGTTCGCCTGCTGCAGCGCCTGAATGAAGAAAAACTCCCTTCGGCCAGATCAGATTCTTTTGGCCGCTTGCTGCGTGAATACACCGAAGGTGCACGCCGTCGCATTGCACAGGAGATCGGCACAGAACCGTTTGATGTCTGTGTGGGCACCGGTGGCAACGTAGAGGCCATCGGCGAACTGCGCCAAAAGATCTTCGAGCGGGACAGCGCGCGAGTGGTGACAAGCGAGGAACTGGATCGACTGGTCGATATGCTTGAGAATATGGACGTGAACACGCGCATTCGCAAGTTCAATTTGCGGCCCGACCGTGCCGATGTGATTCTGCCCGCCGCGATCGTGCTGAAAATGGTCACCGGCATCGGTGGCGTGCAGGAAGTTCAGATCCCGAACGTGGGGTTGAAGAACGGCTTATTGATCGATCTGGCCCGCAGCATGGCGCAAGAAATGGTCTTGCCCGACCGCATTCAGGTGTGGGAATCGGCACTTCGATTGGGTAAAAAATATCAATTCAACATGGATCACGCCCGCTACATTTCTTATCTTGCCGCCAGTTTGTTCGATCAGGCAGAAGAACTGCATGCCCTGGATGGCGAAGAGCGCCTCATCCTTGAGGTGGGCACGCTGCTTCACGATATCGGGCATTTTGTCAACACGGTCAATCATGACCAGCACGGATATTATCTACTGAAAGCGAATCATATTATTGGTTTGAGCGAACGCCAGCAGGAAATGGTGGCTACATTGGTGCAGTTCCATCGCAAAGGCGTTCCTTATCGGGATATTCCTTTCTCCTCCATTCTTTCGCAAAAAGATCGACTGACGATCTCGAAGCTGTGCGCTTTTCTGCGCCTGGCAGATGCACTGGATGGCAGCCATACCCAGCGGGTGCGGGATGTGAGTTTGACCAAAGGGGAGGGCGGCTGGCAGTTGCGCCTGAGCGGAGATGAGGATATGACCCTTGAAGTATGGTCACTGATGAAACGCCGGGCTCTCTTTCAAGAGGTGTTTGGCGTTCCGCTTGAGATCGTGGAATAGCCTAAGGAAGTGGCATGGACGAGGCAGCACAAAACCCCTTATTGCTGGCTTTGACGAAGCGCTGGGAAACCTACCAGACGCAGCTCAAACTTTGCCAGGAAGAGGCGAGCAATCTGGCGGTGCATGATCTGCGGGTGGCGACCCGGCGGCTGCTGTCTGTGATCGAAATACTGCGCAATATTCATCCGGGTGCAGCTTTGCAAAAGGTGCGCAAGAACCTCAAAATTCAACTGGATAACATGGCCGAACTGCGGGATACGCAGGTGATCCTGGCAGAGCTGGCCAAAGTGGAAGAGGCGCTGCCTGAAGCGAAACCTTTCCTGCTCCACCTGCAGAAAAAGGAACGCGATCTTCTGCGTTCGAGTGCAAAAACCATCCACACGATCAAAATCGGTGCCATGAGCCGCAACATTGAGAATATCACCGACTTCTTCACCCTGATCGCTGAGAACGAAGACCTCAGCCCCCTGATCTTGAGCGTTTTGGATGATGCCTATGCCAGGATTTTAGGTCAGGTCTCTTTGGTAGACCCTGAGCGACCGCTCACCATCCATCAGGTGCGCATTGCTTTTCGCAAATTTCGTTATATGGTGGAAATTTCCCACCCATTGGTGGCAGATTTTCCGGTACAGAACCTGAAAGGGATGCACGATTTTCAAGATGCCATGGGCCTGGTGCAAGATATTGAAATTCTGATGGGTTATCTGAACGAATTTTTTGATAAAAGGCACGCCTTTGATCGAAAACCGGTGCTGCAGTTTTACCAGGAAAAACATGAAGCAGCCATTACGGCGTTTATGGCCGAACTGCCCAAAGTGAACACCTTCTGGCGCAGCTCACATGAAGCGGATTTTCCCTGGAAGTCGCCCGCGCGAAAAGTCCGTTCGAGCCCTCGCCCGAAAAAACAGAATCCACAGCCAGACTCTACTGCTGACATAGAGAACACTTCAACTCAGGAAGGCAATGAATGAAGATCTTAATTTTGCGGCACGCCGAAGCAATGAATCGCAACCCCCAAAAATTCCCCGATGACGGGTTGCGCCCGCTCACAAAAACCGGCCAGGAAAAAAGCGCCGAGGTGGCCCAGGTGCTCAGAAAATCGAAGACGCGCATCGACATGGTTTTCTCAAGCCCGCTGCTTAGGGCGCAGCAGACGGCCAATATCGTTCGCAAAGAGCTGCACCTGGCCAAAAGCCGCCTGGTTTTTACCGACCATCTGGCGCCGCTGGGTGATCTCGATCTGCTGGTGGAAGAGATTCGCAAGCTGGACCCGATTTCTACTGTATTACTGGTTGGGCACGAGCCTGAATTGAGCGAATTGATCTCCCTTTTCCTTTCGGGGGGACGTTCACTCTCGATCGTGATGAAAAAGGGCGGCCTTTGCTGCCTTTCAATGGATGAATTTGAGGCTGGAAAGTACGGCACCCTCGAGTGGCTGCTGACACCGGCACAATTATCGAAATTACAATAACAGGATCTGTGGATGAACAGCGAAACACTTGAAACCAGCCCGAAATCGAATTTGCCCATCTTGAATCGAGAATTGAGCCTGCTTGATTTTCAAGCCAGGGTGCTCGAAGAAGCGCAGGATGAGACCAACCCGCTTTTGGAGCGGCTTAAATTCCTGTCGATCTTTGGCTCGAACATGGACGAATTCTTTATGGTGCGTGTTTCGGGGATTCGCAAACAGGTGGACGCCCGCATCAACGATATTTCGCCCGATGGGCTGACGCCGCGAGAACAACTGGCCACCATCCGCAAGCGTGCGCTGGCGCTTTACAAAGAAGCGTTTCAGACCTACCAGCACGATCTGCTGCCGCAGTTGGAAAAAGCGGGCATTCACATTCTCGATTACCGCCGTCTGACTAAACTGCAGAAAGTTAAAGCAGATGAGTACTTTGCCAACAACATTTACCCCATCCTCACACCGCTGGCGCTTGACCCGGGGCATCCCTTCCCGCATATTTCCAACCTGAGCCTGAATCTGGCCATCGTGATCAAAGACAAGAACGAGATCGAAAAATTTGCCCGCCTCAAGGTGCCGGCCACCCTGCCGCCCCTGCTGCCGATCAAACGTTCTTCGGGAGCAGCGCGCAAAGATGGCACCGTGGCCTTTCACCATTATTTCGTGTGGACCGATCAGGTGATCATGGCCAATTTGGGCATGCTCTTTCCGGGCATGGAGGTAACCGAGGCGCACCCCTTCCGCATCGTGCGCGACGCCGATATTGAGATTCAGGAATTGGAAGCCGAAGACCTGCTGGAATCAATGCAGCAGAGCATTCGCAAACGCAAGTTCGGCTCTGTCGTGATGATGGCCATTCACAACACCATGCCAAAGAACATCCGCAATGTGCTGGCGCATAACCTCGAGATCAAGCCGACCGATGTATATGTGCTTAACGGCCAGCTCAGCCTGGCGCACCTGTGGCAGATCTACGATAGTGTGGAGCGCTTCGACCTGAAATATCTGCCTTACAAGCCGGTGTTCCCGCAGCCCTTCCGCGATGTGACCCTGGCAAGCGAGTTTTTCGATGCCATCCGCGCCGAAAATATTCTGGTGCATCACCCCTATGATTCGTTCTCGGCCGTGGTGGACTTCTTGAACGCGGCCGCACGCGACCCGCAGGTGCTGGCTATCAAGCAGACCCTTTACAGGGTGGGACAAAACTCGCCCATCGTAGGCGCCCTGTTGGAGGCCTCAGAACGCGGCAAGCAGGTGGCCGTTCTGGTGGAATTGAAGGCGCGCTTTGACGAAGAGAGCAACATCGGTTGGGCGCGCACCCTGGAACAGGCCGGTGTGCACGTGGTCTATGGGGTCATGGGGCTGAAAACGCATTCCAAAGTGGGGCTGGTGGTGCGCCGTGAAGGGGAGGGTATTCGCCGCTATTTGCATTTGGCCACGGGCAATTACAACCCCACCACCGCCACGATCTATGAAGACATCGGCCTCTTCACCTGCGATGAAACGCTGGCGGCCGACGCCACCGATCTCTTCAACTACCTGACCGGCTACTCTACCAAGCAGAATTACCAAAAGCTGCTGGTGGCACCGGTAAACCTGCGCGAACGCCTCGAATCTTTTGTGCGGCGCGAAATGGAGCATGCCCGCAAAGGCAAAGAGGGGCGCATCATCATCAAGGTGAATTCCGTGGTCGATACCGAAGTGATCGAGCTGCTTTACGAGGCCTCACAGGCAGGGGTGAAGATCGACCTGCTGGTGCGTGGCATGTGCTGCCTGATCCCGGGCATTGAAGGGTTGAGCGAGAACATTCGCGTGATCAGCGTGATCGGGCGTTTTCTGGAACACAGCCGCATTTTCTACTTTTATAATGATGGCCATGAACAAGTCTTTTTGGGCAGCGCCGATCTGATGTCGCGCAACCTGAACCGGCGCGTCGAAACGGTCTTCCCGGTGGAAGAGGAACGCCATATTCGCTATCTGCGCGACCAGGTGCTCGAAACGTACCTAAAAGACGATCTGAGTGCCCGTGTGATGCAGCCGGACGGCACCTACTTGCGGCTCCACCCAAAAGGGAACGAGCACGGACTGCGGGTGCAGGACTGGTTCATGCAGCACCCGCATCTGCGCTGGTCATGATCCTCGAGCAGAGAATCAAATCAATTTCGTGATCAGTTTATGCTTTGAACGCTGTGCGTTAGCGCCTTGAAAACCGGGGTGGGCAGAAATTCGACCATTTCGCCGGGAATTTTCAGATCGGAATGGCCCGCGGCACGATTGCGCACGATGCCGGCCAAAAAGATGGCGTTGAGATACTGATCGTGATCGAGACAGGCGTCTCGTGAACAGGCTTCAAACCATTTGTCGGGGATCATCGGCTGGCCGTTGATCTCGATGGCGTAAAAATCATCGTTGGCGTAGAGCACATCACACCGCGCATAATCGCGCACCCCGGCGGCTTCAAAGGCATGACCCACAAATTCGATCAGACGTTCTTTGATGCTCTCATCGCTGACGGCCGAGGCGGTGGTATTGTGCTCGTCTTTGTCTTGGGTGGTGATCACACGCACGGGCTTCTTGTTTATCAGGCGGATGCGGGCCGGCATCAAGAGCCGGTCGGGCCCATTGCCGATCATGGCCACCGTGAATTCGCGCAGATCGGGCACATCCCCCAGAAAATGCTCCACCAGTAATGAAGGGAAGTTCAACAGCATGTTCTTGGCCTGCTGTGTCAATGAATCGCGCTCGTAGACCACACAAGATTCGCTCAAGCCGCGCGAATTGCCCTCGGCGTTGGGCTTGAGGATGTAGGGAAAATCGTGGGCGGCCTCCAGCAGGGCTGCCTGCTCGGCGGGCGTTTGGTCGCGCCGCAAGAGGAAGAACGAGGGGGTTTGAACGCCTTTTTGCTGCCAAACCTGTTTCAGCCGTGCCTTGGAGAGCACCAGTTCGAGCACATCGGGCGATGAGCCGATGTAGGGCAGGTGCATTTCTTCAAATAATTTGTGAATGTTCACCCGTTCGTTGGCCCGCCCGGCTAAATAATAATCGGCACTGAAGGCAATATCGACCTGTTCGTGCGACAGGGCATCTACGAGCTGCATTTCTTGATACATCGGCTGATACTGCGCCGAAATGCCGCCCCTTTCGAGCGAATGGATCATTTGATTGAATGTTTTCTCATTCTTGAACACCTGGCCCGCTTTGGGGCGATTGATGATCAGACCTTTCAATGTTTCTCTCCTTCCCAGATCCCTTCGTTGACTAACGCGAGCAGCTCGCTCACGCTGAGGTGATCCAGACCTAGTTTGTCGATGGTGCGGCCGCGCCGCCAGTAATCGGTTTTGTGCATGATGGAAGCCAGCCGGATCACGGAATCCATCGCCCGCACCGAAACGCCGTAACGCTGCCCCAGCGAGGCAATGGGCACCAGGCTCATGGGCACATCTTCAAAGATGTAACGGTGATTGAGCGTGGGGGGTGCCTTGATGCCGTAATAGCCGGGCTGGTTGTGGATGGCTTCATTAAGGTCTTCACCGGTGGCGTCATAAGAAAGCTTTAACCATTCCTGAGCCGTGCGCGCGCGGATGCCCAGCGAAGAGGCCACGGTAACCCGTTCACGGTCGAGCGCTTCGAGAACGCGCGCCACCGAGGGGGTGACCCCATCGATGTAGAACTGGTAATCGCCGTGGGTTGATTCGATCCAGCCGGTGTTGAGGATGGTCAGGGCGGGATGAAAAATGGCCCCCATGTTGTTCAGACCGGTTTGCAGCACGTTGCCACCATCGATGAACTCGGGGTAGGCCTCGTGGATCATATCGAGCACCAGTTTTGTGCGCGTCGCCGGCAGGGCTGCCACCGGGATGGCCTCTTTGATGCGGAAGATCTTCGACTGCGCCGGCCCATCCGAGCGGGAAGCGTAGATGAATGTCTCCGCTTCTGACACCGTCACATCGGCAGTGCAGCCGTTCACATGCAGTACCCTGACGAATTCGATGGCGCCGCAGGTGCGGCCGGGATGCAGCACGATGGCCTGGCCGTCTTTCAAGTAGGGAGCACAGGCGCGGGCCACATCGGCGTGAGCAGAAGAGGGCACCACCACCATGATCATGTTGGCATGGGCGAGGGCTTCTTCAATGTTCGAGGTAACCGCGGCCAGCTTACCAAAGCCACAGGGACCGCCATCAGAGCAGGTAAGATCAATGCCACCCAGTTGTTGAATGGCTGTGATGTGTTCAGCGGTGCGGTTGTAGAGCGTGGTGGGAAAACCCAACAACGCCAGATGAGCGGCCATGGCTTTGCCGCCATGCCCCGCACCAATGACGGTGAAATTGAGCTTTTTGCTCATGAATCCTCCATTTCTTGTTGAATCTTTTGCAGGCGGGCCGATTCGAGCAGGCGTTTGCCTTCTTCATCGACCGCACAGCAGGCGCCGTTGAGGATGCGTGTTTGGATGCGTCCTCGGGCGAAGGGGTTGTTGCGCAGTTGCGGCGCATCGAGGATGCCGACCTTGACGGCTTTGGCCAGGGTGGCGGCATCGCTGAGCGGGTCAACAGAAGCCTCGGCGCCCAACTCGCGGATGGCGCGCAGGGTGACAAAGGCCTCATCGGTCAGTTTGTTGACGCGCTCCTGCACGCGTTCAGCGGCGCTCATATCGGGCGCGCCTTTGACGGCGTTTTCGATAACACGACCGGCCATCTTGCAGGCTTCGATCACGTCCTCCGGGGTGGCGGCGTGATCGGCTTCGGTGTGGCCCACCACGTGCACGATATGCGGATGCAAAGCCATTTGCAGGTAGATCGAAGCGGCCAGGTGGGCACGCGCGGCCGGCAGGTCGAGCGGGTAGCTGAGCAGGCCGGTGCGGGTTTGCTTCCAGACCCTGAAAGCGGGTCCCTGCAGCGGTTCGAGCAGGCGCAGAATGGCCAGCATCTTGGCCAGGTCCATTGCGTCTGAGGTGCCCGGCGGGCTGTTGAACATGAACTGGGCGATGTAATCTTGCACACCGTAAGCACGGGCGTTGTAGGCAGCCAGATAGGCGGCCACCACGTAGACCACATCAGGCGCATCGCGCATGCCCCAGTGATGCGGTTCGTTCAGTTCCACCGGAATGCCGCGCGAGCCGTACCAGCCCATCACGCGCTGATGCTCGCGGATCGAGCCTTCCAGGTCCCAGGGGCCGCGGCCGTCCATCTGGTTGAACCAGAAGAGCGGGATGGCGCACCAGGCGTTGTGGATGGTCTCGGTGTACAGTTCGGCCAGACGCAGAAAATCATCGGTGCCCGAATAGGTGCGCAGCAGGGGGTAATTGCCGGTGCGGCTGGCCGCGTAAAGGGTCTCGTAATCTTCACGGCTGCGCACGGGCACGCCGCCGGCCCCTTTGCGGCGCGCCTGCTGGCGTTCGGGGCGGAAGAAGTTTTCCTGCGCATCCTGATCGATGCCCAGTGAGATGACGTCGAGCACGCGGGCGGAGGCGATCTTTTCGATGCCGGCGCGGGTCAGTTCCATTTCGGGCAGGCCAAAGTGATGACGCAGCAGTGGGTAGGGCGCCTTCCATTGGATGCGCTCGATGGTGGTTTGCGGAAAATCGTCGGCGCTTTGAGCTTCGTCGGACTGTCCTTTGAGGTAGGCCAGCACCTGATCGGAGGACTCGCTGCCGTCGAAAACGCGCTCGAAAAAGCCCAACCGGCGCGCTCGTTCGGCTACCGGTGGGGTGCCGCCAAAGGTGAAACGCACACCCTGGGCGCGCAGTTCATCGGCCGCTTCGGCAAACTCTCCCAGCAGGCGTTCCCCGGTTTCAGGGGTGAGCCGGTAAGAGACACCGACGAGATCGGCTTTTTCGGCTTTGGCAGTTTGCAGCACCTGCTGGATCGAAACGGCAGGGCCGAGGAAAACCGTGCGCCAGCCGGCCAGTTCGGCAAGACGTAAAAAATTGCTGACCCCGGCAACATGAACGCATTCCCCCAAAGCTGCGGCCACGACAGTTTTTTGCATATGTACCTCCAACGAATAAAGAAGAGCGACGGTCCAGCCGCTCTTCTTCATTAATCAAAGGAGTTCTTTCAGGAAAGGGTCAAATCAGGTGTGTGATTGATGAGCCAGATGCGGTCTGGGGGAGGGCAGCGCCTCCCATGCGGTATTCAGTCCCCTTGGTAGGTGGATCGGTGATCCATCTCATTTGCAGACGTTCAGAATCAGTGTTTTTCATCATGCTTGAAATCATTATATCAAAAAATGAAAAAGGGAAGATTGAGAGGAGGGGGCAGGAGTGTGAAATAACGTAGGGGCAATTCATGAATTGCCCCTACAAAATTGATATCAAGCGGATTATTTTCCCAAATTAGCTTCAAATGTGTTTTATGGTTCTGGTGTGGCCGTAATGAGCAAATC